>JASGEP010000017.1:0-186837 GCA_047606285.1 Luteolibacter sp. | reverse complement strand
CTCGCGGCATTGGCCACCGCGTTCCAGTTCAGGGCCACCGAAGCATTCCCGCCCGTGGCGGTCAGCCCGGACGGGGCTTCCGGCGGGGCGATCAGCGTGATTTTCACCAGCCCCGTGGTGGAGGTGTCGAAAGTGGCGGCATAACCGGAGTCGGTCGTGTCGTTCCACGAAAACGTCGGAGAACCGCCCAAGGTGCCGGAGTAAGCCAGCAAGGGGTAGGTGCCGGGAGTGAGCGTGCCGCCGAGCATGGCAGGTACGACGGTGATGTTCCCGCTCAGAGTGGTCGTGCCCGCGACGGTAAGTCCTTTGGTTTCGGAGGGCGATACGCCGAGAGCCAGGCTGGCCCCGGAAGCCACGGTGAGGTTACCGCCAAGGGAACCGCTGCCACCGATCGTCGCTCCGGAAGAAACGGCAACGGCTGTGGTGCCCAGCGAGCCGGTGACCAGCAACGAACCTTCCGTGACCGCCGTTCCTCCGGTGTAGGAGGAAGTCCCGGCAAGAATCCATGCCCCGGCACCCACCTTGCGAATCGCGGTGATGCTCGGGCTGCTTCCGTTCGCGATGTTCCCGGCGAAGGTCGCGTCACTGCCCACGCCCCCAACTTCCCAGGTCAGGGTCGACGAGGGAACGGAGTTGTTATTGTTATTCAGGCCGGAGAGGGTGGAGCCTGCCTCACCGCTGAGGTTGCCGATCGGAACGGGAGTGGAAATAGAGGAACCGCTCAGGTAGCGAATGACGACTTTGGTCCCGAGATCCACCTCGGCTGCTGGCAAACCAAGCGTGTTCGCCAAACGGAAATCCCCGCCATCGGAATCGGTCGTAATCCGCAATTGACCGGAAAATTCGGAATAGTCACCCAAAAAGGTTGCTCGGATATAAGGAATGTAGAGGTTGAGAATTCCGGAGCCTGAAAGGGAACCATGGAGATTGATCCGCTGATCCATGCGCAACGTGGCTTCCGCCTCGTCGGGAACGACGATATGCCATGTGGCACTGTTGGTATTACTGTTTTCATTCATCCGCACCGTGCCACCCTCCAGAATGATCGGACCGCTGCCGAAAGCGGAAGCATTGGCATTATCGTTGGCCAGAATGACGTTCCCCTCGCGAATGGTGGTGCCCCCGGTGTGGCTGTTGACGAGATTGAGCGTAAGATTGCCGGAACCGGTTTTGAGTAGCTTCGCCACTCCTCCGATCGCTCCCGAGCCCGACAGGCTGTAGTTTTTCGTGGCATCCACCGTTACCGAAACGGGTTCCACGAGATCGGAAATGGTGATGGAGTTCACCGTCGAAGAGTCATCAAAACGGACGCTGTCGTTGATGGCGAAAGCGGTGTCTCCTTCGTCCGAAACCCAGTTGATGGCGGAGGCGTTCCAAATCGCGTTCTGCGCACCGGTCCAAAGGATATCCCGGGTGATCGCCGTGAGCGTAATGCTCACCTGGCCTGGGATCGATGTATTGAAGGAGGCATTGTAATATGGATGGGACCACGTAAAGTCGGGAGTTCCCGTTAACGTCCCGGTGTAGGTGTAAAGCGTATAGGTGCCTCCGCGTAACACCGCTCCCGGATCAGGTAGAATGGAGACTCCACTGCCGAACGTCAGGTTGCCGGTCACGGCGAGAGGACCATCGGCGGGATTGCAGAGGAAAATCGAATTGTTGGCGAAGGAAACATTTCCACTAACCGAACCGTTTCCACCAAAACCCGCATTTGCGGCAACCGTGACATTGCTGGTCAAAGCTCCACCAGCCAGTACAAGATTACCTGCCGAAACATGGGTCGCACCGGCATAGGTGCTTGATCCGGATAAGGTTAAAGTCCCCGTTCCCACTTTCGACAAGGCCACTGTGCCTGAACCGTTTTTGATCGAACCGGCAAAAGTGGAATCCGTATTTTTACCGCCGATCTGATAAGTAATGGTTCTCCCCGATGATGGACCGCCACTCAGCGAGCATCCGGCGGCACCGGCAAGTTCACCGATCGGAAACGTAAAGCTGCTGCTGACCGTTACAGCATAATATGCGGATATATTGGCCGCGATATTCAGAGACGCATTAGGGTATCCGCCCGTATGTCCCATTCGGAATTCTCCACCAATGGCATTGATGGTGCCGCTGAAGGCGGACCAGTTTCCGCGAAGATCCGAGCGGACGTAATACGAATAATAATCCAGCGTTCCTCCTCCTGTGAGATTGCCCAAAAGCGAGGAACGTCCATCCGCATCCAGGCGCGCTGTGGAATCCGTCGGTATGTGAATATTCCAGGCCGCCTGAGCATAGTCGCGGACATCCGCCATGGTAAGCCTCCCGTTGACGATGGTGACCGTGCCGGTTCCCAAGGCTTTCTCATTGGCTATTTTACCCCCCAGATAAATTCTGCCGCCGTTGAGGAATGTGCCCCCGGTATGAGTATTTTCCCCGATGAGCAACAGAGTGCCCTCACCCTTTTTCACCAATTCACCACTGCCAGAAATCAAGCCGCTGCTTTGGATGGAACTGCCGGCGGGAATATCAAAAGTGCCGCCATTCGCCCCCAACAGAATATTCCGGTTGGTGCTGGTTTGCGAATTCGTGATACGGAGCGTGCCACCATTCAGCACGAAATTGTTGGTATCTCCCGAAGAAGCACCAATCGCGCTGGGATTTCCGCCATCACCCAAGGCTGTAACTTCAATCGCACCACCATTGATAACGGTCGGTCCCGTGTAGGTGTTGTTATTGCCAAGCACCAGGGTTCCCTCTCCGGATTTGGTCAATCCACCAGATCCCGCCAGATAGCCGGAACCCTCGAAAGTGTAATCCGTATCGGAATTTACCGTGATATTCCCAATGGGAAGACCACCCGTCAAAGTCACCGTGGAAGCCGACGCACCACTGGCATCGAAAGTCACTTCATCTCCCGCTACGAAGCCATCGGGTGTACCGCTTCTCAGCCAGTTCTGGCTG
The DNA here is from genome assembly GCA_047606285.1 of Luteolibacter sp. Lineage (GTDB taxonomy): Bacteria > Verrucomicrobiota > Verrucomicrobiia > Verrucomicrobiales > Akkermansiaceae > Luteolibacter. The sequence goes on along the minus strand of JASGEP010000017.1, from coordinate 183,891 downwards.
GTCAGCAGGTCCCAGGTCGATCCGGAGCCCCTCCAGGTGAGTGCATCCGGAGCACGCATCGCCGCAACGGTGAGCTTGATCGCACCACCACCTGCGGAAAGCGTGTAGGGAGTTCCGGTCGGGACCTCGACAGAAAGGTTCCCCAAACCTCCGGTCAATGTGCCCGTGTAAGTCGCGAGCGTATATTCCCCGGCAGCCAACGAGGCATCCAAAGCCTTGACGACGATCTTGACCGAACCGGCCAGCGAAAGATTGCCCTGGATCGCGAGACGGTCGTTGGACTTGATGATGCCCGTCGGGTCATCCGACAGATCCAGAACCATCGCCGTTCCGTCTTCGAAACTCAAACCACCGTTGAAAGTCAGCATCCCGGCAGGATTCGAACCCGTGCCGGGAGCGATCGCACCACGATACCTCACGGTGACGGGTTGCCCGAATTGACCCGTGCCTGTTAAGCGTCCACCCGTTTCACCGGCCGCCATCGCTCCTCCCCAGGTTCCACCCCATACCGTGACGGGGCTGCCCTGCAGGTTTCCATTCACCTCCAACGCACCGTCCTGAATCGTGGTTTTCCCTGTGTAAGTATGTGTATTGGGCAGCACCAGCGATCCCGCGCCGGATTTCAGGAATGTCATGTTTCCGGAAAACGTGCCGCTGCCGGTAAAGGTGTAGTCGGTGGGACTGTAAACCGTCAGTGCTCCCGGTTGAAGCGTGCCGACGAGATTGACTGCCGTCGAAGAGTCACCGCTGAGATCGAAGCGAACCGTGTCACCATTGGCAAAGGTACTGGCCACACCGTTGTTGAACCAACTCGCGGTCGATCCCACATTCCACGTCGTCGTGCCGGTTCCGCCCTTCCAGACCAGTTTGGCATCGACCATCGGAGGCACCGGTGGCGGAGGCATCTCGTAGCCCAGATAAAAGCTCGGGTAGCTGGATTGGACATATCCCTTCGTCGTCGTCTGAATGCGATACTGGGGATCGTGCATCAGGGTGTAGATGCGGAAATTCTCCCCGTTGAACGTTTTGGGAATGTCCGGAGTGTTCGTGGTGTAGATGCGAAGCTCTGAATAATCGGCAGCGGCACAGACGATCTCCTCTCGCCAGTCACCGAGAATGTCTCCCCAAAATTGAGGACGACCGGAGTTGTCGTAAACATTTCCGTTAGGAGCCTGAGTGTCGCTGGAAATCGTAAACTCCCGGGTGACGTTAGCAGGATTGGAGGCATTGAATTTATCAACCGCCAGCCCGTTGTTCCTGATAAATTCCCGGGTCAGATCTCCATCCCACCAAACGGTTTCCACCGGCCACGGCCGTGTCGTGTAGATTTCATCTCCCTTGTGGTCGAAGACCCCTCCCACCGTCGAAAACATCTGAAGTCCCCTCATGTTGGGAACGAAAGCGCCGATGGTTCCACGTCCGACATCGATGACGGAGCCGGCATACCATTTCCTTATCAGGGCGCTTCTATCGGAAGTATGCAGCATGGTCGTCAGCCCCGTGCTGTTGTCCTGCTGAATGAGGAAGGTCTCCAAGCCCGGCCGATCAGGATCGATGTCCGCCACATGATAACGGTCGCCGTGGGTCACTTCGGTGAGCTTGTCGCCGTTGATCTGGCCGGAGCCGTCAGCCTTGAGGATCAAGCCGATGTCCACGTATTCGTCCTTGCCGTCATTGTTCACGTCGGCGAACCGCACCTGATGCCCGACGGCATACTTCTGGGGTTCCGCCCTGCCATCCCAGTGCCAGCGTTGGGTGATTACCCCGTCGCGATAATCCCAGGTCGCGGCCATGTCGTTGAACCCCGCGCCATCGGCGCTGGAGTTCCGGTTTTTTGCGAAAAAGAACAAGGAAGGGCGAAGACCATCGCTATAAAGAGCCCCCATCAACCCTGTCACCCGCCCTGTATTTTTCCAACCGGAAGGAACAGGAACTTGAGCACGAGCTTTTTCCTCACCGGTCAATCCATCGATGATGGAAATGAATTGTATCTCGTCATTCGCAGCGGTGATCGTGGATTGATTCTCCTCACCGTAATTGAAAATCACTCCTCTGGCGGTGCGCACGCAAACTTCGGCTTTGCCGTCACCATCGAGATCGAAAACCGTCACGTTGTCCGCCTGCCCGGCGGCGATCGCCGACGATCCCGGGTTGATATTGTCCCGGTTCTGGCTATTCGGCCCGAGGTTCGCCTGCCACAACAAGGTACCGTCCCGCTTGTAGGCTTGAATCCATTGAGGTCCGCTCCCCGACAATGGCGTGCGTTCGAGCACGAAATCATATTCTCCATCACCATCCAGATCTCCCACCCAAGCAAATTTGAAGCGATGGGTGGAATTGCTTGAGCTGGCGCTATCCGGAGTCGGCGTCAATGGAACGGGAAGATACCGTCGTGCCGGTGAATTCGCCGGTAAGGTCACCGGAGCGCTGGCGGTGTGCGCCCAGACGTCTGCGACTTCGTCCCCGTTGATGACCGGCTTGACCGAATACGTGTAGGAATTCGCCGTCGGTGCCGAATTGTCGGTGTAATCCGTGGTTGCGGCGAGCGGTGTGCCGTTCAGCTTCGTGGCCACCCCGCCGTTGGTGGAGCGGTAAAGGTTGAAGGCAATGCCTTCGGGATCATTTCCCAGCAAACGCCAGCCAATGTAGGTCTGCGTGCTGTTGTTTCGAAGCACCACGATGCCGCGCCCCAGCTTTTCCATCTGGCGCTGACCATGGACCATCGTCAAGGAAAGAGCCCAAACGATACAGAAAAGGCCAGAACGAAGAAAGCCGGAGATACGCATAATGGATATAGGGTTTGATTGATTCGCTTATTATCGGAAATATATGATTGGGTTATTTTCCGATAAAATACGAGTCACGTGGACTTTAGGACTCCGTTTTTCGAAAGCAATTTCAAAATGGGAACTGAGATCACCACAAGTATCGGTGATCCTACATTATCCTAGAGATTACGGCGGATGCCCCCCTTCTAAGCGGACAATCAAACGATCGTTATTTTATAAAAGTGAAATTTCGGTAGAAAAACCACAAAGGATTATCTCGTTTTCCCTCATCCGATCACTTCGGCACATCCACTTCGAAACGATGTTCTCCCGCCGGAACGGTTTGCGGCGGATGATTTCCCGGCAGCTCGATGGTGGCCGTGGTGTTCGGCGGGACGATGGCGTCCAACACCAGCTTGCCGTTCTCCTTTTTCCATGCGCTGCGGGTGATCCCGTATGGCGTGTCGAGCTGTGCTTCGGCGAAATCGAGATGCTTGCCGGTCAACGGACGGATGAAGAAATGCTTGTAGCCGGGCTGTGAAGGATCGGGAGCCAACCCCGCCACGCGCTCGTACATCCACTGGCCGATGGCTCCGTAGGCGTAATGGTTGAAGGAATTCATCTTCGCATCACCGAATCCCTTGTCGTGACTGTAGCTGTTCCAGCGTTCCCACATGGTGGTTGCGCCCTGATGGATCGAGTAGAACCACGACGGATACGTTTCCTTGAACAGCAAATCGTAGGAAAGCTCCTGTTGCCGATTCCGGTCGAGCACCGGCACGATGTAAGGAGTGCCGAGAAATCCGGTCCGCAGGTGACCATCCGCCGCTTCGATGAGCCGGGCCAGATGCCCGGTGAGCAAGGAATTCATCGTCTCCGAGACAAGTCCGAATTCCAGTGCCAGCACATAAGCGGTCTGCGTCTCCGGGGCGTTCCTCAGTTTTCCGTTTTCATCGAAATAATGTGAGGAAAACGCGGCCTTCACCCGGTTGGACTCCTCGGTGTAACGTTTCGCATCCTCCTCTTTTCCCAAGACCGAAGCCGTGTTCGCGAGAATCTCGGCGCTGCGGGCATAGAAGGCAGTGGCGAGCAGTGGAAAAGGCGTCTCACCCTTGATCGTTTTCGCATACGGCTGCAACCAGTCCCCCACTCCCTTCGTATCTTCCGGCATCAGTCCGTCGGGTGCCTTGGACCGATACCAGCCAACGAGTTTTTCCATCATCCCGTAGTTTTCAGCCAGTATCTCCGTGTCTCCGGTGCGGATATACACTTCCCACGGGATGATGGTGCCCGCGTCCATCCAGCCGGAGTTTCCATCACCCGGCACGACCGCCGGAACGATGTTGGCGACCGCCCCATCCGCAGACTGATCGTCCCTCATGGAGCCGAGCCAGCTTTTCCAGAACGCCAGGCAGTCGTAGTTGAACATGGCTGTGGCGCAGAAAACCTGGGCGTCTCCCGTCCAGCCCAGCCGTTCGTCGCGTTGCGGGCAATCCGTCGGGATATCCAGGAAATTGCAGCGCTGACCCCAGACGATGTTGTTTTGCAACCGGTTGAGCAACTTGCTGGAGGAAGTGAATTTTCCGATGGGTTTCATGTCGGAATGCAACGCCAGCCCGGTCACCCATTCTTTCCGGGGAGTCACTCCTTTCGGAAGCCCGGAAAGTTCGACGTAGCGGAAGCCGTGGAAGGTAAAACGAGGGCGCCAATCGATGGTGCCGTTTTCGGCTGCGGTGTAGGTATTCGTGGATTTCGCGCTACGATAGTTCGCGGTGTAGAGCGTCCCGTCCTGATTGAGCAGTTCGGCGAAGCGAACGGTGATGGTGCCGTCCTTTTCCACCGGAATCCGCAGGCGCGGCCAACCGGCGATGTTCTGTCCCAGATCGAAAACGAAACGCCCCGGCTCCGGTTCGGTGATCCCGATGGTCGGCAGGGTCTCGGTTTCCCTCACAGGGGCGAACGGTTTCGGCGTCAGACGGGCGGAGCCCAGGCCCGGATTCGCCTTCACCGGTGCCCAGTCCACGGGATTACGACGCGCATCGTAGATTTCCCCGTCGTAGATGCTGGAGGAAACGATCGGCCCGGAAAACGTTCCCTCCCACGAACCGTCGGAGAGGATTTGCTCCTTGGAGCCGTCCGTGTAGGAGATTTCCAGTTGCAGGAGCAGTTCGGCGTTCTTGCCATACTGGCCGTTGCGGTTTTTCCCCCATGCCATGCGCCCGGCATACCAGCCTTTTCCGAGATCTACCCGCAACCGATTGGAACCGGAAGTGAGCTGGCCGGTCACGTCGTAGGTCAGGGTATCCAGTCGCTTGTGATAGGACGTCCAGCCATTCGCGAAGTAATCGTCTCCGATCCGCTGATCGTTCAAATGCACTTCGAACAAACCTCTCGCCGTCACGTAAAGGCGGGCGGAAGCGATGCTTTTGGAAATCGGGAACGCTCGTCGCACGGTGGCCACGGCTTCTCCCGTTTTCGGGTCCGGCTGGCTCGGCTGGATCCACTGGGCCTTCCAGTCTTCGTTCGAGAGAAGGCTCATTTCAAAACGCGCCCGCTCGCTCCATCCGCCTTCGTCCCCGTTCTCGTCACGGAAATTCACCCGCCACTCTCCACGTTGACGAGAAACGAACGGCTCGCCGGAATAAGGAACGAAGACCGATCGATCCGAGGAAATCCAGCCCGTGTCCTGTGTCTTTCCATCCGTCGTCACTTCCAGGCGATACGCCGTCTGTTTCTTCACTCCGACCGGCAATTTCCATGAAAACACGGGAGTCGGATCATGATAACCCAGTGGATCGACCGCGTTGTCGCCGATGGTAAGCGAAGCCGCCGGTGCCCCGAAAACATGAATGGAAGTCAGGGCGAGGACGGCTCCGCTTAGGAATTTTTTCATCTCTGATGACTGGGGTATGGAAGAAATACGCTCCGGCAAAGGCCGACCGCTGTGATCGTCAGAGATCCCCCATAGGCGTTAAGGTCACGTGTTGCAAGACCAGGGCGGGATCGGCCGCCCACACTTTCAACGTGCTGTGGCCCGCGGGCATTTGCATTTTGATTTTCCCGTCCATGGCGCTGCGCAGGACGTTCGCCTGCCACGTGGGATCGTATTCATTGTCCTTTCCTTTGTTGAAACGCAGGAGCACCGGGTCTCCCTCATTTACGGAAACCGCCGCGATCACCTCATGTCGCGGAGTGAAGCCATGAGTGGGCAGGGCTTCCAGCATCACTTCCACTTCTCCCTCCCGCGGCATTTCCACGCGGTATTCGACATATGGCGCGCCCTCGCGGATCTGCTTCGGATCGCGCAACGTCGGCCTGTCCTTTCGCGGCAATACCGTGAGGGCGCGACCCCGAGGCCCCAGCCCTTCGATCACCTTCCAGCCGGTGCCATCCCGCTCCCCGGTTTTGGTGAATCCAGTGACATCCACGGTGATCCGGTTCTTTGGCTCGGGAGCCTGTTGCGGCCCGGCTTTGCCATCTGCGGGTTTCGTGAAGGAAGGTTCCCGGTAAACGGAAAGCTTGATCGGACGATAGTCCATCATCCCTCGCCATTTGCCGTCATTGAGACTGTTATATTCTTTTGTCAGATCCAGGACGCGCTTGAAGGCAGCCTCCGCACGCGGGATCAGATCTTGCGCATCCAGCACACGCACCTTTTCCGCCGTGATAATTTTTTCGACCAGAGCGGCTCCGGCGCACACCGGATATTCGACCAACTGGAAATAGGCGTGATCGAAGGCAGGTGGCAGCTTTGCACCGATATCCGTGGCTTTTCCGGCAAGCTCGAGCCAACGGTCCTGTATTTGTTGTGCCTCGTCATTTTCCGGATCATGGGACCAGTAGCTGTCGCGCACCGGTTCGCGTCCGCGCCCCCACGTATTGAAGCCCATGTTGTCCGGGCGGCGAATCGCGCACAGCCGGAAATATCCGTCCATCAGTTTTGCGATTTCCGCGCCATATTCCTCGCCGAACTGCCGGGAATAGAAATCTCGCAGGAAGTCCGCCTGGGCATCCGGACCATAGCGATCGATATTCCAGGCGAGCTGAAGGAAGAGCGTGGTGCCCGCCTCGATGGGCTTGATGTCACCCACGTTCACCACCCACAGCTTCCGCGCTCCGAGTTCGTAGGCCTTGGACATCTCATGCCAGATCAGGGCGGGAGATGTCGAATCGAGCCACAGATACGGATGCGGGCGGCCGAGGTAGGAAAGATGGTAATAAATTCCGGAGCCGCCGGAACGTTCGCGCTCCACGGCATCGGGAAGCTGGCGGATGTAGCCGTAATTATCGTCAGGCCATACGAGGGTGATGTCATCCGGCAGCTTCATTCCGTCCTGATAGACATCCAGCACCTCCTTGTAAGGACAGAAAATCTGCGGCACCTTCGACGCATCCGGGTTCACATGTTTCGAGAGCAATCCGCGCTGGATCTGGATGATGTTTTCCAAACGCTCGCGTTTTTCCGAAAGGGTGCCGCCGCCGGGCATTCCAGTGTCATGAATGCCGCGCATGCCGACGGTGTAAGTGTTTTCGAATTTCCCGTTCTCCTGTACCCGCTGCTCCCAGTATTCCACGATGGCAGGCAGGTTCGTCACCGGATTCCAGAGATTTCTCTCTTTTTTCGGCCATTCGGTCACGTTGTTGCGGAGCATTTGTTCGCAATGCGACGATCCCATGACAATGGCGTAACGATCCGCGATGAGCTTGTTTTCCGGGAAAAAATTGAAGGCCCTCGTGGGATCATGCATCGCCGGCCACAGGTAATTCGCCTTCAGACGCAACAGGAGTTCGAAGATCCGGGTGTAGGTTTTCGGGCCGATGTTTTTGTGCTCCGGCTCGAAGGTTTTCGCCGCCCATGGCAGGAGTCCCCAATCTTCGTCATTGAGGAAAATCCCGCGATATTTCACCGAAGGCGGTCCTTCCATGTAGTTTCCCGCCGACAGGACCAGAGTCTTGCGCGGTATGGGAGAAGCATCCGCCCACCACACCCACGGTGAAACGCCGATAGTTTCCGAAATCGTGACCGCACCGTAGGCGGTACCCCGGCGGTCGCTGCCGACGATGACCAGCGCCGATGGAACTCCGGGAAAAGGATTCTCCACGATCTGAATCAGGAATGACTCCCATTTCTGCTCAAGACCGTCCACCTGAAGCTCGTCGCGTTTCACCAGATCGGCAATCCGGGCGTCCTTGCCAAGCGTGCCGAGAATGACGATCGGGCCACTGGGTTTTTCAGAGGCCTCCTCCACGACGGGTTTCACACCGCTGACCCGCTCGATATCGGTGGCCAACATTTCACCGGCGATCCGCACCACCTCCGCGTCGTTTTTATCCACCAGGATCTTCGCCGCCTGTTGATTGACGACGAGCGGGAAATCGGATGGACCGGCCGCCGTCTCCTTGAGGGATAAGGAAGCGGCACGCCCAAGAATGGATGTGAAGAAAAGAAGGACGACGATTCGAAATATGGATTTATAGGAATGGATATTCATGGATTTCGGGAGGTATTTTCGATAGGTGAAATGCTCGGGATAAGCCGTTGTTTCTCCGGATGACAGCATATTTCGAACGATCAAAAACACCTCGATATTACGTTTCAGGCTTGCGGTTTCTTTCAGATTTTTTTGAGGCTTGATGGGATGGATTGGCTCTCATTCGATCTTTCAACTTATCATCTAATAGATAAAAATATCAAATAATCGGTTATATTCGATTGGGGATTACCCCTTGTTCCAGTGGAGAACGTTATCAACGCGATCACTTAAAGAACCGGCCGGGTTGCCCCGACCGGTTCCCTCGTTTCGTTAAACCCCATGAAGTCTTTACACTGCACGGCGGCGGCGCAAGAGTCCAAGGAGAGCTATACCGCTCAGAAGAGCGACGGATGGTTCCGGAACTGAAATCAGCGTCAAGTTACCCGTGGATTGGGAAAACTCGTAAACATTTCCGGAATCGGTGAAGGTCCAGACGCCGCTGTCATTGACCGCACCCGCGTTCGCCACGGCGAAAGAACCTCCGAAGTTTTCAGTCAGCGTATCGACGGCGACGATGTTCCAGATGTTGCCTTCGGTCAGGTTCGCTAGAGACAGGTTGAAGATGAAGTCACCGTTCAGGTTGACGGCACCTGCGCCGGTGATGGAATCGTTCACACCGTTCGCGCCAATGTCGAAGGTGTAGTCACCGTTAAGGGTGAAAGTTCTGCTAGCGGAAACTACTGTGGAGGAACCGTTCAAAGAGCCCGTGGTGCTGACGGTGAAATTCGCTCCGCTGACTTGGTTCGTACCCGTGTTGCTGGCGGCTCCGACAAGGTTCACGTTATTGTTCCCGGTGCCTACGATGATTCCGCCCGCGCCTGTAATCGTGGAACCGCTGGCGGCTGCCAGATTCAATACCCGAGTGCCGGTGCCGGTGGAGCTGATTACGGTCAGATCGCCATCCAGAACGATATTGCCCGTGTTGACCGTGCCTGCCGAGGTTGCATTTGCAAGAAGAGTCCGCGTTCCACCCGCAGTGGCGGTAATCGTATTCGCCGCAGCCAAGGAGCTGCTTGTGATCTGCAGCTCTGCCGCAGTGGCGTCTCCGGTAACACCCAGTGTGACCGTCGTCGTGGCACTACCTTGCCAGGCGGTGTTCATATTCAACTGTCCGGATGCGGCAACCCAGGTTCCCGCATAACTGGTCGCACCAGTGACACTGACCGCCGTGCCGGAAGCTGCATTGGTGGTGATGGTGCCGGCACCAGTGATTCCTCCGCTGATTACTACGTTACTGGCACCGGTTTTATTGATGGTCAGGTTGCCATTGCCCGAGACCGTGATCGGGGAAGCGATTCCTGGAACGGCACGGTTGGAAATATTAAGTGCCGCATCATTCAGACCGTTGTCAAACGTCAGACCTCCACCGTTAAGGTTCCAGTTGCGGTTTCCGGAAGCAGTGACTTCCCCACCCTCCAGATTTAGCGTGCCGACGGTGTAATTGGCATCGAGAGTGATAGTGCGGAGGGCAGTACTTCCCGAAAACGTCACTGTGGAGCCGGAACCTCCAGGAACAACGTTGTCCACCCAGTTTGAGGCTACCCCCCAATCGCCAGCGACATCGGCGGCCCATGTGCCGTCTTGAGCGGAAACAATTGATACGGAAAGCGTTGCAATAGCGAAACCGGCTCCAAGATTCTTGGAGAACCGGGCGAAATTACCGAAAGATAATAAGCGGGGTTTCATAAGATTTTAATCATTTACAGAGTCAGGGATGGCAAGAAATGAGCAGCCAACTACAAGACGCGTAATCCGTTGCCGGATTACGCCATGAAATCTCGATTTTCTGCACCGAGCATGATGGGATCATGGGGCATTGGTGAAAGACCGGCGGACGGCTACCCGACAAAAGGATCCGCATGCCCTGTGCTCCGTATCACCTTTCTCCGGCCTCAGCCTCTCGAAGGAGAAGGCGGGCGATCAGCCAGTTGATCCACGCATCTCCCTTGTCGAAAATCTCGGGTTTTCCTGCAAAACGAGAGCCGATGACTTCCCGGACGGATTCGATTTCCGCCCGGGCCTCCGCGTGCCGGTCCAGCCGCTGATACGCCATGGCGCGGACACAGGATACCATCGCATTCCGGGGAGGATGAAGTGGTGTGGCGGGCATTTTATCGAGCCAATCGAGGCACTTGGCTGGCTCACCGGACCGGCATTTCACCATCGCGAGGGCAAAATAACGCCATGCTCTTTCATTGGTGCGCTCTCCCGGAGTTCCTTCATCCAGGTATCGGATCAAGGACTGCATCCGTAACATCGTCTCCGGGTCTACGGGCCGGAGCAGGCACACCTTGAGCACTTGCTCGGCAACCACCGGATGGGAGGTGTTGCCGAACCTCCGGATCGCCATGGTACGCAAGGCATCGTAGCCGGCGAAATCCCCCGCCTCGCAAAGAAGCACGGCAGCGGGCATGATATCCACGGAGACAAAATTGGAATCCGTCTCGTCGATACTGGTGATGGCGTAAGCGAGGGCGACGTATCGTTTCGCCGCTGCCTGCCAGCGCCCATCCCGGGCATGCCAGGCACCGACGGTGCGAAATGTTTCGGCGCTTTCCAGAGTGGGCCGGACCGCCAAGGGCGGGATTTTCGCCAGCAATTTGTCCGCTTCCTCGATATTGCCATATTTCAGTAAAACCGCGGCCTGGGCGATGGTTTCCCCAATCCGGGCCTCCCGGTTCAATTCCATTTCCTTCAACCGCGCCTGTTCGGCGGCTTGCCGGGCACGATGGGCATCGAAATACATCCAGAGCGACACGCCGAACCCGATCAGCAGGGACAGGAAAACGGTGGTTCCCGCCGCCCAGAGGACCTTGTTCCGTCGCACAAGCTTGGAGAAGCGATACATCGGCCCGGATGGCCGGGCGGAAACCGGTTCGCAATTCAGGTAACGATTCACATCCGCGGCGAAGGAATCCGCCGTGCCGTAGCGCCGCTTCCGGTCTTTTTCGAGAGCCTTCATCACGATGCGGTCCAGATCCCCCTTAAAGGTGGCCGCGAGTTTATGAGGTTCGCAGCCTCGTTGAGCGGCGATTTTCCGGAGTTCATCCCTGGGAATGGAGGAAACGACCGCCGAGGGTTCGCGGGGTTCCACTTCCTGGAGGATACGACGGATTTCTTCCGGGTCGGACTTGAGAAGCCGCCGGGAATCGAAAGGAGGACGCCCCGTCAGCAACTCGTAAAGCAGCGAGCCGAGACTGAAAATGTCGCTGCGCGTATCCACGTCCAGCCCCTGCCTTGTCGCTTGCTCGGGACTCATGTAGGCGGGAGTTCCCAAAAACTGGCCGTGCAAGGTGAAGGTCGTCGCCTCTCCGATTCCCGAAAACGTGGCCTTGGCGATGCCGAAATCGATGACCTTCGGCACCGCTTCCCCGTCGTTTTCGGAAATCAGGATATTGGAAGGTTTGATGTCGCGGTGAATCACGCCTTTCTGGTGGGCGTGCTGGATGGCTTGGCAGATCTTGATGAAAAGCCTCAATCGCTGGGGAATGCCCAGATTCTTCTCATCGCAATAATCGGTGATTTTCCGGCCCTCCACGAGCTGCATGACGAAAAACGGCCGGCCCGTGCGGGTGGCACCGACGTCGTAAACACGTGCGATGTTAGGATGATCCATCATCGCGAGGGATTGGCGCTCCATTTCGAAACGTGCGATCACGTTTTCCGTATCCATGCCCAGACGGATGATTTTAAGGGCGACCCGGCGTTTCACCGGTTCCTGCTGCTCGGCGAGATACACCACACCGCATCCCCCTTCCCCGAGCCGATCTATCAAGCGGTAGCGACCGATCTTCGTGCCGACTCCCTCGGTCGGGTTTCCCTCCCCGGCGGGTTCATCGACCGGTTCGTTTCCGCAAGAACCGGGAGCCACTTCGATATCGAAAAAATCGCCGGACTCGTTTTCCAGTGCCAACAGCCGCTCGAGACGATCTCCCATGGCGGGATCCTGGCGGCGAATATAAGCCAGAAATTCCGCACGGTCCCCGGGACGCTCCATGCCGGAAAGCGATTCAAAAAGCGTGAAGAGCAGGCGCGTGGGATCACTCATCGTTCACAGCTCCTTCCTCATCATTTCGTAAAGATAGGTTCGCGCCGAGGTCCAGGAACGGCTGACCGTTCTCACGCTCACCCCTTCCATTTCCGAGATTTCGCGGTCGGTGAGCCCGCCGAAAAACTTGAGTGTGACGATGCGGGCACGCTCCGGATTCTCCTCCTCCAGCCGCCGCAGCATTTCATCGATGAGCAGAATACGATCGTTGGGCTCCGTCTGGGCAAGGTCGATGTCGTGGATATCGACGTGTTGCTGGTCCGCTCCGCGCTTGAGGCTGGATTTTTTCCTCGCGCTGTCCACCAGGATCCGGCGCATCTCGAGAGCGGCCACGCGGAAAAAGTGTGCACGGTCGTTCCAGATGCGCCCGCCTTTCCCGGAAATCCTCAACCACGCCTCATGCACCAATGCGGTGGCCTGCAATGTGTGACCGGAATTTTCACCCTTCATTCTCAAGGCCGCCAAACTGCGCAATTCATCGTAAACCAATGGCAATAAATCCTCTGACGGCAGTCCGCCTTCAGCGGTAGCGGTCTTGAGAATCCGGGTGATATCGCCATCCATGCCGGAACACCTAAAGCGGCAGCCCGGATTCATGGAAGGAAATTGGGAGGAATTTTCGAGGGAAACGTCAGCACATCCCGCTAAATCCCCCCCTTTCTTTTACCGAACCTCTTATTGCGCGACAGGCAAGACGGAATCCCATGTCAGGCCGATCCGGATCTCGTCAAACATGACCGGAAACAGATCCGTCACGCTGCCGGATTTCACTGAAATCCGATCAAACTCGGGAACGTCGTTATAACGATATTTCCGGACAGCGGAAGTTTCCGGCATGCCGGGAACGGGATCGAGGAAAACATCCGTCACCAGACGTGTGCGATCGATCTTAATCACGAACAAATGAGTTTCCTCGTCCATGAGTTCGAATTGTTCCGCATGCTCCGAAGACTTCAGGTTTGCGGAAAAAGAATCGCTGGATCCCGGTTTTCCCACAAAGAACTCTTCCTTCCCATGCTTGTGCAGCATGAAGACGGCGAAACATCCTTCGGGTTTTCCCGCAGGCAATCGCATCAGGAAACTCATGTAAAGAATGCCCTCCGGCGCGAAATCCTTCGAATTCACACGCAGGACCGATGCGATATCCGCTTCTCCCGTCGTCTGGAGCGCGCCTCCTCCTGCTTTCAGGACACCGCCACCCTTCGCGAAGGTAAGTCCCTCTTTGACGAATTTCCCCCATCCCTGCCAGTAAGTGGATTCCATCGCGGTGTAACCGGTGAATCCGCGTTTGTGAAACGGTCCGATGGAATAACCGCCGAAGGATTCTTCCAGCCTCAACGGAACGGGCCGGGATGATGCATCGTCACTGCGGCTGCCATAGAAACGCTCTATCACATCCGGAAAACCGTCACCGTCCTGATCCGGCAAAACGGGATTCAGGGGAACATTGAGGCGCTGCGCGAGAAACTCTGTTTCTTTCAACTTACCATCCTTGAGAATCCCCGCCGTGTCCTTCACAAGACTCTGGAACGTGGATTTGTCCTTCGAAGCGCCCGCTTCCACCAGTCCGTCCAGAACGTGAATTTCCGTTCCCTCATCCGTTCCCGCCGCTGTCACGAATTGCGTTCCCAAATCGATGATTTTCCCATCCAGAGTCTCCACCGTGAATCCATGGGCATACTCCGGCGCATAGGTGCTCACCCTTCCCTTGCTCAGGAAAATGCGGTCCGGGCCATCGATTTTCAGATCCGCGGGGCCTTTCACCTGAAGGCGGGCACCTCCGCGCATCGCGATTCCGATCTCGGATTGATCCGGGACCGTCAGGTTTCCCTTTTTCAAGGGTTGTCCGATTCTCAGGCCCGATCGTTCGGCCAAGGCGTCCGTATCCGTCACCGTGGCGGCGATGGAAGAACCTCCCAAGTCTTTCATCTTACTGCCGGCGAAGTAGGAAATTGCAGCCATCGCGATGACTGCCGCCGCCAACCCAACCGCCATAGGCCAGCGAATTTTCATCCGGCGTGGAGTGGGAATGCGTCCGGCCAATGGATGGGGAAGCCCTTTCGCTTCAAGAGCTACCTCTGTCAGAAGGTCCGTCAGATATTCATCTCCCGTACCGGGATTTTTTTCCAGTTCGTTCCGGAACTCACTCAATTCCTTTTCGGTGAGTTGCCCGGAACTCAAACGATCGATCCAAGACTGTTGATGAGGATTCATTCCCGATGTTTCTACGAAGCTTACGTCAAAATGGTTGCGAGGTTACACATGAACGGACCGGAGGTTCAGGCAAGGCGTTTGAGAATACAGGCCCTGAGTTGTTCACGGATGCGAAAAAGTTTCTGTTTCAGAGCACCTTCCGTGGTTTTCCACGACTTCGCCACTTCCTCCAAAGGCGTCCGGAGGATGTAGCGGTGCTCGATCAATTTCCCGCTCTCCTCATTCAGGTGCTTGCGGCATTGATCCAATGCGGCGATCCAGAAATCGATCCCGTCAGCCCGCTCCTCCGCCTGTTCCGCCAGATGCTCCGCCACGTCTTCCAGTATCAATAACTGCCCCGCTTTGAGACGCCGCAGATAAGTCAGGCACTCGAAACGGGCTATCGAAAAAGCCCACGCCTTGAAATTCGTCTGAAGCGCGAACTGATGCCGTTTCAAAAGGATGATGCCATTGACGTCCTGCAAAATATCCTGCGCGTCCTCCCGGTTGAAAACCATCGAACGAATGAAAAAATAAATCCGCGCCTGATGAGAGACGAGGAGTTCCTCGAATTCATCACTCGCCGAGTGATCCACGGAATGAAAGGTGGAGTGCGGGTCGCGCATGCTGGTGATGGCTCTGGCGGATTTCCGCTGTGATTTCAATATCCGGTTGCGAAAATATCCCTTCGAAAAAATTTCCGAATTCATCCGTAACCTGACGAAGCCCACCGACGTATGCTCTCGAACTCCGTGAAAGGAAGGCCTCCGGGTCGCGACTTTCCACTTCTGAAAACTTTATGAAATCCATCCTGTATCGCCGGAAGACCACTCGTTATCCCAATCCTGCCCTCCGTCCCTGTGGATGGTTTGTCATGGCCTCATTGATCCTGGGAATCGGCCTAACGAACGTCGCTCACGCCGCCACCGATACCTCCCGCTTCGTGCTCGATCTGGACGGAAAAGCCGAGGGCAAACGTTTCGAAGGCATCGGCGTGGTCGATGGGGGCGGTGCGACCTCCGTACTCCTGAAAGACTATCCGGAACCCCAGCGCAGCCAGATTCTCGACATGGTTTACAAACCAATGTTCGGAGCATCGGTCAGCGCGTTGCTGGTGGAAATCCCGGGAGACGGAAATTCCACCCAGGGTTCCATGCCCAGCCACATGCACACCCGCGACGATCTCGATTACACCCGTGGCTACACGTGGTGGGTCATGCGGGAGGCAAAGAAAAGAAATCCCTCACTCTCGCTCGACGGCACCGCCTGGAGCGGTCCCGGCTGGCTCGGGGAAGATCCCGCCACCCGCTTCGACAACATCCGGGGCGACGCGAAATTCTGGTCGGCGGATGCCGTGGATTATTACGTGAAGTGGCTGCAGGGACTGCGAAACGTTTACGGCTTGGAATTCGACGCCATCGGTGCACGCAATGAAAAAGGTGTTAGCTACGGCTTCGTCAAGGCGTTCCGGAAAGGCCTGGACCAGAATGGTTTCGACAAAGTCAGGATTCACGCCTTCGACAACTGGACGCCGCGATGGGCTCTCGATTACGTGAAGGACATGATGGAGGACAAGGAATTGCGCGATTCCATCGACATCGTCAGCGCCCACAACATCAAGCCATCTCGGGAGCAGGCGGAAATGATCGAAAAAATGGGCAAGCCTTACTGGAACACCGAGCAGCACGTTTACAAACCCGGATTCGATTGCACGATCGGAATCGTCCAGGCCTTCAACCACAATTTCATCCACAACGGTGCCACGCGGGTGACGAACTGGTATGGCATCGCCGGTGTTTACCCGATGGAACCGTATCCGGAGGAGCCAGCCATCGTTCTCGCCTATTCCCCCTGGAGCGGAAACTATCAGATCCGGGAGGCGCTCTGGGGATATGCCCACTACGGGCAGTTTACCAGGATCGGCTGGAGCTATCTCGATAGCGGCTGCGGCGAACTTCCCACCGGTGGGAGCTACGTCACGATGAAATCGCCGGAAAACAACGACTACAGCATCATCATCGAAACATCCGGCGCGAAACACTCACAGAGTCTTCAGGTGAAAATCGGGGAAGGCTTGTCGGGCAAGGAACTCTGCATCTGGCACAGCAACGCCAAGGAACAGTTCATCCAGCAATCCCCGATCCAGCCCGTGGACGGCAAGTTCACTATCGAACTGGAGCCCGACTCCATCTACTCTCTCTCCACCACCCGAGGCCAACAAAAAGGTTCTTTCACAGGAATTCCAGAGGCCAAGCCCTTCCCCTTCCCGTATTACGAAACCTTCGAGGGATATACCGATCCCAAGGCTCACGGTTGGTTGCCCCGCTACACAGCGGATATTGCCGGAGCTTTTGAAATCACCGATCGTCCTGGCAAGGACGGAAAATGCCTCCGCCAGGTCGTTCCCCGCCCCGCCATCTCATGGGCCCCGGACTGGCAGCCCTACACCATCATCGGAGACGAACAATGGAAGGATTACGAAGTCAGCGCGGATGTGTACCTGAATCCGGGAGATTCCGCGGCGATCATGGGCCGCATCAATCATGTGGGAACCGGCTACGGCTTCATCCCGAAAGGCTATTTCCTGCAAATCCATGACGACGGGCAATGCTGTCTCATCGCCATCCGCGGCAAAAAGAACAAAAAGGAAATCGTCGGCGACGCGGAACAACAAGCCATCATCGCCGCCTCCAGGGACGACAGCGAAGGAGGTGAAAAGGAACTCGGAAAAATCGAACTGCCCGGTCTCGGTGCCGGACAATGGCACAACCTGAAACTTCGCTTCGAAGGCAACAAAATCACCGCCTTCGTGGATGGAAAGGAAGCGCTCAGCGCCACCGACGATCTTTACGGTCACGGTATGGCCGGCCTTCTCGCAGGTCAGGACAAAAAACGGACGAGCACGCCATACTTCGACAACCTCCTCGTCAACCGCTTGAACGCCCCGCTGCCCTCTCCCACGGAAGCAGTACAAGGACAAACACCAATCTACGCAACCGTCCCTGCCAGATAAATCGCGTTGTTTTCAATCTCATTACCCATCATCAGCAATGTCGCATCTCTTTCCTTCTCTACTGACATTCCTCGCTTTGACATCCGCCGTTCCTCTTCTCCACGGAGCTGATGACAACACCACTGCGCCGCCCTCATCCTCCGTAATTTCGTGGGGAACCTCCGATTGGCACCTCCGGATCGATCCCGCAACCGGTGCTCTTGTCGATATCGAAAATAAAAACGATCTCCATCGCATGGACTGGCTGCGCACCGCCGGACGCTGGGAACGACGCAACTGGAAATCCGATGCTTCCGATTCCGCCAGAACACTCGACGGACAATGGGGACTGGTAAGCACCGACTTCACCGGGCTCCTTCACGTTGCGAAAGTCAGCCGCCTTTCCGAAAAATCGTGGGAAGCCGTTTATACCAGCGCCGCTCTCACTGTCACCGTGCGACGGGAAATCAACGCGATGAATGAACTGGTGGAAACCTACACGTTCGCCAACACGGGTGTGGTTGCCCTCGACTTCCCCGTCGGCTCCGTCTCCATTGCCGCACCGTTTTTCGATCAATATCCGGATTCCCGCGAAAGCCTCGACAGACGGTGCCACGCGCACATTTGGACCGGAGGCTCTTCCTCCTGGGTGAATGCCATGCGCATGGGCACCGAAGCTCCTCACCTGGGACTGGTCGTAACCCAAGGAAGTCTCGAAGCCTACAGCCAACACGGTGGTCATTTCAACGACCGGGGAGTCTTTCTGCTTCATCCCGGAGCCATGACGATCGCACGGGGAGAAAGCGCGAGCTTTTCATGGAAACTGTTCTGGCATGAAGGTTGGGACGACTTTTTCAAAAAACTGGCGAAAGAACCGGAATTCGTCCGCCTGACGGCAAAAAACTACGTCGTCACCACCGGCCAACCTTTGGAAATCACCGCTGAATCCACCACTTCGCTCGACTCCGCCAAGGTTTCGGCCAATGGCAAACCCATCGAAGCCAAGATCGTGAATGGCCGTCTGGAGGCCATCATTCCCACCACCACCCCCGGCGATCTTTTGGTAAGCGTCGAACAAAATGGCCGAAGCAGCCTGTTGCGGGCCTTCGTCACGCCAACCTCGTTCGATTTGATAGAATCGAGACTCAAGTTCATCATCCGCAAACAACAGCGCAACACACCCGGTCATCCGCTGGATGGAGCCTACCTTGCCTACGACAACGAAACCGGCGAGCAAGTGTACACCCCCGCCCACTCCGATCACAACGCGGGCCGCGAACGCGTGGGCATGGGCGTGCTCGGTGCGCTTTATCTTCCCCATTGTCGGGACGCCGATTTCAAGGCCGAACTCACCGAAAGCCTGAGCCGTTATTCGGATTTCCTGAGCCGCGAGCTGGAAGGCGATGACGGGGTGGTCTATGAGGAGTTAGGGTATAAAAGAAGCGGGCGTATCTACAATTTCATCTGGGTCGCCCATTTCCGTCTGGCCATGTATCGGGCCACTGGAGACAGGCAGCAACTCGACCGCTTCGTTCGCGTGATGCGCGCCTATTACGCCACGAAAAAGGGTTTCCACTTCTATCCCATCGGCATCCCCGCTTACGATGGCCTGAAAGCGCTTGCCGACGCCGGTCTTACCGACGAACACGAAGAACTGCTGGCCAATCTCAAAAAACATGCGGACCAGTTTGTGGAAAACGGGCGCAACTATCCACGCTCGGAAGTGAACTACGAACAATCCATCGTCGCGCCCGCAGTACAACTGATGTCCGAAATGTACGTCATCACGGGCGATCCTCGCTATCTCGAAGGAGCCCGCCAGCAGATGCCCCTTCTGGAAAACTTCGCAGGCAAACAACCGGATGCGAGGCTCAACGAAATCTCGATCCGTCACTGGGACGACTACTGGTTCGGAAAAATCCGTGCCTATGGTGATACCATTCCCCATTACTGGAGCACCATCAACGCCCTCGCCTACGCCTATTACGGCATCGGGACCAAGGATTCAACATGGCTCCAGCGCGCCGACGCCGTCGTGAAAGGCAACCTTCCCCTTTTCACCCCCGAGGGCACCGGCTCCGCCGCCTACCTGAACGCCCTCACCACCAATGGCAAGCAAGGGCAACGCAACGACCCGTGGGCCAATGACCAGGATTGGGCGCTGGTGAATCTTCTTATGATCCGAGCATTATCGACCCCTTGATTCATTGACCAATAATGAATTACGACGAATCATCCTCTTACTGAAAACTCCCGATAAAGTTCTGTTTTCGCTCGCAAGGTCAAAAAGTAGAAAAGATGACAGAGCCGATATTCTCCGACCGTAATCACACACCACTCATGAAATCCATCGCGCTTCTCTGCTCCGCATTCTTCACGCTTCCCCTGATATCATCCGCCACGGAAATCTCTTCGGCTACGGAATTGTCCGGTTTTGCACCCAATTCCGCGAATCCGATCCTTCCCGGCTACTACGCGGACCCATCCATCGTGCAGGACAACGGGAAAGTATACATCTACGTCACACTCGATCCTTGAGGTGATAGAACTCTCGGTTGCTGGGAATCCACCGATTGGAAAAACTGGACTTATAAGGTGCTGAACTGGCCGAACAAGGAGGAATGCCGGACTCGGGAGAGTGGAAAGGCTGGTGTGTGGGCTCCTTCCGTCGTGAAGGGACGGGATGGAAAATTCTACATGTATATTTCCGTGGGCAACGAAATCTGGGCAGGTGTCGCGGATCATCCCACCGGTCCGTGGAAAAACATGCTGGGTGACAAACCGCTGATCACCAAAAAGTTCCGCCCCGGTTTCAACATGATCGACGCGGATGCCTTCATCGATGACGACGGCCAGGTGTATTTGTATTGGGGTTCCGGTCAGAACTGGGTCAATGGCCGCTGCTGGATGGTAAAACTTAAGTCGGACATGGTCACTTTCGATGGAGAGGTGATGGACGTGACACCGGAAAATTACTTCGAAGGTCCGTGCATGGTGAAACACAATGGAAAATACTATCTTACCTATTCCCAGGGGAACACCACCAAAGACACCTACCAGGTCCACTACGCGGTAGGAGACTCTCCCCTCGGCCCCTTCAAGGAAGCTCCCAACAGCCCGATCCTTACGACGGATAAATCTCTGAACGTAAGCAGCCCGGGCCACCACACGGTGTTCCAGAGAGACGGAAAATCCTATATTCTCTATCACCGCCACAGCATTCCCTTCAATCCGAAATTCATCGGGCGCCAGGTGTGTGTGGATCCCATGGTTTTCACGGCGGATGGTCTGATCGACAAGGTAACGCCCACACACAGCGGCCCGGATTTCGTTCAGCGGAATGTCACCGTGCCGGATGCGGTTCTCACCGCTTCCAGCCAAAGGGAGGCACTCACCGGACCGGAACGTGCCGCGGATGACAACTACACCACCCGCTGGGCCGCCGCAACGAATGCCAACGGTGGCTGGCTGCGCCTGGATTTCAAAGATTCACTGGATCTCACCCGCGTGGAAATCCTGCCGGAATACGCGTGGAAGCCTTACCGCTTTGCCGTGGAAGTCTCCGCGAACGGCCAAACATGGACGAAAATCGCTGACTTCACCAAAGACCCTGTTAGCGGATCACCCATCACCGTCGAAAAAAGTGTCCGCGCTCAACATCTGCGCATCGTCTTCCCGGAAGATGTAAAGGGAAGAGACATCTCGCTCTTCGAAGTAAGGACTTTTCAGCGTCGCTAATAGAGAATGCTGAAAATGAGGTGGCCGGATTCCTTTCCGGTCACGATCTTGCCCCTCTCCGCTTTCCCTCATTCGGGTTTCGGAGCAGGGGCAAATTTTTTCTCCGGCTTCGGCTCGTCCTTTTTCCGGTCCGGCGGTGGCGGAAACATTTTCCGCATCTCTTCGAAACTGAGTTTCCGGTCCTTGTCTTCATCGAGTTTCAGGAAAAGGTCTTCCTGCTCGTCTTCGGACCGTTTCGCGACCATGGGGTCCTTACGGAATTCCTCGAAGGACAGAAAGCCGTCCCGGTTCTCATCGTTTTTCTCGAAGATGTGTTTCGGCGACGGACGCTCGCGGTCCCGGCGCGGGCGGTCTTTCGGGGTGATTTGCCCATCGCCGTCGGAATCGAGACGCTTGAAAATCGCCTCCTGTTTTTCCGGCGGCAATTTTTTGAACATTTCGCCCGCCTTGAATTCCTCGAAGCTGATTCCCCCGCTTTTGTCGGTATCCAGCTCCTTCAGGCGCTGCATCTTGTTGCCTTCGAAACGACGGAACATCGCCTCGAGTTCGTCCCGGGTCAGCTTGCCATCGCCGTCCTTGTCGAAGCGTTTGAAAATTTCCCCGCGTTTCTCCTCCGGCAGCTTGGCGATGCGCGGCAGCGTGGAAAATTCCTCGGGAGAAACGAACCCGTCGGTATTGGTATCCAGTGATTTCCAGATTTTATCCAGATCCGGCTTCGGTTTCGGCGGGCGTGGATGGTCGGCGGCGGGCTTTCCCTCGTCTTCCCGGGGCGGCTTGTTTTCCCCGGCGGATTGCGCATGCGCCGCCGTGAAAAGTCCCGCGGAAAGAAGAAAGGAAAGAGTGATTGTTTTCATGACAAAAATAAGGCTCTTTAAGGCCCTCCCGAGCAGCCTGTGAGGGTGAAACTCCCGAATCACCCGGAAGTTTCTCGACGAATGACCCGCACGGCTCAATCCAAGATTTCATTTTCGCTTCATCATGCACATCCGTGACATCCTTTCCGGCTCCCAGCCGTCGTTTTCCTTCGAATTCTTCCCGCCCCGCACTTCCGCCTCGTGGGAAGACCTGTATCAGGCGATCCGCGAACTGGAGCCCTTGTCCCCTTCTTTTGTCTCCGTGACTTACGGCGCGGGCGGGAGCACGCGGGAACTGACGCACGATCTCGTGGTCCGCATCCGCCAGACCACTCCCATTCCTCCCGTGCCGCACCTCACCTGCGTGGGGCATCGCGAAGCGGAAGTGTGGGCGATTCTCGAACGGTATGCCGCGGCGGGCGTCATGAACATCCTCGCCCTGCGCGGCGATCCGCCGAAAAACCAGCCGGACTACGATTGGTCGCAGGGAGATTTTCGCCACGCCGCCGATCTGGTGCGTTTCATCCGGAAGTTCAACGAATCCGGCCTGCATCCGGACCCGCGCGGCTTCGGTATCGGCGTCGCCGGTTTCCCGGAAGGCCATCCGGCCACTCCGAACCGGGTCGAGGAACTGGATTTCCTGAAAGCGAAGGTGGATGAAGGCGCGGACTACATCTGCACCCAGTTGTTCTTCGACAATCACGATTTCTTCGACTTCCGCGACCGCTGCGAACTCGCCGGAATCCACGTGCCGATCCTCGCCGGGATCATGCCCGTCACCTCCTTGCAGGGCATGAAACGCATGGCCGAGCTGGCAGGCGGTGCCCGCTACCCCGCCAAACTCATCCGCGCCCTTTCCCGTGGCCAATCGAACCCGGAATCCGTGGAAAAAATCGGCATCCATTATGCCGCGGAACAATGCGCCGGACTGCTCGACGGCAGCGTGGCCGGGATTCATTTCTACACGCTCAACAAAAGCCACGCGACGCGCGAAATCTACCGCACCCTCGGTCTGGCAAACGCCACCGCCTGACAGCGAACCACCTTTTCCCACCCGAACGCCGTGGAAGAAAACGACTACAAGGTCCGCCTGGAAATCTTCGAAGGTCCTCTCGATCTTCTGCTTTATCTCATCAAGAAAGACGAAGTGGACATCCAGTCGATCTCCATCGAGCGGATCACACGGCAGTATCTCGATTACATCGGCACCTTCAAGCTCCTGAACATCGATCTCGCCTCCGAGTTCATCGTCATGGCGGCGAACCTGATGTATCTGAAAAGCCGCACCCTGCTCCCCCGCGTGGATCAACCGCCGGAAGAAGACGCCGAGGAGGACGATCCGCGCTGGGAACTCATCCGGCAGCTCATCGAATACAAAAAATTCAAGGACGCCGCCGCCTTCCTGAGCTTCCGCGAGCAGGAACAGGAAGCCCGCTTCGCCCATCAGCCGGAAACGCCGGACGCACCTGCGGAAGATCCCGTCGCGCTCGGTGAAGTCTCGATCTTCGATCTCATCCGCGCGTTCCAGAACGTCCTGAAACGTTTCGAGGAATCCCACGATTTCGGCGACATCATCGACGACCGCTACACCGTCTCGGACAAGATCGAGTTCCTGCTCGGCCGCTTCGATTACGGCCAGGCCCGGAGATTCGAAGACCTTTTCGAATCCGCCTCCACCAAGGCGGAGGTCATCGTCACCTTCCTCGCCGTGCTGGAACTGATGAAGCTCAATCAATTCATCGTCCGGCAGAACGAGCTGCTGGGATCGATCGTCGTCGAGCGCCGCACCGTAAATCATCCGACACAGGACGAAACATCGACCGAGGAAAGCGGTATCGCTTCCTGAGGCCGATCGATCAAAAAGCCGCGCCGATCGCGAAGTGCAGCGCGCCGTTCGGTTCGCCTTCGTCACGGGTCAGGTTGTAACCGTATTCGAGACGCACCGGCCCGATGGGAAGTTCCAGGCGCAGACCAAGGCCCGCCGCCAGATTCACCTTGCTCGACATCAGGTCCTCGTAAGAACGGGACAGTCCGCCGGCATCGACAAAAGCCACGCCTTTCAAGCTCCCGCTGATCGTACGGGTCAATTCCGCACTCGCCACCCACATGCCTTCGCCACCGATCGGGTAGCCGGAATCGGCCGGTCCCAACTCACGCTCCGGGAAACTTCTCACCGAGCGCGCGCCGCCGTTGAACAGGCGCATATCGATGGGAAGCTGGCTGATATCCGCCGACGGCATAATCATGGACATCTCACCGCCAACCGCGAAATGATAGCGTTTCCCGATCGGCTTGTACCATCCGCTGGCGAAACCGCCTTTCAGGTAAGCCGTGGAATTCGTCCCTACGGCGGCACCGATTTCCAGCGGAAGCTCCAGATGCCAACCGTTCTTCGGCAGGACCTTGCTGTCGCGGAAATCGAACGATTGGGTCACCGCCAACCTGGGATGCGAGTAGATCGTTTGCCCCAACTGGGAAAAAGGGAGCCCTTCGCCGGTGGTGTTGATGAAGGAAGCGCCCGCGACGAGATCCAGCGAGTAATGATCGCCGAATTTCCAGCCCAGCGTGCCTTCAAGGCCGGTTTCGAACGTGCTGTAGCCTTCGTGGCCGTAAATCAACGCATACACCCGGCCGGAAACGGAAGTATCGGTTCCGAACAGCCATGGATTCGTGATTTTCGCTTCACCTAACACACCGCGCGATCCCAGTTCGACGCCGGTGTTCAGGCCGTAAAGCATGCCCCACAGGTTCCGGTCCGTGTAAGTCGCGCGGGTGATGAATCCCTGATAGGAGCCGAAGCCCGCCGCGAAGGAAATTTCCTTGGCCCGCGCTTCCGCGAAATCCAGCCGCACGTCCACCACATCGTCGCTCACCGGCACCTGTTCCACCCGGGCGGATGAAAACGCTCCCGTCGCGAGAAATCCGCGCATGCGCTTGTTCATCGCCGCTTCGTTGTACCAGTCGTCGAGCATCGGCCTGACGCGCTGCTGGATGCGGAATTCCTCCGTGCGTCTCAGCCCCGTGACATGCACCTGTCGCAGCTTCACCCGCTTGCCGAGATCGATGGTGAATTCCGGGATGAATCTCCCGCCTTCGATCGTACGCCCCATGTAGATCTTCGCATCCGGATAACCCTTGCTGACAAAGGATTCCTCCACGGCGGCACGCATCGAGTTGATATTTCCCGTCGTCGCGGACCTGCCGACGAAGGCGCGCGCCGTATCGAAGGTCTGAGCCACGCCCGCACCTTGCGCCCACACGATTTTCGGCTCGGCGATGCGGTGCCGCACGCCCTGACGGACGTTGATGACGATCGTCACATCCCCCGACGCCGGATCGATGGTGCGGGATTCCAGCTCCACCTCCGCCGCCCAATATCCCTGGGCATTCAGCTCCTGCCTGACGTAGCCCAGACCGACTTCGACGTCCTCTTCGCGGAATGGCGGACTTCCGGCACCCAGCGGACGCGCCCGGATCGCGGGGCGGGAAAAGATTTTCACCAGCTTGTCGTTGTCTTCCGAGTCCCTGACGCCGTGGATCGTCACCGTATCCAGCGAAAGCCGCATGCCTTCGTGAACCATCAATTCGATCTCGCGCGGACCGTTGATTTTCCAATCCACCCGCACATGGGCGAAGCCGTCGTTCTGCAAAATCTCACGCAACACGAAAGCCGCGTCATCCGCACGCGAGGCGGAGGCGACGTTGTGATGCACGTGCTCCAGCCGATCCCCGAGCAGATCGATCACCTGCCGCTCGCTCTTCCGCTGCAATCCCGTAATGCGCACCTCCGTTTCCGCCGCCAGAACGAGGCCGGAAAACAACAATAGAATGGAGACGGACAGCTTCATGAAAATCGATCAACGGAAGGAAAATCGCCAGATACCCAGCACACGCGAACCGCCATCCGCACCCATACCGGCGGAGACATACCAACGGTTGGTCAGGGAAATCGTGGCCGTCGAATAACGGTCGTTCGAATACGGATCTTTTTCGGACAAACTGAAATCCACCCGATCCAGCAGCCCGAGCAGAGGCCGCAGTTGACGGCCGACGCCGAATCGTCCGCGCCGCAATTCCTCGGCGAAAAGCTGCATCGCCCGCGACGAAGCCGCCTGCGGATCTTCCAGCCCGGAGGTGGTCGTACCCGTCGCCAGCAGGGTCATGATTTCATTTTCCGGCAACGGAGGATTCGACGTGAGCACCAGTTGAGGGTCCGAGAGCTTGCCGTAAACATAGACATCCACCCGATAAGGGCGCGGCTCGGCGACACCACGGACTTCGAGGATCGGATCGAATCCCGATTGAGGCGTGAAACGCAAGGTTCCCCGGCGCACATTCAAGGTGCTGAAAGGCAAGGTCGCCCGCACATCCCGGATGTGAACGGCCCCATCCGGAGCGGGATTTCCGATCGTCCCGCGCACCCGGATATTTCCGGTGGCCTCGCCCGTCGCCAGATTTCCCCGCACCAGGAAAGGCCCTCGCGTCGAGAGATCGACATTGAGCGTCCAGTCCCGGAACGGTTCGGGTACGGAGCTTCCGACGTTTTTCGGCGCATCGGTCTTCGGCAGGGCGGCGGCGGAAGGAGCGGTGAACGGCGTACCGATCGGCAGGATTTCGATGTCCTTGAAAAACACGCTGTCCACCGTTGCCACCGAGCCGGTCAAGGCCGCGCGTTCCCACGGCCCCTGCAAGCGGAGATCCGCCATCGCACGGATAATCAGCGAGTCGTTCCGCAAAACCGGCACGTGATCACCGCGCAGGCGGAAATCGACATTTCCCAACTTCCCGTCCGCCAGCGCCAGAGTCCCCTCGCCCCGCACGTTGCCACCGGCGATGGTGGCGCTCAGGCTTCTCAGGCGGACCTGCTGGAGATTCATTTCCACAGCGGCGGAAATCGCACGGATCGCCGGGACCGACTCCTTCTTGAAGCTGACGCCGCCGTTGACGAGATTCAGCTCTCCTTTCGGCTCGGGTTTTCCCACCGTTCCCATCACGGTGACGTTCCCGGTCAGAGTGCCCCCGAGCGATTCGAGGCTGGGTGCCAGACTGGCGAAACGCGAGAGATCGAGGCGCGGCAGGTCGAGGCGGGCGGTGATCGGCTGGGCTTTGATCGCTTCGGGATTCCGCGCCCATTCGGCCGGGGAAAACGGCATGCCCGCCGTGACCGTCGCGGCGGGGAAATCCGGAGCGGTGATTTCTCCATCGACCCGCAACGCGTTGTTCTTGCCGTTGATCTGGATCTTCAAATCCGCCGGTGGAAGCTGAGGCCGGTCCGGCGTCCGGAGATCCCGCACCTCGATCCGGGTCGCGACTTCCGGCAGCGCGTAAGTGCCCGCGACATCGATTTCCACCTGGGCCGTCGAACGTGGATCGAGCGTCGCCAGCGCGGGTGCCCAGGATTTCAGGAGGGAAAGCGAGAGCACCCGGGAATGGATTTTCACCTGAAGCGGACGAGGATCGGAAGCCAGCGTTTCCCGCCAGTCGGCGAAATCCTCCGGCACCGGCAAGGACGCCGTGCCGCTGGCGATCTCGGTTTCCCCGTCTTTCCAGAGCAATCGGCTGAGCTGGAGCAGCCCTTCCTTCAGCGCCACATCCAGTGAGATCGTCTGATTCGCGGTTTTGAGCAGCAATTCCCGGGTTTCGAAACTTCCGGGCCAGCGATAATCCAGCCCGCCATTCGCGGAAAGCGCCTCACCGGCTTCCGGTCTCCACGCGGCGTTGGCAAGGTCGAGCTGTCCGTCATGGGTGTTTTCCTTGAGATTTCCTTTCCCTTCCCAATGCCCGCTCAATTCGCCTGTTCCGGCCGGTTTTACCCGCACGATGCCCAGCCACGGCTCGATGCGGCGACTGGTGAATCCCTTCAGATCCAGCACTCCCCGATAAGAGGAATCCTCCGTCGTGAAGCTGCCGGAAAGCTCCAGTCCATCGAGACGACCGGAAAAATCCAGAGGTGCTCCGGGTTTCCAGGTTGCTTCCACCCTCACCGGAGTGGCCACCGTTTCGTCTTTTGGCTGCAAGGTCACCGCCGCCGTGGCGGATTGAGGACGGTTGTTGTCGAAAGCGAGCTGGAACTGTCCATCCAGCGACGATTCAGGTGCCGGAGCTTCCGGATCGATCGCCGGGAATCGTGTGGCCAGCTCGCGCAGGGCCGCGCGAACCTCGTGAATCCTGAAAGTCCCCTGAGTTTCACCGAGTTGAAAAGCTTCTCCATCCCGCGCGACCGGCGCTTCCGCATCCAGCGAAACCGGAGTTCCCTGAGTGATCGCCCGCAAGGCCACGGATGCCCGGGCATCTTCCAGCATCGCTCCCAGCCCAAGTTCGCGCGCGGTCCAGTCCTGATAGACCGCGTCTTCGGCCAAGAGCCGCAGCGAACCGGTCGCCGCCTTCGGCTCTGGAAGCACCCCGTCGAGATGAAGCGAAAGCGAAGTCAGGTTCCCCTTCACCGGCAGCTCGATGAAGCTTCGCAGCACCTCATCCAGCCGCACCCGGCCTTCCTTCAGTTCGAGCTGTGCCGCGCCGAATCCCTCCGTGCTGTCCAGTTGGAAAATCCCCTCGTCGATCCGCAACTCCGTCGCCAGCGACGGCTCGCCGTTCCCGGGCGTTTGCAGGGCCAGCTCGCGGATGCTCAGCATCGGCAAGGGATCGAGCCGATCCACCTTGAGCGCATCCTGCGTCCACACGATCCGGGACGTTTGCGCGGGCCAGATTTTTCCCCGGGCATCGGTGATTTCTCCCAGGGAAAGCTCCAGCAGATCCGTCCCCGCCGCATGGGTGAGCTTGCTGGGAGCCAATGAAAACACCGGTTTTTCCTCCTGCGTGGCGGTGACGCTCACCTCGGAAACATCCAGTCGCAATGGCCGCACTTTCGCCTGCGCGTCGCGCAACGTGCGGACCAGAGCCTTGAGGTCCAGCGGTGGTTTTTCCTCTTCGGGCTTTTCCTCTTTTTCCACCCCAAGCCGTACATCGGCGTGGACACCCCGGATCGTCAGCCCTCGCAATTCCCCTTTCCTCAACTCTCCGAACCGGTATTCCGGTTCGATCCGGTCGATCGTCAGCGAAGCCAGCCCGGCATCGCCCTCGATTTTCAGGTCGTGCAGCGAGATCCCACCCGTCAGCGAGCCGGACAGCTTGAAATCCCCGCGCAGTCCGGATTTTTCCAGAAAATGGCGAGTGACACCCGGTGCCAGCCAGCGCACGCCCGGGCCATTCAGCCAGATCAATCCGGCGACGAGAAACACCGCTCCCCCGACCAGCCAACGCCGCCATTTACGGCGTTTTGGGGGCAACTGCGGCTCGGGAGGTGGTGATGTTTCTGAATCCGGCAAGACGCCTTACTTTTCAGCACGGTTTCGATACCGGTCAACTGTTCGATGATCCGCATTTGCAAATTTTCCGTCGACCGATAAAACCCCAACCGTGGAACCGATCACTTTCACCCCCCTTTACATGCAGCGCGTCTGGGGCGGACGCGAACTGGAACGAGTCTACGGCCGCACCCTGCCGGACACAGATCAGCCATATGGCGAAGCGTGGGAAATCGTCGATCGGGAACAGGAACAATCGGTTGTCGATTCCGGGGAATTCTCCGGGAAATCCCTGCATGAACTCTGGATGCAACACCGCGAGGAAATTTTCGGCTCCGGATTCCGGGACCATCCGCGTTTCCCGATCCTTATCAAGGTGCTGGATGCCCGCGACGATCTTTCCATCCAGGTCCACCCTCCGGTCCATCTCGCCGCGGAACTCGGAGGCGAGGCGAAAACCGAAATGTGGTACATCGCCGATTGCGATCCGGGCGCAAAACTCTACGTCGGCCTGAAACACGGCATCACCCGCGAAGACTTCGAAAAATCCATCGCCGAAGGCACCGTCGCCGATGCCGTCCACGCGGTTTCACCGAAGCCGGGCGATTCGATTTTCATCGCCTCCGGCCGTCTTCACGCGATCGGGGCCGGATTTTTCATCCACGAAATCCAGCAAAACTCCGACACCACCTACCGGGTGTTTGACTGGAATCGCCTCGGGCTCGACGGCTCACCGCGCGAACTCCACGTCGAACAATCCCTAGCCAGCATCGATTTCAACGATTTCGAGCCGACGATGGGCACCCCCGTTGGCGATACCCTGGCGGCGTGCGAGTACTTCAAGACGGACAAAAAACACCTCGCCGTCGGCGATCTCCTCCAACGTCCCGATCCGGAACGGTTTTCCATCGTTTCAGTCGTGGAAGGCGAACTGCGAAGCGAAGGCGGACGGACATTCGGCAAAGGACGGTTCCTGTTGCTGCCGCGAGGTTGCGCTCCGCTGAAGGCCGTCACCGATACCATCGTGCTTCAGGTGACGTTGCCTTTTTGACCGAGGTCGATCAGGGGGTGGCAATCAGGTTCCCATCGAGATCGTAATCCAGCACTTCGAGCAATTGATTGGTCCGCTGATCGTAGTGGCCGACACGACGGGCCGCTCCTGACACCGCGACCCGTTCTCCGGAAACCCCGAAGAATTCGATCTCGCTGAGATTTCCACGCGCGTCATACGACATGGTCTGCCGGGCGAAACCGCTGGGAGACATCATCGGCTGGCCATCTCCATCCTGGTAGGAAATTTCCACCAGTTGATTGCGTGAATTGTATTTTCGAAGAATCCGATACAACCCTTCGTCCAGCTTCACCGCCGGTTTGCCGTCTTTCGCGTAATACGCGGTAAAAATCGCATTCCCATTGGGGTCGTAGCGGGTTTCCTTGCGATGAAATCCCTGATCGTTTTCGACCGGTTCATCGTTCACGCCGAACCAGGCGGTTTCCGTCACCTGATCGAATCCATCGTAGGTCTGCTTCAGCGCGTGAATACCATCCGGGGCGATCGGCTCTCTCCTGGCACCGTAGTAGCTCTCGACGAGTTCATTGCCGCGGTCGTCGAACTCCTGGCGGACGATGTGGATCTTCGACGACGAGAAGGTCGGTTTATCGTTCGTGTCGAAATACGCTTCTTCCAGCACGTTGCCCCGGTTGTCGCAGACTTGCGTCACCCGATGCGCCAGCAGGACCTTGCTGATCACCGGTTTCTCATTGACGTCGAAAAACGTCCTCACCGCGAGCATGCCACGGGCGTCGTATTGCGCCCGATAGAGATGATAACCACTGCGGATTTCCACCGGCTGGCCATCCTTTCCGAAGTAACGTGTTTCGATCGTGTGACCGAAGGCGTCGTAACGATTGACGACCTTGTGGAACCTCTCGTCAAACGTCACCATTGGCTTGAGCCGCCTGTCGAAGAAGGATTTCGTCAGCACCTGCCCGCGTTCGTCGTAAGTCATTCGGACCATGGTGTAACCGAACTTTCCAAGCTCCACCGGCCGGTTCTCCCCATCCAGATAGGTGACGGATTCCAGGCGGCCATCCGCGTCGTAAGCGTTTTTCACCTGATGATAGCTCTGGTCTTTCATCGGAAACGATTTACCGGAAGCGTCGAAATAGGACTCCAGCACGAGCCGCCCCGCCTCGTCGTATTTCCGCCGGTAACTGTGGATGCCCACGGCAAGGCGGATGACCGGCTCGCCGCGAATGCCGAAGTAGCTTTCGCTCGTTTCGTTTCCGAACTCGTCGAACGTCTGGGTCAAGCGCTGGAATCCATCACTGCTCACGGTCTTCTTGCCATCGGTTCCGTAGTATTC
The DNA here is from genome assembly GCA_047606285.1 of Luteolibacter sp. Classification (GTDB taxonomy): domain Bacteria; phylum Verrucomicrobiota; class Verrucomicrobiia; order Verrucomicrobiales; family Akkermansiaceae; genus Luteolibacter. Next base: position 152,094 of record JASGEP010000017.1, on the reverse strand, counting down.
CTCGACGAGCACGTTGCCCCGCGCATCGTATTCGAGCGCCCGGGCATGATAGCCCTCCTTGCGGGAATTGACGGGTTTCCCATGGGTGTCGAAGTAGGACTCGCGGGCGAGATTTCCCGCCTTGTCGTACTGTTTTTTCAGAAGGTGATAGCCCGTTCCCGGATCGTAAGCGGGTTCTCCATTCAGACCGAAAATGCGTTTTTCGGAAAGCTGCCCGCGTTCGTTGTAGGTGTATTTCACGCGATGAATCCGGCTTTCCTTTTCGAGGACCGGTTCTTCCTGGGAGCCCCAGTGGGAATACTCCAGCAAGCTGCCTTTTTCGTCGAAGACCTGTTTGTAGATGTGGTTCCCGGAAGCGTTCAGGACCGGCTCGCCCTGCGTTCCGAAAAACGTCCAACTGGAGATATTGCCGCGATTGTCGTAAGCGATTTTACCCGTGTGGGTGCTATCCGTGGAAAGGCACGGCTTGTCGTCGATGCCGTAGGATTTCCATGAAACCGCGCGGTTCAGCCGGTCATAGGTCCAGACGGTGCGATGCACTCCATCTTTCCCTAGGATCGGGTTGTCGTGGGTGTCCCATATGCTGTTTTCGACGTAATTACCGCGCTCGTCGTACTTGTAGTCCTGGCGATGCCAGAATTCGTTCGCGTGCAACATCGGTTCGTTCTTGGCGTCGAGCACCCGGGTCCGGATGCAGAAGCCCCGCTCGTCGTATTCCGACAGCAGACGGTGATAGCCGTCCTTGCCGACCACCGGAGCGCCCTTGTCGTCATAACAGGAAGTCTCGGTCGCCAAGCCCTTGTCGTTGGCCACGTAGCGGAATTCGTGCGCCCCGAATCCGGGAACGATGACCGGTTTTTCTTCGGTATCGAAGTAACGTTTCGAGATACAGACGCCGTCAGGAGAATAAAAAGCACGGAAGATCGAAAAGCCGTCCATCCGTTTCACCGGTTTGCCATCCTTGTCGCGGAAAATCCGTGAAGCCACATTCCCGAAGGCATCATACTCCAGCGTTTCCGCCGCATAGCCCAAAGGCCCCGTCACCGGCTGGCCATTGCCATCCAGAAAGCTGGAGGAAATCAGGCGGGACCGCTCGTCGAAGGTCTGTTTGCTGGAGGCGACCTGACTTCCGACTTCGACCACCGGCTGGCCGTCCAGCGTAAGCGCGGATTCCGCGAGAACCCGGCCGTCCGTCGCCCGGGTGTAGCGGATCGTCGCCTTTCCATCCTGATCCGCCGTCGGGCTGCCCCAGGCGTTTCCGTAGGATTTTTCCACCACGAAGCCGGAGGAATCGTAAACCACCGTCCAGCGTGCGATCTCCGTTTTCCCGGTATCCGCGGCTTGACCGAGGCTGGAACCCGATCCCCTGCGGCTCAGGGAACCGAAATCCGCGTTCATCGTCTGGGCCGCTTCGCCCGCCGCACTGCGCAGTTCGACGGATTTCTGATCCTGACTGTAAACATGCTGCATTTGCGGACGCCCGACGAAATCGTAAAACTTGTGCAGCGCCACGCCTCCGTCCTCGCGATATTCCACCTCCACTTTTGAAACACGACTCGGGAAACCGAACTCCGCGCCGTCGATGTAGCTGGCGTCCACCAAGGCGAGTTCCCCCGGACGGCCCTTGCTGTTGATCGCCTGAATGCGCCGCACCTTGCGCCTCGATTCCTCGATTTTCAACGTCATGCTCCGCTTGGAAAGATGATCGTCCGGCACTTCCCCGATTCCCTCGGGAACGCCGTAACGCAGGACGAATCCCTCGTAGTAATGGGTTTTCACCCGCAGGTAATCCCAGGTGTACAACCCGCCGCCGAGCAATCCCGCCAGCACCGTACCGGCCACCGCCTGCCTCACCCGCCGACGTTTCTTTTCCCGTTGGGCGAAGGCGTTGTAGCCGAGCCCGGTGATGCCCGCCATGGCCTTCAGGAAGGACACCTGCCAGCCATCACCGCCCTTGCGAAGATCCCCCGCGATCGGTTCGGTCGGCTCGTCGGTGATCTCACCTTCGGGAGTGACCTTGAAGCGCAGGGCTTCCGGGAAACACTCCTCCGCTTCCTTGCCCGGTGTGTTCGATCCGGACGGTTCACCATCGATAATCAACGCCAGAATACGGTCCTCGCGGCCCATTTTCTTGAACAGCCGGATTTCCTCGTTCACCCAGCGGGACTGGGCCGAACGCTGCGAACAAAGAACGATCAGGTAACGGGAGGCCTTCAGCGCGTCCTCGATCGTGCTGCCGAGATCCGAAGCCAGCGGGAGTTCATCCCGGTCCCGGAAAATCGGAAACAATTTCGTGGGCACCGTCCCATCCCTGCCCGGCCTTCCCCGGAGGTCTCTGGGGATGGAATAAGTTTCCAGAGCCTTGTGCAGTTTTTTGGCAACCGCCGCGTCTTTGGAGGAATAAGAAATGAATGCCCAAAACCGATAATCCGGAGCTGTTTCAATCATGGCTGACGACTCAACCACAGACGGCTCGCTTTAAACAAGAAGTATCACAAGTTATGGAAACATCGTTACAATTTGGAATGACTGTTTCCAAAAGGATATTGATCCGGAAAAGTTAACGATGATTCCTGCCGTGGCTTCCTGTAGATAGCGCCGCGTTTAACCCTGTCGCCCCGATTCAAACGAAGAGCCCTTTTTGATAGTTCAATCCTGAAACTGAACCGGCGAGTGATAAGCCGGATCGTGGATCACCGGATCGAACGACTGATCCTTCACCGCCTGGCGTTCCGCTTTGCCGCGCTCGAATTCCTCAAGCTGTTCCTCAGTGGCGTCAGCAGGTGGGTTTTTGGCTCCAGACCAGTTCGCCGCTTCATATTTCAACTCGGCGACCACCGGTTTCGGCAATGGCAGTGAGTTCACGGGATCGTTCAGTTTCGTCATTTCCAGACCTGCCAACACGAAGGCCCCGGTCGCGTAAAGACCGGTGGAATTAAGACGCGTGGGTACCGGCTGATCTCCCCTCGCCTGCACCTGCCCCAGATTTCCACTCGGCAGAATGTACCGGTTCAAAGCCGCCCAGCCCTTCAGCGCCGAGGGCAAATACTTTTCACGATCCAGCAGGCTGTGGTTCACACCGAACGCCAGCGCGTAAGTAAAAAACGCCGTGCCGGAGGTCTCCGCGTCGGGAAACGCTTCCGGATCCAGCAGGCTGGCACGCCACAAACCATCCGGTTGTTGCAGGGAAACGATCCTGTCCGCCATTTCCTGGAACAGGGTGACATAACGTGGACGCGACGGAAAATCGGCGGGCATATGCTCCAGAACACGTGCCAGACCGCTGATCACCCAACCCTGTCCCCGCGCCCAGAAGATTTTTTTCCCGTTCGGAGAACGCCGCTCGATGAACCGGGCATCCCGCGCGAAAAGGCGCTCTTCCTCGTCGTAAAGGCGATCATACACTCTCCACCACTGCACATCCATCGCCCGGACATACTTCGGATCTCCGGTGATGGCGGACATCTTGGTGAGCAGCGGCGGCGCCATGAACAGCGCGTCGCACCACCACCAGACCAGCTTTTCCGGCTCGGGCTGAAATTCCAGATACGGCACGGTGTAGTCCAGCCGTTGCTTGAGCGGCAGCAACACACCCGGCGAACCCGTCCGGAGATAAACCCACTGGTAAAGATCTCCGATCGCCTGATCGTCCGCATTGATGAGATGCACCGGCGCACCGTCGTTGCGATGCGAATATTGAAAACGCTTCGCGGTGCGAAACGCGAACTGCTCCAGCTCGGGGAGTTTTTTCACCTCCGTCAACTTCAACGCACCGGCGAAATAGGATGCCCAGGTCCATTCCACACTGCCGGAGTCCTTGGTCGCCTGCGTCAGAGCCGCACGGGTAATAACATCCAGCACCTGCTGCCTGTCGGGAATCCGGTCCGGGGAAAACGTCGCCGTTTCCACTTCCTTTGCACCTGAAATGCTCAAGGGAGTGGTCGCCAGCAGAAACATGAGAAAGAATCGGGAACGCATTGTGGGTGGATACGTCAGCCTGCGGACGATTCTGTCAGGGAACAATCAGGAAATTTCCCTAAACAAAAAGCTCCCGATCCGTTGAGGATGGGAGCTTTTTTGGTGGTACCCCGACTTGGACTCGAACCAAGGACCAATTGATTAAGAGTCAACTGCTCTACCAACTGAGCTATCGAGGCATGTTCACAAAGACGGCGGACCGTCGACGGCGCTTGATGTATCAGCTCTCTCCCGCAGCGCAACCGAAAAAGTTTCGAATAAGCTCCGAGCGACTCCCGTCCGAAGCTACAGGAATCGGACGGGGTGCAAAAACTACTTGAAAACACCCCGTCCCAACCTACCCATTGGAAATCCACCACAATCCCATGAAAACGACCCTTCTTACTCTCGCTGCCGGCGCTGCCGCCCTTCTGCTTTCCAACTGCGCCGCTCCCGTCGGCCCGAACACCCAGCGCGGTGCCGCCACAGGTGCTCTGCTCGGTGCCGCGGCAGGTGGGGTCGTCGGCCATCAATCCGGTCGCGCCCTTGAAGGTGCCGCCATCGGTGCCGCCGGTGGAGCCGCCGTCGGTGGTGCTTACGGCAACGCCCGCGATCAGGAAAACTACGGCCGCCGCTACTGATCGGTCAATCCGCCATTCTTGTTCAACCTCAAGCTCCCGCGTCACTGCGGGAGCTTTTTTTTGGGAATGCGCTCGCCGATTTTGTCTCTAAGGTAGGTCATCCGTTTTCAGAATCATGCCGCGTCTTTTCTCCGTTCTTTGTCTTCTCCTCGCCACACTCGTCCCGATTTACGGGCAGTTTTCCTTCAATCCCGCCGGTGGGGCGAAGCGGAGTTCCGAGGCGATTCTCGTTTCCGAAACCACCGGCATCACGCCCGGCCAACCTTTCACGGTGGCCTTGAAGCTCACCCATCCGGAAAACTGGCACAGCTATTACCAAAACTCCGGCGGAGTGGAACAGGCTCCGGCGATCCAGTGGATCCTGCCCGCCGGATTCTCCGCGGGCCCGATCCAGTGGCCGACACCCTCGGTCAAGGAAGGCCTCGGAGGAACAAGTTTCATCTACACCGGCAGCCCGGTTTTCCTCGTGGAAATCACCCCGCCCGCCTCGCTCGCGGCGGATGCCCCGGTCACCCTCACCGCCAACGCGACATGGCAGATCTGCGAGCACAGTTGCATCAACGAAGAGAAAAGCTTCACCCTCACCCTCACCGTTTTCTCCGGGACGAATCCGGATCCCGAACATACGGAGCTCTTCACCGCGGCCCGCCGCGCATTGCCACGGGAAGCCAGGGACTGGAAAATCCACGCGATCTCCGGTGCGGATCACGTCACGGTCCAGCTCGACATTCCCGCGAACATCGGTTTTTCGGTTGAAGGCCGCGATTTCGTCCCGGACCAGCCGTTTCTCCGGGCACTCAGCGATGGCGGCTCGCTCGTCGAAAAAGACGGTCGCTGGGAGCTGACGCTGCAACGCAAGAAAACCGATTTCCTCGATCAGCCGATTCCCCAGGGCGACCTCGTTTCCGGTATTCTCACCGGTTCCGAAGCCTACAAAATCCCCGAAACCACCCTGCTCGCACCCGCCGCCCCGAAGGTGATCCCGCCCAATTCCGGGAAACTCTTGCGCGTCCTCGGTTCCATGTTTCTCGGCGGTCTGATCCTGAATCTCATGCCCTGCGTTTTCCCCGTGATCGGGCTGAAAATCATGGGCTTCGTCCAGCAATCGGGGCAGGACCGGAAAAAAATCGTGCTCCACGGTTCGCTCTTCACTCTCGGTGTGCTGCTCTCCTTTCTCATCCTCAGTGGCATCCTGTTTTTCGCCCGTGAAGCGGCGAATCAAGGCGGGCAGGAACTCGGCTGGGGCTATCAGTTGCAGGTCCCGTGGGTCGTCCTCTTGCTCCTATTGTTGATGTTCGTCCTCGGGCTGAACATGTATGGCGTTTTCGAGATTGGCACCCGCGCCACCTCCATCGGCGGCTCGCTGCAAGCCAAGCACGGCCTGAGCGGATCGTTCTTCTCCGGCGTGCTCGCCACCATCGTCGCCACGCCCTGCTCCGCGCCCTTCCTCGGCGTCGCTATCGGAGCGGCCATCGGTTTCCCCGCCGCCCAATTCTTCAGCGCGTTCATCTCCATGGCACTCGGCCTTTCCGCTCCTTACCTCCTGCTCTCGATCTTTCCTTCTCTCGTCAATCTCCTCCCACGCCCCGGAGCGTGGATGGAAAGCTTCAAGCAAGGCATGTCCTTCCTGCTCTTCGCCACCGCCGGTTACCTGCTGTGGGTTTATGCCGGGCAAATCGGTCTGGAAAACCTGCTATACCCGCTCTTCGGGCTCAGCGCCATCGCCATCGCCGCCTGGATTTACGGACGCTGGAACCTTCCTTCCCACAGCAGCGGTGTGAGAGCCGTCGCCGTGGTCCTCGTTCTCGCCTTCGCCGCCGGAGGAATCTACCTCGCCAAACCACCCAAGCCCTCCGAACTGACATGGGAGCTCTGGTCCGAAGAACGGGTGTCCCAGCTTCTCACGGAAAACAAACCGGTTTACATCGACTTCACCGCCCAATGGTGCGCCACCTGCCAGGTGAACAAAAAACGCGCCTATACTCCCGAGGTCATCCAGCTCATCCGTGAAAAAGGCATCGTCACCCTGAAGGCCGATAAAACCAATCCCGATCCCGCCATCGACGCCGCCCTGCGCAAGCTCGACCGCACCGCCATCCCGGTCAACGTGCTCCTCGTCCCCGGAAAGCCACCCATCGTCACCCCGGAGCTGATTTCTCCCGATTACCTCAAGGAACTCTTCAACAAGGAAATCCCGTAAATCGATGCTGCGGCAGTCCATGACTATCGCATTTCCCCGATTCGCCGTTCGATGTCGGGCGTTCGATGTTCATCATCCGAATTCCGGCTTCCATCTCCCGCCGATTGATCGAGAATCGCTCCGTCCATGAGCCCTGAATTCATCCGTGAAGCCCTCCGCCAAGTCCGTTACCCGGGATTTTCCCGCGATATTGTCTCCTTTGGTCTGGTGAAAGAAATCACCTGCGAACCGGGCAACACCACCGTTAAAATCGAAGTTTCCACCCGCGATCCCAAGGTCCCGGAAAAAATCTTCCAGGACGTTCATGGCGCGCTCGACGAACTGCCCGACGTCGGCAGCGTCAAGGTCGATATCTCCGTAAAGGACGCGCCGGCCGCCGCGGGCGCGGGTTCATCCGTGGGCAAGGCCTCCATCCCCGGCGTGAAACGCATCATCGCCGTCGCATCCGGCAAGGGCGGTGTCGGAAAATCCACCGTTTCCGCGAATCTCGCCATCGCCCTCGCCGCCACCGGCGCCAAGGTCGGCCTGTGCGATTGCGACCTCTACGGCCCGTCCGTCGCCCACATGTTCGGCACCGACGAACGCCCGATGGCCAACGAGCACGACGAAATCATTCCCATCGAAGCCCACGGCCTCAAGCTCATGTCCATGGGCTTCCTGCTCGATGACAATTCCCCCGTGATCGTGCGCGGCCCCATGGCCACCCGCTACACCCAGCAATTTCTCCGCCAGGTCGCCTGGGGAGATCTCGACTACCTCGTGCTCGACCTCCCGCCGGGCACCGGAGACATCCAGCTCACCATCGTCCAGACCGTCGCCGTCGATGGCTCCGTCATCGTCACCACCCCGCAGGAAGTCGCCCTGATCGATGCCCGCAAGGCCATTTCCATGTTCGCCAAGGTCAATGTTCCCATCCTCGGACTCGTGGAAAACATGGCTTGGTTCGAGGCGGACGACGGAAAAAAATACCACCTCTTCGGCCAGGAAGGCGGCGTCCGGGAAGCGGCCAACCAACGGCTCGCCCTGCTCGGCCAGATTCCCATCGACGTTCCCACCCGCGAGGGAGCGGACGCGGGACAACCCATCGCCCTCACCCCGCCGGAGCGGAACAAGGTTTCCGCCGCCTTCCACCAGCTCGCCGCCAAGGTCATCGAACGGGTCGACGTCGCGGTGAAAGTCGCCGATCGCTGAGCAAGGTTTCCTTGAAAAATTCAACCGCGAATGAACGCCAATGGACGCGAATCCAAAAGCGGTCATTATAGCATTTTGCTTTTTTCTGTAGCCGCGATGGAAATCAAAACGCCGGAACAAAGAGGGAGTTTTGCGAAGGAAGAAATAAAACCACGGATTTCACGGATTACACGGATTTTCAAAAACTTAGATTGGCGATTTTTCCTGAGAAAATCTGTGCAATCCGTGAAATCCGTAGTCAAAAATTCTTTGGAATCCAACTCCCTCGCGGCTACAAGAAATAGCAAAATGCTGTAAAGAAAGGCACCGCGAATTTGACGAATTTAGCGAATCATCAAAATTCGCTAGATTCGCGTCCATTGGCGTTCATTCGCGGTTGAAAAATCCTGATCCGGATGATCTCCCGGCTTCTTGAGATGCCAGTCTTCCATCGACAACACCGCTTTTTCCCCACCATCATCGCGAAGTGGATTGGATCACACAGGCAGCACTGGGAGCCGTCATCGGGGAAATGATGCTGGGCGGCAAACTCGGCAATCGCGCCCTGCTCTGGGGCATTGCCTTCGCCCTGTTGCCACAGCTCGATTACCTGCCAGGCGCTTTCCTGCCCACCTGGCTCGACCTGTGGGTGATCGACGGCCTCGGCCAATCGGCCATTCTCGCCGCGCTGCTCGCCTACTATGGCGGGCGCAAATTGGCGACGTTGTGGAAAAAACAGAAAATCACCCATCAGGAAGCCGCCGTTTTCATCCTCGCCGTCTACTTCTCGGGCATCGCTCATCGCGCTCTCACCCTTGAAGGTGCGTGGCCCCTGTGGCCGCTGCCGTTCGGAAAGCTCCGCTATCCCGTCCTGCCGGAAATCGACCTGCTTTTCACCCTGCCGCTGATTTTTTGCCTGATCCAGCTGGCACGTCTGCAAACGAAAAAGGAGCTTCCCCGGCGTCAGCGCTGGCTCACCCTCGGCATCGGGATTTCCACCGCCGTGCTCATCCTCAGTTTCATCCTCAAAGGCTGGGCGCATCAGGGATTCAGGAACGATCTCGCGAAACGCGGCGTTTCTCCCGTCCGCTTGCTGGAATCCCCCGCTTCATGGACCCGTCTGTTCTGGCGCTGCACGATCCGGATCGAAGACGATCTGTGGGTCGGCTACCGCTCCGTCTTCGAACTCCCCGCCGCTCCCGTCCGCTGGACCGTTTACGCCAAGCGCCCCGAAACCCTGGACTCGCTCGCCACCAGCCGGGAAGTGAAAGCCGCCCTACGGAAATCCGACGGCTGGTGGATCGCCCGACCTCACAAAAAAGGCGTCAGCGTCGCCGATTTTTCCCGGGCTGAAATCCGCGTCTGGGGCAGCAAGAAAAACATGGTCGACAGCCGTCCGGCACGCACCTGGCTGCTCGACACCACCCGGCCGAAAGACCGCTTGCGCGAGATTCCCGGCCACGGCGATTCCATCGAGCTTTTCCAACGCACCTTCAAACGCATTTTCGGTCAAAGAGATGCTTGGGAAGCCAATCCCCGTCTCGCCGGTATTTCCGGCGCCCTGCCGGAACCCCTGATGGTGCACGAGTGAACCACACTCCCGAAACCCTTATCGCGCTCCCCGCAAAGCCATGCTCCAGAGCGCTTCCCACGGCACCCTCAAAGCCAGGCACCAAGCCTTCAACTCCCGCGAAGTCGGAATCACGCCTCGCTCCTCCGCTTCCCGGATGATATCGGGCTTGATTCCCGCCTTCCGGGAAAGGCCTCGCATCGTCAATCGACGCCGCTGTCGCTCTCGCTTGAGGTGATGGATGACCCGCTGGAGGTAAAAATAATCCGGTGATCCTGCGAAAGTATGACGGGAAACAAGCATGCCCGCATTTAGCGATCCCGATGCCACTTTTTATTTCCTCTCGAACCCTTGAAAATCAAACATTTCATCCACTTTCCCCGGATCAACGGGTTGCAGGATTCCTTTTTCCCACTGCACGCTGCAACCCGGAGAAACTTCCTGAAACGATATCCTCCCCAGGGCCACTTCGTTTTAGAGATCGCTAGTCGGCGTTTCGATTCTACTGCAGAGGCGCGAAGATCGCCAAGGAACGCGAAGCTTTGGAAAATGGAGGATTCAGTTTCAAGCGAAACGCTGAGACGCCGAGGCCGCAGAGAGGAACGCTGAGTTTTACTTTCATCTTTGCGAACCTCTTCGCCTCCGCGTTTCGCTTAATTTAAAAACCATTCATCGTCCCCGCTTTGCGTTCCTTGGCGAACTTCGCGGCTTCGCGGTAAATCGAATTCAAAAGACTTCGGTCGATCGGCCTGGTTTTCAGGAAGTTCTAAATGAGGGGATCCTGTCCTCACCCCGGCTTGTAATTTTACATCTCCGTGGCGATAGTCAGAGCTGGAGGTAAAAACCCATGAACCTACCTGAGCTCCTGATCGTTACCAATTTCGAATCGCTCTACGCCTATCTGCTCGAACCCGATGGAATTCCCGTCACCGTGAAAAACGTGAATTTCATCTGCGACAGCCAGACCGGAATCCCCCTCACCGCCTGCCATCCCGAATGGAAAGACAAGGAAGCCACCCGGGCCATCGCCGAAAAAATCGGTGAGGTTCTGGACCGCTACCACCCCACCACCTGGGGACTCGCCTGCCCGGCTCCACTCGGTGAATCCGTGGTGGACGAGCTACGCCATTGCCACGAGAAAAAACTCACCCGCCACCTCACCTTGGAAACCAACGATGTCCATGTAGGGAATGTGGTCAGTGTGTTTTCTCACACCGAATGTGAGCGATTATAATGCCCCATGTGATTATTACGTCATTTTACGATATAAGATAACCTGAATATTTAATAAAAGGGCTTGACGCCTCCGGGTGAAATACAACTGATTCCTGCCTGTTATCACCCCTATGAGATCCCTTACCAAGAAACTGCCTTATCTCCTTCTGGGAGCTGTTCCTTTCACCGTTCAGGCCAGCCAGAACATCCTTGGAATCGAAACCACGACCTCCACAGTGAATCCGACCTCGGATGTGCTGAGCACAGCGGATCCGAAGTCCAGTGGTGTGAATGGGATTACCACCATCAACACGACCTTCAACAATCAGGTTAAAACCGTCACTTCCATCCAGACCGCCGCAGGCACTTATATCCCGATCGGCAATAGCCTGGATGCCAAATTCCGCCGCAGCAGCGACGATAATACGGTCCTTTACTGGTCCGCCGGCTCCGCCTTTTCGGGTTCCGGTAGCACCCGCTCCATCACGTTGTATGGTTCACCCACCGCCACCATGGAGGAGGCTTTCAGCTCGCAAAACTTGTTCATCGGGACCGACAATCTTTTCGTCAACAGCGGTCACACAGGTGGGAATCAAAACAATATTGAACGGGTGGATTTCTACAATCCAGCCGCGATGACTGCCAGTGCGGACCTCGGCTTTGCGATCTTCGAACGCGGAGGAAACGATCCCTTCAAGATTGCGATCATTACCAGTCTCGATGGCGCTGGAAACCCGAATGGATACAGTAGCGTTTACAGCAGCGAATTCAGTTCTTCGAATCGGGGAAACATCTTGGATACGTTCGATTATCTGGTGATTCGCGATGGAGCTGCTTCCGACAAAAGCAGTCAATCCATTTACGGAAAACTGTTTACGATGGAGGATTTCGGCATCGCCAACGGCACCCAGATTTACGGCTACTCGATTTTTGCCGCAGACGTGACCGGAGAAGGAGATCAACTGGTGGACTGGACGGATACCACCTATTTCCCCGAGACCCTCGATAATAATGCCACCACCGGTGCTCCCAATCGTGGGGGCCTCGACCTGTTGGCCTATGGCGGTTTCATGCAATTCCAGCCGGTCCCGGAACCTTCCTCTCTTCTCCTTTTGGGAGCTTCACTTGGATTCGCGTTCAGACGCCGCCGCTGATTCCCTGACCACCCTTTCCCGATTCGCCCCTTTCCAAAAACGCTTGGAAAGGGGCGAATTCGTTTCGTGGAAGCGGGGCTCCGCCCCGGGGAGGCGGGGAGGGAAATGGGAAAGGCAGGGACGTTTCTCCGAAACGTCCGGTGGTGAGCGGTCCTGAAACAAGGAAATCCCCCACAACGACAATGTGAACCGCAATCCACCGGACGGCTGGGACAGCCGTCCCTGCCAATTTTCAGACAGTTTCCAAGGGTAAACCAGAAGGAATTGCCGAAAGCGTTGGAGCAAATTGGAGCACGGACTTCAGTCCGACCCAGAGCATCCAGCCATCGAAACCAAACGGACTGAAGTCCGTGCTCCAATTCCGGCAAAATATTTTGGCAAGGGGGGCTCGCATCACTCCCTTGCCCCGGGCTGGCATTGTGAATGCCCTACGAGCGACCGGAAATCAATTCCTCTCTGCCCGGATTTCGGCACCCACTTTTGGCACATTGCCGCTGGATTCAGTGTCCCCGCTCCTCATTTTCCGGATCTTCATGAATGGCGGACAATTCGGGAGCCCCTGAAGCTTCGTCACGTTCGTAATCGATATCATCCAACGCTTCTTCCGGGTCGTCGCTCAAACGAGCCGAAGCTTCGTAATCGTCGGTCACGGCATCGCGTCTCTCGCTTTCCGCGGCTTCCAATCCTCGCTGGACCTGAGCCAGATTCGGATCTTCATCCACATAAGGAGGAGCCATCGGAGAACGGTCATCGGGAGAAACGGGTTTTACAGGGTCGATTGGCATAGTCGTCAAAGGTTTCCCGATGACACGCACACTTCGTTCCATGATACGGAATCCTTGAAAATCAATCGGTTAATTATCGCGCAAAAGAACTTTGGCAAGCGATCTGCATTTTCGCCGTGCAGAAGGCATGCGGGATTTCCGGTCTTGCGTCCGGCCCGGAGATAACCAACCTTCCGCCATGCCTGCCGCGCTCGATCTCAAGGAGGAAATCCTCGCCCTCAAGAAAGCCCGCAACGCCGTCATCCTCGCCCACAACTACCAGACGGGCGACATTCAGGACGTCGCGGACTACGTGGGCGACTCCCTGGGCCTCGCCTACCACGCCAAAGCCACGGATGCCGATGTCATCGTATTCTGCGGCGTGCATTTCATGGCCGAGACCGCCAAGATCGTGAATCCGGAAAAAATCGTGGTTCTTCCCGATATCGACGCCGGCTGCTCTCTCGAACAATCCTGCCCCGCTCCCGACCTCGAAGCCTTCCTCAAGGCCAACGCCGAGAAGAACTACTACGTCATCGCCTACATCAACTGCTCCGGCGCGGTGAAAGCCCTGTGCGACGTCATCGTCACCTCCGGCAACGCGATTAAAATCGTCAATCAAGCCCCGAAAGACCGCCCAATCCTCTTCGTTCCCGACGCCAACCTCGGTGCCTGGGTCATGGAACAGACCGGTCGCAAAATGGATCTGTGGCAGGGAGCCTGCTACGTCCACGTCGAGTTCACCCGGGATTCCATCAATCGCATCAAGGCCGAGCATCCCGGTGCGCTCGTCGTCGCGCACCCCGAATGCACCCAGGCCGTGCGCCTGCTCGCCGACGAGGTGTGCTCGACGGAAAAAATGATCGCCTACTGCAAGAACGCACCCGTCAAGGACATCATCGTCGTCACCGAGAGCGGTATGCTCCACCGCCTGCGCAAGGAATGCCCGGACAAGAACCTAATCGCCGGCCCTACCGACCGCTGCGCCTGCGCGGACTGTGTTTACATGAAAATGAACACCATAGAAAAACTGCGCGACTGCCTCGAAACCCTTTCACCCCGCGTCGAGATGGAAGAATCCATCCGCGCCCGCGCCGAGCTTCCTTTACTCCGCATGCTCGAGCAGTCGAAGTGAAACCTTGGACTGCGGCAGCAGGGCTGCCATAGTCCAAACCCCTAGAGGGCTTCCGCTGTTTCTTTTTCCCGCAGCCGTCCGAACAGCGTCAGCAACGGTCCGGTCATGCAGGTCGTCACCAGCGCCATAATCACCAGCATCGTGAAAATCCTCGGCGAAAGAATCCCCAGATCGTAGCCGATATTCAGCGCGATCAGCTCCATCAGTCCCCGCGTATTCATCAGGGCGCCGAGTCGCAGGGAATCCCGCCAGCCGATCCCGGTAAAGCGCGCCGTGATTGCCGTTCCTCCCAGTTTCCCGGCGGTGGCGACCAGAATGATCAGCCCACAGACCAGCCAGCCGTTCACATCGTTCACCAGCCCGATCTGCGTGCGCAGGCCGGTGTAGGCGAAGAACAGCGGCAACAGCAGCACCGTGCTGAAATTTTCCACCCGCACGGTCAGCTTGTGCCGGAAATTCGCGGTATCCGGCATGATCGCTCCGGCCAGAAACGCACCGAACAACGCGTGAATACCGATCACTTCCGTGCAGAGCGCGGCTCCGATCACCACGCACACCACCAGCGCCAGCGTCCGGCGCGAGGGGTCCGGTTTCACCAATTCGCTCTCACCGATCATCCGTGGCAGGAACCGGCGCACCGCGAAAACCATCAGCGCGATGAATACCGCCACCAGGCTGAGATTCAGCGCCGAGGCCGCCAGGCTCGTCGATTTCGCGATGGCCACCACGAATGCCAGCGCGCTCCACGCCGTCACGTCATCCACCGCCGCGCAAGTGATCGCCGTGCTGCCGAGAAAGGTCTTCGTCAGCTTTCTCTCCCCGAGAATCCGCGCCAGCACCGGGAAGGCGGTGATGCTCATGGAAATGCCCATGAACAACGCGAACGCCGTGAAATTCGTGCCCGGCTGGGCCAGACTGCTGAAGAGAAAATAAGCCAGCGCCACTCCCAGAAAATAGGGTGCGACGATGCTCGCATGGCTCACTACCACCGCGACGTGCGCCTTGTTCCGCACGTGCTGCACGTTCAACTCCATCCCCACGGTGAACATGAACAGGCACACCCCGAGCTGGCTCAACAGCTTCAGAGCTCCGAGCGAATCCGGAGGAAATACGAACTGGAACGCGTCCGGTGCCAGCAATCCGAACAACGACGGCCCCAGCAGAATCCCCGCCGTCATTTCACCTATCACGGAAGGCTGCCCCAGTCTTGTGAACAAGCCTCCCAGCAGGCGCGCCGCGCCGATGATCACCAGCAACTGCACGAAAAGATGGCTCAGCGGCTGATCGAGCTGGTGCTTCAGATCCTTCGACACCGCATCCACCAGAGAATCCGGAGAAGTGGTAGCCACCTGCTGCGGCACTCCACCCGGAGACGGCAGGTCCTTTCCGAAGTGCAGGATTCCGAGAATCCCCACCCCCACCACCAGGAGAGTCACGAAGTAAAAAATCGTGGTACGTTTCATCAAATCGAAATCGGTCAGGAGACTTCCGGCTTCGGAGCGGTCTCAGGCATCTCCTCCTTTTCCCCGCCCCAGGATCGCCAGCCTTCGCGTAATTCCAACATCGCCCATTCCCCGAGCATGCCGAACAGACGGAACATGTCCTTGCGCTCCAGCGTGAAGCCCGGGATCAGGCAGCGCCGGTCCTTGTTCGTCCGCCCCAGCAAGCCCAATCTGCGACGACGTTTCGCGATCGTGGCGAAGCGTCTGTTATAAAGACTCATCAATCCCGCGAACACCTTGCCACTCGGCGGCGAATACGGCGGCGAGTGCAACGCCGTTTCCCCCTCGCGGAACGGAGGTTCCACGACGCCCCAGTAGTAAAGGCTCAGGTCGAGACGGAAGGCGAGGCTCATGAGGTCGAACTCCGCCATGTAATGATACTTGTCCTTGTAAACGCTGTTGAACCAGCGCCGGTGGCAAACCGAGAAATCGCGATTGTGCTTCGCCACCGCCGCCTCCATCGGCTCGCCCGCCCGTTGGCGGGTGATCAGGTGGGCGGCGCTGGTGGTGGTGAAGGAAATCCAGTCCATGCCCGGGCTGTAAAACGGATCCATGAACGCCGCCGCGTCACCGACCAGCACGAAACCATCCCCGGCGAATGTCGTGCTGTAATATGCGAGATTCCGCCGCCAGTGGACATCTTCCTCATCGTAAGTCGCATCCTCCAGGATTTCCCGCGCGACCGGATGCTCCATCAGGAAACTCTTCAACCGCTCGCCGATTTTTCCGCCTTCCGGCCAATCGACGATCCGCTGGTCAAAAACGATGCCCACACTGGTATCCCCGCCCTTCAGCGGAATCCACCAGCTCCACCAGCCGTCGCCGATGATGTGGTTCGTCGCCGTTCCGCGCACGCCGTGCACCACCTTCGACCACTCCGGGTACTTTTGCGCGAGTTCCAGACCATCCCAATCCTTGAGACCTTTCCAGCGCGACCATGCGGCGGCCGTCGGATGCTCGTCGTTGCGCCGCCACCAGCCGTTTTTCCGAGCCAGTAAGGCGGCCACGCCCGAGGCGTCCACCACCCAGCGAGCCTTCACCGTGTGGATTTCATCGCGATGCTTGAACTCCACGGTTTGCAAACCGCCGCTGACGAGTTCCACATTCCGGACCGTCGCCGGGCGCAAAATCCGCGCTCCCGCCACTCCGGCACGACGTAGCACTTCCTCGTCGAAGGTCGCACGATCAAGCTGATAGGACGGAAGTCGAACCTGATAACGCGCACCGAGTTCGCTCGCGTGCGAGACGTTTTCCACCTCGTCGTTGCGGAACCAGAAGCGCAGCCCCTGTTTCGCAATGTGGTTTTCGTTCAGGTAGCGCGTCAACCCGAGCACGCGGCCCATGAAAAACGCGCTCACTTCCACCGTCGCTTCGCCGACCCTGCGGGTGAGTTGTTCGGTGCGCTCCAGAATCAGGATGCGGATCCCCGGATTGCGTTTCAGGAGAACATTTGCCGTTGCGGCACCCGAAAGCGCGCCACCGAGGATGACGACATCGTAATTTTCCACCGGTTCCGGAGAGGGAGAGTGCATGGGATCGGGAGACATCCTGAATCAGCGTGGCGAGACGGGTCTCACTTCCGGTTGGGAAAGGTCGAGCTTCGGCACCATGCGGAAGTAGCGCTGGAGCCAGCAAACGCGATAGAACAGCCAGACGTGGAATTGCAGCCTCCAGCCGAGGCGGGTGTTTCCGGCGACGAGGTTGTTCACCGCCCATTCCATACCACGCGGCGGCTTCGGCGTCATGAAGACCTCGAAGGAATGATTGTCGTAAAACATCCGGATCATATCCAGGAAGACCCCGGCCATTTTCCCGACTTTCCGGGTGTAGCTCTTCTGCGCGCGTTTGCTGAGACCGCCTCCCTTTTTATCGGCGGCGGCGATCTGCTTCGCCGCGAGATGACCGGACTTGATGGATAGCATCACGCCGGAGGAGAAAATCGGATCGATGAAGCCCGCCGCGTCACCGATCAGCAGCCAGCGCGATCCCGCGTTCTGCAAATGGCGATAGGTGTAATCTCCCGCGAACGCATAATCGCAAACGCGCTCGGCATTCCCCATGCGCTTCTGAAGCTCGGTCGAGTTCGCCACCACATATTCGAAACACTCCTCCGGGCTGAGGCCGGTGGCCTTAAAATGATCCAGCGTCTGCACCAGACCGACCGATGTTTTTTCGGCATCGAGTGGGATCATCCAGAACCAGCCGAAATCGAGACGTACAATCGAGATGTGACCTTGATCGGGCGCTTCCATGCGTTTCACGTTCTTGAAATGCGCGAAGGTCGCGAATTTTTTCGGCAGCCCGAGATCCGTCTTCGGAAGCTTCATCTGGCGACCAAGAAACGCATCGCGTCCGCTGGCATCTAGAATCCAGCGCGAGGAAAGCTTGTGCGTCTGACCTTGATATTCGCAGGTGACGGTCGCGCCGTTTTCGGTGACTTCCGCGGAGGAAACCTTCGCCTGTTGCCAGACTTCACAGCCGAGTGACTCGGCGTTTTCCAGCAACATATGATCGAACCGCGCACGCTCGACCTGGAACGTCTGAGCATAGCCGGGCTTCAGGTATCGACCGAAGATAATGTTGATCGCCGCCTTCGAATTCCCGAGGACGAACTCCGCACCGAGTTTCTCGATGAACCCAAGCTCCATCATCTTGTCCCAGGCACCGATTTCCTTCAGCACGTCATTGCCGTATGGGATAAGGGATTCGCCCACGTGGAAACGCGGAAAACGTTCCCGCTCCAGAATGAGCACTTTTTTCCCGGCTTTTGCGAGGACACTCCCCGCTGTGCTTCCTCCGGGGCCGCCTCCAATGATGATCGCGTCGTACATTTTCAGGGCGCAGCATCCGGAAATCGCGAGCGGTGGCAAGACTCAATGCATTCTCACGGCGCGGTTTCCGCCACCAGATCGCGGCCGGAAATTTCGCCGAGAAGCCGCAATTCGCTCTGCAGCACCTCATGCGCCGGTGATCCGCCATCGGCCTCCATACCGCAAGGGGTGCACGAGGCGAATCCGGGGTAATTCCGCTTCGCCGAAGGATCGCGTCCCGGGCGTGCCAGCGTCAGCAATGGCCGTTCGCCGCGTCGCCCCGGAACCAGAATCAGCGGATGCATCCAGCACGAAACCGGCTTCCACCACCACGGATGTCTGCCCTCGTCCATCGCCAGCCGTTGCAGCACGCAGCGGTGTTCTCCGTCCAGAAAAACGCAGCGGGTCTTCGGAAAATGCGGTGGAAAATGCTCCGGCGGATCGGGATTTTCCAACGTCACCGATCTCCCCTGCCCGTTTTCCTCCGTCAGATACGTCTCCGGATTCCAGCCGTATCCGGCAAGCCGCTCGCAGCGGGACTCGATGACGTCTCCGATGATCGCCATTTCGTCCTTCTCCAACAGAACTCCATCATGGCAGCAAGTGGCCCGGCATTTCGTCAGTTCACACAGCTTCAGCGGCATTTCGAACGCCTCGTAATCGATCGTCGCCTCGCGGATTTGCCGCGCGAGTTCCAACTCACTTTCCCGATAAGCGATGCGATGCATAAATGGAGCGCCGACGTTCACGTCGGCTCTATCTTATCGAGGTCAAGCCGACGTGAACGTCGGCGCTCCCTCTCCTTCTTAAATCCCCAGAAAATTCCCGATCAGCCGCAATCCGGCGTCCTGGCTCTTCTCCGGGTGGAACTGGCACGCCAACACATTCGGAAGCTCGACGGCCGCCGCGAACGTATCGTCACCGTAGGTCGTCCGCGCCGCGACGATCGATTCGTCCTCGGGCACCGGGAAATACGAATGAACGTAGTAAAAATACGGCTCGGCCCCGAGTTTCGCCCAGCGTCCGGCGTCCGGGTGCGTCGGCACCACCGAGTTCCAGCCCATGTGCGGGACCTTTAGGCCCGGCAGGTCCTTGAAGCGTCGCACGGTTCCCCGAATCAATCCGAGCCCTTTCACGCCCGGGGATTCCTCGCTGGCATCGAACAAAATCTGATAGCCGAGACAGATGCCGAGATACGGTTTCCCCGCCGCGACCCATTCGCGGATCGCGCCGAGCAGGTCGCGCTTTTCAAGCTGCTCCATACAATCGCCGAACGAACCCACTCCCGGTAAAACGAGGTGGGTCGCTCCTTCCAAGGCATCCGGAGAGGAAACGACGACCGGCTCCACATCCAAAGCGCGTAAGGCATTGGCAACGCTGCGGAGATTCCCGGCGCCGTAATCGATGAGTGCGACTTTCACAGGGCGTCTTTCGTGCTGGGGATTCCCTTCACGCGCGGATCGCGCTCGCAGGCATCGCGCAGGGCGCGGGCGAGACCTTTGAAAATCGCTTCGGCGATGTGGTGTCCGTCACGGCCGTAAAGCAGCTCGACGTGGATGTTCGCCCGCAGGTTCGATGCCACCGCGCGGCAAAATTCCTCCACCAGCGTGAACGGCATGTTCGGCGCGTCCGGAGTGCCCGCCGGAGCGCGGAATTCTAGGTGCGGCCGGTTGCTCAGGTCCACCACCACCCGCGCCAGCGTTTCATCCATCGGCAGATAGCAGCACCCGTAACGGCGGATGCCTTCCTTCGTGCCCAGCGCCTCGCGGATGCAATCCCCGATCACGATGCCGGTGTCCTCGATCGTGTGATGCGCGTCCACCTGAATGTCGCCGATGGTTTTTACGTCGAGATCGAACAGGCCATGCTTCGCGAACAGCGTCAGCATGTGATCGAAAAACGGAATGCCGGTCTCGATCGTCGAAACGCCCGAGCCATCGAGGTCGATGGACAGGGTGATGTCGGTCTCGGCGGTCTTGCGGCTGCGGTTGGCGGTGCGTGATGTGGACATGAAGAAAAATGTCGGGAAGCCGCAGGCTATACCGCCATTCCCGCTTCGTCGAGGGTCGATCTTCGGTCCGGTTCCGCCCGATACATCGAAAGAAAAAGCGGCCCGACCGATCATCTCCGGGGAAAACCCATTAACCCTCGAGCATCTCGGTCGGACCGCTTGTCGTGTCGCGACATCCGGAAATAAGCACTGGGCGTGCCAATATTTCTCGAGCTCAAATTTCGATCATCGTTTTCAACGCTTCGATCGACATCGTTTCGGCACCGAAAACGGAGCAAGTGGTGCGGACCATCGTGTCGTTGCTGGCGACGAGCACTTCGTCCCGGTCACCGAATCTCGCCGCGAGTCGCTCGATCACCGAGTCCGCGGTCTCTCCCCGGCGGGAATACATCACCAACACGTTCGTCTCCTTGCCGCCCTCGATTCCCCGCTCCGCCTGCTTGCCATCGAACACGACCACCACGTGCCAATCGTTGAGATCGGCGAATCGCTGGAGCCACTTGACCAGTTCCAGCCGGGCGACGAACCGGCCGGGTCCCCGGTGCAGTTCGCGGAATTCCGGCAACGCGAAAATCGCGCTGTGTCCATCGACCAGCAGGATCTTCTCGCGCTCCACGCCTTTTCAGAACAGGGGTTGCAGGGAAAGAAGATACCATTCCCAGAGTTTCCAGCCGCCGAATAACCAGGCCACGCATCCCATCGAGAGAAACGGCCCGAACGGAAGTTGCCGACCGAAACCGACGCGCCCGAGAATCGCCGCGACGATCGCGAAGATGGATGCGGAAAACAGCGTGAAAAACACCCCGCTCCAGCCGCAGAACGCCCCGATCATTCCCAGCAGGTGCACGTCTCCCATGCCCATCGCCTCGCGCGGGATCACCGCGGAGGTGGCGGTGCCGTCCAGCGAGCGCATTTCCTCCAGCCGCCGCACGCTGCCATCCGGCAGCTCGATTTCCAGTTCGCGGATCACCAGCGTTCCCTTGCCGACCGAAGCGCCATCCACCCGGATTTCCCCGGATTCCACCAGCAAGCGGTCCGTCTTTCTCGAAAAAATGTCCCACCAGGAAATTTCCTCGTCATCGATCACGAAGAGCATCGGGTCCTGATCGTTGGTCGGTTCTTTCAGATACCACGGTTTTTCCTCCGGAAATTTCAGTTCGCGCCTGCCGAAGGCGAGTTTCCCGAGCTGCACCACCAGCCACAATCCGATGAAACCGACCAGCCAGCCGATGCCGCCGAGCTTCACTCCGCCCCACGCGTTTTCCGGTGCTTCGCTTCCCAACGCGGGCAGCGCCGGATACAGCGCGCAGGCGATCAATCCCAGCGCCGAGCCCGCCCAGGTCATGACCGTGGGAATAATCAGGTGCTCCGCGTCGATGAACGTGACGGACACCAGAATCGCCATCAGCCCCCACAGGAAAAGCGCCACTTGGGGAGCCGGGAAAAACCACCAGACGGCGGCGAAAAGAACCGCGGTGAGAAGCTCCACGCCGAAATAACGGAAAGGGATCGCCGTGCCGCATTCGGCGCATTTTCCCCGCAGCCACAGCCAACTGATAAGCGGCAGGTTCAGCCACATCGGGATGGCCTTTTTACAAACCGGACAAAACGAACGCTTCGGATCGTTCACCGACATTCCCAACGGCACCCGGTAAATCACCACGTTCAAAAACGAGCCTATACACGCGCCGATCAGAAACGCCGGGATCAGCCAAATCCAGTGGGTGAAGGGAAAATCGGTCAAAGCCTCGTCATTCAAGCCTGCCACCCTATCATGCCAAGGAAGAAATGGAGGGAGCGCCGACGTTCACGGCGGCGCGGTTCGATGCGAATCCAAGCCGACGTGAACGTCGGCGCTCCATTCTCAACTTTCTTCCACCGGAATCACGTCCACCGCGACCCGCAAGGTCTGGCCGCCCGCACCGAGTGTCACGCCGCGCAAGGGACTGACATCGGAAAAATCCCTCCCCCACGCCACCGTGATATGGCGTTCTCCCGGTAAAAGATTGTTGGTGGGATCCGCGTCCACCCAACCCAGCTCCTCTCCGCAGAACAGCGAAATCCACGCGTGGGAAGCATCCGCCCCGGTGAGCCGCGCCTGACCGGCGGGCGGCTGGGTTTCCAGATAACCGCTCACATAACGCGCCGGCAACCCCAGCGAGCGAAGGCAACCGAGCATGAGATGGGCGAAATCCTGGCAAACACCGGCCCGCTTTTTCAGCACTTCCGTCACCGGTGTGGCCACGTCGGTGGCGCGGGTGTCGAAGGTGAATTCCCGATGAATTTTTCCGGTCAACCCGATCAGCGCCTGGAGAATCGGGCGTCCCGGAGGGAACTCCGATCGGGCGTAATCCGCGAAATCGGCGGAAACCGGCACCATCGGCGAAGGAAAACGGAACATCCCCGCCTGCGAACCCTGGGTCAGTTGATGCGTCTGGCAGGCATCCCGCACGGTTTCCCAGGCGGATGTCGAGGCCGGGTCCGGCTGTATGACGGAAGAAACTTCGACGAAACTGTGGGCGATCACCTCCAGCTCGGTGTGCCGTCCCTCGATCTCGAAATACGCCGTGATGTTTCCATAGGAATCTTCATGCACGCCTTTATCCACAGGCTCCGGCCGGATTTCGAGATGATGCCATGGACAGACCTGGCTCGGCAACCGGCGGGGTGCCAGGCGAGCCAAGTGGTGCGAAACCGTGACCGCCCCGTCGTAAACGTATTTCGTGCGATGGATCAGTTCGTATTTCATGGTCTGTGTCAGGCTCTCAAATCTCCGGAGGCACAGGAAGCCCGATGCGGGCCAAAAATTCCTGATTTCCATCCGTGCCTGTGATCGGGGACGGAATCAGCCCTCTCCATTCGCAGGCGTGCTCTTCGGTGACGAAGCGCCGGATTTTTGCCACCGCCCGTTCGTGCAAGGCCGGATCGCGCACGATGCCACCTTTGGAAATGTCTTCCCGCTCCAGCTCGAACTGCGGCTTGATGAGGCAAACCACTTCGCCGATCCCCGGTTCGAGCACTCCGAACACCGCCGGCAAAACTTTGGTCAGGGAAATAAAGGACAGATCCATCACCGCCAGCCGGGGGCGATCGCCGCCGAGATCTTCCGGCACCATGTGGCGGGCGTTGAATTGCTCTTTCACCACCACGCGAGGATCGTTGCGCAGCTTCCAGACGAGCTGGTTGGTGCCCACATCCACCGCATGCACGCGGGCCGCGCCGTGCTGCAACAGGCAATCGGTGAACCCCCCGGTCGAAGCACCGACATCGATGCAGGTCCAGCCGGTGGGGTCGATGCCGAAAGTATCCAGCGCACCTTCCAGTTTCAGCCCGCCGCGCCCGACGTAACGGGGCTTGGTCTTGAGTTCCAACGGAGCGTCCTCCGGCAGCCGGACGCTGGGCTTGTCGATGACGAGATCACCACTGCGCACCTCCCCGGCCAGCACCAGGCGCTTCGCCTGCTCCCGGGAATCGCAAAGCCCGCGAGCCACCAGCAGGGCGTCGATCCGATCTTTTTTCATGAACGGCGGACACTGCCCCGGGATTCCGTGAAATCCAAGTGCGAAGCGTTTCAGCGGCAGAGCCACCTCGTTTTGGAGATCGCCATGTCCTTTGATGTCGGCGTTTCGATTCTACCGCAAAGCCGCCAAGGGCGCGAAGGAACGCGAAGCCGGGACGATGAATGGTTTTTAATTGAAGCGAAACGCGGAGTCGCGGAGGTCGCAAAGGGGTTCGCAAAGATGAAAGTAAAACTCAGCGTTCCTCTCCGCGACCTTCGCGCCTCGGCGTTTCGCTTGAACCTCAATCCATTTTCCAGAGCTTCGCGTCCCTTCGCGCCCTTGGCGGCTTTGCGGTAAATCCGATTCGAAAGGTTACGGGCGGTGGCACTGGTCTCAGCGAGCTTCCGAAGAAGGCGCGGGCGACGGGACTTTCACCTCAGGCTCGAAGAAGTGCTTGCGCACGGAATCGACCCACGAGCCGCCGGTGTCCTTGTGGAATCGCAGCGCGAGTCCCGTGCAAAACGCCCCTACCAGCAGCACCACGAAAAGCACCTTCCAGCCATTTCCGGAGGATTCCTTGACGTAAATCACCTGCGGTCTCTCCGCGACAGGAGGCGCCGGACGCACCGGCGCAACGGGTGGTGCCTCCACGGGAACGGCCGCAGCTCCGACCGGAGTCTTCAACTGCTCCATTTCAAGCAGCAGGCTCTCCGCCTCGCCTTCTTCATATTCGTAGGACAAGCCCACATCGCCCAGCTTCACATCCGCACCCGGACGCAGATCGATCACTTCCTCACGATAGCCGTCCAAAGTGATGCCATTGGTGGAATTCAGGTCACGCAGTTGAAAACCACCCGGGACCCGCCGGATTTCCGCATGCATGGAGGAAACCGAACCGCAATCGAGAATCATGTCATTTCCTTCCGCCCGCCCCAAGGTCAGAACTTCCTGATACAGGGGAAATCGATAAGGCTGAGGAGCGTATCCGGGAACGTGAAGGAGAATGCGCGGCATGATGAGGCAGAATGATACCGAAGAGTCCTATCGGGTTCTTCGACGTCCGCCACCTCTTTTTTCCGAAAAAACCACCGGATGCCTTCGCGACAGGATGTGAATTGACAACGAATTTCCCCATTTCATATCAAATCCTCGCGTCACGGAATTGCGAATCTCGCGGTTCATGACGCCTCCTGTGTCGCGACCGTTCCTTTCTCCCCATGGATTACATCATTTTCCTGATCGGGCTCATCCTGCTTTCCAGCGCGGCAGGTGCCAGTTCGTCGATCTGGCTGTCTGGGGATTCGGCGAAACGGGTCAATGGCCTGATCCTCGCGGCCGGCCTCTCGTCCCTGGCCATTCATTTGTGGACGAAGTTCGCGCGTTTCCTGATGAACGACGCCAGCGTGATCGACCAGATCGATCCCGTGATCGGCGCGGTGTTCGTAAGCTGCCACACCTTGTATTTCCTTCGTGTAAGAAACGAGAACCACAATCGCTATGATGGGTTGAAATGGCTCTTCGCCATCATTCTGGGCGTTTTCATATACGCCGTCAGCCTCGAGGGACTGCTCCAGCCGCTGTTTTACCTTCCGGCGGGGATCGCCGCCTTTCTCGCCGGTTGGGGCATCCAGGCATCCGCCGGAAAGCCCGTCATTTCCCGCGTCTCCTGCGGCCTTCTTCTGCTCATGATTTCCGGCGTCTGCCTGATCCCGGATCTGGTGGACGTCGCCTTCAATGTCCACGGCCAACCGCTTGCCGATTACCGGCTTTACGTGACCTGCGCGATCGGTGCCGCGGCGGTCGGCTCGGTCTTTTTCTGCATGACCGTATGGGCGGCGAAGACATCGAGGATGAATGCGATGCTGATTTCCTCGCTGAAACGCCGCCAGAAAATCGGCACCACGGTGGTGCTCACCGCCAGCCTCATCACGCTGACCAATGGCGCCTGGCTCGCCCATTGGCTCGGAGAGCAGGTCCAGCAGGAGCAAACGGAAACCCTGCTCAGCGCATTGAAACTCGGCTCGACCAATTTCGACACCCACCTGATCGCCCAGATCCGCGGTGTGCCGGAAGAGGCGGACACTCCGCTTTACCGGATCATTCAGGAAAAACTCGTCGCCCTGCGCGAGGCGCTGCCAAAAACCCGCTTCGCCTATCTTTCCGGCATGCGCGACGGCCGATGGATCTATCTCGTCGATGCCGAACCCTCGACCTCGCAGGACTTCTCCCCGCCCGGGATGCTCCACAAAGACTACCCGGAAAAATGGCACGGAGCCATCGGTGGCCGCTCGACCTTCGAAGGCCCGGATTCGGATGCCTGGGGCGTGTGGTTCACCGCCATGATCCCCGTTTACAACAAGGGCACCCAGACGCTTTCCTCGGTGCTGGCGGTGGACTATCCGGCCAAGGAATGGATCCGCCCGCTCGCTTCCCGCCGCCTGGCCTCGATGGCCATCACCTTTTCCATCGCCTGCCTGCTCCAGGCGCTCTACCTCTTTCATCTCACTTCCATCCGCAACGCCTTGATGGTGGGTCATCTGTCCGAGCAACTTTCGGACGCCATGGACGCGGCGGGATTCGATACCTGGGAATGGTTCCGCAAAAAACTCCGCCTCAGCAGCGGCGACAAGCTCCTCACCACGCTCGGACTGTCGGACAATGACCGGACTCTCTCGCTGCGGCAGGTCTGGAAAATGATCCATCCTGAAGATCGCTACCAGATTCACCAGATGCTGAGGCGTTCCCCGGAAGCCAGCGGCACCCGCCCCGCCGAAGCGGAAATCCGCCTGCGTGACGCGCAAAACCGCTGGTACTGGTTCATGCTGCGCGGACGGATTTTCAATCCAAGCTCTCAAAGCGATGAAACCCGCGTCGTCGGGACCATCCTCAACATCGACGAAAGCTACCGCATCCGGCACGAAATCGACCGCCAACGCCGGTTCGCCCTGCACGTCATGGAATCCGTACCGAACGGACTGGCCGTCATCAGCAGCAGCGGCACCCTGACGTATGCGAACCCGGCATTCATCCGGATGTCGAATTACCCGCAGCCCAAGATCATCGGCATGCCGCTGGATTCCCTGCTCAAGCTTCCCTCTTCCTCCACGGAAGAACGGCAGGGACAAGAAGGTCTGATGGTCCGGGCCGATGGCAATGTCATCCCCATCCAGGCATTTTCCGCTCCCCTTTCCGAAGGAGGAAAACGCAACGGCTCCATCCTCGCCGTCATCGACCTCACCTCCGCCAAGGACTCCGAACGCGCCCTGCTCCAAAGCCGGGAAGAAGCGAACCGCCTCGCGCTCGTCGCCAAGCGGACCGACAACTCCGTTTTCATCACCAACTCCCAGGGACAGATCGAGTGGGTCAACGAAGGCTTTTCCCGCATCAGCGGCTACGCCAAGGAAGAAGTGCTCGGCAAGATTCCGGAGATCTTCCTTTCCAACGGCGTCACCGCCGATTCCCTCGCCCAGAAGCTCCGCAGCGGCCAGGGCTTCGAATCCGAGCTGGTGAACTTCCACAAGGACGGACGCTCCTATCTCGTCCACGTCGAGTGCCAGCCGCTTCACGATAAAAACGGCGCGCTCACCGGCTACACCGTCATCGAGCGTGACATCACCCGCACCCGCCGCTCCGCGAAACTGCTCGAAGCCGTCGCCTCCATCAGCAGCGCCCTGCTTTCCTCCGACCTCCACGATTCCATCTGGGGCGAAGTCCTCGAATCGCTGGGCCGGGCCTCGAACGTCGATCAAGCCTACATCTACCGCGTCCATCCATCCTCCGATCAGCGCGGCTCCCTGATGAGCCAACTCGCCGAGTGGAATTCCAGGATTCCGTTTCCCCGCATCAAAAACGCCGCGTTCCAGTCCCTTCCCATGCGGGAACTCGGCCTCGGCCGCTGGCGGGACATCCTCTCCTCCGGTCACGACATCTACGGCGTCACCGGAGAAATGCCCGAAACCGAGCGCGCCCTGCTCCAATCCCAGGGCACCCTTTCGTTCGTCGTCGTCCCGATTTTCGTCGGCGATGCCTTCTGGGGCTTCATGGGCTTCGACTCCTGCTCGGAAGAGCGCCGCTGGGAATCGTGGGAAGTCGCCATTCTCCGTTCCGCCGCCGCCAACATCGGGCTGCGGATGGTCGCGCAAAACGAATCCGACGCCCTCCGTCTCGCACGCGACGAAGCGAACATCGCCGCCGGCGTCGCCGAAAAAGCCAGCCGCGCCAAGAGCACCTTCCTCGCCACCATGAGCCATGAAATCCGCACCCCGCTCAACGCGGTCATCGGCATGGCCTCCCTGCTGGAAACCACCCAGCTCAACGCCCAGCAGCGGGACTACGCGGAGACCATCCTCCGCTCCAGCCACTTCCTGCTCGAACTCATCAACGACATTCTCGACTACTCCCGCATCGAAAGCGGAAAAGTCGAACTCGAATCCTCCGTCTTCAGCCTGCCCGAACTCTGCCGCGAAGCCTTCGACGTCGTCCGCGTCACCGCCATGGGCAAGGACCTCGAACTCGCCAGCAGCATCGATCCCCATTTGCCCCAACAGATGATCGGCGACAGCTCCCGCATCCGCCAGGTGCTCGTCAACCTGCTGGGGAACGCCATCAAATTCACCTCGCGCGGCTACGTCTACCTCGGCATCGGAGGCGAGCGGCAGGAAGACGGCAAGTGGCTCATCACCCTCAGTGTGCAGGATTCCGGCATCGGGATTTCCCCTGATTCCATCGACAAGCTCTTCAAGCCCTTCGTCCAGGAAGACTCCTCCACCACCCGCCGCTTCGGAGGCTCCGGACTCGGCCTCGCCATCAGCAAGCGCCTCAGCCAGCTCATGGGCGGAGACATCACCGTCAGCAGCGTGCAGGGGAAAGGCACCAACATCACCGCCTTCTTCCGCCTCGCTCCCGCCCCCGGCTCGACTCCCGATCTCCTCCCGCCTCTCGTCGGGAAATCCGATTTCCGCGTGCTCATCGTGGACGACCACGACCTCAACCGCCACACGCTCGAAGGGATCTTCAAACATTGGAATCTCGCCACCACCACCGCCACCACCGCTCAAACCGCCCTTCATACCTGGCAAAACCACGGCCCCTTCGATCTCGTCGTCATCGACTACACGCTCCCGGACATGGACAGCCTTGAGCTGGTTCGCCATTTCCGCACCCAACCCTCCGCCGACACCGCGAAATTCATCCTCACCGGTCCCGGCACCGGCTATCCGGACACCGTCCCCAAGCTCTTCAACGAAACCATCAACAAACCTTTCTGGATCTCCTCCGTCCACAGCGTGCTCGGACGCATTTTTCGCAGCCATCCGCTCAAACCGGTGGCTTCCTCCGGAGAAATCGGCACCGAACAGCTCTCCGGCATGCGCGTCCTCATCGCCGAGGACAACATCAACAACCAGAAAGTCGCCCGCCTCCTCCTCAACCGGCTGGGCATCGAACCGGAAATCGTCGACAACGGCCAGCTCGCCGTCGATGCCGTGTGCATCCGTGAATTCGAGGTTATCCTCATGGACCTGCAAATGCCCGTCATGGATGGTCTGGAAGCCAGCCGCGCGATTCATGCATTGAACCTCCCCAAGCGCCCGCGCATCGTCGCCCTCACCGCGAACGCTTTCCAGGAAGACAAGGACGCCGCCATCGCCTCCGGCATGGACGGATACCTCTCCAAACCCATCACCCTGGCCCGCCTGAAAGAAACGCTCACCGAGATTTACCACTCCCTCGCCCACTGAATTTCCATCCCTATCCCCACCCCCATGCAAACACCCGCCGGAGACACCCCGTTGATTGATTACGAACAACTTGAACCTTTCATCGAAATCGGTCTGGAGGAATTTGCCCAGATCTTCCACGACGTGATCGAGGAAACGCCCCTCCGTCTTCAGGAAATCTCCAACTCTCTCGTCGCAGGCGATTTCCCCTCGGCCAAACGCACCTCCCACACCCTTCGCGGCATGCTCTCGAACTTCGGCTGCAAGCTGCTGTGCGAAAAACTCTTCGCCCTCGAACACGGAGAACCGACCGGCCCTGCCGAGGCACCCGCCCGCATGCGGGAACTTCAGACCCTCTGGACGCTCAGCCTCGGAGCCATCCTCGAGTGGGAAAAATCCGTGAGTTGAAAAACTCCCGGCGGATTGCCGCTTGCCAACTCGTCCTCCCTTTGCTCACGTTTACCCACCATGGCGAATCCTACCAACGTTCTTTCCAACGGCATCGAAATCATCGGGTCCATCCGCTTTTCCAACGACATGATTATCGACGGTAAAATCGAAGGTGAAATCACTTCCGACAAAGGCCGCGTCACCATCGGCGAGAATGCGCGGGTTAAAGGCGACCTCACCGCCGGAGAAGTCAAGGTCTACGGCAACGTCGAAGGCAAAATCACCTCCCAGCGCTGCGAACTGAAAGACAAGTCCCGCATCAACGGCGACATCAAGTCCAAGGTCTTCTCCATGGAAGAAGGCGCCCAGCTCTCCGGCCGCACCGAAATCGGCGGCTGAAACATTCTCCCGAAAAATTTCATCAACCCCCATCGCCCCCATCCGGCCATGGGGTTTATTTTTGATAGAACGTTTAGAGATATTCGGAATTGGAGCACGGACTTCAGTCCGTTTGGCTTCGACGGCTTACTGGGAGCGCGGACTTCAGTCCGCTTGGCATTGTTGGCTGGATTCTCCGGGTCGGACTGAAGTCCGTAATCCAATCATCTATCACCCGTCTTTCGATCGATCTCCAAACGCCTTGCGGACGGCCTCCACTTCCTCCGCCGTATAATCCCGCTTGCCATCGAACGCCCACACCGTTCCCGGCCAAGCAGGGTCGCTCGGGGAACGCCCGACGATATGGATGTGCATCTGGCGCACCTGATTCCCGATGCAGCCGACGTTGAGTTTTTCCGGCTGAAAATAATCGGCGACGAATTGCGAAACCGTCCGCACCACCGACAGGACTTCGACATAGCGTTCCTCGTCGAGCTGATGCAGATCCTCGATCCCTTCCTCCACTTCCGGGACGACGATGAACCACGGAAACAACGCGTTGTTTTTCAGAATGACGTGGCAGCCTTTCAGTGTCGCAAATTCAAAACCACTGGCGGCCAGACGGGGATTCAGGGAAAATGACATGCCCACAGCCCACGCCGTTTTCGCCCGATTTTCAATTTCCGTTTTCGCCATTCGATTTTACCCTTCGCCGTGCCATTCAAACTCGTCAGCGATTACAAACCCCAGGGCGATCAGTTTCAGGCGATCGAAAAGCTCACGAAATCGCTGCAAGCGGGCAACAAGCACCAGACATTGCTCGGCGTCACCGGCTCGGGAAAAACCTTCACCATGGCGAACCTGATCGCGCGGCACGGCAAGCCGACGCTCATCATGAGCCACAACAAAACGCTCGCCGCCCAGCTTTACTCCGAGTTCAAGAACTTCTTCCCGCACAACGCCGTCGAATACTTCGTTTCCTACTTCGACTACTATCAGCCGGAAGCCTACATTCCGCGCAGCGACACCTACATCGAGAAAGACTCCGCCATCAACGACGAGATCGAGCGCCTGCGCCTCAGCACCATGGGCTCGCTGCTGACGCGGAAGGACACCATCGTCGTCGCCTCGGTTTCCTGCATCTACGGTTTGGGATCGCCGGAAGATTACGCGAACATGATGCTCCCGGTCTGGGTCGGGCAAAAACTCAGCCGCGAGGAATTTCTCACCTCGCTTGTCGGCATGCTGTTCGAGCGCAACGACATCGCCTTCGGCCGGGGGAAATTCCGGGTGCGCGGGGATGTCGTCGAAGTCCATCCCGCCTACCTCGACGAAACGGCGATCCGCGTGGAATTTTTCGACGATGAAGTCGAGCGCATCACCAGCATCCACACGCTCACTGGCGCGGCGATCGATCGCATGGAAAGCCACACGTTTTTCCCGGCGAAGCAATTCGTCACGCCCGGCGACAAGATGAAGCGCGCGATGACCGCCATCCGCAAGGAACTCACCGAGCAGATCGAAAAATTCGAAAAGGAAGGCAAACTCATCGAGGCCCAGCGCATCCGCATGCGCACCGACTACGACCTCGAAATGATGGGCGAGATGGGTTTCTGCCAGGGCATCGAGAACTACTCGCGCCATCTCACCGACCGCCAGCCGGGCGACCGGCCGCACACCCTGCTCGATTTCTTCCCGCGAGACTTCCTGCTGCTCATCGATGAAAGCCACGTCACCATCCCGCAGATCGGCGGCATGTACGAAGGCGATAAAAGCCGGAAAACGGTGCTCGTCGATCACGGCTTCCGCCTGCCCAGTGCGCTCGACAACCGCCCGCTTCGCTTCGAGGAATTCATCCAGATGACGGACCAGCGCGTCTATGTTTCCGCCACGCCGAGCATTTTCGAAATCGTCAATTCCCGCCCGGAAAACAAAGGCTTCATCCCCGTAAAATCCAGCCGTGAAGAAGGTAGTGTGCCTTTATTCGACCGGAAAAGCATCCGCGTGAAACCCAGCGGCAACGACGAACCGATCGAAAAATTCGATCCTTCCCGGCGCGGCACGCCCCTCGTCGTCGAGCAGATCATCCGTCCCACCGGCCTGCTCGATCCCGTCCTCACGCTGCGCCCTCTCAAGCACCAGATCGATGAAACCATCGAACTCTGCCGCCAGCGGGTCGAACGCGGCGAGCGCGTGCTCATCACCACACTCACCAAGAAAACCGCCGAGGACCTCACCGAATACCTGCAAGGCACCGGCCTGAAAGTCCGCTACCTGCATGCCGATATCGACGCCATCGAGCGCGTGGAAATTCTCCGCCAGCTCCGTGCGGCCGCTTTCGACATCCTCGTCGGTATCAACCTGCTGCGCGAAGGGCTGGACCTCCCCGAAGTTTCCCTCGTCTGCATTCTCGACGCCGAT
This sequence comes from Luteolibacter sp., assembly GCA_047606285.1. GTDB lineage: Bacteria > Verrucomicrobiota > Verrucomicrobiia > Verrucomicrobiales > Akkermansiaceae > Luteolibacter. The sequence goes on along the minus strand of JASGEP010000017.1, from coordinate 119,559 downwards.
AAGGAAGGCTTCCTGCGCAACGAAACCTCGCTCATCCAGACCGCAGGACGTGCCGCCCGCCACGTCGGCGGTGAATGCGTGCTTTTCTGCGATCAGGTCACCGATTCCATCCAGGCCCTGCTCGACGTCACCGAATACCGCCGCAGCCGCCAGCAGGAGCACAATGAAGCGCACGGAATCACCCCGCAAAGCGTCAGACGCGCGGTCCAGCAAAGCCTTCACACCCACGAAAAGGAATACGAGCACGCCCAACAGCTCACCCGTTCCATCGTTGCCGAGGACGATCTTTCCTTCGACCACCTCAGCGTCATCAACGAACTGGAAGAGGAAATGCGGGAGGCATCCTCCAAACTCGAATTCGAACGCGCCGCGCATTTGCGCGACCAGATTCAGGCGTTGAAAAAGCAGGCCCATACCGGAAGACCGCCCCAACCGGTCCAATATCCCGCCGGAAAACGTGGCGGACGGCGACGGAAATCGGGCTGATGGCCGTGGCATTTAGACCAGTAAATTGGAGTACGGACTTCAGTCCGTTTGGCTTCGCTGGCTGGATTCTTTGGGTCGGACTGAAGTCCGTGCTCCAATTCCGGCAGAATTAGCCTTCACTCCCGCTCAGTTAAAAATTGACCAGTTAACCTCCGCCGGTTAACTGGTTAATGCAGTTGCCCCGCCCATGCATCGATTTTCCCATCCCACTCCCATTGTGCGTTTTCGTCTGAGTGCGTTACTGGTGTTGATGATTGCGCTTGGGATACCTTCGGCGATCGGGGTTCTGGTTTATTCCCTGGTGATCGAGAATCGGGAAATCAGTTGGATCGCCATCGGGATGTTCGGCGGTCTCGCGATTTGCGCCGCTTGGCAATGGCTTCTCGCCAATCACGCCAAGTGCCCCCTCTGCCACGTTCCTTCCATTTCCCACAAGCGCTGCTCCCGTCATCGCAACGCGAAGCGCCTTTTCGGAAGTTTCCGCTTCCGAGTCGCCGCCTCCATTCTCCTTCAGAACTCGTTCCGTTGCCCCTATTGCGGCGAACGCAGCGCCCTTGAATTGCGTCGCCACCACCGGTCATACAGCCAAGCCCAGGAGAGGACTTCGTTGCACGGTTGCAAGCAGTGATTTTTTCGCCGCTTCTTAAAGACCAGAGGCTCCGGATTATTTTTACATCAATTCCGGAAACGAGGAAAACGGGGGAAATTTTCGTTCAGCCCACCACATCGCTCACGATTCTCGGCACGCGCGGCATTTCGTGGAAGTCGCCTTTTTCGCAGCAGCGCACGAAACATTCGGCGTAGCTTTTCAGTGCGTCCCAGCATCCGCGGATGTCCTGCGCTTCCTGCTTCGTCACGGAATGGTCCACCGCCGCCGCCGAGATTTCGCTCAAAAGCAGCGAAAAATGGCTGATGATTTCCTGGGTCGCGGGCGTGACATGATCGATCCGATGCCCGGAAATGTCGGGGTCCTTGACGAAATGTCCTCCCTGCTTGCGGCAGAGCCAATCGACGATCCCCTGATCGCCGCTGAGTTCGATAATCTGAAGCAGGCGGTCCAGAGGGTTTTTGCTCCCGGAAGTCTGATCCGTCGGCTTTTCCGCCCATTTGTAAACGAGCGAAAGAGAAACTCCCAGTTCCGCGGCGACCGCTTTCGGTGTGGTTTTCTGCAAAGCGCGCTTCAGAACCTCGTAACTTTCCATGGGCGGGAGGCTGGCAGGTTTGAGACCGCTTGGAAAGAATAGATCGTTACCCCTCGTGTGACACTTCCACTTCCCGCAGCTCCGCATTGCCGATCGAAAAGGCGGCGAGATCTTCCACCTCGGCGATCGAACTCACATGACACAGCCGCTGGCGCAGCTCCCGCGCTCCGGGGAAGCCCTTGCAATACGCCATCAGGCGAGAACGCATCGCGGTGAGTGTCTGGACCTCCGTGCCGTAGCGATTGCTCCCCACCGCCAGTCGGCAATGGCGGATGACCAGCGCCCAACGCTCCTCAAGGCTCACTTCCGGCAGCACTTCGCCGGTTGCCAGGAAATGCTTCGCTTCACGGAAAACCCACGGATTCTGCATCGCGGCGCGGCCGATCATGATGCCGGAAACCGCTGTTTCGGTCTTTCGTTTGAGAAGATCGGCCCCGCAGGTGATATCGCCGTTGCCGATGACCGGGACGCGGACCGCACGCGCCACGGCGTCGATCACCTCCCAGTCCGCCTCGCCGCCGTATCCCTGCGCCCGGGTGCGACCATGCACCGCGATGGCCTGCATGCCGCAATCTTCGAGAATCTTCGCCACCTCCACCGCGTTGATGCTCTTCATGTCCCAGCCGATCCGTATTTTCGCGGTCACCGGCACGCGGTCACCCACCGCTTTGGCGATGCCCGATGCGACGGAGGCCAGTACCGGGCAATCCTTCAGCAACGACGATCCCCCATTGCGGGCGACCACCTTGTTCACCGGGCAACCGAAATTGATGTCGATGAAATCCGGCTGCTTCCAGTCGATGATTTTCTTCGCCGCCTCACCCATCCGCTGACCGTCCGCTCCGAACAATTGCACGCCCACCGGACGCTGTTCGTCGGTGAACTCGGTATATTTTCGCGTTCGTTCATCCGCCTGCATGATCCCCTCGGCGGAGACGAATTCCGTCACCATCACATCCGCGCCCAGCTCTTTGCAAATCTGGCGGAAAATCACATCCGTCACCCCGGCCATCGGCGCGAGATAGAGCGGAAATTTGTTGTCGGAAAACCACGGAAGCACGCCGGGACGGTGCATGAGGGACCGGACTTCGGCAAGAGATCTGTCGGATCTGACTGATCGGACGGATCTTACCCACCCAGATAACTCATCTCCGCCTTCGGCCGGTGCACCTTGCCGCGTTCTTCGGAATAGCGGTCGGCGCGGACTTGCCAGAGGGAACGCACGACATTTCCCACCGTTTCCTCGGGCAAACCGCCGCGCAGAATCCCACGCAGATCATGGCCGTTCTCCGCGAACAGGCAGGTGAAAATTTTCCCGTCCGCCGACAAGCGGAGCCGCTGGCAATCGTTGCAAAACGGTTTTGTCACCGAGCGGATCAACCCGATTTCCCGGCCATTGCCATGCTTCCAATGCACGGCCACTTCCCCGCGATACGCCGGATCGCGCGGCACGAGCGGGAATTCCCGGGAAAGGATCTCCAGAATCTCCGCTCCGGAAACCACATCGTCCATCCGCCAGCCGTTCGTTTCCCCGACATCCATGAACTCGATGAACCGCAAATCCACACCGTTCGATTTCGCCCAGCGCGCGAGCGGCAGGATTTCACCATCGTTTACGCCGCGCTGGATCACCGCGTTCACTTTCACCGGCAGTCCGAAAGTCCGCGCCGCCTGAATCCCGGCGATCACCCGATCCACCTTCGCTCCCACCCCGTTCATTTTTCCGAAAACCACCGGATCCAGTGCGTCGAGACTCACCGTGACGCGATTCAACCCCGCCAGCGCCAAGGCTTCCGCATGATGCGCCAGCAGCACGCCGTTCGTCGTCATGGCAATCTCGCGAATCCCTTCCGTGGCGGAAAGCATCGCGATCAGATCTTCAAGCCCACGCCGCAACAACGGTTCGCCGCCGGTGAGACGGATTTTCCCCACACCGAGCGGCACGAGCTGGCGCACCAGGCGCACGATTTCCTCGAACGTCAGCAATTCCTCACGCGGCATGAAGGCATATCCCGGCCCGAACGTTTCCACCGGCATGCAATAGCGACAGCGGAAATTGCAGCGGTCCGTCACAGAAATCCGTAAATCCCGCAGGCCCCGGCCCAGTTTGTCAGTCGGTAAAACCATCTCCGATTGAAGCATGATGCAGATCCCGGGCCTCGCAATCTTCAACCCGCATCATCGCCAGGAATTCCACACATGCGGAAAATGAACATTTCTGGAATGGACAGCTCGCCGTCATCTTTCATGCTCCGCGCATGCCAATCGTCCGTGTTGATTTAGCCGAAAGAGCTTACGAAGTGATCGTCGAATCCGGCCTGCTCTCCCGCGCCGGAAACGCCATTTCAGCCGTCGGTCTCGCCGGTCGCAAGGTCGCGATCATCACGGATGAAACGGTCGCACGCTTCCACGCATCGGCACTGGTTTCCTCACTCGAAGCCGCCGGATTTTCCCCGACGCTGCACACCGTGCCCGCCGGGGAAGCCTCGAAATCGATGGCCCATGTCGAAACGTTGTGCCGTGACATGACCCGTTCGGGACACGACCGGAAATCCTTCGTCATCGCCCTCGGCGGTGGTGTGGTCGGCGATCTCGCGGGATTCGTCGCCGCGATTTTCTATCGGGGCATCCCCTTCGTCCAGATCCCCACCACCATCGTCGCCCAGGTCGATTCATCCATCGGTGGAAAAACCGGAGTGAACATCGCCGAAGGCAAAAACCTGCTCGGTGCCTTCCATCAACCGACGGTGGTGCTGGTCGATCCGGAAACCCTGCGCACGCTTCCCGCGCGTGAGTTCAACGAAGGTTTCGCCGAAGCCATCAAACACGCCGCGATCCGCGATGCGGACATGCTCGCGGAAATCGCCTCGCTCGATCCTGAAACCCGCGACGTTCCCGCCGATCTCATCGCCCGCAATATCGGCATCAAGGCCCGCGTCGTGGAAGAAGACGAACACGAAACCCGTGACATCCGCGCCTTGCTGAATTTCGGTCACACCATCGGCCACGGCATCGAAGCCTCCGTTCCCTATGGCGAAATGCTACACGGCGAAGCGATTTCGTTAGGAATCCGGGCCGCGCTTTTTCTTTCGGAAAAACACGCCGGACTACCCCCGCAGGCCTCGCAGAAAATCCTCGATCTGCTCGCGCGGTTCCAGCTTCCGCTCGTTTTGCCCGAATCCATCACCACGGAATCCGTAATGGAAAAACTCGCCCGCGATAAGAAATTCTCCGCCGGCGCGATCCGCTTCGTGGTGCTCGACGCGTTAGGCAGCGCCAAGGTGGAAAAATCCATCACCCGGGACGATCTGCTGGAAGCCATCGACCACCTCAGAAAATAAGGAGGCGGGACACTTTGTCCCGCCTAACATCTGCTATGAAAAATGAGACAGGAGTGTCCCGTCTCCTTATCAAACCAGTTGCAGCGTGCGCATCGCTTGTTCGCTGCGTTGGCGGTAGAAGTCCGCGTTTTCCGGTTGCTTGATGTCCACGTCCCAGGTCGGGATCATTTCCTTCATGCGGGCGGAGCCTTCCGGGGTTTCCAGCAGGTGGCCGAAGCATTTTTTCACGATCTCGAGCACGATGTTCACGCACACGGAAGCGCCGGGAGAGGCGCCGAGCAGTGCGGAGATGGTGCGGTCCTGGTCGGTGATGACTTCGGTGCCGTAGTGGACGATGCCGGCTTCGCCGTCGGTTTTCTTGATCGCCTGCACGCGGATGCCGGCGTCGATGAGTTTCCAGTCTTCCTTTTTCGCGCCCGGATAGAAGACGTGCAGCACTTCCAGACGATCGTCCATGCTCTGGGTGCCTTGTTGCACGAGGTAACGGACGAGATCGAGGTTGTGGATACCGATCTTGATGAGCGTGGCAAGATTGTCCGGCTTCACGGAAAGCGGCAGATCGAAGTAGCTGCCTTCCTTGTGCAGGAACTTGGTGGTCCAGGCGGCGAAGGGTCCGAAGAGCAGGGTTTTCTTGCCATCGAGAATCCGGGTGTCGAGGTGCGGCACGGCCATGGTCGGGGCGGCGTCGAGTGCCTGACCGTAGACCTTGGCTTCGTGTTGCGAGACGATTTCCGGATTGTCGCACACCAGCCATTGCCCGCCGATCGGGAAACCGCCGAGCCCCTTGGCTTCGGGGATGCCCGCTTTCTGAAGGAGCGGCAGACTGCCGCCACCGGCACCGACGAAGACGAACTTCGCATTGTTCTGGAAGACCGCGCCGTTTTTCAGGTCCTTCACGGTCACTTCCCAGCCTTCGCTGTGCCGCTTGAGATTCGTCACGCGATGTGCGGAAGCGACGCCGCAACCTTCCTGTTGTTCCAGCCAGCCAAGCAATTTCCGGGAAATATTGCCGAAATTCACGTCGGTGCCGCTGGCCAGCCGGGTGGCGGCGATCGGTACGCTCGGAGACCGTTCATCGAGCAACAAAGGTGCCCAGGAGGCGATCTTTTCGCGATCGGTGGAGTATTCGATGCCCTCGAAGAAATGGTGCGCGGCCATACCTTTGTGGCGCTGTTTGAGGAAATCCACCTGATCGTTTCCATGCACGAAACTCAGGTGCTGCACCGGATTGATGAAATCCTTCGGGTTTTCCACCAGCCCGTTTTCAACCGCGTAGCTCCAGAATTGCTTGGTCTGCTCGAACTGCTCGAAAATCTCGATCAGCTTCGTGACGTTCACGCTGCCATCGGCTTCCCGGTTCGGGGTGTAGCTCAGTTCGCAAATCCCGGCGTGGCCGGTCCCGGCGTTGTTCCAACCGTCGGAGCTTTCCTGTGAAAGTCCTTCCGTGACCTCGTAAACCTGGACCCGGAGATCCGGCTGCAGGCGTTTCAGCATGACACCGAGGTTTGAAGACATGACGCCGCTGCCGATGAGAATGACGTCGGGATTTTGGATGTGCGTAGAGTGAGCCATGGAGGAAAAACAAGGAGGGACGGCCTCCGAACCGTCTCCTCTTTTGGGTTATTTTTTCTCTTGGAAGGGCGGTTCGGAGATCCGCCCTTCCCTGTTCGAAATTCCGCTCAGCGCAGGAACGCTTCGTGGAGACCGCCGTCGACGGTAATCACCTGACCGGTGGTCTTGCTGAGGCGGTTTGAAATGAGCAGGAAGTAGGCTTCCGCCTGGTCCGCCGGAGTGATCGGGGACTTGGTGAGCGTACGATCCGCATAGAACTGGGCGAGCTTGTTCACCAGAGATTCGGTGGCCTCATCATCCGTGTAAGGGATGTTGTATTTCGCGAGGGAGCCGATGACGCGGTCACGCGGGAACATGGCGGAACCTTGCACCACGGTGGCCGGAGCCACGCCGTTCACGCGCACCAGCGGGGAAAGCTCGATGGCGAGTTCGCGCACGAGGTGGTTCGCGGCGGCCTTCGAGGTATCGTAAGCGAGGGAACCTTTCTTCGCCACGGCGGCGTTGGCCGAAGTGGTGAGGACGAGGTTGCCGCGCAGGCCTTGCTCTTTCCAGGTCTTGGCCGCTTCGTCGGCGACGAAGTAGGAACCGGTGACGTTGATGTTGAAGGTGAGCGCCCACTTGTCGTCCGGGATGTGGCCGGTGGTGTCGGACGGGACAAAAATCCCGGCGGTGACGGCGATGTGGTCGAAACCACCGTAGGCGAGCGCCACTTCGTCGAGCATCTTGCGGATGCTGGCGCGGTCCGTGATGTTCGCGGCGAGGCCGATGGCGGGGCCGCAACCGGAAAGGCCGGTGCCGGCGACGCCGATGCCGACGCCATACTTGGCTTCGATTTCCTTCGCGGTCGCTTCGGCGGCTTCCTTGTTGAGGTCGACGGCGACGATGTGAGCGCCGTCCTTTACGAGACGGTGAGCGGTTTCCTTGCCGATGCCGGAACCGGCGCCGATAACGACGACGACCTGACGGGCGAGTTCCTTCTCGGCGGGCATGCGCTGGAGCTTCGCTTCCTCAAGCAGCCAGTACTCGATGTCGAAGGCTTCCTGTTGCGGCAGGGAAATGTATTCGTCGATGGCTTCCGCACCGCGCATCACTTCGACGGCGCAGTTGTAGAACTCGGCGGTCACGCGGGATTCGGACTTGTCCTTGCCCCAGGCGATCATGCCGAGGCCGGGAATGAGCACCACGGTCGGGTTCGGGTCGCGCTGGGCCGGGCTGTTCGCGTGTTTGCAGGCGTTGTAGTAGGAGGCGTAGTCCTTGCGGTATTGTTCGAGACCGGCGGCGAGCTTGGACTTGAGTTTTTCGATGCTCTCGGCCTGTGGGTTCCAGTCCACGTAAAGCGGCTTGATCTTGGTGCGGAGGAAGTGGTCCGGGCAGGAAGTGCCGAGTTCCGCGAGGCGCGGGGCGTCGTTCGAGTTGACGAAGCGCAGGATCTTCTCGTCGTCCTGCACGGTACCGATGAAGCGCTTGTGCTGGGAAACCTGGCCGCGCAGCCATGGAAGGATGGCGGCGAAGGTCACTTCGCGCTGTTCCTTCGGAAGGGTCTGGAATTTCAGGCCGCCGAAGGCCGCCTTGTCGCCGCCCTTGACCTGATATTTTTCTTCGATGTAAGCGGCGGCTTTTTCGATGAAATCGAGCGTGCGGGTGTAGCAGACCTTATCGTCGTCATCCCACGAAATGAAGCCGTGCTGGCCCATCATGATGGCCTTGATGCCGGGCTGTTGGCGGGAGATTTCCTCCATCGCGAGGCCGAGTTCGAAACCGGGGCGCATCCACGGCACATAGGCCATTTCACCGCCGAAGATTTCCTGCGTGAGCTTTTCGCAGTGCTTCGAGGCGGCGATGGAAATGATCGCGTTCGGGTGCATGTGATCGACGTGCTTGCCCGGCAGGAAGCTGTGCAGCGGGGTGTCGATGGAGGATGCGCGCGGGTTGAGATTGAAGGTGGTGTGGGTGTACATCCCCACCATATCGTCTTCCGCCTGGGATTTCAGACCCTTGTCGGCGCGGGCGGCGTAGACTTTCTGAAGCTCGATGAGCTTGCTCTGATAGAGCGAAGAGAAGTTTTCCTTCTTGGAGGTGCGGAGGTCGCCGCCGGAGCCCTTGACCCAGAGCACTTCGAGGGTTTCACCACTGAGCGGGTCCTTTTCCTGGATTTTGGAAGAGGTGTTGCCACCGCCGGTGTTGGTGATGCGTTGATCGCTACCCAACAGGTTCGAGCGATAGACGAGGCGTTCAACAGGATCGAGAGACGCAGCTTTCGCATCGTCCCAGCCGAAGTTCACGTATTTGTAGGTAGCCATTGGATCTTAGTAAGGAAACGTGGGTTTCAGATTGACGCGGTCCGGGATAGCGTTCAAAACCCACATAAGCAAGCAATTTCCCACAAAATCCCACATGATCGCGGCCGAACGTCAACTTCGAATCCTGGAACTCGCCCGCCGCGATGGGTCCGTGCGAACGACGGAACTGGCACGGGATTGCAACGTCACGGAGGAGACCATCCGCCGCGATCTCGATCTGCTGACCCGTCAGGGAAAACTCCGCCGCACCCATGGCGGGGCGATGGACGTCAGCTCGACGCGCGTCGAACTGCCTCAGGACGAACGCCGTGGACGGCAACTCGCGGAAAAAGTCACCATCGCGAAAACCGCCGCCACCCTTTTATCCCCTTCCGAAACCATCCTGCTGGACGCCAGCTCCACCGCCATCGCTTTCGCCTCGCAGCTTCCGCCCGGCATGCCCTTGCGGGTGGTGACCTACTCGCTGGATGTCGTGGATCAGCTCATTCATCAATCCGACATCGAGATCATCCAGCTCGGCGGCACGTATGAAGCGAGGGGCCGCCGCTTTTCCGGATTCATCACCGAAGCTTCCCTGCGCGCGATCCGCATCGACCGGTTTTTCTACTCCGGAGGCGGTTTCGATCTCGAACGCGGTCTCAGCGAACCGAATCAGGAACAGGCCCGGCTGAAACGGCTGATGATCCAGCATGCCGCGTGGAACTGCGTGCTGATCGACCACACCAAGCTCGGCGCGCAGGCCGATTATTTCATTTCCGCACCGGATCAGATCCAGGCCCTTGTCACCGATGCGGCGGGTGCGGAGTATTTCAAAGGATCATCCCCGTCTTTCGAGCTTCACCTCGGCTCCTGAATTCTTTCCTATCGATTCACCATGCCAGTCTTCTTATCCATCGACCTCGGCGCCGGCAGCGGACGTGTCATCGCCGCTGAAACCGACCTCAAAACCCTCGAATTCAAGGAAATCCACCGTTTCGACAATCCCGGGACCGACCTGCCCGGAGGCAGTTTTTGGAACACCGTCGGCCTTTTCCGCGACATTCAGGAAGGCATCCGCCTCGCCGTGGAAACCTATGGTGACGAAATCGCCGCGATCGGCGTGGACACCTGGGGCTGCGACCATGGATTTCTCGACGAACACGGGCGACTGCTAGGCCTCCTGCACCAGTACCGCGATCCGCGCCACGAAAGTATGCCGGAAAAAATGCACGCGCTGATGCCCGAGAAGGAAATCTACGCCCATACCGGCATCACCACGAATTTCTACAACACCTCGCTCCACCTGCTGGCGGAAAAAACGCTCGGCTCCCCCGCCCTCGCCAACGCTGCCACACTGCTCTTCGTCCCCGACCTTCTCGCCTACTGGCTCTGCGGGGAAAAAGCCGTCGAGCGCACCGTCGCCTCCACGTCCCAACTGCTCGATCCGCGCACCGGTGACTGGGCTTGGCCGGTGATCGACGCCCTCGGTCTGCCGCGCCGGATTTTCGGAAAAATCGTCGCTCCCGGCACCGTGCTCGGTCCGGTGCGTGAGGAAGTCGCCGCCGTCATCGGCCGATCCGGCATCCCGGTCGTCGCCAGTGCCTCGCACGACACCGCCTCCGCCGTTGCGGGCATCCCGATGCGGGACGAGGATTCCCTGTGGCTGTCCTGCGGCACCTGGTCCATCATGGGGCTCGAAACGCAATCGCCTATCCTCAGCGACGAGGCCTTCGCCGCCCGCTGCTGCAACGAACTCGGCGTGAACGGCACCGTCCGTTTCCTCAAAAACATCTCCGGCCTCTGGATCATTCAGGAGTGCAAGCGCTATTGGAACGGCAAGGGCCATCCATTTTCCTACGCCGATCTCGCCAAGCTCGCCGCCGATGCCCCGGCCTTTATCGCCTTCATCGATCCGGACGATCCGGTATTCGCCTCTCCCGGCGACATGCCGAAGAAAATCCAGGCTTACTGCGAGCGCACCGGCCAGACCGTGCCGCAGACGCACGGGGAAATCCTCCGTGTCGCCACCGAATCTCTCGCGCTGAAATACCGCGTCATTTACGAGAAATTCTGCTCTCTGAGCGGCAAGCGTTTCCCCCGTCTCCACATCGGCGGCGGCGGCATCCAGAACGAGCAACTCGTGCAGGCCACCGCGAACGCACTCGGCATCGAAGTCATCGCAGGCCCCGTCGAAGCGACTTCCTGTGGTAACGTCATCACGCAAATGCAAGCGGTCGGCCTGCTGCCCAGCCTGGCCGCCGGACGCGAGCTCATCCAGAATTCGTTCGCCTTCCGGACCTATCAGCCGAAGGACGCCGAAACATGGTCCACCGCCTACGGGAAATTCCTGGAGGTGATCGGACTCTGACGGACCGCCGACGTTCACATCGGCTTTCCTTGGTTCGTATTGCAGGGTGAAGCGCTCCGATTGCAGAGTGCCATTTTCCCCGCGTATTCCGCCGCGGCCGGAGTCACGACCGGCTTGCGGCGCTTCATGGTTTCACGCGGAAATACCGAGATTCCAGCCCATGGCACGTCCCGTGCGAATTCATCACGGAACACCCTGAAATCTCAACCCCTTGAAATCCCAACCTATTCCGATGATGAAACTTCCCTCTCTTCTGATCGTGACCGATCGCGGTCATCTCACCGCCTATCAGCCTACCGAACAAGGCTCGCTGAACGAACTCGAATCCCATTCCTTCCGGGAGGGAAACGCCAAGGTTTCGGAAATGGTGACCGATCAAGCGGGAGCCTTTCCCATTTCCGGCACGCCCGGCACCGGCTCCTTCGAAAGCATGCCGCTGCTCGCCGAGCTTGAAGTGCGGTGTTTCCGGAAAATCGTCGAGGTGATTGCCACCATTATCGACCGCGAAGGCATCCAGCGATGGGGACTCGCGGCTCCCTCGGAAATCCACGGCGCGATTGTCGATTTCCTCGATCCCGCCCATCGCGAATCCCTCGCCGTGCAGCTCAAGCTGAATCTCACGAACTCCTCACCGCAGGACATCCGGCGCCGTTTCGAAGTAGAACTTGCTAACTGAACATCACCACCTCTCTCAGGCACCACCGGACGTTTCGGAGAAACGTCCCTGCCTTTCCCATTTTTCAGACAGCTTCTCAGAACCGAAGCGAAGACGCTTTCGAAATGTTCGCCTTCAGAAGTCGCCGCATGTGTGAAAGCGCTCTCCGCGCACGTTCCGCGGATTCCGAAGCCACGCAATCCTCGGGAACGATCAACCGGTAATCGCGCATGTAGGCATCGTTGGCCGTGTAAATCACACAGATATCGGCGGCGAAACCCGTCAGGATCAGGCACTCGATTTGCAAATGCCCCAACAACACCTGCAAGGGCGTCGAGTAGAATCCCGAATGCTTCGGTTTCAACACAAAGTAGTCATCCTCATCCGGCAGGAGCAATGACACCACTTCCCTTCCTTTCGCTTCGGCGGAAAGACAACGCCGGATCTGTTCGCGGAAATCGGACTGCCAGTGACCGAAATTGTCATTCACGTAAATCACGGGAATTCCGTGCTTCTTGGCCCTTTTCTTCAGTCGTGCGATGCTTTTCGCCGCAGGCAAGGCATACCGGAGAAGGCTTTCACCGTTTTCGAAATCGAAGTCGTTAATCACATCGATCAACACCAATGCCTGTCGCAAGGTCTCTTTCTTCACGCCGCTTTCAGGTTTCTTTTTCGTAAATTAAATTTATCAACCGAACGGCCATTTCCCGACATCCGGAAACCGCAAGCTGCAATTCCGCCGTTTGAAAATGCAACGAGAGCGATAGGCCCTCTTTTCCGCATCAGGCTTCGTCCGCGTGATCCGCGTTATCGACCACGCCTTCCACCCCTTGCCTTCGTGCGCAATGGGCACAGCAATAGATTCCCCCTTCTCCTTCCACACCATGGCCGATGATCCGGCATTGGCAGGCGGGACACACCGGCGCGAGGAGATGAATCGCGCATTCGAAGGAATCGAACGTGTAAGACCTTCCGCCCATTTCCACGTCAAACGTTTGTTCGTAATGATTTCCGCAGCAGTCACAGGTTTTCATAGTTTCATCTTTCTCGCAGGTGCCATGCCATTCCCCGCCTTCGGAATCCCTTGCCTCCCGCCGCACGTCGCGCAATCATGCGCGCCCCGATGGCTGAAACCCTTCCCGCAGTTGAAATCCGAGACCTCGTGAAAGACTTCAAGACGTCTTTCCGGCGCTTGCCTCTGCGGGCCGTGGACGGCGTTTCCATCCGCATCATGCCGGGCGAAGTTTACGGACTCATCGGCCCGAACGGTTCCGGGAAATCCACCACCATGAAGGCGTTGCTCGGACTGGTCGCCCCGACTTCCGGCAGTTGCTCGATTTTCGGAAAGGATTCGCTGAAGGTCGATTCCCGCCAGGATGTCGGCTTCCTGCCGGAAAATCCGTATTTCTACAAGCATCTCACCGGCGAGGAAACGCTCGGTTTTTACGGAAAACTCTGCGGATTGAGCGGAAAAAACCTGAAGGACCGCGTGAAGGAACTGCTCGCCCTCGTCGATCTCGAATCCGCCCGCGACCGCCGGATCGGCGGCTACTCGAAAGGCATGCTCCAGCGCATCGGGCTCGCCCAGGCACTCATTCAGGAACCCCGGCTGGTCATCCTCGACGAGCCGACCGCCGGTGTCGATCCGGTCGGTTCCCGCCAGATCCGCGACCTGATCCTGAAACTCCGCGAACGGGGTATCACCGTGTTTCTCTGCTCCCACCTGCTAGAGCAGGTACAGGAAGTCTGCGACCACGTCGGTATCATTTTCCGGGGAAAAATGGTGCGCGAGGGCCGCCTCGAAGACCTCATCTCCATCGAGGATCAGACGGAACTCATCCTCAAGGACGCCAGCCCCGAACTGCTGGCGGAAATCACCGGCCTCATCGCCTCCCACGCCGATGCCACGCTCGTCCGCACCGGCAAGCCGCGCACCACGCTCGAACGGTTGTTCCTTCGCGAAACTCTCGGAAAAAATTCATGACCTCCGCCGTCGTCAAACCCACGGACTCCCACGTCCTGCGCATTCTCGTCATCGCCCGCCACGCCTTCACGCAACTGGTGCGCATGAAGGTGTTCTATTTCCTCGCCGTGTTCGGCGTGATCGCCATCGCCTCGAATTTTTTCGACCTCCCGCAGCATGAAGGACCGGAAGCGATGGGAGTGAACGTGCTTCGATCCATCAAGAGCTGGTCCCTCGGCACCATGACGCTGTTTTCCGTCGTCCTTTCCATCGTCGCCACCGCGCTGCTGCTGCCGAAGGATGTGGAGGACCGCACGCTTTACACCATTCTCGCGAAGCCGGTGCCGCGCTTCGACTACCTCGCGGGAAAACTGCTCGGCGTGCTGATGCTGGTCTTCGTCTCCCTGCTCATCATGGACATCCTGATGGTCGGCGTTCTTCATATCCGCACCTCCATGGTCATGGAGCAGCAGGTAGCCATGGGAGAGCATCTCGGATGGGGTGCGGAGGAAATCTCCAGACTCAAGGCGGAAACGCTCGCCCAAGGCCCCACCTGGTCGCTGCAAGCCGGAGTGGTCGCCGTCTTCATCCGCTCCAGCATCATCGCCGCCCTGGCCCTGATGATTTCCACGTTTTCCACCAGCACGCTGTTCACCACCATCATCAGTTTCCTGATCTATTTCATCGGCCACTTCCAGGCGGATGCCCGCGAGGCTTTTTTCCATTCGGAAGTCCATGGCCAAGGCCCGCTTATGCGTGGAGCGACCTTGCTCACCTCGCTGATCCTGCCGGATTTCAGCTTGTTCAACGTCATCGACAGCGTCATCGAGGGACAGATATTTCCCGCTGCTTTGTTAGCGAAGCTTATCGCTGTCGGGGTGTTTTACGCCGTGCTCTACACCGTGTCCTCGTGGTTCATCTTCGCCAAAAAGGAATTCTGACCCGTGAAATCCTGGCAGAAATACCTCGTCCTCGCCGTGTTCCTCCTCGCCATGGGAGCCGTCCGGCTGCCGGTCGAAGCACGTCTTACCGAAGAACTCAGATCCGCCCGACTGCTGAACACGCCGCTTCCCATCGGCACCCGGGAAAAAATCGGCCAGACCAGCTCCGCCGTGGCCCTCGGAGGTCTGCGCACGCTCGTCGCCACCTTTCTCAATCTCCGCGCCTACACCGCTTTCACCGAACAACGCTGGCCGGACGTCGAATCCACCTACGACACCATCGTCGAGCTCGCGCCCCATACCACCTACTACTGGGAGACCGGAGCCTGGCACATGGCCTACAACGCCGCGCCCCACTATCAGACGGCCAGGGACCTTTCTCCTCTCCGCCGCCGTCAGGAATGGCGCACCTCGATCCGGAAAGGCCGCGCATTTCTCGAACGTGGAATCCGCAACAATCCGGAAGACTGGAAGCTCTATCAAAACCTCGGATTTCTCCTCGCCGATCCCAATAAGGTCCGCGCCTTTCCCAGCGTCTCCGAATCCTTCGCCGCCGCCGCCGAGGCCTACCAGAAAGCGGCGGACAGCGGCACCATGCTGCCCGTGATCCGGCGGAACCAGCTCTACTCGCTGGCCCGTGTTCCCGGTCGTGAGGCGGAAGCGCTCTCCCTGGCCCGCAAGCTTTACGACGAACGCCTCACCAACCGCACCCCCACCCTGCAAATCCTTCTGGTGGCACTGGAAACCCAACAGGACATCATCGACCATCCCGCCCAACGCGCCGTCGAGCTCTTCGGGGACGAAACAAAAGCTTACAACGCCCTCGGTTTCTACTGGCGGGCCCGCAACAACCTTTTCCCGATGGACGGCATCGCCGACGCGCTCGCCACCCTCGAAAAATCCCTCGGCGTTCCCCCCGAAAAAAGCATCCTGCTGGAAGAAACCCCGCCCGCCGCAGGCTCGGACGAGTGGTTCCGGTAAGGCACGAAACTCTCCCTCCCGCCGCACGCCGCAAGGGAATTTACCGGCATTCACCCTCGACAGCACTTCCCGCCCTTTTCACAATTCTCCCCGGACACACCTGATTACAAAGACCATGCGGATCGCCCTATTTGCCGACATTCACGCGAACCTGGAAGCCCTGGAAGCCATCCTGGCGGATGCGGCCGAACAAGGAGTTTCCGACTACGTTTGCCTCGGCGACATCGTCGGCTACAACGCCGATCCCTCCGCCTGTCTCGAAAAAGTCCGCTCCCTGGCCTGCCCCACCGTGAAGGGCAACCACGACGAAGACGCCTCCGGCAATCATTCGCTCGACAGCATGAATCCGGTCGCCGCCGCCGCGCTGGAATGGACCCGCGAGCAGCTCGACGAGGAACAACGGCAGTGGCTGGCACGCCTGCGCATGGTCCGCCAGGTATCCGATTTCACCATCGTCCACAGCACTCTCGATCAACCCGCCGGCTGGAACTACGTGACCAACCGCTTCGACGCGATGGCGAATTTTTCCTATCAGTTCACCACCCTCTGCTTCCACGGTCACACCCACGTCCCGCGGGTCTACGTGAAAACCGACCGCGTTCAGGAAGTGCCCGCCGATCTGATCGAGCTGGAACCTGACACGAAATACTTCATCAACGTCGGCTCCGTCGGCCAACCGCGCGATGGCGACTGGCGCGCCTGCTACGCCATCTACGACACCGACGCGAAAGTCGTCTACTACCGCCGCGTTGAATACGACATCGCCACCACCCAGCAGAAAATTCTCGACGCCGGTCTTCCCCGGATGCTCGCCGAGCGCATCGCCGAAGGACGGTGATTTTCAAAAGTCCTCCTCCGGAAAAAAAGCCTAAAGGGGGGCAAAATCCCGTCGCCCGGGTTTTTGAAGAAGATGAAACCTTTTCTTGCCAAAAGAAAAAAACCTGCTTAGGTCATCCTGTTCGTCCGGCGTAATTGCGGGCAGACACACTTTGTCTGGGCTCTGCGCCATAGTCTCGGGAAGTGTCGATAAAAGATGGCGTTCCCAGAACAGACTAAAATGGACATCTACGTGGGCAATCTGCCCTACTCCGCCACCGAAGAAGAAGTTTCCGAACTCTTCGCCGCCTACGGCCCCGTTGATCGCGTGAAAATCATCACGGACCGTGAAACAGGCCGCTCGAAAGGTTTCGCCTTCGTCACCCTCGGTGATCAAAGCCAGCTCAACGCTGCGATCGAAGCCCTCAACGGTTTCGACTACCAAGGCCGTGCGCTGCGCGTGAACGCCTCCGAACCCAAGGAATCCAAGCCCTTCCGCCCCGGCGGTGGTGGTGGCGGTTTTGGAGGAGGCGGCTACAACAAAGGTGGCGGTGGTGGCTACAACAAGGGTGGCGGCGGCTACAGTAAAGGTGGTGGCGGTGGCTACAACAAAGGTGGCGGCGGTTATCGCGACGATCGTCGCGGTGGCGGTGGCTACAAGAAAAGCAACAGCTACGACGACTGGGGTTAATCCTCTTTCTTCATTCAAGACAAAAGCCGGACCTCGTGAGAGATCCGGCTTTTTTAATAAGGAGCGACGACACTCTTTGCTGTCGTCGCTTACCTATTGATTCAGGGACATGAGTGTCCCTGCTCCTTATTTTTCGGTCCTCGCTCAGCGCGCCTTTTTGCGTGCCTGCTCGATGACCATGCAGATCACGCCGAAGGAAATGACCGCCATGATGAGGGAGTAAAACACCCAGATGGTCGTCTTGCCGGTCGTAAAGCCGTAGTTGTGGAGGCCCGTGTTGAAGAAATTCACATGCCACCATGAAAACGTGACCACGCAGGCGGTGAAGAGCGACGCGAAATGCAGCGACCATTCCTGCAGGTAGCCGCCAAGCCTCGCGTGGAGAATCGCCAGCGTCCAGAGCACGATCAGGAGCGCACCGTTTTCCTTCGGGTCCCATCCCCAGAAACGTCCCCATGAGTAATTCGCCCAGATTCCGCCGAGCACGGTTCCGACCAGCGAAAGGAACAGGGTGAGACACAGCACGCCGTAAGTCGCTCGCGTCAGGGAACGCCGCGCTTCCCTATCCCCGCCATCGAGTCCGAGACCGCGCATCAGGACGTAGATGAAGGAAAGGAAGGCCGCGACCAGCCCGGCGGAGTAGCCGAGAGAAATGGTGATGACGTGCGTGGCCAGCCAGAAATTCGAGGCCAGCACCGCCACCAGCGGGTCCATATTGTCCTTGGCGTCCCCGACCTCGAACAGGCGGGCCAGCAGGATCAGCAGGCAGCCGAGCATCGGGGCGATCCCCAGCGCGAAACGGCGCGGCACCATCCACTCGACGATGAGCAGAAGCAGCACGACGGTGCAGGCGATGAAAATCACGGTGTCGTAAAGATTTCCGATCGGCGGGCGCTCCATGATGATACAGCGCTGGACGATCGCGATGGTTCCGAGTGTGACACCTGTCGCCGTCAGGCCGAAGGTGAGCCAGGTGAAAATCCGGTTCCAGGTCCCGCGTCCCGTTCCCCACATGACGAAGGTGGTGAGCGTTCCCGCGATGAAGAGCACAAGCGCGTTGAGGAACCAGTTCTTGCGATAGTAATCGACTTCCAGCCCGATGTGTTTGTATTCCCCCCGAGCTTTTGCCCGAGCGATGAGGTCTTTCTGCTGTAAGGCAAACGCCTTGGCGAACGCGGCTTCATTTTCACCGAAAGCGCGTACGGTCGTTTCGCAGGCCCGGATATCGGCGATGGCCTTGAGGGGATCTGGAGACTCGCCGTTCACCACATCCAGAATCAGCTCACCGGAGCTTTTCCAGATGGAATCGCCGGGTTTCGCCGGTGGCAGAAAATGCGGACCGGCGCTCGCGTAGCGGGCCAGTTGCTGGAGTTGATCGAAGTGATGGAACTGATTGAGCACCTGCTGGAGATCGGCTTTCGTCTTCGCGTCGGTCGCCGGATTGGCCACTTTCTGGCGGAGATCGAAGGCGGTTTGCATCACCGCGCTCACTTCCATGCGACGGCCCGAATCGCTCTCCAGCACGATTCCGCTCCGGGCATAGGCGAAGTGGCCGATCAGGCCTTCGAATTCATGAATCTGCTGCGAGAGATCGATGGTCTGGGTCTGCACCGGGTCGCGGTTTTCCTTGTCGATCGCCTGATAGGTCTGGGTGAGTTCGGCTAGCTTCGGGAGGCCCGGAACCAGATCCTGATAGCTGTAACGATCTCTACGACCGCGGGGTTTCACACCGATGGCTTCCAGCACCGCCGAGTTATCCACGCGGAAGGTCGGCAGATTCACGGCGAGATGCGGGCGATACAAAGCGTCCATCAGCCAGTCGATCGGCTTGAGCTTCACTTTCTTGCCGTCCGCACCCTCGATTTTCATCGAGCGGGCTCCGTGCAATCCCAGCATCTTGAATCCGGCGTAAGTCGTCAGCGGTTTTTCCCGACCTCCGTCCTGCACCGGCAGCACTTCGGCCAGCTCGAGCACTTCCGGTGCCCAGGGCGTGTAGCCCTCTACCTTTCGGACTTCTCCTTTCGGCATGTTGTCTTTGACGACCAGGGCGAAAATGCTGACGAGTGCGCCGAGAGCGAGGGCGGCGGCGACCCAGCGGCCAGCTTTGGAAGAGACTTCAGACATGGCGGTTTTTCTTGCGGGCGACAGCGGACAGGAAGATGCCGAGTTTCATGAGGAAGGTGACGAGCATGCCGAAGGAAACGATATAGAGACTGTATTCCGGCCATTTGTCGGCGGGATTATGCACCACCTCGAAGACCGAGAAGAGCTTCTGATCCGGCCCCGCCCCGGGTGGCCCATAGCTGGATTGGAAAAACGTCAGGCCTTCATAGCGCATCGGCTCGTTCATCTGGATCGTGACCTTGGCCTCGGAGCCGTTTTCGATGCGGGTGATCTCGCTGATGAATTTCTTCGGTCTGGCGATGCCGGGGTGGAATTCCGCCGTGAATTTATCGAGCTGGACGGTGAATGGCATCACCCACTGCCGCTTGCGCATGTCGATGGTGAAAGTCCGTTCACCGACCCGCACCGTGAAGGGGTGGAAACTGGCACCGGCCAGGATGAACGGCGCTCCTTTGGAACCATCGCGATGCACGAGCCGCGCGTAGCAACCGGCGGTGTTGGACTCCGCCTGGATCTCCGGCTCGCGTTTCAGCAGGTAGTAGCCGTCGGCGCCCAGTTCCTGATTGCGACGGACCACTTCCACGATGCCGGCCGGAAGGCAATTTCCCAGATAGCCCGCGACTTCGAGATCGAAGGGCAATTCCGGCAAACGGAAAACCCGGTGGGCGCCATCGGTCAGGTCCGTCAGGTATTTGCCGCGAATCACGTGGATTTCGCCTTCCGGCGTGCCCTCCTTGATTTCCGCCACCTCGATGACGTATTCGAAATAATCCTCGGCCACGTTGCTCGATTCCCCTTCCCCCACGGCCATGTTGCCGCGTTCGGAAAAGTGGTGCGCCACGCCACCCGCCACGAGCAGGAAGACGATCCCGAAGTGGGCGATGAGATTCCCGACGTGTTTCCAGCCTTTGCGAATCCGGACGATGCCGCCGAGAATCAGGTTCAACAACAATACGGCGCACACCCAGTAGCCACCCGGCAGAGGCAGTGGCACCGGCTTTCCGTTGATCTCGGGAATGACGAAAAGCGAGCGCCAGTCGAAATACTTGTGCAAGGTCGGATACAGCCCGGAGTCGATCTGTTCCAGCGTGGCGAACCAGGTCAGCAGGCCCAGCAGCAACAAGGTGATGGTGGCGATGCCGAAACCGGAAAGCACATCGTAGGCTTTTCCGAAAATGGACCGATCGGTGCGAGGAGCTTCCATGGAAAATTAAGGAGAGTAGTGGGCCACGAGGCGCAGCGTTTGGATATAGGCTTCGAGCGCCGCACGTTCTTTTTCGACCTCGGCTTTCGGGCCGACCATCTTGACGGTGAGAATCTGGCCGTTCGCTTCCGTAATCACTCCGGCCAGACCGTAACCGGGCTTCGGCGGAGCACCCATGCCCGCCATCCCCGCGTCGTAATCGCCGGAAGCCTCGACCCACACGCCTTGTGTTCCGACGATGGAAATGCGGCGCATTTTTGCAAAACCCGCGGCATCCAGCGGAGCGACCGAGAACTGTTGGAGCCAGCGGTTCGTATTATCCAGCACCGTGCCGGAAGAAAGTGAAACCCAGACTTCCCCGAAACCGCTTTCGCCGAACCGGTAGTTGAGCAGGCGGAACTGCGAAGCTGGCATCGCCAGCCAGTTCTCCGGCGGAGTCCCTTCCACCGGACTCGGCTGGGCATTCTTGAAACGCTCGTCCGAAGTCGCGAAAAGCTTCGGCTTCTGGTCTTTCGGAGTCAGACCACGGGTTTCCGTCACCACGATCTCTTCTTTCTTCTGACACGCGGCCAGAAAGACCACGCCTGAAAGGACCATTGCCGCCCGGATTTTCATGCCCCCGGCGATAGGCCGCGGGAGCATCGCGCGCAAGTGGAATCGAGCCCTGAAATTGTATCAAGCCCCATGAAAAATGAATCTCTTGCGAAAGTTTTCCATGTCTTGCGAAACCCCGCCCTCGCCCTTACAAGGCAGCCGTGGAAGCGATCCAATATTTCAACCGCCACAGCGGCGTCATGGAAACCGAGCAGGTATACGGCGAAGGATTTCTGCAATGGACCTACGGAAATCCCGTGGGGAAAATCGCCTTGGACGCTTTCGTCAAACGACCGTTTTTCTCCAACTGGTACGGTCGGAAAATGAGCACCCCGCAATCGGCCTCCAGAATCCAACCCTTCATCCGGACCTATGGACTGGACCCCGGGGAATTCGCGGATAGCCCGGAAAGCTACCGCTCCTTCAACGAATTTTTCTACCGCAAACTGAAACCGGAAGCCCGCCCGGTCGATGCCGATCCGGACAGCGTGGTCTTTCCGGCGGACGGCCGCCACCTCGGGTTCGAAAAAGCCAGTGACATTCAGGGAGTCTTCGTCAAAGGCCAGAAATTCGATCTCGCCGAACTCCTCGGCAGCGCCTCCCTCGCGGACCGCTATCGCGACGGCACCCTGATTCTTTCCCGCCTCTGCCCCGTGGACTACCACCGTTTCCACTTCCCGGTCGGTGGCATCCCTGAAGAAACCCGCTGCATTCCCGGCCCGTTGTTTTCCGTTTCACCCATCGCCCTGCGCCGCCAACTGGCCTACCTGTGGACCAACAAACGCACCATCACCCCACTGAAAACCGAGCGTTTCGGCACCGTACTGCTCCTGGAAATCGGCGCGACCTGCGTGGGCACCATCGCCCAGACCTTCATCCCGGGCGAACCCGTGAAAAAAGGCGCGGAAAAAGGCTACTTCGCGTTCGGCGGCTCCTCCACCATCACCCTCTTCGAACCGGGCCGCATCCAACTCGAAGCCGACCTTCGCGAATACTCCAGCCGCAACATCGAGCTCTACGCCCGCATCGGCAGCAAACTGGGAGCGAGGACTTCGGTCCGCTTGGATTCGTAGAACTCTACCAGCATGATGGCGCCGACGTTCACGTCGGCTCGCGTAGATCCCATTCCGATTGACCCAACCGAGGAATCGCCACATTTTTCCCTGCCCCTGTATGCTGAATCACCTCAAGACACTCGAAAACCACGCTGCGGAGGCTTTCAGGCCGGCGCTGGAAGGCCAGCTTTCCCCGGCCGAGCGCATCGCGCTTTACAAACGGTTTTTGAAAATCGAGGAACATCGGATTCTGCTCCATCACCGCGCCGGTGCCGGAGGGCTCGAAATCGCCGCCGCGCGCTCCGAGTTGATCGATACCGTCCTACGCTCGATCCTCCAATCCGCCGTCAACGCCCGCAAGGGACAGGAAATTCCCATCGCTCTCGTCGCCACCGGCGGCTACGGCCGGGCAACGCTCAATCCGCGCTCGGACATCGACATTCTCTTCCTCCTCCCCCGGGCCTCCACCAAGTTGCCGCGGGCGCTTCAGGAAGTCGTCCAGGACGTGCTCTATCTCCTCTGGGACGTCGGTTTCAAGGTCGGTCACGCCTGCCGCTCGATCGCCGAGTGCATCGAACAGGCCAAGGCGGATCAGGAAAACAAGACCTCGCTCATGGACGCGCGGCTGATCGCCGGGGATGAAAACCTTTTCCAGCAATTCACCACCCGTTTCGATGCCGAGTGCGTCCGCAAGGATCAGGCCGCGTTTTTCGAGCTCCGCCGCAAGGACCTGCGTTCCCGTCACAAAAAATACTGGCGCACCGTTTTCCTGCAGGAACCCAACGTCAAGGAAAGCTGCGGCGGTCTGCGCGACTACCATAACATCCTCTGGGTCGCCCGTGCCAAACGGAACGTGCGCAGCATGGAAGAACTCAAGGAAAGCCGCCTACTCTCCTCCTCGTCCTTCACCGAGATCGACGAAGCCTACAATTTCCTCCACCGCGTCCGGAACGAACTCCACTACCACACGCAAAAAGCCACGGACCAGCTCACCCTCCAGCTCCAGGGCGTGGTCGCCACCGCCTTCGGCTATCCCCACCGGAACATCCTGCGCCGCACCGAGGCGTTCATGCGGGACTACTACCGCCACACGCGGAACCTCTACCAGCTCACGGGCAGCCTGATGGAAACCTTCCAGATCGAGCAGGAAGACAAGGAACAGGAACCCCGCGGCATCCGCTCGTTCCTCACCTTCCGGAAAAAGAAACGCGAGGAATTCGACGGCTTCATCGCCCGGGAAGGCCGCGTTTACCCGGAAAATTCGGAAATTTTCGAGGCCGATCCCTATCGCCTGATGCGCCTGTTCATGCACTGCCAGCAGCGGAACCTCCGCCTCAGCCCGCAGATCAAACGCCTCATCAAGGACAACTGGTCCCTCATCGACCGCCAGTACCGCTACTCGAAAACCAACCGACTGACGTTCCAGGGCATCCTCGAACGAAAAGGCGACGTCGCCCGCACCCTGCGCATGATGCACGCCACCGGTTTCCTCGGCCGCTATTTGCCGGAATTCGGGGCACTCGACTGCCTCGTCCAACACGAATTCTTCCACCGCTACACCGCCGACGAACACACGCTGCGCTGCATCGAGCAACTCGACCACCTCATCGACGACATCAACCCGCGCAACGAGATTTTCCGCCGTCTCTTCCTCGAAATCGAAGACCCCTACGGCCTCTACCTCGCCGTGATCCTCCACGACACCGGTCGCGCCGAGGACGTCCGCGAGCACATCGACGGCTCCGCCATGCTCGCCGCCCGCCTCTGCAACCGCCTCCAGATCCAGGGTGCCCGCCGCAAGCTCATCATGTTCCTGGTGGACAACCACCTCACCTTCTGGCGCACCGCCACCACCCGCAACCTCGACGATCCCGAAGTCATCGCCGAATTCGCGGCCATCATGAAAAATCCGTCGAACCTCGACGCCCTGCTGCTTTTCACCTTCGCCGACACCCATGGAACCGCCCCCGACGCATGGACCGGATGGAAGGAAAGCCTGATGCTTCAATTGCATTCCGCCACCCGGCGCTTTCTTCGGGAAGGAGCGGAAAAATACTCGCAACGCTTTGACAGTGATCGCGCTGAACTTCTCGAAGAAGTCCTCGGAATCATGCGGGACGACTACCATCCCTACGTCCGCCAGCATTTCGAAGCCATGCCACCCGTGGCCTTTCATTTCCGCCAGGCATCCCACATCGTCACCCAGATCCGCACCGTCCGCCATTTCCTCCAACGCGAGGAAAGCACCGGCGATCCCCTCGCCACCTGCATCAAGTGGATCGACCACACCGACAAAGGCTACACCGAAATGGTCCTCGCCTCCCGGGACAAGCCGCTGCTGCTGGAAAAAATCTGCTGCGCGATCGCTTCCGAGCAAATCAACATCCTTTCCGCCGACCTCTTCACCCGCAAGGACGGCATCGTTCTCAACATCCTCCGAATCTGCACCACGGACTTCCAACCCGTGACCTCGACCGTCATCCGCCGCCACATTCAGGAGATTTTCGAAGCCATGATGCATCAGGAAGGATACCAGCCGGAAAAATACCTCCGCCGACGCACCAATTTCCTCCGCGCCCGCCCGAACCACGACCTGCCGATCCCCGTCCGCGCCTACGTCACCAACGAAGTCCACAGCAACTGCACCACCGTCGAAATCCAGGCGCTCGACCGCATCGGCCTGCTGCACGACCTTTTCCACACCATCAACGAGCTCGGCCTCAATACCGACCACGCCCGCATCTGCACCGAAAAAGGCGTGGCCATGGACACCCTCTACGTCACCACCCGCCAGGGCGAAAAAGTCCGCAATCCGGAAGTGCTCGAAAAACTCCGCCAGCGCTTCTCCGAGCTCGTCGAACAACCCGAACCGGTGAGCTGAAAGACCCGAAATTTAACCTCCTCTTACATTTTCGGAAAAAGTCCAAGATTCTGCTTGGCATTCCTTCCCGATTCCTGCAATTTCCGCGCCCGCCCATCTCCGGGCTCATTGAACGACGCTCTATCATGGCCGTATCTATCCGACTCAACCGCAAGGGAACCAAAGACCGCCCTTACTACAAAATCGTTGCCGTGGACAGCCGCAAGCGCCGCGATGGACGTTACATCGAGCAGCTTGGCACCTACGATCCGCTTCTTGAAGGCACCAACTACACCCTCGACCTCGAAAAAGCCGAAAAATGGCTCGGAGTCGGCGCGAAGCCTTCCGAAACCGTCAACAGCATCATCCGCAAGGCCCGCACCGCCGCGAAAGCCTGATCGCTGATTTCCCCTTTCAAAAAAGCCGCATCTCTCACGAGGTGCGGCTTTTTTCGTTTCCAAGAGATCGGTCGGATCCGACTGATCCGACCGATCTCACAAAATCAAACATACGGCAGGAACGCCGTGTAGACCTCGGACGGAATATCGATCAGGCTGTAGTCCTTCGAGGCCACGAACAACAGGCTCTGCTTGCCCTTGCCCAGCAATTCGTTATCCGAGCCGAAAATCTGGTGCTCCAGCGTGCAGAACTTCCGGTTCGTTTCCGCCACGCGGATCTTCACGGTGATCGTATCGAACTCCCGGGATTCACGGACGAACTTGTGCTCGAAGGAGCGCGTCAGGATATAGAACTTCGTCGTCTTCAGGTTGAAGTCCGGCATCACGGTATTGAAGAACAGTTCGCGGGTCTTTCCGACGAACATCGCATACATCCCGAAATAAACGTTCCCGACCGAATTCGTGTCCGAGTAGCTCGCGATCATCGAATAAACGAACCACTTGCCCTCGAAATGCCCGCCCAGTGCGTGGTGCTCCACGGGAGCGACAACTTGCGATCCCGTCACCGCGTGCGCCGTCTTGGTGATCGCCTTGATCGCCGGGATTTGGGAGGCAGCTTCCACCACTTCCCCCGCCCGCTCGGTCACCACCCGCAGGAGGTCCGTATTGAATACCAGCCAAACCACATAGGCCAGCGGCAGCAGCGAGGCGAAAATGAGCAAGGGAGTGCTGGGCTTGAAATACCCGAAGGCGAAAATCACCACCGAAATGCTCGCCAGCGAAAACATCCGGATCTGCGGCAGCGGTTGCTGGGAATTCGGCACGAAACAGCGGGCGATCGCCAGCGAGGCATACCCCACGAAAAACGAGGCGTAGAACACCATGAAATACTCCAGCTGAAGCTTGGCCGCCAGCCCCACCAACGTCACCGCGCCGACCAGCAGGAAGCTGGGAATCGGGGATTCCAGCAGTTTTTTCGGCACCATCGCCATAATCATGTGCTGGCTCTTGCCGATCGTGCTTTCAAAGAACCACTTCAGCGCGATGTAGCCGCTATCCAACGTCGTCAGCGCACAGATCACCAAAAAGGAGAAATACGCCAGCGGCAGCCAGCTACCGCCGGAAGCGCTCAGTTGCGCGGCGAATTCCACCACCAGCTCATGCGCATACGCGAAACCGTCCAGCCCTTCATGCGCCTTCAGGTCGAAACTTCCGCTTTTCGTCAGCACCCAGGCCGCCAGCACGCCGTGGAACAGCAGCATCAGGAAGAAAATCGAGCCGCCGAAGAAATAACTCAGCCGCACCGAGGTCTTTTCCCGATGAATCTGGATCGCCCGCTGCCAGTGTTGCAGATCGAGCCACGGCCCGACCAGCAGGCCGACCAATAGCGGAATCGTATAACCCGCAAGGCTCGGTCCGCCACCCGCCGGCTGACCATCGGCCTGCGTCGGCAGCTTCGGTGCCCAGCCGGGATTTTCCCAGCCCAGTCGGTTCATGCTGAAAAGCACGATTCCCACACAGATCAGCAGCAGGAAACCGAACATCCCATGCCCCAGCTTGATCTTCTGGATTCCGAATTCCTCACCGAACAAACATCCCGCCGCCAGCACCACGAACACCACGAGCCCCAGATAGAGCCCGTAGAGCGGTCCTTCCACCAGTTGCAGCGTGCCGAACAGATACTGCGTCAGCGCGAACACCGTCAGCGCCAGCGCCAGAATCTGGTAAAGATAAAAGATCAGCCGGAATGGCTTGGAAAACTTCTCGAAGAAAAGTGCCAGCGATTCCTGCCCGCCCGAATGCCGCTTCGCCACGATATGCGTCAGGAAGCCGAAAAGCATCAGCCCCAGTGCGTTCGGAATCGCGAAAACCAGCAGGCCCTGCAATCCGAACATGAATGTCATTTGAACGCTGAAAAACAGTCCAAGGCCCCACATCCAGGACAAGGCCACCGAATTTCCCCACAACAGAGCGTTTAACCACCGTAAATTCATGAAGGACACAAGGAACCCGCAATTTTCCATACGGGCAAGCGGAGATTCAGCCAAAGATTTGATTCATTTCACTGTCACCCTCGAATTACCATTGAAGCCCCGCAACCCGCCGTCTTAACTGCACACCCCTCGCCGCCGCGAGGTAGCCAAAAAGCCGCTCTTCAATCTCATGATCGAGAATATCCAGAAATATCGAGGCGTCCTCATCGTCGCCTTCGTCGTCGCCGTCATCGCCTTCGTTTTCGGCGATTATTCCCACTCCACCCGTGGTCTTGGCGGAGGCAGAAGCATCATCAAGATCGGCGACCGCGAGTATACGGACAAGGAAGTGCAAAGGCTCGGCGTCAATGGCGCGCAGCTCGCCGTCGGGCTCGTCCAGGCCGGCGACATGCAGATCTACGGCTTCCTGACGGAACTCTCCGGCGAGGCCTTCAGCGAAGAACAGGCGCACCTCAATTTCTTCACCGGCCGCATGCTTCTCCGCCAGGCGCAGACCGACTACGGCATCCATCCGAGCCAGGAAAAAATCTCCGAATTCATCAAGAACCTTCGCGCCTTCTCCGGACCCGAGGGCAAATTCAGCGAAGACAACTACCGCACCTTCATCGAAAAACGCATCGGCCGCCTCGGTCTGACCGAAAACGACCTGCGCGAGCTCGCATCCGACATCCTCGTCTCCGAAACCCTGCAACGGCTTCTCGGCAAGGGGCTGACCACCAATCCCTCCACCGTCGCCCTCGCCAGCGCGCTCAACCGCCAGCAAATCACCGCTGAAATCGCTCGCCTGGACCTCGCCCCCCACCTCGAAAAAATCAAGCCGACCGACGAGGAATTGAAAGCCTACTGGCAGCCCCTCCAGGACTCCTTCCTCACCGAGGCGAAACGCAAATTCTCCTACATCATCGTTTCCCCGAATCTCGACTCCCTGCCTTCCGATGCCGCCGAGGTCGCAGAAGCGAAACGCAAGGAACAACTCCGGATCGGCGCCCAGGTGGACGATTTCCTCTTCGCCCTTGAAGAACAGAAAGGCGTCGGGTTCGAAGAACTCGCCAAGAAAAACGGCTGGGAAGTCAAAACCACCGACCTCTTCCCACTCAGCGCTCCCCCGCAGGAACTCGACGTCGCCCTTCGCGCCTCCAGCACCCAGGGCAGAGCGGTCAACTCCCTCTTCGAAATCACCGAAACCAGCGACTCGCACTCCAAAATCTCCGAAGCCCTGCCGATCGGTGAAAACCAATGGCTCGTCGCCCGTCTCGACGGCGAGGAAAAAGCCCGCCCGAAAACCTTCGAGGAAGCCATCGAAGACGCCCGCAACCAATACATCGGCGAAAAAGCCGCCGAAGCCCTGAAAACCGCCGCCACCGAAGCCGCCGCCAAGATCAAGGCCGCCCTCGCCTCCGGCAAATCCTTCGCCGAAGCCGCCAAAGAAGCCGGCATCGACGACGTCAAACCCCTGCCGCTCATCACCGGCAACTACCAGCCGAGCGGAAACGAACCCCAGAACCTCTTCGCCGCCACCCGTACCCTCGATCCCGGTTCCATCACCGAACCCCTGCTTTCTCCCACCGGAGCCAGCATCGTCTACGTCTCCAAACGCGAGGTCGTGAAAGACAAAGACGCGGAAGCCCGCCTCGAACGCGAACTTGCCACCGGCAACGGTGCGAACGAACACATCGCCTTCCAGGCCTGGCTCTCCGCACGCCTCGCCGCCTCGAACATCCAGCAACCGGCGCGATAAGAAGTTAATGGTGATTGGCGGAGAGTTGATGGTAAAATTACCCCCAAACGCTCCCCTGATAACCCATAACTCATAACCGATAACTCCCATGTCCCCCGACGACCTCTTCGACGACGCCAACGGCCACCTTGCCCTTGGCGAACTCGAAGAAGCCGTCGTCCTCTATCGCCGGTGCGTGGCCCTCGATCCCGAATTTTTCGACGGTTGGCACGCTCTCGCCATGGCCCTGCTGAAACTCGGCCACACCAGGGAAGCCATCGGCTGCGGACTGAAAGCCGTCACCCTGAGACCCAACGATCTCCTCGCCTGGACCGGTCTCTCCCAGATCTACGTCCGCGACGGCAACATCCCCGAAGCCGAGGCCGCCAAAGCCAACGCCCGCATCCTCTCGCTCGGCGGAAAAGTCGTGAAGGAATAAACGGCTCCTGAAACGCGGCAGCATCCCGCCGCTAGCGACCGATTGCCTGAAAGAACGAGTCGTCCGACCGAATTCCCCGTCCGGTGTGCTCGGTAAGGCCCGAAAAAGACGAATCCACGGGCGAAAAACGGCCTCCCTTCATTTTAGCGCCGGATCTCAGCTTGTGAAAAATTTCACAAAGCACGCTTGCCGTGCATCGCCCCGCTTCGCTAGCTTGCGTTCGACTCCAACGGGCAAATCCTTACCCAACATGCCCAAGGTGTCTTCCAAGCCATGAGCGACACAACTTCGGCAACCGCGGAAAAGAAACTGCCCAAAGACCTTGCTGCCGAAAAAGGCATGGTCAACGTCCAGATCGATGGCGTTTGGCATCAATTTCCCAAAGGCACCCGCATGATCGAAGCCTGTCGGCAGGTGAGCGTCATCGTGCCGCACTACTGCTACCACCCGAAGCTCAGCTCCCCCGGGAACTGCCGCATGTGCCTCGTCCAGATGGGCATGCCGCCACGCCCCACGCCCGGCCAGGAACCGCAGCGCGATGAAAACGGCTACGAAACCATCGGCTGGATGCCCCGCCCCGTCATCGCCTGCGCCAACACCGTCGCCGAAAACATGGGCATCCGCACCACCGGCGAGCTTGTGGAAAAATGCCGCGAGGGCGTGATGGAATTCCTTCTCATCAATCACCCGCTCGATTGCCCGATCTGCGATCAGGCCGGCGAGTGCCGCCTTCAGGAACAATCCGTCCAGCACGGACGCGGATTCTCCCGCTTCGTCGATATGAAGGTGAAAAAGCCGAAAAACGTCGAGATCGGCCCCCGCATCCGCCTCGACGACGAGCGCTGCATCATGTGCAGCCGCTGCATCCGCTTCATGGATGAAGTCGCGAAAGATCCCGTCCTCGGCTTCACCCAGCGCGGCACCTACACCACCGTCACCGTCCACCCCGGACGCCTGCTGGATTCAAACTACTCGCTGAACACCGTCGATATCTGCCCCGTCGGCGCGCTGACTTCCAATGACTTCCGATTCCAGATGCGCGTCTGGTTCCTCAAGGAAACCCCCAGCATCGACGTGAACTGCGGCACCGGCACCAACATCACCATCTGGACCCGTGGCAACAAGGTCCACCGCATCACCCCGCGTCTCAAC
Organism: Luteolibacter sp.; assembly: GCA_047606285.1. Lineage (GTDB taxonomy): Bacteria > Verrucomicrobiota > Verrucomicrobiia > Verrucomicrobiales > Akkermansiaceae > Luteolibacter. The sequence continues at coordinate 88,727 of JASGEP010000017.1, read as the reverse complement.
AACGACGTGAACTCCGCGTGGATGCCGGATTCCCATCGCCTCAATTTCCATTACCTCGACAGCGATGCGCGCCTCACCGAACCGCTCGAAAAACGCGGAGGCCAGCACCACCCGGACACCTGGACCCACGCGACGGTCAAAGCCGCCACGGTTCTCAAAAAACACGCTGCGAACGAAATCGCCATCATCGCCTCCGGTCGTATGACCAACGAGGAACTCTTCCTCACCCGGGTCCTCGCTTCCGAAATCGGCACCACTTCGCTTTCCCTCGTCCCGCGTTTCGGCGAAGCCGACGCCCTGCTTGTCGCCGCCGACCGGAATCCGAACACCACCGGTGCCAAACTCGTCCTCGGGCTGGAAGATCCCTACGCACCGCTCGATTCCATCCGTGAAGGCGTCCGCAACGGCACCATCAAGGCCCTGATCGTTCTCGGCGAAGATCTCATCACCGATGCCGAATTCACCGCCGAAGACCTCGGCAAGCTCGATTTCCTCCTGCAAACCCACCTGCTCGCCAATCCCACCGCCGAGCTAGCCCACCTCGTTCTCCCCGGCTCCGGCTTCGCCGAAAAACGCGGCTCCATGGTCAATCTCTCCGGCCGTCTCCAGCGCCTCAACCGCGCCGTCGAAGCTCCCGGATTGGCACAAGACGACTGGGAAATCCTCCGTGACCTCATCCTCGCCTACACCGGCGGGAAAAACGAAATTTTCCTCATCGAGGAAGTCTTCAAAGCCATGGCCGAAGCCATCCCCGCCTTCGCCGGACTTACCCTCTCGAAAATCGGCCACCAAGGCACCCCGGTCCTCGAAACCGGCTACGAAATCCCGTTGTTAAAAGATGAACAAGCCCGCAAGGCAGCGGGGCAAATCACGGGGTGATTTCCATTCCTATCAAAATTTCCATCCTCGCTTCATATGCCGGATCTTTTCATCCAACTGTTGATCATCGTCGTCAAAATCATCGCGCTGACATTCGTGGTGGTGCTGCCTCTCGTCCCTATCTCCGTTTACTTCGAACGCCGCTTCTCCGCCGTCATCCAGGATCGCGTCGGCCCTAACCGTGTCGGGATTCCGCTCACCCTGCTTGGCTTCAAAAAAGACTTCCACTTTTTCGGACTCATCCAGCCGATGGCGGACGGCATCAAGCTGCTGCTGAAAGAAGACTTCACCCCGGCCCATGTCCGGAAAGGCTTTTACTGGCTGGCCCCCGCCCTGACAGTCATTCCCGCGCTCATCACCGTATGCGTGATTCCCTTCGGCTCTCCGCTGAACCTTTTCGGTCACACGGAAAAACTCGTCATCGCGGACATTGACGTCGGCCCGCTGTTCGTTTTCGCCATTTCCTCGCTCTCCGTTTATGGCATCACCCTCGCCGGTTGGTCCTCGAACTCGAAATTCCCCTTCATCGGCGGCGTCCGCTCCACCGCCCAGATGATTTCCTACGAAATCGCGCTCGGCCTCTCGATCATCCCCGTGCTGCTCTATTACGGTGACCTGAACCTCAGCAAAATCGTCCAGCATCAGGCCGATCACGGCTGGTTGCTTCTTCCTTTCTGGCAAAACGGCCAGCTCTCCGTGCCGGATCTCACCACCGCGCTGTTCTGGATTCCCGCCGTCATTTCCTTCCTGATCTTCACCATCTCCATCTTCGCGGAAACCAACCGCATGCCCTTCGACCTCCCCGAGTGCGAGACCGAACTCGTCGGCGGCTATCACACGGAATATTCCTCCATGAAATTCGCCCTCTTCTTCATGGGCGAATACGCCGCCATGGTCATCGGCTCCGCCATGATCGTCACCCTTTTCCTCGGCGGCTGGTCGCTCGGTTTCACGCTCGATGCCCGCATCGCGGATTGGAACATCGCGGGCTTCGGCCTCGCCGGGCTCATCCACCTCGGCGTTTTCCTTACGAAACTGATCGCTTTCATCCTGTTCTTCATCCTCGTCCGCTGGACCGTGCCCCGCTTCCGCTACGATCAACTCATGAAACTCGGCTGGGTGATTTTCTTCGAGGCCGCCCTCATCAACGTCTTCCTCGCCGCCCTCATCATCGCGGCTCCCCAGCTCACCGCCACCATCATCGGCATCGGTGCCGTGCTCCTCATCGCGCTCACCGCCGCCGTCATCTGGGTCGCCAAGGTTTCCGAAGAACAACCGAAACCCCTGCGCCTCTGAAATCCGGCAATCCCAAATCTTCAATCGGAAATTTCCCATGCCCGTCGTCAAACTCCAGCGCCCGAAACTGAACTTCGGTGAGAAGATCTACTTCGGAGCCCTCATCAAGGGCTTCTTCCTCACCATGGGCCACGCCATCAAATCCCTGCGAGGCAAATCCGCCGGAGCGGACAGCCTCGCCTCCTCCGGTCTCGGCGTGACCATGCAGTTCCCCGAACAACGTTGGGACGATCACCTGCCGGAGCACTACCGCGGCGCGCCCACCCTCGTCACCGACGAACAGGGACGCGAACGCTGCGTTTCCTGCCAGCTCTGCGAATTCATCTGCCCGCCCAAGGCCATCAAAATCAAACCCAGCGAAATCCCCGCCGACGACCGCTGGGCCAAGGTGGAAAAACGTCCGCTCGAATTCGACATCGACATGATCCGCTGCATCTACTGCGGCATGTGCGAGGAAGTCTGCCCCGAGCAGGCTATTTTCCTCCGCAAGGATTACCTCATCACCGGCCTCAAACGCGCCGACATGGTTCACGACAAACAGAAACTCTACGCCATCGGCGGCAAGCGCGTCGGTCTCGTCAATAAATGGAATGAGCTCAAATAAGTTTACGGGTTTTCAGTGTTCAGTTTTCAGCGAGAACACTGCAAACGGCCTATTTCCTGAAAACTGAACACTGAAAACTAGCAACTTTCCATGCCCTCCTACCTCTTCTGGCTCTTCGCCACCATCATGCTCATCGGTGGCACGGCGGTCATCGTCTTTCGCAACCCGGTTTCCAGCGCGCTTTCCGTCGTCACCTGCTTCGTCGGCCTCGCCGGACTTTTCGTTGGCCTCAGCGCGTTCTTCGTCGGGATCATTCAGATCCTCGTCTATACCGGCGCGGTGATGGTGCTCTTCCTCTTCATCATCATGTTGCTCGATCTCAAGGATGAGCAAAAACGGACCACCCGCGTGCTCCCCGTCGTCGCCGGGCTTTCCCTCGTCCTCATCTTCGCCGTCCAGCTCATCGGTGTTCTTTCGAAAAACCCCGACAAAACCGCCGCCGATCTGGATCTCGTCAATACCGCCAGCCAGTTCCAGCCCGGTACCAAAATCGCCACCACCCTCGCCGAAGGCAAACTCCCCGACGTCCACCTCATCGGCCACACCCTTTTCACCGGCTACAACTTCCCCCTCCAGATCCTCGGCGTCCTACTCCTCGTTTCCACCGTCGGCGTCGTCGTCCTTTCCAAGCGTCAGTCATCTGAAAACTGAACACTGAAAACCAGCAACTTCATTCCATGGCCTCCCTCAACGACTACCTCCTCGTCTCCGGTCTGCTCTTCGCCATCGGCCTGGCAGGCGTAGTGCTGCGCCGGAACATCATCGTCGTCTTCATGTGCCTTGAGCTGATGCTCAGCGCAGCGAACCTCTCGCTCGTCGCCTTCTCCCGCTTCAACACCGTCCAAGGTCTGCCCGACTACACCGGCCAGATGCTCGTCTTCTTCGTCATCACCGTCGCCGCCGCCGAAGTCGCCGTCGGCCTCGCCATCATCGTCGCCCTCTACCGTGCCCGCCAAACCATCCACACCGACGAACTGACCTCCCTCAAAGGCTGAAGAACATCGAACATTGAACATCGAAGTTTTCTTCTCTCCGACGAACCTACCTGAAGGATCTTGCTGAAAACTGAACACTGAAAACCAGCAAACTCTTCCACCGATCACTGCTCACTCGGCACTCTCCCATGAACCAACTGCCCTGGATTCTCCTTTTCCTCCCGCTCGTCGTCGCGGCGTTCAATCAGCTGGTGCTGAAAAAATCCCCGCTCGTCCCGTGGATTTCCTCCGTCTCCGCCTTCGCGACGCTGCTCATCTCCATCCGCCTCCTCGGTCAGGAAGGAAGCGCGACCTTCGATTGGGCGACCATCGGCGACTTCTCCCTCAGCATCGGCTATCAACTCGACCGCCTCGCCACCGGCATGATGATCGTCGTCACCGGCATCGGCGCACTCGTCCATCTCTTCTCGCTCGCTTACATGAAGGACGATGAAGCGAAAGCCCGCTACTTCACCGGCCTCTCCCTTTTCATGTTCTCGATGACCGGCATCGTGCTGGCGTCGAACTTCATCATGACCTTCATCTTCTGGGAGCTCGTCGGCCTCAGTTCCTACCTCCTCATCGGCCACTGGTATGCCAAGGACTCCGCCGCCGACGCCGCGAAAAAAGCCTTCCTCACCAACCGCATCGGCGACTTCGGCTTCATGATCGGCATCCTCATGCTCTGGGGCATCACCGGCACCCTCAGTTTCTCGGAAATGACCGACCTCAACGGCGTTTCCTCCACCGTCCTCTCCGCCGCCATCCTTTGCATCTTCTGCGGTGCCGTCGGCAAGTCCGCCCAGCTCCCGCTCCACGTCTGGCTGCCGGACGCGATGGAAGGCCCGACCCCCGTTTCCGCCCTCATCCACGCCGCCACCATGGTCGCCGCCGGCGTTTACATGCTCTTCCGCCTGCAACTCAGCCTTGGTGCCGACGTCTTCGAAGGACTCTTCGCCAGCCACGTCATCGCATGGACCGGCGGCATCACCGCCCTCGTCGCCGCGCTGATGGCCATCCAGCAGGACGACATCAAGAAAATCCTCGCCTACTCCACCCTCTCGCAGCTCGGCTACATGGTCATGTCCGTCGGCCTCGTCCACGGTGAAGCCGGGATGTTCCACCTCTTCACCCACGCATGGTTCAAGGCCCTGCTCTTCCTCGGCTCCGGCGCGGTCATCTTCGCCTGCCACCACGAGCAGGACATCTGGAAAATGGGCGGCCTCCTGAAAAAACTCCCCGTCACCGGCATCACCTTCTTCCTCGGCTTCGCCGCCCTCATCGCCGTCCCCGGCACCGCCGGTTTCTTCTCGAAGGAGCAGATCCTCGAAGCCGCCCACGCGAACCAGCCCGCCCTCTTCTGGATCGCCGCCTTCGTCGCCGTGCTCACCCCGTTTTACATGACCCGCCTCTTCGTCGTCGCCTTCCTCGGTAAGACCCGTTCGGAAAACGCCGACCACGCGCATGAAGTCGGCCCCTTCATGGCCATCCCACTCATCCTCCTCGCCATCCTCGCTCTTGCCGCCGGGTATCCCTTCCTCGCCGACAAGCTCTCTCCCGCCTATCAGCAACCGGAACACCTCATCCACTTCGGTTTCGTCACCTACGTTTCCATCGGCGCGCTCCTCCTCGGCGTGATCGCGGGCTTCGCCCTCTACACCGGAAAATCCAGAGACCCGCTTTCCATCCCGCTGCTGAAGAACCGATTCTATATCGATTCCTTCTACGACAACTTCATCGTCCGCTACTTTCAGGACGGCTTCGCCGCCATCGTCTCATTCTTCGATCAATTCTTCATCAACGGCCTGATCGTCGATGGCTTCGCCCGCGCCGCCTCCAGTTTCGGCAATCTCTTCCGCCGCAGCCAGTCCGGCAGCCTCCAAGGCTACGCCTGGACCATCGGCATCGGCGCCATCCTCGTCGTCTATTTCACCGTGTTCTTCCGCTGAAAACCGAACACTGAAAACCAGCAAACTCTTTCCCCATGCTCGCCATCCTCGTCTTCCTGCCGATCGCAGCCTTTCTCGCGATACTTTTCGGCGCGCCCGCCCGGCTCACCGCCATTGCCGCCTCAGCACTCAATCTCGCGCTCGGCATCTACGCTGCGATTTCATGGAAATCCGCCTGCTGGTCCTTCTCCGTGCCCGTTCTCGCCAAGCCCGAGATCCATCTCGCCTTCGGCTTTCCCGATGGCATGAGCGCCGTAATGGTGCTGCTCTCCGTCATCGTCACCCTCGCCGCCGTGCTCAGCGGAAAAGCGCCCAAGGGCAAGGAAATCCTTTATTACGGCTCCTCTCTGCTCATTTCCGCCGGTGCACTCGGAGCCTTCGCCTCCACCGACCTCTTTTTCTTCTACGCCTTCCACGAGCTCGCCCTCATCCCCACCTTCCTCATGATCGGCATGCTCGGCCGGGGAGACCGCCGCGCCGTCGCATGGAAAATCACCATCTATCTCGGCTTCGGCTCCCTCGTCCTGCTCGCCGGTCTCGTCTGGCTCTCCAACCTCACCGGCACGCTCGACATCGCCACCATGATCGCCAACAAGGCGCTCGTCCCCGCGGATTCCCAAAAAGCCATCGCCGCCCTCCTGCTCGTCGGTTTCGGCACCCTCGTTTCCCTGTTCCCCTTCCACTCATGGGCCGCCCCCGCCTACGCCAGCGCCCCGGCTCCCGTCGCCATGCTGCACTCCGGTGTGCTGAAAAAATTCGGCCTCTACGGCCTGCTGCGCATCGCCATCCCGCTCGTGCCCGAGGGCCTTCAGGCATGGCTCACGCCCTTGCTCGTCCTGCTGCTCGGTAACATCCTCTGGGTCGGCTGGGTCACCATCACCCAAAAGCGCCTCGATACCCTGCTCGGCAACTCCTCCGTCATGCACATGGGCTACATCTTCCTCGCCCTCGCCGCGCTGATCGCAAGTTACACCGGAGGACAGCCTTCTGGTTTTTCTTACTCCAGCCAAAATGGAGAATTGACCATGACAACTCCGTATTTACCGGAGTTCACCAACACCCTCGCCGCTCCCGCCGCCGTCGTGCTCATGTTCGCCCACGGCATTTCCATCGCCCTGCTCTTCAGCCTCGCGGATTTCATCGAGCGGAAAACCAGCTCCATCGATCTCGACGACCTCGGCGGCCTCGCGAAATCCGCCCCCCGTCTCGCCTTCCTGTTCGGCATCGCCGCCATGGCCTCCATCGGCCTCCCCGGCCTCGCGAACTTCTCCGGCGAGGTCCTCGTCTTCCTCTCCAGCTTCCGGGATTACTCCCCCATCAATGGCCTCGGTCCCGTCCAGATCGCCTGCATTTTCGCCATCTGGGGCGTGGTCATTTCCGCCGTCTATATGCTACGCGCCTACCGCCGGATTTTCCAGGGGCCATCCGTGAAACTCACCGAATCCGCTGCCGACATCACCTGCATCGAAAAAATCCCGGCTATTTTGCTGATCCTCGCGCTGCTCGCCGTGGGCCTTTACCCGAACCTCCTTCTCAATCTCCTCCTCAAGTAACCTCTTCCACCGATCACTGTTCACCGATCACTGATCACTGATCACTTCTTCCCATGCCCGCTTATTACTTAGAAGCCCTCACCGTCCTGCTCGGCATCGTCCTGCTGATGGCAGAAGCCTTTTCTTCCACGAAAAGCAAAGCCTGGGTCGGGATGATCGCAGCGCTCGGTCTCGCCGTCATCCTCAGCCTCACCGTGACAGCCATCGGTCCCCAGCACAAACCGGACGCCGCATGGGCGAACTGGCCGCTCTGGAATTTCTACCAGTTCGACAGCCTCGCCAAGTTCTACAAAGGCTTCGCCCTGCTCACCACCATCTTCGTCATCCTCCTTTCCATCGACTACCGTTCCGTGCTCGCCCGCTTCACCGACCAACCCGGATCGGAAAACGGCACCGGAGAATTCTACGCCCTGCCCGTCTTCGCCTGCGTCGGCATGATGTGGCTCGCCTCCGCGCGCGATCTCGCCAGCGCCTTCGTCGCCCTCGAGCTCGTCACCATCACCTTCTACATCCTCGTCGCCTACATGCGCCGCAATGTCGGCTCGCTCGAAGCCGGAGTGAAATACCTCATTCTCGGCGCGCTCAGCACCGGCTTTCTCGTCTATGGCATCGCCTGGATCTACGGCACCACCGGCACCATGAGCTTCAACGTGCTCGAAGGTCTGCTCAACGACGGCCGCGGCCTGAACCTGCCGCTCATCCCCCTGCTCTTCGGCGTCGCCCTCGTGCTCGTCGGCCTCGGATTCAAGATCGGCGCTGTGCCGATGCAGGCGTGGATTCCCGACGTCTATCAGGGCGCACCCACCCCCGTCACCGCCTTCCTCTCCGTCGGTTCCAAGGCCGCCGGATTCATTCTCGCGATCCGTTTCCTCACCCCCTTCCTCTACAGTGCCCTGACCCGCGAGCCCGTTCTGGTCCTGCTGCTCATCCTCTCCGTCGCCACCCTGCTCTTCGGAAACTTCGCCGCCATTCCCCAAACCAACTTCAAGCGCCTCCTCGCCTACTCCTCCATCGCTCACGCCGGATTCCTGCTGCTTCCGCTCGCCGCCGGAAAGGCCGAAACCCCGATCGCGCTCGGCTCCATCAAGGTCGTCTCGTTCTACCTTGCCACCTACCTCATCATGACGCTCGGCGTTTTCTTCGTCCTCGCACAGGTCCGCATCCAGCGCGACGGCGAAAATATCAGCGATTTCCGCGGTCTCGGCAAAACCAATCCCCGCCTCGCCCTCGCCCTCACGATCTTCCTCGCCGCACTCGCCGGCGTCCCGCTCACCGCCGGATTCTGGGGAAAATTCTTCGTCTTCTCCATCGCCGTCAGCGCCCAGCTCTGGATCGGCGTCGGCGTGGCCGTCGTCGCGGCAGCAGCCGGATTTTACTACTACTTCAAGACCATCCGCACCATCTGGTGGTCCGAGCCGGTGGATGATACGCCCGTGCAACTGCCGACCATTTCCAAATTCTGCATCACCACCCTCACCCTTGCCACCCTGGTGCTCGGCATCTGGCCCCAGCCGATCCTGGCGTTGATGAATTTATAAGCCCTATAGGCCGGATAAAACTTATAGGGCCAATCTTCGCTCCGCGATCCGCTCGACGATCCTCTCCAACAATTTCTCCGTCAGCGGCATTTCCACGCCCTTCTTTTTCGCCACCGCGATGGCCTGCTGCCAGATGGAAAGCTCGACTTCCCGGCCATCCACAAAGTCGATCATGCTCGATGGCCGATAAGCTCCCATCGGCCGCGTCCGCTCGATATTCGAAGAGATCAACGAATCCTCCAACGGAAGCCCCAGCTTGCGAGCGGTCTCGACCACTTCCGTCATCAGCTCGAAAATTTCCGGCTCCACAGTTTCCAGCAACACATCCGTCGTCACCCCACCCTCCGCGATGGCGAGCCCGTTGAACGGAATGTTCCAAATCAGCTTCTCCCATTGCGCCTTATGCAAATCCGGCACCTCGAAGGCCCTGATCCCCGCTGCCTGAAACCTTCTCGTCACTTCCACAGCGCGACCCGGAATCCCCGCATGCCATTCGCCGATGGAAACCCGGTCCTTTCCGGTATGGCGGACGAATCCCGGCCCAAGCCGATTGATGCACACGAAGCACAATGCGCCTAACACCCGTTCCGGCCCGACGATTTCCTCGATCGCTTCGCAATTTCCGAGACCGTTCTGCAAGGTCAGCACCTGCGTCTTTTCATGCAGTAACGGAGGCAAAACTTTCGGTAACAAATCATTCGAAGTCGCCTTCCACGCCACGATCACCAGATCCACCGGTCCGATTTCCTCCACCGAACGAAATCCCTGTACGTCCGGCAAATGAAAATCCCCGAGCGAACTTTCGATTTTCAGCCCGTTCTCCTTCACCGCCTCATAATCCGACCGCAACAGAAACCTTACATCTTCCCCCGCCTGCGCCAAACGCCCACCATAATACAATCCAATCGCTCCGCATCCCACGATCGCGACGCTGCGAAATGTCCACTGCTCATGCATAATCAAACAAGGGCCGTTGTTGAGGAGCGGACTAAAGTCCGCCGCTCCAATTGAAAATCACTCGTCCTTGAACGGCTCCGCGCGGCGTTCATCGATGCAGCGCGTCAGCCATTGGATGAGCTTCTCCGCTTCCTCGGATTCATTGCGCATCGATCCCAGCGCGTTCCAGTCGATTTGCTGGCGTGTGTGCGGCGCGGCGATGCGGTTGATCTCCAGCTTCGCCATGATCGCTTCCGTTTCTCGTGGATGCGCGTTGAGGATATTCGCCGGGCTCGGCAACTCGTTAAGAGCCTCCGCCGTCAGGCCGAAGGAAACCACACCCACACCGAAGGCGGCACTGAGCTTGCGCAGGCCGTCCGCCAGCGCCTCGTCCTCGATCGGCGCGGCATAGATCAATTCACCGCTCTGCGCCCACATGGAAACCGCGAGCGTCTGGAAAAAGTCCTCCCGATAGCTGGCAAGCGACGGTTGGATCCGCAAACGCGCCGCGCAAAGTTGGAACGGGGCGATGCCGAGACGTTGTTTGAAAGCCAGCATCGTTTCATCCAGCGTCATCTCCTCGTCGATGGGGCCTCCGGTTTCCCAATCCACCAGCACCAGTTCCGGGTATTTCCACAGGTTGCTGATCGGGGATTCCTGGCTGAACGCCTGACGAAACGCGAAGGGAAAACGTCCGTTGATTTCATGATAGCGCGTCACCACCGCGCGGAATTTCCGGATGCGCTGCATCGCCTCGTCCACCACCCCATCGCCCGCCGTAATGTCGTCGAGCCGTCCTTGAGTGAGAGAAAGAAGCTCCTGAGCGCTGGAAAGCGCGGGGAGCGGCGCACTGCGGCGGTAGTAGCCCTGGCCTTTTTCCACCTTCGCGATCGGCGAGGCCGGATCGCAGGACATGATCGAAAAATGATAACGCAGCGAGGCGTCCGAATAATTGCCGTTCAGTTGCAACCGCGTCAGCCGAATGAGTTCCGTGCCCTTGATGGCTTCCGCCGGATGGCTCGGAAGAAGCGAGGGAAGAATATCGGAAAGCTGCTTGCGAAGACTCATAGGATAATGGGGAAACGCCCGTGCGGTGCCGGGATATCCAATTCGCCCAAGCCTTCTTCATCAAGTCCCAATGGTCCCGATGCGCGGGAATTTTGAAAAACCTGTCACATTTGTTACGCTTTTTTGAAGGAATCCGCCCAAATTCTTGTCCAATCCGCCGATTGCAGCATCTTATCCCCATGAATTTCAAATTCCTGCTTCCCGCCCTCGCCCTCGTCTCCACCGCCACCAGCCAGGCGCAGACACCGGATGCGAAACAAATCATGGAAGCCGCCCGCATTTCCACCACGGTGACCAAGCTCGACAAAAGCGCGCCGCTGAATGGCACGCTGAGGCCGAAATCCACCGGCAAAAAAATCCCGATCGCGCTCTTCCTGAACGGCAAAAACATCCAGTTCCAGTTCTCGGAAGACAATGGCTCCAGTTGGCAGGCCTATCACATGCGTCTCGGTGACAATGCCTACAACCTGTTCGAGATCGTCAACGGCCAGACGAAAACGTTTCCGAACGCCAAGCTGGTCCAGCCCATCGCAGGCACCGATCTCACTTACGAAGACCTCTCCTTCCGTTTCTTCTACTGGCCGAATCCGGTGCTCGAAGGCATCGAAAACGTCAACGGTCAAAGTTGTTACAAACTACGCCTGAACAAACCCAAGGGCTCCGGAGGGCGCTACGAGGTCGTTTACGTGTGGGTTCACACGAAATTCGGCGCCTTCATGCGCATCCGCGGTCATGACAAATCCGGGGCGCTTCTCAAACAATTTGAAGTCGAGGATGTAATGCAGATCGATAAAAACACCTGGACGCTCCGCAAGATGGAAGTCGCTACCTACAACGGTTCCGACAGGAAACAATCCATTACCGATGTGGTCTTCGATGCTCCCAAAAAGACCATTCCGCGAGGTGTGAGATAATCCACATCGTCAAAGTCTGATTCAAAAAACGGCCACCTTGTTCGGGTGGCCGTTTTTTCTATACGGGAGACACATCACCGGATTTACGACAATTTACTGAATTGCAATACCATATGAAAACAGAGCATATCTTTTTTATATAATCGGAATCGATTTTTTGCGCTTCCCCGAAATATAAACTTGCCCTTCCCGAATCCTTTCTTCTAGGAGTCACGGCTACAAAACCCATTCCATTCTCTGCCGTCTCGACGACACTGAAAAACCCATACCATCCGTAAAGCCTTCATTCACAGGTGATTTTTCTTCAATCCACCTAACAATGAAGTGTTCTCATCTCCCATCCAAACCTCAACCCGCCACCAACCCATGCCACCCTGATATCCGGCTTAAGCCCTATTGTAAGTATAACTCTAAAATTCTTCACAATTTCCAAAAGAAAAACCCACATGATATACCGAAACATTATTGTCGGCCTCGTATTATCCAGCCTTATGCCCACGAGCGCTTTCGCGCAGCGGAAAATGGAAAAGCTCGATCGAGGCGTCGTCGCCCTTCGGAACAATGCCGCATCCACATGGATCAGTTGGCGTGTCCTGGGACTGGATGCCTCGTCCACGACCTATAACCTCTATCGCTCCACCAATGGCGGCACGGCGGTAAAACTCAACGCCACCCCGCTGACCGTAAGCAATTACACCGATTCCTCGGCATCGAACGCCAACGCTTACACCTACTTCGTAAAACCCGTGGTTGGCGGTGTGGAGCAGGCAGCGAGCGTTCCTTACACCATCCCCGCCCTCGGTTCCTACGAAATGGCGTTCCGCATCCCGATTCGCAGCATGCCCGGCTACTCCAGCCATTTCGTCTGGGTCGGAGATCTCGATGGTGACGGCGAATACGATTATATCATCGACCGGCTTCCCAGCGCTGCGAGCGACACCCAGAAAATCGAAGCCTACACCCGTTTCGGAGAATTCCTCTGGATGATTGATCTGGGCCCCAACAGCCTGAACCGCAACAATATCGAACCCGGAGCATCCACCATCGATGTCGGCCACTGGGACGGCGTCACCGTTTACGACCTCGACGGCGACGGACGTGCAGAAGTCATCCTCCGCAGTGCCGATGGCGTCGTTTTCGGAAACGGCACCACCCTTTCCGGTCTCGGGACGAATCAACAAGCCATTTCCGTCATCAACGGCCTTACCGGTGCCGAACGCGCCCGTGCCAATATCCCGACCGACTACCTTTCTGACGGTCCAATGGCAGCTCATCTGGGAATCGCCTATCTCAACGGTACGACTCCCAGCCTGATGGCAAAACTCAAAAACCGCATCGGCTCGGGAAATTTCAACCTGATGGTGCTGGCTTACGACTTCTCCGCGAACAACACTCTCACTCAAAAATGGAAGTGGCTGCGCGGCACTCAGTCCCTTTCAGATCACCATCAGATTCGTGCTTTCGATGTCGATCAGAATGGCACCGATGAATTCCTTGATGGCGGATACGCTCTCAATGGGAATGGGACTCTTCGCTACCGGGTCGGTTTGGGCAATCCAGTGGTCGGCCACGGTGACCGCTGGCACATCGGAGACCTGAATCCCAATCGCCCGGGCTTGGAAGGCTTCATGGTTCAGCAAAACAACTCGAATTTATTACGCTATTTCACTTACGATGCCAATACCGGAGCCGTCATTCATACTCATTATGGAAGTTCGGTTGTTGACGTCGCTCGAGGTGTCGTCGGCGACATCGATCCTGCTCATCCGGGAATGGAATACTGGGCTTTCGATGGCTACCACCGCATTGATACCGGTGCGGTCGTGAACACCACCTCTCCCTATCCGAACTTCCGGATCTGGTGGGATGGCGATCTCCTGAGCGAAACCCTCAACGACGGGAAGGTCGAAAAATTCAATGCCTCCACCGGTGGAACCACCCGTCTCTTCACCGTCGGCAGCACCACCAGCAGCGGAGTAAGCGGTAAGACCAGTGACCGCGGAGCCCCCTTCCATTACGGAGACATTGTCGGAGATTGGCGGGAGGAAATCATCTCCTTTAACTCCGATTACACCCAGATCATCATCTGTACGACAAAAACGCCGACCACCCACCGGCTCTATACCCTCGCTCATAACCCCGCTTACCGCGTGGCGATGACCATCAAGGGCTACCTGCAATCCCATCAACCGGACTACTTCCTCGGCAACGGAATGAGCATCCCTCCCACTCCGAACATCTCCTACGTTCCTCTCGTTCTCCAAAGCGAACTCAACACGACTTACGGAGGCGGAGTATCCATGATGAACAATCGCTCCGGCTACACTGGCACGGGCTTCGCAGACTTCCCGGGGTCCGGAGGTTATGTGGAATGGGCACGGGTAAACGGCACCGGTGGAGGCTCCCGCACCCTCACCTTCCGCTATTCCAACGGCGGAGGCAGCCCACGCACCGGCGTTCTCTTGGTCAACGGTTCCTCGCAGCCCATCACGTTTCCTTCAACCGGAGGCTGGACCAACTGGTCCACGCTCAGCGTGACGGTGAATCTCAATGCCGCCGCGACCAACACCATCCGCCTTCAATCCAACGGTCAGGACCTCGCGAACATCGACTACCTCACCGTCCCGTAACCTCGTCACTCTGAACTCCAGCAGCCCCAACGTCTCATGTCTTCACGCAAATTTTTCTATCTGATTCCATTGCTTGGCGCCCTGAGCGTTGGTGGCCTGCTGCTTTTTTACGGAGAAAAAAACACGAACCACCCATCACCCGAGGATACAGAGTCCACCCGAAGCGCATCCGCGCGGACGAAGGGTGGCATCCATCACCATTCACAAAACGCGGAACAACCCCGCCAGTCCTCCTCGTCCACCTTCAGCTCTCCTGAAATGGCGGATGCCATGGATCTGGCACAAGCCGGTCGCTTCCCCGAAGCCGTCGAAGCGGCAAAAGCCGTCTCTCCCAATCTGCGTATCCCCGTTTTCTCCTCCGTCTTTGCCCTGTGGGCGAATCAGGATCCCTCCGCCGCTTCGGCATCCGCATTGGCCCTTCCCGACGAAGCCGATCGGAACATCGCATGGAGCAACGTGACCCGGATATGGGCGGAAGCCTCTCCACGGCAGCTCGCCGATCACGCCCTGAAACTCGAAGAAGCCATTGCCCGCCAACAGGCGCTCCACGCCTCCGTTTCCCAATGGATGGAAAACAACAAAGAGGAAGCGATCCAATGGGTCAGCTCCCTCCCCGATTCCGTGGATTGCGACAACGTGATTTCCATCGTCGCCAGACATCCCGCCGTGATCGAACAAGAGCCGGATCTGGCTATCACCTGGGGAGAAGCCATCAAGGACCCGTTATTGAAATCCCAAACTCTCGGCATCGTCACCCGCACATGGCTGGCCGCCGCTCCCGAAGAAGCCGCCCGCTACGCCCGGGAATCTCCCCACATCCTCCCTTCCGAACGGGAAGACATCCTCGTCGGCGAACGCTTCACCGAGCATCCCTGATCGTTAGAACAGAAGTTTCAGAAGAAACCGATCACCGCTACCGAAAAAATCGCTCCCGCCAGCGCCAGCCGTGGCCAATACGCCAGCAGGAAGGTGAGCAGCAGGCCACAAACGGCCAGGCAGATCAGTGCCGAAGTCACCCCGACTTCCAGCGAAGTCAGATACGCCGAGCTCCAAAACAGAATCCCCAGGGCGGCGCCCCCCGCCACTTTGAAGGCGAAGGATTCTCGCTTACCCGGGTCGCGGCGTAACATGGCACGATGGTGGGATTTCATACCAAGCGCGAACAGGACGACGGCGATGAAGCTCCAGGCAAATGTCAGAATCATCATGGCTGAAAATCGTTAGTTTTCCTTGCGGGTGACCGGCTGTTCCCGTTTTGAAAATTTCCAGGCCGTCCAGGCGAACGCCGCTCCGATACCGAAAAGTACGGCATCGAACACCGGAAACAATCCTTGCCCGGCGGAAACGCTCGTTTTGATCCATTCGGAAACGGTGATCCAATCCACCACCGGAAGAGCCGAGAAAAGAAGGGCCGCCAGCCACAATTGCTCGTTCCACGCCTTGCGCACCGGCCTGCACCACGCGTGCAACAGGCTCGCGCCCCATGTGTAGAGAAAGCATTTCACCTCCCACTGTTCCCGCTCGGCGATACCCACGGGTAGAACCCGGTTCGCCCAAAAAAACGCGGCGATCGCCAGAAACAACCCCGCGATCCCCGCGATGTTCAGCCGGTCCACCAATTGGTAGCCGATCGAAGGACTGCCCCGTTTCAACTGCGCGGTCTTGCGTTTCTGGGTCCACATCAGCATCCCCGATCCGGTCATCGCCGCACCCATGAAACCCATCACGAAAAAGGCCGCCCGGGTCACCGGATTGGCGAAATGAGCGAGATGCCATCCATACAGGAGATCGACGGTTTTCCCCACCACTCCATCCGCCATCGGATCGGTCAAAGGCAGTTCATCTCCGGTCGCGGCATCGAAGCGCAGCATATTCGCTCTTCCGGACGTCACCCGCTTCGGATCGCCGCACATGACCGTCACGTCCGCCTGCGGAGTGTTGCGGTTCTTCATGAAAATGCGCCGGACTTCCTGACCCGGCGATTTCCGTTCCACCGCCAGAAGAATTTTCTCCATCACACCTTCCTCGTGGGGACTTACCTCCACGACCTCCGCCGATGCGGGCGCTTCGGCTTCGGTTTTTTCAAGCAGCATTCTCCCCCACGGCAGATACATCTGCATGAAAATCACCAGTGCCGAAAAACTGATGACCAGATAGAACGGAAGCGCCAGCACGGCCATCACGTTGTGGAAATCCATGCACGATCTCAGCCACGCCCGCGTCGGCCGGAAGGTGAAAAACTCTTTGAAAAACTGCCGATGGGCGACGATCCCCGTCAACAGTGCGACGAACATGAACAACGCCGCGACTCCAGCGAGATATCTCCCCCACGGATAGGGAAGCTGAAGCTCGAAATGGAAACGGTAAAAAAACTCGCCTCCCCGGGTCTCCCGCAATTTCACCGCCTCCCCCGTCACCGGATTCAGCAGCGCGTTGTGATTCCCTCCATTTCCCCAAGCCGAGACCGAGCATAACTCCTGCCGACCATCGGGCAGTGTCATGTACCAATTCGCCTGTTCTTCCGCGTTTCGTTCCAGATACCCGATCGCGTTCCGCACCACCTCTTCCACCGGCGCTTTCTGCCCGGCCACGACCCTTTCCGGCGTCATCCAGCGGGTGATCTCATGCCGATAATACGTCGCCGTCCCCGTCACGAAAATCGCGAACAAAATCCACGATAACAGCAGACCGGTCCACGTGTGGAGCCAGGTCATCGAATGTCGGAAAGTCTTCTTCATTTCCCTCGCAGATTGAACCACACCACCAGCAGACAAATCCCCGCGGGCACCAGAATCCCCAGCCACGCCTGCCAAGCCTTCCGACAGGAAAACGCCCACAGCACCGCCGCCGCATATCCGAGATAGCCGAGCATGGAAGCCGCCGGGACCGCATTCTCAGGACGCATCGGCAAAACCAGTGGCAAACTCGCAGCGATCCCGCTCGCCAACAGATACCCTCCAAAGATCGCAGCCAGTATGCGTGAAGCCACGGCCCATCGATAAACTCCTCGGTTTTCTTCAACACTCATCTCTTGCCCCGCAAGCGGAAAAACGAAGCTATTGAGACGCATTTACATGTCAATATTCATAACGATCGTTTGAAATTTATTTATTTTTTATTGAGTCTCATTCTCGTTTTTCGCACTGCGCTCTCAATCGTTCAGGGCTCAACTTCCCTGCGACGATTTCCATCACTCCCATGAAAAACAAACGTATCTCATTTCTTATCAATAAGAAAAACCTGGCTTGGATCGCTCTGAGCCTGGTCTGTTCCCTGCCCGTTCTTCACGCGGAAGAGACCGCGACTCAGGAGGAAACCACACTCGAAACCCTGACCGTCACGGCCTCCGCATTCGGTGAAAGAAAGACCTCCACCGCTGCCTTCGGCGACCGTGAGGTTCGCGACACTCCTTATTCCATCAACGTTCTCGACAGCTCGGCGATCGAAGCCCGCCAGTCGAATTCCCTCGGAGAAGCCTTCCTGGGCGATCCCTCCGTGGTCACCGCCATTCATCCCTACGCCAGCGGCTGGAATTCCCCGATTCAGGTTCGGGGTCTGGAACTCTCGTGGGACAGCTTTCGCGTCAACGGCGTGCCTTCCGAATCCTGGGGCTTCGAATGGCCTCTGGAAGTGATGGAGCAAGTCGAACTTTATAAAGGAGCGACCGGTTTCATTTACGGCTTCGGCGATCCGGGCGGCATGGTCAATTACGTCACCAAGAAGCCCCTGGACACTCCCTATTCCTCCATCACCGCGGGCTTCCGCAACAAGTCCGTCATGAGCGTGGGCGGAGATTTCAGCCAGCGGGCCGGCAAAGACGGATGGCTCGGCTACCGCGTCAATCTCCATCAGGAATACGGCGAAACCTACAACGGCGGCGAAATCGACCGCATCATCGGCACTGTCTCGCTCGAAGGCAGGCTCCGCGACGACCTGACCGTCACCGCCGACATCATTTACCTGAACCGCAGTCTCGAAAACGAAGGCGCGATGGTAGGTTTCAATCAACTCCCCGGCAATTCCCTTCCCAAACCCGTCGATGGTTCCACGGAAATTTCCGTCGATGGCACCTATTGGAATATCGAATACACCATGCTGAACACCGGCCTGGTCTACGATCTGAACCCTGACTGGAAAGCCTCTCTCCTGTATCACTTCAGCCATCTGCACTCGGATACACAAAAAGCCTGGGCCTATCTGCAAAACACCGACGGAGATTACAACCTGAACCTCTATCAACTCGGAGGCGATACCGACCGCCAATACGCCCAGGCGATGCTGCAAGGAAAGTTCGAAACCGGAAAAATCTCCCACCAGCTCGTGACCGGCGCTTCCGCCCTCTACACCCGAGGTTACAGCGGATTGTATTATGACTGGAATTCTATCGGTTACGGAAATCTCTACAGCGGCCGATCCGTCACCACTCCATTCCCACCCCATTCACGCGAAACCGCCTTCAGTTCCGAAACGTTGAAGACCGATATCTTCGTCAGTGACACCGCCGAATTGCTTCCCGGCCTCTCCGCCATCGTCGGCCTTCGTTACAACGATTATGATCGGGAAGGTGGCTACTCGAAGAGCGAGCTCACCCCCACCTACGCCCTGCTCTACAAGCCGCTTCAGGAGCTCACCCTCTACACCAGCTACATGGAATCCCTCGAAGAAGGCGGGTCCGTCGGCATCGGCTACACCAACGCCGGAGACATACTCGATCCGATGATTAGCAAGCAGTATGAAATCGGCGCCAAATACGAAAGCTCCATCTGGTCCGCCAGCATCGCCGCCTTCCGTCTCGAGCGGGGAGCGAACATGGATCGGGATAATCCGGACGGCAGCCGCACCCTCATTCAGGACGGCATTCACCTCTATCAGGGCATCGAAGCCCAGGGAGCCGTCAAGGTCACCCGCGATCTCACCCTTTCCGCCGGTGCGATGTGGCTGGACCCCACTTACGACAAACTCTCCGACGCTCAATCCGACTTCGAAGGCAACCGCGTCACCGGAGCATCCCGCGTGCAAGCCGTCCTTCAAGCCTCCTACGCTATCCCGACCGTTCAGGGCTTGGAAGTTCACACCGGCGTTCGTTACTATGGCGATACCTATTTCGATCAGGAAAACACCCTGGAATTCCCGGACTACACCCTGCTCAACCTCGGAGCCAGCTACGCCACCCGGATCTACGATTGCCCGACCACCTTCCGGGCGGACATCAGCAACCTGACCAACAAAAAATATTGGTCCAATGCCGGAATCGGCACGCCGATCTCCGCCGCCGTGAGTGTGAAAGTGGAATTCTGATTCATCCCCGCACGCCCCGGTGCACCTCGGCACCGGGGCGTTCCCGCTTCCGCCCGACTTTCCCATGCCTCAAAAAATCACCAAAGCCGTCTGGTTGCTTTTTCCCCTCGTTCTGACGTCCGCCGTCGTCTGGAAACTCTCGGGAAAGAATCCGGCTCAGAAATACGAGACCATCCAGGTTTCCAAAGGAGACATCGAATCCACGGTGACCGCGATAGGCACCCTGCAACCGATCCATTCCGTGGACGTCGGCGCCCAGGTCTCCGGCCAGATCCTTCTCCTCCATGTGGAGCCCGGCGATCCGGTCCAAAAAAACCAGCTTCTCGCCGAAATCGATGCCAGCGTACCGCAAGCGTCCGTCGAGGCCGGACTCGCCGCCCTGGCGGACCTGCGGGCACAGGTCGAGGAACAAAAAGCGCTTTCCCAACTCGCCACCCGGCAGCTCGAACGCCAGCGGATTCTCTATCAGGATGAAATCACCAGCAAGGAACAACTCGAGGCCGCGGAAGCCACCGTCAATGTCACGCTCGCCAAGCTGAAGCAGCTCGAAGCCCAGATCGCCCAGCGCACCTCCACCCAAAAGGGCGATGAAGCCCAGCTCGGCTACACCCGGATTTACGCCCCGGTTTCCGGAACCGTCATTTCCGTCGACGCCAAGGTCGGCCAGACGCTCAACGCCACCTATCAGACACCCACCATTCTCAAGATCGCGGACCTGTCCCGCATGACCGTCTGGACCGATGTCGCGGAGGCAGACATCTCGCGCGTGCGGGAAGGCATGCCCGCCACCTTCACCACACTCGGCAATCATGGCCGGCAATGGAAAGGCACCGTCCGCCAGATTCTGCACATGCCGCCCACCACCGATTCCCAGGAAACGCCCGGGCCGGAATTCGGCAAGGTCATCTACTACACCGTGCTGTTCGATGTCGACAATGCCGACAAATCCCTGCTGCCCCGCATGACCACGCAGGTCACCATCACCACCGATTCCGCCCGGGACGTTCTGACCGCCCCTCTCGCCGCCCTTTCCGCGAAACCACACACTC
Source organism: Luteolibacter sp. (assembly GCA_047606285.1). Taxonomy (GTDB): domain Bacteria; phylum Verrucomicrobiota; class Verrucomicrobiia; order Verrucomicrobiales; family Akkermansiaceae; genus Luteolibacter. Next base: position 68,039 of record JASGEP010000017.1, on the reverse strand, counting down.
CCGACCTCTGGCAGGCAGCCATTCTCGATGCCTCGGGAAATCGTGAAACGCGGGACATCCGGACCGGAAAACGCGACCGCAAGTCCGCCGAAATCCTCTCCGGTCTTCAGGAAGGAGAAAAACTGATCATCGGAGAAATTCCCGACACCTCGCACCAACGCTTCGTATGGTAGCTTCCCGGACACCGGCATCTCCACTCATTGAGCTGAAGGATATCCGCAAGGTTTATGCCTTGCCCGATGGCCCCGCCACCGAAGTTCTGCGTGGCATCTCCCTCGAAATTCACCCCGGTGAATTCGTCGCCATCGTCGGTGCCTCCGGCTCCGGCAAGTCCACACTCATGAACGTGCTCGGTCTGCTGGACCGCCCGACCAGTGGAACCTTCCTCTTCGAAGGCCAGGACACCGGAGCCCTCGACTCGGACCAGCTCGCCCACCTGCGCCGCGATGTATTCGGGTTCGTGTTTCAGCACTACCACCTCATCGCCACGGAATCCGCGCTGGAAAACGTGGAAGTTCCGTCCATTTACGCGGGAATCCCCGCCGCCGAACGCCATCGCCGGGCCACCTCCCTACTGACCCAGCTCGGTCTTCAGGAGCATACCGGTCACCGTCCCCGGCAGCTCTCCGGCGGGCAGCAACAACGCGTTTCCATCGCCCGCGCCCTCATCAACGGCGGAAAAGTCATTCTGGCGGACGAACCTACCGGTGCCCTGGATTCCGAAAGCGGCCGCGAAGTCATGGACCTGCTCGACGAGCTGTCCTCCCGCGGCCACACCATCATTCTCATCACCCACGACCGCTCCGTGGCCGCCCGTGCCGGACGCGTCATCGAAATCAGGGACGGAGCCATCGTTTCCGATACACGGCCAGCCACCATCCCCGCCACCGCTCCCGTTTCCTCCCCCTTCCCTCCCACCGGGATCAGCAGGCGCGGCACCCTCGCCAACACCTATGAATCGCTCCGCGCCGCCTGGCGGGTGCTTTACCTGAACCGCTTCAGGACCTGCCTCACCCTGCTCGGCATCATCATGGGCGTCGCATCCGTGATCGTCATGCTGGCGATCAGCCTGGGAGCAAAGGAAAAGGTCATGGCCCAAATGGGAGCCATGGGCGCCACCGTGATGTACATCTATCACACCATCCCTCCCGAAGGCGGCCCCACCGGAAAAGTCACGATGGAAGACATCGGGGAAATCGAGCGGCTCCCCCAGGTCTCGCGAGTGATGCCCGGCCTGGGCGAGCCGGCTTTGGTCCGTTTCGGGAAAAATCACCTTCGTTCCTACGTCCAGGGCACCAACGAGCTTCTGCCCTCGATCCACCACTGGCCCGTCGCCAAAGGTCGCTATTTCACGGAAACCGAAGACCTCCAGCTTTCCCCCGTGGTGGTCATCGGCAGCAAAATCGCCGAGCATTTCTTCCAGGACTCCGATCCGTTAGGACGCATCCTGCTCATCGACCAGGCACCCTTCGAAGTCATCGGCGTTCTTTCCACCAAAGGAGCGATCTCCGGAGAACTCGACGAGGACTCCCGCCTCTTCGTCCCCATTCGCTCCGCCCAAACCCGGCTCTGGCCGCTCATGCGCGATCCGGAATACGCCATCGTGGAAACGGTCGATTCCTCTCAGGTGCAAGCCGCCGAGGAGCGCATCGATCAATTGCTCTTCGCCCGGCATGGACGCAAGGACTACTCCATCAGCAATGCCGCCGCGAAACTCGAAGCGGAAAAATCCACCCGTAACACCATGATGGCCATGCTGGCCCTAACCGCCGCGATTTCCCTCATCGTGGGCGGCATCGGCGTGATGAACGTCATGCTGATGTCCGTCAAGGAGCGGACCCGCGAAATCGGAATCCGCCTCGCCACCGGCGCCCGGCGCAGCGACATCCAACTGCAGTTTCTCATCGAATCCCTCCTCGTTTCCACCGTCGGCGGCGCGCTGGGCCTCGTCCTCGGCCTGGGCACCGGACTCATCCTCGAAGTCACCGGTATCGATGTCATCTTCTCGATCCGTTCCATCCTCTCCGCGTTGTTGTGCGCCGTCATCACAGGAGTGGTGTTCGGCTTCATGCCCGCCCGCCGCGCCTCCCGCCTCGATCCCGTCACCGCCCTTCAGGGAAACTGAGAAGATTCCCGCAGAAGGTTTCGATCTGCCGCGATTTTTTAAAAAATTCCGAAATTTCTCCCTTCTCCGAACCCCAAACCACTCCTCAGCGGGTGAGTCGCACGCAAATCGGATGGATCACATTCGCGGCGAAGATCGTGGCAAGCCCCGCATAAAACGTCGGCGTCAGGTGCCGGTACTCCCCAAACAGAAATGCTGCCGCCAGAATTCCGTAAAGTGGTTCGAAACTGATCGCCAGATTGATAGTGAACGCGCTCAGGTGCTTCAGCAGATAGATATGAAAACCGTGGGCGAAAACCGTGCAGACCAAGGCAAGCACGAGCAGCCAGAACCAATCGAAACCTCTCCAGGAAAAAACCTCTCTTCCCTCGCCGGTGAGAGGTAAAAGAGCAAGAGCTGCGAAACATGCCCCCGCCATTTCCCACGTCACCATCGTAAGAGGGCTTCCTCCGGAAATAACGATCTTCCGGTTGAGAAGCGGGAAAATCGCGGCAAGAAACGCACTCGCCAATGCGAACCCTAACCCGGAAAGATTTTCCCGCCGCACGGAACCCACCACGATGAGGATACCGCAAAGCACCAAAGCCCCGGCAAGAATTTCAAAAGGACGGAGACGGCGACGCTCGAAAACCGGCTCGGTGAACGCCGTGAAAAGCGGAATGGTCGCCAGACCCGCGAGACAAATGGAAATATTTGAAACCTTGATCGCGTGGAAAAACAGGATCCAGTGACATCCAATCAACCCTCCGACGCCGATCAGTTCCGTGGTTCGCCGGGCACCGAGCCACAGCACTTTCCTCTGCACCACAGCCACCCAAATCCCACCGCCGACAACCGCCAGCAACGTTCTCCACAGGACCAGAGAAGCAGCGGGCAAGGAAATCAGCTCACCCAACAGCGCCGTCGCGGCCAGGATGAAAACGAGGGCATGGAGCTGTAAGTGATGTTTCAAGCCGCTGTTTTCAACCCGATCCCGGGGCGGTCCGCTCCACTGGAGCCGCTGGTCGGATTCGAACCGACGACCTATTCATTACGAATGAATTGCTCTACCCCTGAGCTACAGCGGCGCTGGAACGTGCGCAACAGAACAAACCTCGTAAGCGGCGGCAAGCGGAAACTGAACGGGCGAATCCTTCTCTCGGATTTTTTGATGAATACTTCTTTCGTTATCAATGCCGAAAGGGTTAATAAATTTGAAATATAGCCAAAACTTGAAACAAAGTCACATTTTATTTTAAAATATCTTTACCTTTGGCATAAGCTATGGAATGAATGGGGCATGATCTCCTTCAAGGGATGCCGGCTTTCCGCGGCACTTGCCGGACTGACCGCTCTTTTCGCGGTGTCCGCTTCTCTCGTTTCGTGCTCGACCTCCGCTCCGCCGACCAAGGTCACCAGCATGCCTGTCGCCTCGACCTTTGGTGGAGGTTCCGGCAATCTTTCGACGCAGATTTTCAACGAGGTAAACTCCTATCGCCGCTCCAAGGGTAACTCCAATCTCGCCCGTCATGCCGGACTGGACCGCCTCGCCCAGCAGCATTGCGAATACCTGCTCAAACGCCGTGGCCAATTCGGCCTGTATGGGAAAAACGTCAGTCACATGGGCTTCGAAAGCCGCGCACTCATCGCGCGGGAAAAATACAACATGCCGTATCTTTCCGAAAACGTGGCGTCCACGAACGTCGGAGGCGCCAACCCGGCGGCCGTCGTCACCCGCTTGTGGATGAATTCGAAAGGTCACGAAAACAATATGGTAAATTCCTGGGACTACACGGGAGTCGGCTCCGTCAAAGCGGAAGACGGAACGATAATTTCTACCCAACTTTTCGGCAGCGTGGGCAATTCTCAGTTCGACAGCCGGAGTCGTTTTCGCATGCACTGAGGTGCATGCCTGACCTTTCACACGAGAACACCCTCCGAAAACGGGGGCTGCTCCGGATCGCGGGAGTGGACGAAGCCGGACGCGGTCCCTTGGCCGGACCGGTTTCCGCCGCCGCGGTGATCCTGCCAAGATCCTTCCGTTGCGAGGGACTGGACGATTCTAAAAAAATTTCAAAAATCAGACGGGAAATCCTTTTTGAACGGATCACCGGGGACGAACGGGTCGTCTGGTTTCAGGCCTTCGCCACCGTCGAGGAAATCCACCAGCTCAATATCCTGCGGGCCACCCACCTGGCCATGCGCCGCGCATTGGACGGATTGGGACAAAAACCGGATCATTGCCTCATTGATGGATTGCCGATCAGGGATTTCCACTACCCGCATGACGGCATCGTCAAAGGCGATGGAAAATCCCTATCGATCGCGGCCGCCAGCATTATCGCCAAGGTCTCGCGGGATCGCTACATGAAGCAGCTCGATCAGGAGTTCCCTCAATATGGCTTTGCCAAACATCAGGGTTATGGCACCAAGGAACACTTTGAAAACCTTCGGCTACACGGCGCTTGTCGCCATCATCGTCAGACGTTTCAGCCGATCGCTCAACTCATCCTGTCGCTTGACGACCGCTGATGGCACACCACGGACCCGCCAATGGCTGGGCGAATACGGGGAGAAAATCGCCGCCGATTATTTACGGAGCCAAGGCATCAAGCTGTTGGCGAAAAATTATCGCAGTCCTCATCGGGGCGAAGTGGATCTGATCGCCCAAAATGGAAAATTGCTGCTTTTCGTCGAAGTCAAAACCCGCACCCATGGCGCGAAAATCCGGGGACTGGATGCCGTGACTCGCGACAAGCAAACCCTCATTGAACGCGGTGCGAATTCCTGGCTGAAACGTCTGGGCACGCGCGAAGTGCCATGGCGGTTCGACGTCATCGAGGTGATCGTCTCGGAAGGCGAAAAACCGCGGATCAATCACATCCGGGATGCGTTTTAGATTCTCAGCAATTTAAGGAACCCGAAATTGGAGCATGGACTTCAGTCCGAACTTTTCGGGCGATAGGTCCATGAGCCCATAGCAGGGATTTCCCCTCATTTTTCGCCTCCATCAAAATGCCACTTGCTGGCCGCAATTCCCTGACACACGGTGCGGCTCACCCATGGATGCGCTTTCAGAATCAATGGCTTGGTTAAGCCGACCCGACTGTTCGCTCGTCGTCGGGCATGGTCCGTTCCAGGAATCCGCCACGCCACCCGAAAACGGCGTCGCCTTTTACGTGCAGGACTTCGCCCTGAAACAATCCAGGCCATGGAAGATTCCCGCGACATCGGAAATCATCGAGAACCACGAATCCTTCTCCCGGCGGTTTTCCCTCACCGACGACGCTCCGTGGCAATGGCAACCGGTGGACGCCGTGCCGTTTTCCTTGGTATTCCAGGAAATCATGGCCGCCATCCGCAGCGGAATGTTCGAGAAAACCGTACCGGTGGTCACCGAGTTCACCCATAGCGAAACCGATCCCCGGGCTCGCCTGATCTCCGCGATGGCGGGCCAGAAACCGCCTCTTCTTTCTTACGGCTGGGTGCTCCGGGACGAAGGATTTTGCGGTGCCACGCCCGAGCTGCTGTTTTCGCTGCACAACAGGCATCTCCGGACCATGGCCCTCGCCGGCACCGCGCGCGCGGAAGATCGCGAGGTGTTCGAGGTGGATGAAAAGGAAATCCGGGAACATGAATACGTCGCCCAAACCCTGGTCTCGAAGCTGTTCGACTTCGGCCAGCTCACCCGGCAGCGCCGGGAAATCCTCGACCTCGGATCGATCGTCCATTTTCTCACCCTGATCGACGTCGAGCTTCATCAGGAACAAAGCCCGGAAGACCTGATCCGCAGACTCCACCCCACCCCTGCCCTCGGGCCGTTGCCACGCAACGATGTCACGCTCGGCATGCTCCTGAAATGGCGGGAACAACTGCAATGTCCCGCCGAATTCGGCGCCCCCTTCGGCCTTTGGGAAGACGGACGCTTTCACTCCATCGTCGCCATCCGTGGCATCTGGTGGCAGCAAAACCGCATCCTGCTTCCCGCCGGGTGCGGCATTATCGAAGCCAGCCGCCTCGTCAACGAATGGCGGGAGCTTCGTCTGAAACGAGAATCCGTGAAACATTTTCTCTTGTCCGCCCCAAGACACTGATCGGGAATCCTCGACTCTTCAGAGACTCGTCCACCTTTCACAGCGCTCCGCAACCGGCAAGCTCTACAAAGGAATTTCGGAAACAACCCGTTGATCCTCACCACTTCATGCAAAATTTGCAGAGTAACTGAAAATATTAAGCCTTCCTGATTATTAAATTATTGATAAATTTTACTTTCCCTATACTCTCGCTCTCAGATTACCGGAACAACATGCATTTCCCTGTCGCATGTTTTGCATTTATCGACGAATCTCCCTAAAAATCCCTCCTAGATGAGCACCAAAGCCGACGTTACGAACATCTGGATTCTGGAAGACCACGAAATCTTCGCGAAGCAGATTCGTCGGCTTCTGAAGGGAGAAAGCGATCTCGAATGCACCCATCATTTCAACCATCCGGATGAACTCTTCGAGAAGCTGAAATTCACCAGCGAACGTCCCGGACTGCTGCTGCTCGATCTCGGACTTCCTCGCCGCGATGGACTCGACGTGCTCTCCGATCTCCGCCAGATCCTGCCGGACCTTAAAATCGTCATTCTTTCCTCATACGATGACCGCGAGCGCGTGTATCGCGCCATCTGTAACGGTGCCGCGGGCTACCTTCTCAAGACCGCTTCCCCGGATGAAATCCTTTCCGGTATCCGCGGCGTGATCCATGGCACGGCGGCGCTCAGCGGTGAAATCGCGAACATGATCCTGCAGGGTTTCGCCCGTTACGGCCCGGTCGAACAGATCGAGCCTCTCACCAACCGCGAGGAAGACGTCCTTCGCCTGCTGGTCAAGGGCCAGATCAAAAAGGAAATCGCGGACCATCTGGAAATTTCCCAGCACACCGTGGACATGCACCTTCGCGCGGTCTATCGAAAGCTCCACGTCCGCTCGCAAACGGAAGCCGTATCGAAAGCGCTCCGGCTCGGGCTGGTGTGACCGTTTCTCACTTCGGCGGGGTCGGCTCCTCCCAGCCGTTCCAAAGCACTTCTTCGATCAGCACCTGCCGGTCCGACTCCGGATTTTCCGGATATTTCAGCAGCACCGTCATTCTCGCGCGCCCTTGGCCCATATCGCGGGAAAGCCGGAAATCCACCTCGCTCCCCCGCCTCACGTAACCGGAAACCACCTGGTCGCCTTCGCCGAACTGCACTTGATAGGATTTCCAGCTCAGTTCATCCGAAAACCCGAAATTATAATATTGCTGGGGTGACACCATCACGCGGAACAGCGTCGGCTTCCTGCGTTTTTCCCGCATGAAATCGCTCCACGGCATTTCCGACCAGGCGGTCCAAGCCTCCCAATTCACCTTCGGACCTTCCGGGGTGAGATGTAAGGTCAGGGATCTCGTTTCATAATCCTCGGTTTCCACCCTGCAGCGAACGATCGGCACCAAAGGATCCGGCATCTCGATCGATCCCATCTGCCTTTTCCCTCCGGACACAAACGTTCCTTCCGGAAAAGCCTGCCGAAGCCTCTCTCCTGTCACTTCGGGATGAAACACCACGCCCAGCGCTTCCTCGACGGTTTTCGCTTCCAGGAAACGCTTCACCGCTTCCTCGCAAAGCCGCTGTTGTTCCGGACCGAACTCCAGAGGCGCGTTTTCGGACAAAGGAGCCTGCTCCGGCTCCCCGGCGACCGCGATTTCCACGGGAATTTCCTCCGGCGGATTCACTGCGACAGACGTCTCCCCCGGTTGCCGGAACAGATTCACCGTCCAATACACCAGAAATCCAGCCACCAGCAGCAATCCACCGCTCACGGCAGCGATCCGCCACCCACCGGCATTTCCCGCTTTCCCCTGCTCCACCGGATTCAAAACTTCGCCGGATTCCACCGCAGGAAAAGACGCTTCCATCAGTGGCGGCGTTTCTTCGCCGACTTCAGGCAACCTCAGCATTCTCAGGCAGCTCGGACACACCACACCCCGGCTCTCCGGATGCTGCGAAACCCGGAACACCGCACGGCAATCCGGACACACGAAACCACTCCATCGCCGTTGTTGCTGCTCACCTTCGGACACGCGCCAAGCTGTAACCGCCACGCCATCCGGTGCAAGCCCCGGTGTTTTTCAAAACCTCCGGAATCGGGATTTCCCGCAGACATTGAATTGACAGGGACTCATCCCCGGAAGAGCCTCCGCGCGGATGTTCCATCGACCGAAATCCCTGCGACCGCTCCATGCCTGCCTGCTCGGGCTCGCCGCATCCATTTCATCCGTTTTCTCAACCCCTGCCATGATCGAAACACCTGCCGATGTCCAAGCCGCTCCAGCGGATTCCGTAAAAACCGCTTCCGGTCTCGCCTCGAAGGTGCTCCAGACCGGCACGGGAGACAAGCGCCCCGCCGCGGCCGATACCGTCACCGTCCACTATTCCGGCTGGACGACCGATGGCAAACTCTTCGACAGCTCCGTGCGTCGTGGCCAGCCCGCGAGTTTCCCGCTCAATGGCGTCATCAAGGGCTGGACGGAAGGTCTTCAACTCATGGTCGTCGGTGAAAAACGCCGCTTCTGGATTCCCGCCGATCTGGCCTACGGTGAAAATCCCGGTGGCGGACGCCCCGGCGGCACGCTGGTATTCGATGTCGAGCTGCTCGGCATCAAGGAAGCGCCGAAACCTCCCACCGTCCCCGAAGACGTCGCCGCCACTCCGGCGGACGCGGAAAAAACCGCCTCCGGCATCGCCTCCCGCGTCCTCGCCAAGGGCACCGGCACCACTCGTCCGAAAGCCACCGACCGTGTGGAAGTGCACTACTCCGGCTGGATGACCAACGGCCAGCTTTTCGACAGCTCCGTCATGCGTGGAGAAACCATCGTTTTCCCTCTCAACGGCGTCATTCCCGGCTGGACCGAAGGCGTCCAGCTCATGGTGGAAGGCGAAAAACGTCGCTTCTGGATTCCGGGCAAGCTCGCTTACGGCGACTCCGCACCTCCCGGCTATCCTTCCGGCACTCTCGTCTTCGACGTGGAGCTCATCCGCATCGTGAAATGAAGTCCCGCGCGTCACTTTCCCTGATCGCCGCCACCGCGCTCATACTCGGGGCCTGTGCCCCGCAGGAATCCCGGAAAACCACCGCCCCCACGCCCGCGAAGCCGCTCCCGGCCAAAGTGGAGAAAAAACCGGAAACCGCTTACAAAAAGCCCGTTCGCATGAACGGTCGCGGCAAGATCGGTTCCATTTCCCTGGAGGAATTCTTCGCGCTGCACCAGGCCGACCAAGTGATGCTCTACGATGCGCGCCCGGCGTTTTTCTATCGACTCGGCCACATTCCCGGCGCCATCAACCTGCCGGTTCATAACAACGACGTTGACACCCCCATCCACCGGCAGGAAGCCGAAATCAAGGCGGCCTTGGCCAAGGGCAAAACCATCGTCACCTACTGCACCGGCATCACCTGTCCGGATGCCCGCTCGCTGGCGATCCACTTTTCCGGTTTCGGCTATCCGGTGAAAATCTTCTCCGGCGGCTGGAACGCCTGGAAAGACGCCGGAATGCCCACCGAATGAATCCGTTTCCCTCCATTTTTTCCCACTACTGACCGAATTATGTCCTCATTCAGCAACGTCACTGTCGATGCCAAGGCCAACGTTTATTTCGACGGCCGGGTCGTTTCCCACACCGTTCACTTCGCCGATGGCACCAAGAAAACCCTCGGCCTGATTTATCCCGGAAAATTCCACTTCGGCACCGCCGCTCCCGAGCGCATGGAAATCATCTCCGGCTCCTGTAAGGTCGTCCTCGACGGCGCCACCGAGCAACTCGGCTACGAAGCCGGAACCCACTTCGACGTTCCCGGCAAGAGCGGTTTCACCATCACCGTGGAAGACGGCATTTGCGAATACATCTGCTCTTTCCTCGCCGACTGACCATGCGCGGGTGCCTGCTTTTTCTGCTCCCGGCCACGGCGCTCCTCACCTCGTGCGGTTTTTTCCGCCTGCCCGACCCTTCCCCGGAATTCAGGCAGGCGCACTTCCAGCGCGTCGCAGTCTCCCAACGAGCCACCGCGTCGAAAAAACAGCCGCCAAAGGATCCGGATGTGCTCATCTGGCTGATCGCCGACAACCTGCACACCGGCCTCGTTTTCCCCTACGACTGGCTGCTGGAGTCCGGCTTCATCCCGCCGAAAAACTTCGGTAACCCCAGATTCGTCACCCTCAGTTGGGGGAATCGCACCGCTTACGTCGAGCGTGGGCTGGACACCATCGGCGAGGTGCTCACCGCCCTTTTCACGAACTCACCCGCGGTGATGGAGCTCATCCCCGTGGATTACGAAGTCGTGGACCAATGCCCGCACCAGAGGATCTATCGAAAACTCGTCCCGCGTGAAAAAGGCCCCGAGCTCGCCCTGTTTCTCAACTGGTGCAGCGCGCAGGACCCGGAAGGCCGCCCGATCGTGTGCGGGACCTCCAGTTGGGGCGATGGCCTCCTGCTGGAATCCCGCCACACCTACTACCTTCCCCGGATCTGCAACATCTGGACCATGCAGGCCATGGAAAGCATCGGCGATCGCATGCGCTACATCCCCAGCACCCTCGCGGACGGAGTGATCTATCAAGCGACCCGCCAAAAAGGAAATCCCTACGAACAGATCTGGTTCGGCACGGAGAAAAAACCGTGACATTGGATTACCGCAAACTGCCGCGACTTTTCGGTTCCAAAACGCCATACCGAAAATAAGAGATTGATAGAAAACTGAACTTCGTTAGTTTTCCAGAATCTCTTCCATGACTGCAAAAAAGACATCTTCCTCAGTCTTCATCCCGGAAAAAATCGCCCCGCTCGTCCGGCTCCTGCGCCACGAAAAGGTGATCCTGGATTCCGATCTCGCAGAGCTTTATGGCGTGCCGACAAAGGCTCTCAACCAAGCCGTTCAAAGAAACATTGAGAGGTTTCCGGATGATTTTATGTTTCAAGTCACTGATGCAGAAATAGAAAACTTGAGGTCACAATTTGTGACCTCAAGTTTAAGCCAACCTTTAAGGTCGCAATCCGCGACCTTAAAGCCCCACGGAGGCCGTCGCACGCGCCCCTACGCCTTCACCGAACAAGGTGTCGCGATGCTTTCCAGCGTTCTACGCTCGCCACGCGCCGTGGAAGTGAATATCGCCATCATGCGGACCTTCGTCCAACTCCGCCGCTTGATGGATTCCAACGCACTTTTGGCCGAAAAAATCCAGGCCCTCGAAGCGAAATACGCCCAGCACGACCAGCAGTTTCAGATCATCTTCGACGCCATCAACCAACTGATCGCCCACGAAGACACACCCAAGCGCGAAATGGGATTTCACGCGGATTGACTTCTCAATGCAATTAAACCTCGCATTTCTGCCATTTTCTCTTATCTAGAAGTCATGATAAAGCATCCATCATCCGCAGCAGCACGCACGGCTCGCCGTCGTGCTGAATGGCAGTTGGTGGTCGCTGATAGCTTCGCCGAAGCCGAAGCCGAAACGCGAGCCTATTGGAGAGCGGCATCTTCCGCCGAGCGGTTGAATGCCTTGGAAGCCTTGCGAGAACCTTTTTATGGCAAAGATCAAATTGGCGGCAGACTTCAGCGATTTCTTGAAATTGTGCCTGCGCCATAATGTTCGTTTCATGATCATTGGTGGCTACGCGGTGATTCACCACTCGCGTCCGCGTTAGACTGGCGATCTTGATATTTGGATTGATCGTTCGCTCGACAATGCCGAGCGAGTAGTCCTTGTCCTTTTGGAATTTGGATTTACTCCAAACGCTTTATCAACAGAGATGATTACTGATGGGGATAAAATTATTCGTATAGGCTTCGAACCTATGCGATTGGAACTTTTCACCCGCATTCCAGGAGTGCAATTTAACGAGTGCTACCCCCGCCATGAAATTGTGAAAATTGGCAGAATGCAGGTACCTTTTATCTCTTTATCGGATTTGAAAACCAATAAACGTGCCAGCGGAAGACCTGAGGATTTGCAGGATTTGGAAGAACTTCCCTAATCATTCCACCACCATCCGCCCATTCCGGCGCTTGAAATATTTCCCTCCCGGCAAATTCACCACCGGCACTTCGCCGTTTTCCAACAGTCCGGCGCAGCGTTGCAATAAATCCCGATCCAGATTTCCGATACCCGCCGCTTGCAGAAAATTCCGGATCGCCGTCCGTTGGAGCGGTTTCGGCAATTCCTTCAGCGCAGGAACATGCAACCGCCCTTGCGGATCGAGCACTCCCGCTTTCTCCAACGCCCAGTTTTCCACTTCGGAAAATTCCGCCATCTCTTCCACTCCACGCGCAAACGCCGCTCCGGCATCCCGTCCGGAAATTTTCGACAACAATGGCAGCACCTCATTCCGCAACCGATTCCGGATCGCGATGGGCTCGGCATTGCTCGTATCCTCGCGCCATCCCCTCTTGTTCGCGATCAACCACGCCACTAATTCACTCCGCCGTACCGACAACAACGGCCGATGAATTTCCAGCACCTCTCCCTCTCCGGTCTTCATTTCCTGCTGTTCCGCCATCCCCTTCAAACCTCTCGACCCCCGCAACAAATTCCACAACGCCGTCTCCGCCTGATCGTCCGCATGATGCGCAAGCACCACCCGCACGCAGCGATGTTTCGCGGCACACTCCGCGAAAAACCGGTGCCGGGCCTTCCGAGCCGCCGTCTCCAGCGAATCCCCCGTTTCCGCCATCGTTTTCCGCACATCCTCCCGCCCGATTTCCGCGTGCAGCCCCAGCCGCACCGCAAGACGCTGGACGAACTTCGCATCCTCCGTCGAGGCTCTTCCCCGCAGGCGGTGATCCAGATGGCAGACGATCAGATTCCGGAACCCGTTCTCGACCAGCAGATAAAGCAATGCCACCGAATCCGCCCCTCCGGAAACTCCCACCAGCCAACGCTTCTTGCGCGAAGCCTCCTCCAGCCATGGGAGAGTTCGTTTCAAAATCATGTTTGAAGGATGCCACGGAACCCCTTTCCCCGCAATTCTTCCATCTTGCGGCTTGAATCCTGACATTCCTCTCTAAACTCTCAGAGCATGCAAATCGGGGCATACCTCAAGGAACTTTTCAACCTCTCGGGAAAAACCGCCGTCATCATCGGCAACAGCGGAGATCTCACCGGCACCCTCGCCGTGGGACTTTCCCGTGCGGGAGCGGAAGTCGTGCTCGCCGAACGCATCGTGGAAAAAGCCGAGAAACACCTTCAGGAAATCGAAGCCCACGGCGGCTCCGGTTACGCCGTCGCCGTCGACAACACCTCCCAGGAATCCCTCTCCCACCTGCTCGAAACCGTCATCGGCCGCTCCGGCAAGGTGGACATCCTCGTCAACGGCTCCGGTATCAATCACGCCACCGCCTTTTTCGACATCACCGAGGACGAATACAAACAGGTGATCGATACCAACCTCACCGCCGTTTTCCGCTCCTGCCAGGTCTTCGGCCGCTATTTCATCGAGGAAGGCCGCCCCGCCTCCATCATCAATCTCGGCTCCATTTCCGGCCTCAATCCACTCTCGCGCGTCTTCACCTACTCCGCCGCCAAAGCCGCCGTGCACAACCTTACCCGGAACCTCGCCCGCGAATGGGCGGACAAGGACATCCGCGTCAACACCCTCGTCACCGGCTTTTTCCCGGCGGAACAGAACCCCCGGGATATGGACGAAGCCCGCGTCCTCGAAATCCTGCGCCAGACCCCATCCTCCCGCTTCGGCAATGCCGAGGAACTCATCGGCGCCCTGCTGCTGCTCGCCTCGAACAAAGCTGGCTCCTTCATCACCGGCACCGAATTGCTCGTCGATGGCGGCTTCGAAGCCACCACCATTTGATGGACGGAGCGCCGTTGTCCCCACCGGCCATTTTTTAATCTTTCCGAAATTCCATCCTTTCCCGTTCTCGCTCTTGCACCGTCCGGATTCAGGGTGTATTCCCTCCGCCCCGGCGCGCATCCCGCGTCGAAACCATCTCTCTCATGATTAAGTGGATTCTCCAGAAAATCGTCGGTAATAAAAACCAACGCGAAGTGCGCCGCATCCGTCCAACCGTTGCGCGCATCAATGAAATCGAAGAAGCCCTTCAAAGAGAGCCGGAAGAAAAACTCCGCGAGCTGACTGCCAAGTGGAAATCCCACCTCTCCCGCTATCACGACCTTGAGTCCCCGCCGAAGCCGCAGATCGAGCGCATGGACACTCCGGCTCTGCGCGAAACCGCGGATGCCATCGAAGCCCGTCTTTCCCTGCTCCGCGACGAATTCCCCTCGCTCCCTTCTCGCGTTGAGCCCAATCCGCAATCGATCGAAAACGCCAAAAACGCGTTCCACGACATCCAGCTCGATTTCATCAAATCGCGCGCCAAATACCTCGAACAAATCCTCCCGGAAGCCTACGCCGTCGTCAAAAACGGTGCCCGCCGCCTCTGCGGACGGGAAATCATCGTCAACGACCACCCGCTGAAATGGGAAATGGTCCACTTCGACGTCCAGCTCATCGGCGGCACCGCCCTCCATCGCGGCATGATCGCCGAAATGCAGACCGGTGAAGGTAAAACCCTCGTCGCCACCCTGCCCGTTTACCTCAACGCCCTCACCGGCCTCGGCGTCCACGTCGTCACCGTCAACGACTACCTCGCCCGCCGCGACGCGGACTGGATGGGTTCCCTTTTCCGCTTCCTCGGCCTCACCGTCGGCTGCATCCAGAACCAGATGCCCCCGTGGGAGCGCCGTGACGAATACGCCTGCGACATCACCTACGGCACCAACGCCGAGTTCGGATTCGACTACCTCCGCGACAACGGCATGGCCTCCACCAAGGAAGAACAGGTCCAGCGCGGCCACTACTTCGCCATCATCGACGAGGTGGACTCCATCCTCATCGACGAAGCCCGGACGCCGCTCATCATTTCCGGCCCCACCGCCCAGTCCAGCCATCAGTTCGATCGCTTCAAGCCACTCGTCGAACAACTCGTCCGCCGCCAGACCCAGCTCTGCAACGACCTCGCGACCGAAGCCAAACGGCTGATCGAAGAAGGAGACACCGCCAACGCCGGTCGCGCCCTTTACAAGATCAAGCTCGGCCAGCCTCGCAACCGCCAGCTCATGCGCTTCATGCAGGATCCGGACCTGCGCCGCCTGATCGAAAAAACCGAACTCTCCTTCCACCAGGACGCCCAAAAGCGCGAACTCTTCCAGCTCAAGGAAGAACTCTACTTCGTCATCGACGAAAAAGGCCACGACGCCGACCTCATGGAAATGGGCCGCGAGTTCCTTTCTCCCGGCGATCCGGAGGCATTCACCCTCCCCGACCTCGGCACCCTCTTCGCGGACATCGACACCAACGCCTCCCTTGCCGAAGCCGAAAAAATCGAAGCCAAAAACCAGGCCCAGGTCCGCATGGACAGCCAGGCGGAAAAGATCCACAACATTTCCCAGCTTCTCAAAGCCTACTGCGTCTTCGAAAAAGACGTCCAATACGTCGTCAAGGAAGGCAAAGTCGTCATCGTCGATGAAAACACCGGTCGTGAAATGGCCGGTCGCCGTTGGTCCGATGGCCTCCACCAGGCCGTCGAAGCCAAGGAAGGCGTGGAAATCGAGCGCGAAACCCAGACCTTCGCGACCATCACCATCCAGAACTACTTCCGTCTCTACGAAAAACTCGCGGGCATGACCGGCACCGCCGAGACCGAAGCCGCCGAATTCCACGACATCTATCGCCTCGACGTTCTTCCCATCCCGACCAACCGGCCCAGCCGCCGTGTCGACGAAAACGACCAGGTATTCAAAACCCGCCGCGAGAAATTCAACGCCGTCATCACCAAGATCGAGCAGGTCCACGCCACCGGCCAACCGATCCTCGTCGGCACCGCCTCCGTCGATGCCTCCGAAACCCTCTCCCGCATGCTCAAGCGTGCGAAGATTCCTCACTCCGTGCTGAACGCCAAATTCCACGAACAGGAAGCGGAAATCGTTTCCCGCGCCGGTTATCGCGGAGCCGTCACCGTTTCCACCAACATGGCCGGCCGGGGCACCGACATCAAACTGCCCGAAGGCGTCGAAGAACTCGGCGGCCTCTTCGTGATCGGCACCGAGCGCCACGAATCCCGCCGCACCGACCGCCAGCTCCGTGGCCGCTGCGCCCGCCAGGGCGACCCCGGACATTCCCAGTTCTACATTTCCTTCGAAGACGATCTCATGCGGAACTTCGCCGCCGCGGACCGCATGACCGCCATGATGGAACGCTTCGGCATGAAGGAAGGCGAAGCCCTCGAACACTCCTGGCTGAACAGATCCGTGGAAACCGCCCAGAAGCGCGTCGAACAGCGGAACTACACCAGCCGCAAGCGCGTGCTCGATTTCGACGATGTGATGAACAAGCAGCGCGAAGTCATCTACGGCTATCGCAACGAAGTCCTCACCACCGAAACCCCGCGCGATCTCGTCAACGAAATCATCGAAGAAACCGTCGGCGCCAAGGTCCGTGAAAAACTCGCCGATTTCCACGGCGAAGCCCCGGACTTCACCGAACTTCTCCACTGGGTAAACAGCACCCTTCCCGTCGGTATTTCCGCCAGCGAAATCCCCTCGCAGGCCACCAGCGAGGAAGATGTCACCGCATTCCTCGTCGATCAGATCAAGGAGGTCTACGAAGCCCGAGTTTCCGCCCTGCCGCCGGAAGTGCTCGATCAGGAAGAGCGCCGCATGGTTCTCGTCGCCATCGACAAGCAATGGCAGGCACACCTTTACAACATGGATGCCCTCCGCGAAGGCGTCGGCCTCCGTGCCCAAGGTCAGAAAGATCCGCTCGTCGAGTACAAGAACGAAGCCTTCAACCTCTTCGTCACCCTCATGGACAGCGTCAAGCAGGAGGCCCTCCAGAACCTCTTCCGCTCCGCCGCCAACCTCGAAGCCTTCCTCCGTCAGCTTCACAGCGCTCCGCAACAACTGCATGGCGGCGAGGAAGTGCTCACCCAGGACCATCTCGGAATGACCGGCAGCTCGGATTTCCTCATCGGCGACGAAGAAGCTTCGCCCGTGAAAATCAACCTGCCCAAGCGCAAGCCAAGCTTTTCCATCGAAACATCGGGACGCAACGCACCCTGCCCCTGCGGCTCTGGCAAAAAATACAAGCAATGCTGCGGCCGCGAAGCCTGATGCTCCTGTAGGAACTTTATAAACTCCCCATAGGATTCATCCTCCTTCAGAGCGATCAAGTGCGGGAAAAGCTGTTGGATTTTTCAACCGCGAATGTACGCGAACGCCAATGAACGTGAATTCATCACGCTTTTCCAAAGATTTGGAAAAATCCGGATTCCATTTCTATTCCTTCAAAGACTCACGAAAGCTCACCCATTCTGACTTATACCGTTTGCCAAAAGAAATTGCCGAAATGGGGTGAGCACACCAAAGGTGTGTGACAAGCCAGCCCGGGGCAAGCGGAGCGCCGCCCGGGGGGGGGGAACCCTGTAAGAGTGAAACAATCCGACCGAATTTGTTACGCGCCTCCAGCACTTCAATCCAATGGGCTGTCCTCTCCCCGGGGCGGCGCTCGCATGGCTCGCTTGCCCCGGGCTGGCTTGTGAATGCCCTACGGGCAAACGGTATATTCGCGTTCATTCGCGGTTGAATTTCTCCCAGCTTGATCTCCGTGATAAGTCCCGGCGATGGAATGTCTTGCCAATAGGCCGGTCCTTTCCCCTTAATGGACTATCAATTCTCCATGAAGCAGGAAACCAAGGCGGCAGCTTACCAAGGCAGTGAAATCCGCTGCAGGTCCATGCCCCATCCCGGTCCGTTCTACACCGCGATATTCCTTTCATCCCTGCAATACCTCGGCATCATCGCCTTCCTGACTTCAGGCACCCTGTTCATCCTGAAGCCCTCCATCTCCGCCGTCTATCTCATCCTCGGTTCCCTCACCTTTAGCTTTCTCTGCTGGTTCTTCGCCTACTTCAAGCGTCGTGCCGCGTATTGCCCGCTTTGCAAAGGCACTCCTCTCATCAACACCGGTGCCCGCACCCATGCGAAATCCTTCCGCATTCCTCCTTTCAATCACGGTACCACCGCCACCTTTTCCATCCTTTTCACCCATCGCTTCCGCTGCATGTACTGCGGTTCCCGCTACGACATGCTGAAGAGATAGAGCGATTCCCAAAAGATTTTGCCGGAATTGGAGCACGGACTTCAGTCCGATCCGGAGAATCCAACCATCGAAGCCAAACGGACTGAAGTCCGTGCTCCAATTTCCTCCACGCTTCCGGAAATTTCTTTTGGCAAAATAGAACGTTTTCTCAGGAGATCTTTCCACTGATCCACCCATTTCGACTGAGCAAATCGAAACAAAAAACCCCGCATCGCAACACGACGCGGGGTTTTCAAAAACGGGGATCGAGGAAAGCTTACTCGGCGGCAGCTTCTTCTTCGCCGGCTTCCACCGTGATGGTCAGCGTGGCGACCACTTGCGGGTGGATGCGAACGGTGACTTCGGACTTGCCGGACTTCTTGATCGGCTTCTCGAGCTCGATGGAGTGACGATCGATTTCGATGCCAGCGGCTTCGAGTTCCTTGTGGATGTCGATGTTGGTCACGGAACCGAACGCCTTGCCGCCCTGACCGGTGGAAAGGGTGAATTTCGGCTTCAGTTTAGAGATCTTGGTGGCGACTTCCTGAGCGGCAACCAGTTCTTCACCTTCGCGGCGGGAGCGCTCGACCTTGAGAGCTTCGATGTGGCGAAGGTTCGCGCTCGTGGCTTCATAAGCCTTGCCTTGCGGAATGAGGAAGTTGCGGGCGTAGCCAGCGCGGACTTTTACGACGTCGGCTTCGGCACCAAGGCCTTCGATTTTTTCTTTGAGAATGACTTGTGCGTTGGCCATGTGAATGAGTGGTAAAAAGTTCGTTTGGGGGCGGCGGTTTAGGCCTCAGCCCATCCCCAGTCAAGAAGAATGCTGAAGGAATCTTGCCCGAGGCGAAAAAAATTACACGATTCCGAAATAACGCACCCCTCGCCCGCTCAAAACTCAGTTCTGCAACTGCTGGAGCGTCTTCTTCTGGTATTGCTCGTCCCGCAACTGGCGAAGGTATTCCAAGTATTTCCGCTGTGCTTCCAGATCCGGATCATTAGCCGCCAATGTGTCCTGCCCGTATTTTTTCCACGGACCATACGGTACCTGGCTGGCTTCCACGAAACGCCAGTGGACTTTCTGGCCGGAGCGGAGACCGAGATAATCCCGGATCGCCGGTGAAAGATCGATTCCGGCCGCACCGTTCTCCTTGGTCTTCGGAGGCTTGTTGCCAAACACGTATTCCCAATCGTCCGTCACCCAGGGTCCGCAATCCTCCCACTGGGCGTAGCAACTGCGGTTGGCGTAGAAAATCTGCACCCAACGCCCCTTGCAGACCGTCCTCCCCGGATCCGGTCGCATTTTGGCAAACCATGGAATGACGCGGGAGGCTTCCGGCTTGTGGGCCCTGTGATTGATGACGTCGTTGTAAGGAAGTGCGATATAAAACGGATTCAACTTCGGGATGAATGCCTTGGGCCGGAATTCCCCCGTCGTATGGTTGGCGATGCGGTTCGCGGGCTCCGGATCATCGAATCCTCCGAAATTGATCGCCCATTGCGTATCCCATGAAGACTTGCAGTTCGGCGTGGGATTCCGTGCCGTCGGCGTCTCGCCGATCCAGAAAATCGTGCACGTAATGTAGGTTTTCCATGGATAGAGAATCCGTGACGTGGGAGCCGCCCGACCCGCCGGAGCAACCGGCCGGGCCCCGGTTTGCACCACCACGCGGGGAGCCGTCGTTTGCGCCCCGGCTTCCACCGCGAACATCAGCACCGAAGCCACGGCGATGGAAAGGATGGGGGTGAATTTTTGACGACGCATGCGGAAAAAGGCGATCTCTGGGAATCGGGATTTATCGAAAATCGCTCCTTATCGCAATCCCTTTTCCCCGAACGTCCTGGCATGGACACCTTCCCCACCTCCCTTCAAGGCTCTCGAATCGTTCGCCAGCTTCCGTCTTCTCCTCGCCGAACCCTCCACCGATGCGAGGCCACGACGGCCCCCTTTGCGGTCCGATACGAAGGAATTTCCAAAATCCAGTCTTCTTCATCCCGCCGTCCCTCCGCCACCACCACCACCCCATCGGCAAATTCCACCACACATCCATCACCAACCTCCGGTTGAGGATCGATAAACACCCTTCCCCCGGGAAACGCATGACTGTGAGTGAAGATAAAATGCATGAAATCACTGAAATC
Organism: Luteolibacter sp.; assembly: GCA_047606285.1. Taxonomy (GTDB): domain Bacteria; phylum Verrucomicrobiota; class Verrucomicrobiia; order Verrucomicrobiales; family Akkermansiaceae; genus Luteolibacter. Next base: position 47,625 of record JASGEP010000017.1, on the reverse strand, counting down.
AGTTGGGGCTGCCGAAGACATATCAGCAAATACCTCCAATCACCCAAGTATGGATTTCCAAAGATATCGCCATCCTTGAGCGATTTCCGAAAGGACTTCACGCAAGGGAACGTTCTTAAGCCATCTCTCCATCCGCTGATTTTCCTTTATGAATCCAAGCAATCTCCTCCGCTTTCCTTATTTCCGGGCAGGAAAAATCTCATGGGTCCTTCTCTTTTTACTGACCTCGCTCACCTCAAGCCATGCCGGACCCGACAAAATCCGCTATGAAGAAATTTCGGTGAAGGCCCCTTTCGCTATGCCGACGCTGAAAGTGCCGGTGTTTCCCGAAAAACAGGACTTCGTCATCACGGATTTTGGCGCGAAATCAGGCGGGGAATTCGATAACACCGCAGCGATCCGAAAAGCCATCGCTGCCTGCAACAACGTCGGCGGAGGACGAGTCGTCATTCCCGCAGGAAAATGGCTGACCGGTGCGGTTCATCTCAAAAGCAACGTAAACCTCCATCTCGCAAAGGACGCCGTTCTTTCTTTCAGCGACAATCCAAAGGACTATCTGCCAGCCGTCCAATCCAGCTTCGAGGGCTGGGAATGTTTCAACTATTCTCCTCTGGTTTACGCCTTCAAGTGCGAGAACGTGGCAATCAGCGGAGAAGGCACCCTGGAAGCCCGGATGAAAGGATGGAAAAGCTGGATGGGCCGCCCTCGCGCCCACATGGAAGCACTCAAACGGCTTTATACCATGGGCTCGACAGGCGTGCCCGTAGAACAACGCCAAATGGCCGAGGGAGAAAACAATCTGCGCCCCCAGTTCATCCAATTCAATCGCTGCCGAAATGTTCTCATTGAAAATGTAAAAATCCGCAACAGCCCGTTCTGGTGCGTCCATCTGTTGCTTTGCGATTCCGTCGTTGTCCGAGGACTCGATATTTTCGCCCGGGGACATAACAATGACGGGATCGATCCCGAAGGCACCCGCAACGTCCTCATTGAAAACTGCCGCTTCAACCAAGGAGACGACGCCATCGCGATCAAATCCGGAACCAACCACGACGGCTGGCGCCTGAACACCCCCAGTGAAAATATCGTCATGCGGAATTGCATCATCAATCAGGCCCAGCAACTCACCGCCATTGGCAGCGAGCTCTCCGGAGGTGTGCGCAATGTTTACGTGCATGATTGCGTCGTGGACACGCAAGAGGCCCGATGGCAGCCCTTCAACCTCCTCTACATCAAGACCAACCAACGTCGCGGCGGTTTCGTGGAAAACATCACCATGGAAAACATCGACGCCACAAACGGCAAATTCCGCATGGGCGTGCTCGGCATCGAAACCGATGTGCTTTATCAATGGCGCCGCCTGGTCCCCAGCTACGAAGACCGCCTCACCCCCATCCGCAACGTCACCGTGCGTCAGATAAAAGCGGGAGAAACTCTCACCCCCTTCAAAATCCTGGGAGACAAAGACCTCCCCGTGAAAGACATCACAATCGACACCATCACCATCGATACGGTCCGCGGACAAAAAAATCGTTACGAAAACGCCGAGAATGTGAAAGAAAGCAATATCACCATCGCCAATTTCATTGAAGCTCCCGATCAGGAGAACAAGAACAAATAGCGATCTTTGCAAAATAGAGTGACGAACCAAACTTTCACGGAAGGGGTTCGCATTTCAGGAAAGGCACCGCGAATCTTACGAATTTTTTGATTCGCTCGATTCGCGTAAGATTCGCGGTACCTTTCATTTTTTTGTCACTCTATTTTGCCAGCATCAATAAAGAGAAGGAATCTTATAGATTCATTTTGAGGTGAGTTCTGGTCTTTCTTACAGATTCACAGAGATCGCTAAAAAACAAATTTTGACCGTCGAACTCCTTCTTTCGCAAACCAGGGTCACATTTAACGAACAAAATAACCACAGGGCAATTCATGCTTATCAGGTAATCTTGACCTGTTCTCGTTTTATTTATCCTCTCTGCCCTAATCAGGAGGTCACATAAATTCATGATTTGATTAACATCATTTTCCTTAATATCAAAGGAAAGGCTCTCTACATAAGAGACTATCGATTCACTGGGATTCTCTATATACTTTTCAGGAACTGAAGCTGACTTCTTAAATCAATCTGGTTGATGCCTGAAGGTTCAATCTTAGATTCCGGGTGTTGTTGATGCGATTGGTTTTGCTCGCTGTAACCCCAGCAGCCTACCGCCATGACACACACGTAGTGCAAGATACTTTTACCACGGAAGCGATGGAATTTTCTTAACATGATCTTTATATTGATCGAATGAGCCACTCTCATTAAAAAATTACACCTATTTATTTAAATTAGTTATAACGTGAGACCGCAAACAGTTCAAAACGGTTTCATCCACCTTATATGAATCCTTTATCATATTATAAAAATCCTCTTCTATGGAATAATTCATGTTGCCGGGAACTTGTTTGTAATAGGGCTTACTTTTCGGATTCAGCAATATCGAAACCTTGCCGCCATCCACCCCGCCAACAATCATTATCAAATCTTTATTTTTATAATAAACAACCGGCAGCATGGCAATGCGCACCTGAGAAGCAGATTGTTCCACTTGCAGAACCGCATATTCTCTTTTGTTTGCTCCTTCACATGAAAATAATAACACCACAAAAAAATAACTGATCAAATATTTCATAATTCACTTGCATGCATCAAAACAAAAAATACGCGACCGAAATATGCAGAATAGGATAAATTATACTTTCATTCGTCATTTTTCATTTTTCGCCATCCTCCATGTGCAAGTGAGCTAATTTCATTCGACGCAAAAGCTGTTTCACCTGAGTGACTGATGTGAATCATGACAAAAGCATCGGGATTATTTTTGAGTTTCCAAATAACTCGCCATCTCCATTCGTCGGACGAGTTGATAGCATCAAATTCTGGATCATTAAATAAATCTTGAGGTAGATCGAATACCTCACAGTATCTTTTAAAGCGATCCTCCGCCAATTTTTTGGCTTCCACGCTATCGATTTTACCACATGACGTCAAAAAAAACGTCAAGATTATCAAGAGAAACCTCATTTTGAAATCGATCCTACGTATTCTATGTCATAAGGGGTCCCTGATCCAGCCTTAATATTGCCAGCGATAGTCTCCAAATTTCTCGGTCGGAAAGAAAGCAAACTTGAAAACTTAATGTTACTCACCCAAGCCACCACCCATATAAATACAACGAAAAAATTATTTCAGACACCCAAAGAGCAAACGATACAAAAAAGACACCATAACTAATTTTTTTTTGTTTAATCGAGCATATTACACAAATACCAAATCCAGCAACAAAGGACAAAAAACGCAAAAAAATCCATAAATTCAGCTCCCCATGCCACGGAGCAAATTGATTTCCTCTTGAATGCCAATCTTCTTCACTTATAATCATGTACTGATCGCTACCTGAAAACCATTTCCTAAAATAATATAAAAACACAAAGAAGGTTGGAATCACAGGAAAGCCATACAACCACAATTTAGTAATTATTAACTTTCTCATGCAAAGGAAGTCTATTGTTAATTATCCACTGAATTCTTGCACCATAGTTATTAACCACTCCTGGATAAATTTTCCCTTGATTATATCGAGATGCAATCTGCGCATCCGTTGGATTATACACATTAACAGACAATAATGCCTTTTGATAACCAAGCCAAGCCGCAGCTCCCTGTAAAGCTCCCTTCATAGTTAAAGAATTCTGAATGCTCAATGAAGAAAAATCTCGTGCTTCCGGACCTAATTGGGCAGGTCCGTAAGTACCATATTTAGACTTCGATGAAATATAAGCCTCGGTGCTTGCTCCGCCTATCCGCGTTCCAGTTTCATTATAAATAATTGCTCTTAACAATTTTACCGAAATATTATATTTACTTGATAATTCATTCATGAAACTTCTAAGTTCGGGGTTAGAAAACCAAGGATCTGATCCAAAGGTATACATAGGGATTTTTTCCTTCATAGGTAAATCGTAACCTTCACCATTACTTCCAAATTCGCCATTTACGGCTTTCTGCCAAAATTCCGCATTCAACAAATGTTGAAATGACGCCGTCCATGCTCCATTCGCGAATTTGCCTCCCCCGATGACCGAGACCGTGCCACCCACCACTCCTGCCATCGCGGTTCTTCCGGCTGCCGTGCTTCCGACTGTGGTGGCGATTGTCGTGTTCTTCATCACCGTCCATCTCGCATACGCCCCGGCCGCCGCTGACAGGAAACCATCCTCAAACTTTCCGCCCATGGCGACATTGGAAGCGCCGCCGACCACCCCGTGCCCTGCGACATGAGCTGCCTTGTCCCAGAAGGAACCGCTCATTTCGGCGGCGCCTTCCATCCCATGCAGGATACCGCCGGAGATCGCTCCCTGAATCGCGCCTATCGCCATCCCCCTGAGAATGTCTCCCGCATTTCCTCCATTCAAGGCTGCATTGAGACCTCCGGATATGCCTCCCACCACCGCTGCCGTGGCCGCAGTAGCCGCCAGTCCCCCTGCTGCCATGGCCCCGGGGAAGAGGGCTCCCGCCACCGCTCCCACAAACGCTTGGCCTCCTGGCACAATGACCAAAACCGCCACCACCACGATGACGACGATTGTCCTCCAGTTTTCCTTCACCCAGCTCTTCACCTTGTGGAAGACCTTGCTCAGCCAGGAGAAACCACTCGGATCGATGGCGTTGAGCGGGTTATTCAGGACATAGCTGTAGCGGTTGAAGTTTTGTGAATATTCGGGGACCTGAACGAAGGGATCCGGGCTGAGGAAGCGTCCCAGCTCGGGATCGTAGATCCGGCCGTTCATGTGGATCAGCCCGCTGTCGTCTAGCTGTTCGTGGCCGGTGTAGCCGCGATCGTAGTTTTGAGAAGAAGTACGAAAGGCATCGGTGGCAGTGACGCGATAATGCCCTCCCGTGGTGGCATCGCGGCGTTCGCCCCAGGCATCGAAAGCCTGGCGTTCGATGACGGGTGCCATGAACGAATTCCCTACCAGCACCCGGCTGTACACCACATCCGTGGAACCGAGGTGATCCTTGAGGACGGTGGAGAGCCTGGCTTCAGATCCGGATTCCGCGTAACTCACGGTAAACACGCCGATGCCCGGCAAATGGTGGCGGTTGACTTCCTTGAGGAACCATGGAGCGGCCGCAGCGTCAGTCTTGGAAAAGTGCCGGACCCGTTCGTATCCGCCGAGGTAAAAAGTGTCCTCGATTTTCCGGCTGTCGTCGGTCGAAATGCGCTCCTTGTATTGGCGGGCGCGGTTCCCTCCGGCATCGAAATCGAAGGTGGTCTGGATCCGGGCTTCACCGTAAACGATCGCCCCGGAAAAATCCTTCAAATCGGGAGCGGCGGTGTAATCGAGAAGCCTGAGCTGGCCGAAAGAGGTCCAGTCGTAGGTTCGCAGCGTGTCCGAGGTAACATACCCTGCGGCATCGTACTGATAGATGCGGCTCTGCCCCTTGATGGTGGCGGAAGAAACGGCGTGAGGCCTTGCACCCTGATAGGCGAGCACGGCTCCGCCCTTGGTGAGCAAATTCCCCGTCACGTCATAGCTGTAGCCCTGCGGTGGAGGAACGGTGGTGATGGTGGCGCCGGGAAGAAGGGCCGTGCTTGAGCCGGTGAGGCGGTTGAGGGCATCGTAGCTGAAGGTTTCCTGGAGCTTCGCGATGAAATCGGTGCGGCTGGTGAGGTTGCCTTGGGAATCCCACAGGCAGGCTTTGTTTTGCAGGACATTGCCGGATTCGTCGGAGGAGTACAGTCCTTCCAGCAGCCCGCTGTTCGGGTTGTAACTGGCACCGGTGGTGATGCCGTGGGCGAGGGTCTGGCTGAGCGGCTGGCCCTTGCTGTTGAAGGTTCCGGCTTTCCAAAGGAGGGTTCCCGCTCCGCGCGGGCCTGGGCCTATGCGGAGTGCGACCGGGAATCCGTAGGTGGGGTCGTATTCATGCACCACGATGAGGCCACCGGCGTTTTTTTCCGCCAATGGCTGGCCGAGGGCGGTGTAGGAAGTGGTGGTGTGGAAGGTTTCCCCAAAGCGGGTCATCGTGGTCTGGATCGGTCTGCCGAGGGAATCGTAGGAAACCGCATCGAGGTATCCATTCGGGCCGGAGGTTTTCCAGGGCTGGCCGATGCCCGCGCCGGGCGCGCCGTCGTAGTAAGTGGTCCAGAAACCTTCCGGGGTGTGACGGGTGACCGGACGACCGAGAGAGTCGTAAGTCATGATGGTCGTCTGGCCCTTCGCGTTGGTGAAGGAAATCGCTTCGCCGAAGCCGTTGTAGACGGTGGCGGAGGTTCCGGAGTTCGCCTCGCTGACGGAGGTTTTATTTCCGAGCAGGTCGTAGGTGTTGGTGAGCAGGGTTTGTCCGCCGAGGGTCACGGAAAGCAGTTTTCCTTCCTGATCGTGCTGGAATGCCGTGATCTGGCCGGATGGGTCCCGGGATTGTACCATGCGCCCGTGCTGGTCTTCCCAGCGCTCCAGAATCATGCCATTGCGGTTGGCGGTTTTCGAATAGGTATGGATCTGGCCATCGAGCGTGCGGCGGCCGAATTCCAACAGTTGGTCACTGGTGCCGTCCGGATGCGTGGTGAACAGGGTTCGATGGATCATGTCGTACGCCGTGGTAATGAAACGCGGGGTTTCATTGGAGGCGAACGGCTCGGAAACCGCGATTTTCCTGCCCAGATGATCGTAACGGGTCACCTGATAGACCTGGGAATAACGCGAGGAACCGGCGGTTCCCGCGTTGCGGAGAAGGGTCGTTTCGGAAACCAGCTCGCGCCCCATGGCATCCAGATAAACCTTCACGGGAGGCGATCCCGAGGATTGCCGCGCCCGGAAAAAAGCGACCGGATGGGTCAGTTGGGAGGAAACCGAGGACGGTAACGCGGCGGAGTTCGTATAGCCGGTGATCTCGGCGGTCCGGGTATTGTCCGGCAAGTGGCTCAGAATCCGCGTGCCGAAGGCATCGTAGGAGAAAGAGGTGGTCAGCCCGTTGGGATCGACGGTGGCAAGGAGCAGCGCTCTCTGGGAATCGTAATGATAATTCACCTGATGACCGAGGGCGTTGGTTTCCCGGACTACGAAACGGCCGCGATTGTCATAGACGGTGCTGGAACCCCGTGAGCCGCCGCTGGTGGTCACGGTGGTGGAAATGATGTTACCGAAAGAATCGCGGGTATAGCTTTTCGTGACGGCCAAGGGGTGCCCCGGCTCGACGGTTTCCGAAACGAGGAGGCCGGTCGCGGAATGGTAAGCGAATGAAGCGGTTTTCGTGATGGAGGGTTTTCCCCCGCCCGATTTGACGACGGTCGTGCCGGTCAACCGTCCAAGATGCCAGCGTGAGGCATCGATGGAATGATTGTAGGTGCTGGAAGTGGTGACGGTGCTTCCGTCCAGAGCGACCACGGTGGAATGGGTGACGAAGCCGAACGCATCGAAACTCGAAAGCGGCTGGGTGGTTTCGTTCCGGCTCTTGATGGTGCCGTCGAGGTCGTAATCGGTCTGAATGGATTTCGTCTGGACCATGCGCCGGATCACTCCGCCCACTCCCGTCTGCGGCGGCATTTCCTCGTAGAACGCTTCTTCGCGGGAAAGCAGCTTGATGCCGGGAGTCACTCCCGGAATACGGCCGCCGAGATCATTCGCTGCCAGATCGGCGGAGGTGACGGGAACGTAGGACAGGGTTTCGATTGGACTTCCCACGAAGGGATAAGTCCGGCTCAGGAAGGTTTCGGTGATCTGGTCGGTGGCCTCGTCGATGGCCTCGATCTGCCCGAAGCCGAGCGAGACCTGATTGATTCTGTCGAAACGGAGATCACTGTAGCGTTGGGATTTGTAGCGGCGGCCTCCCCTGCCATCCGGTTCCGAATAACGGGAAACCACCAGACGGCCATCGAGACTGGATACCTGTCCTTCCGGCAACGCCCCTGCGCCCGCTCCCTTCCGATAAACCGCCGTGCCGAAGCCGGATGCGGGGGAAGCGGGCGTTGGATCGTTGAGACGCTTGTATTCGACCTGAAGTTCCGAACCGAAACCGTCCGTTACCGACGTAAGCACCTCGGGACGGCATTGGTTGAGCCAGATTTTGGGAGCCCGGCCTTCGATGTCGGTAAACAGATCCGGGAATCCATCACCATTGATGTCGGCCACCCGCACGCGCTTGCGCTGTTTGAGCTGATCGTTCCAGTTGGTGAAAAACAGATTCCCACCGGGAAGTTTCCATTCCTCGCGCTGTTTCCAGCCGTCACCGGTATTGAGGATCACGGTATTATCAGGACCCGGAGTGAACGCACTTTCAGGATTTCCGTATAAAATATCGACCAGGCCGTCACCATTCAAATCCGTCAGTTCAAAACCATACGGATAGCGGATGTTTTGATCTCCTTTCGCATGGAGAGGAACGGGCAAGGTGTAGCTGTTTTCTCCCTCGGTTGAAGTTTCCGCAACCCAAGCCGCCGCCCCGTGACCGCCACGGTTCACCCACTTGGTTTTTTCGCCGATCGAATCTTCTTTCGAATGGCGGAGAATATCCGGGAGACCGTCACCGTTGCAGTCGAAAATGGAGACACCTTTTTCATCTTTCCCGGCTGAACTGACCAATCCTATCGGTAGATCGTAACGATCCGGCGGAGGGTTTTGCTGGTTGAACGCCGAATTCCAGCGATAGCCGGTGGAATTAGTCATTCGATAGGTTCGACGGACCTGTGTGGAACCCTGATAAGTCGATTCAACAATTTCCGGTTTTCCATCGCCGTCGATGTCCAGAAAACGGCGGCCTAGATCTTTCTTGGCAGCTTCAGAAGTTTGAAGTTCAGATAGCTTCTCCGGTAATTTGAAATTGCATCACGAATCCATCCCGGCCCCTCATTTCCTCTGTTCAGGTACGATATCGAAGAATTTACCCCTAAAATCAAAGAACCTGACACCTTATCCATCATATAACCATACTGACTGGTATGGACTGACAAATCGATAAATCCGTCAGAATTTAAATCTATCCATTCAAAGTGATGATGCCGACCAGGACCGTCCGGCCTTTTACTAACAACATGACAATAACGAAAAGGCAATTCATATTCCGATCTTGTAACCCAAGAATCATCCGACCTAAAAATGCATTGGTATTCGTTCTTAATCTCAAAAGATGGGTCCATAGAACCTCCCGGAACTGGAGACCCATGTGAAACAAAATGACGATGATTGCTGATTGACATAATATCAATCTGACCATTTTTATCAATATCCAATGGCTGAGCAAGCAGTGAGTGCCGCATATAATAACTACCGTTTGTGGCATCACTTAATGGGGCGGCAATAGGTAAAGCCAGAGAAACATCTTCGACAAAAGAATTACCATCATTCTTGTATACTTTTCCTGTCACGTTAGCTTTGGGATCTCCCGTGTTGGTAAACCCATATGAATTTACTTTCCACTCAACTATGTCCGAAAGATTGTTTCCATCAAGATCTATAATAACAGAACCCAAATAGTTACCATTTGAATCGCTAAACTGAAAATTACTCAGGCCACTCGCGTAGGAAGGAGACTCAACCCAGAAATCCTCCCCTTCCTGCAGCCCGTCGTATCTAAAAACAGTCGGGGGGACCGCCAAAGAAGGTTCATCCCGCATCATTTTGGTGACGGAAGCCAGCAGCGATCTTCCCGTTTGGTAGGAAGTCGAATATTCCAGGCGATAGGAATGATTGATGGCACCATCCGTCATCACCCGGATTTTTGAGAGTCGCTTGCTCGCCTGATAACCCGCGAATGTCGAATAGGCCCGGCTGCTATCGGGACGGGATTCGTAATCGAAATAAACGTGGCAATAGGGGCTTTGGTTGCGACTGAAATTCCCGGTGTAGTGGACGGCCGCGACGCGATCATTGATGAAGTCGAAAGGCGCGCCATTTTGAGCATCGCGGGCATATTCCACCGTGTAGTAATTTCCCACCGAATCCTCCACCCGGTTCACTCCCCACGACAAGGTTCCTTGAGCCACCTGAGTTTTTGAATCCGGAGTGGTTCCGAGATACACGGTCAGTCCGGCTTTCGTTTCCACTTTCCAGGAATCCGGGCCGTTGCCGATGGCGGTGATGCGTGCGAACGAATCGACCTCGGTCCGGTATTCGGAACCATCCGCACCGTAGGTTCCCGAGACGCAAACGAGGCGTTCGCCGTCCAGAGAGAATCGGTCGCTGCCGGTGAAGTTGATGGATTGGAAATCGCCATCTTTGGAAGCGAGCGACGGCCCCCGCGTGATGCGTTGGAAACCCGTCAGACTCCAGCCCAATCCCGCCACGCCATTGCCTCCGTTGCTGGAATACGCGAGGGCGATCTTCGGCTCCATGCCGGCCGTTCCCTTGGGAATGTCGATCGGGATGCTGTAGCCCGCCGTTCCATCCGGCCCGACCGCGAGCGATCCTTTCAGCGCCCCCACCGGCTGGTGGCTTCCGAGAATGGTCAGAGGAGGAATCGATCCTGAAGAGGGAATCCCCTGATGGGTGTTGACCCCGCCATTTCCGTTCCACAGGGATTCCATGTAGAGGTCCAGAAACGAGCGGTTGGTTCCCGGTTTGATCTCGTCGCGGTCATAACGGTTCGGATCGGAGCCATTCGCGATTTCCCATGCGTCCGGAAGGCCGTCCTTGTCGGCATCGGGAAAAAGCATGTTGGTGGCCAATGCGGACAGATCGTCGATCCGGGTATCTCCCACGAGGCTTCCATGAAAATCGATGCCCGTAAGGAGATTTCCCCTGCCCCCGAAGGAAAGATTCGCCGCCGCCAGTTTTCCATCCACAAACAAATCCCACAGGTTTCTCTGATAGTCGTGACGAAGCGTGACGCGAAGGTAATCCAGCGCTTCGTCCCCTCCGGGAGCAACCTGGAAGGAACCGATGGTCTGAATCCACTGTTCCGGCTCCGCGTTCGGGTCCCCCGCCCCGTCATTGCCGTGATACACCCAGATGTAGCCTGTATCCGAGGACTCCGGGACTTGAAACGCCAGTTGGGTCCCGTTGGAAAATACCGTGGCCATGTTTCCTTCCGGATCGGCGGACGGTTTGACCTGAAAATCGATGAAAGCGATTTCCTCTTGGGCATCCCACTCGATTTCCTTCGATACGAATGCCTCTTGATTGCCGCCCGCCTCCAGTAGCAAAGCCTGTCCTCCTCCATACCCTTCTCCCGGCGGGGAAACGACCGCGCTGCCTGCGAACCGTTGCCAACCGGACTGAGAATGACTGTCGACAGGCTCCCATGGCACCCACTCCACCGATTCGAAGTCGATCAGGGAAAGCTCCGCCTGGATCGGGTGGACGAAAACCGCCACATTCAGGAAAACGGCCAGCAGGATCTTCGGAAAATCGCTCTTCATGCGAAAATTTGATAGTCTGTTATAAAAACCGAGCCCGTCTACCTATCGAAAACAGGGATCACAAGAAGCAATTCCCCGATTGCCCCCTATTTCCGAAAATGACTCAAACCGGGTTCATCGGTCGTCCGTCGGCAATCTCCAATCACGTTCCAGACCGTAAAAAAATACGTTCTATCAAATTAAATCTTGCTGCCAGATACCTTCTTTTCCCAGCCTCCCGCTTGTTCGCATGATAAGCCGTTTGTTTTCAGCCGCGTTGCGTGGAGTCGACGCCAGGGAAGTCGAGGTGGAGGTGAATGCCCGTGGTTCTGACAAGCCGATGGTCCTGATCGTCGGGCTCCCGGATGCCGCTGTAAGAGAATCCTCCCAGCGGGTCATTTCCGCCATCGGAGCATCCGCGCTTCATCTGGCGGATGGAGTCAAAACCGTGAACCTCGCTCCCGCCGATCTGAAAAAAGAAGGGCCTTCCTTCGATCTTCCGATCGCCCTGGCGATGGCCGCAGCGAGCGATGACAAGCCTCTGGATACCGAAGCGTTCTGCATCGTCGGGGAACTCGGTCTCGATGGAGCGGTGCGATCGGTCAAGGGCGTGCTGTCCATCGCACTGGAAGCGAAACAACGCGGCCGCACGAAATTGATCGTGCCCGAAGCCAATGCCCCGGAAGCCGCCGTGATCGAGGGCATCGATGTGTTTCCCGTGAAAAATTTGAGGCAGGCCTGGGATTTCCTGAAAGGAGAACTGATCATTCCTCCTTATCGGATCGACCGCCGGGCCTTCTTCGAGTCGCATCGCCGCTACGATTTCGATTTCGACGAAGTCAAAGGCCAGCACACGGTCAAGCGGGCGCTCGAAGTCGCCGCGGCGGGAAATCACAATCTCCTGATGATCGGTCCGCCGGGCACCGGAAAATCCATGCTGGCCAAGCGGATCGCCACGATCCTGCCGGACATGACGGAACTGGAGGCGATCGAAACCACCAAGATCCATTCGATCAGCGGAACGCTCGATCCCGCTCGCTCATTCCTAACAATAAGACCTTTCCGCTCACCACATCACACCATCTCCGACGCGGGCCTGCTCGGTGGCGGCACCAATCCCGGGCCGGGAGAGGTGTCCCTCGCCCATCATGGCGTTCTGTTCCTCGATGAGCTCCCCGAATTCCGCCGCTCCACGCTCGAAGTGCTGCGCCAGCCGTTGGAAGAGCGCACCGTCACGATCAGCCGCGCCGCGGGAACATTGACCTTTCCCGCCAATTTCATGCTCGTGGCCGCCATGAACCCCTGCCAGTGCGGATTCTACGGCGATCTCAAACGGGAATGCCGCTGCTCGGTGCGCCAGATTGAAAATTACCGGCAGAAAATTTCGGGCCCGCTGCTGGACCGCAATGTTGATGTTTTCATGTTTTTGGCCTAGCCTTGATCCATGGCTGAAATTCCCCTTCGTCCGGCGGTCTCATATCTTCGATTTTCAAGCCCGGAACAGGCTCTTGGTGACTCCAAACGTCGACAGAACCAAGGTACTGAGGCGTATTGTGCTGCGAATGGGTTTCGTTTGCTTGATGTCTTTTTCGATCAGGGTGTTTCAGGGTTTCGGGGTCGCCACCGCCGGAAAGGACGTCTCGCCGACCTCATCGACGCGGCCAGGAAAGGGAAGTTTCCACGCGGGACCGCACTCATTATCGAATCCCTGGACCGCCTCTCCCGCGAGCAGGTTTCGATCGCTCTCCAACAATTTCTCGAACTGATCAATGACCATGGATTGGAGATTCACACGATTGGTGAATCTTCGAGACAGATTTACCACAGGGATCGGTTGGACCTCGGGTCGCTGGTGGTTTCTATCGTTGAAATGAGCCGGGCGCACGGCGAGTCTCAAAGAAAATCCGAACTGATTGCCGCGTCTTGGAAAGGTCTGAGGCTTCGCGGGGTGGCATCGTCCCGGCCGGACAAAAAGCCAATGGGGCGATTCCCGTCGTGGTTGGAGTGGAAAGATGGCAAATGGATTGTAATCGAAGAAAGAGCATCGGTTCTACGCCACATTTTTCATGATCTTGTGCTTGGGAAGCGACTGGGAAGGTATGAGGTTGCCCGGACGCTGGTGGAGGAAAAGGCTCTCTACTGGTCGAAGAAGGGTGATGGATGGACCGCCTCGGGAGTGAAGCGTGTTATCACTAACCCAGCGCTGACAGGTGACCTCGTTCCTGCAAAATCAGGAGATCCTGATGCAGCGACGGTTCCCACTTACTACCCTACCGTCATTGACCGGGAAACCTACGATGAGGTTCAGAGACTGATCGCGGCGCGAAAGTCTGGAGGCGGCCGACCTCGAGCTCAACACACGCAGGCGATCCTTACCGGATTCTCGTTTGTGGAGAATAAACGGATGCACCGGGGCTATTCCAAGCAACCGTCGGGAAACCATCAACTCAACTATTCCTATGTGGATGTCACCAACCGGAACCGGTACTTCGCATCTGGGGCAATCCTTGAAAATGTCGTCGTGCGTGGGCTGATGCTATTGTCTTTCAGTGACGTGCTTTCCGGGGACGATACGTCTGCGGCGGAGAAGCGAAGCCGTCGGAAAGAATTGGTTGAGGAACGGCAGGTAAAGGAAACCGCAATCGCGAACTTTGTCGCTGCCATCGGCCAGGCCGGTGACGGAGTCGTTGAGCTGACGCGGGCGATGACGGCCGCCCGGTCCGAAAGGGACAGGCTCACCCGGGAAATTGAAGCGATCGATGCGGAAATTTCAATGGCCACCGGAGGCAACGTGGAAGAGGCATGGAATCGTCTGGGGGAATTGCTTGATGCCGCACTTGTAGAGCAAAAGGAGGAAGCTCGTGCGGAGGTGCGCTCGATTCTCATGCGGTTGATCAAACGCATCGACCTTGGCCGCCGCGATAAGGACAACTGGTGGCGGCATTTCCCGGCCTGGGCCGGCCCCCATCTGGATTTTATGTGTCAGATGAACAGCGACCCTGAGAATAATATCGATTACATCGATGACGAGGAACCTGGAACGCCTCCCCCACTCAAACCGAAAGATAAAATCATTGCTGTGGTAGAGTTCTGGAACGGCCAGAGGGTTTTACTGAGAAACGGATTGGTCCTCCCGTGCTAATCCTGTCGGCGACCAAATCGATACTGCTCCCTACTGTGACCCTGGCGGCCTGAAATTTGGATGCTGAGGCTTTACTGTGGACGAACTAAGAAAGATGATTTCTAGGCGTGACTGACCACGCCGCACAACCAAGGTAGAACAACCTGGTGCCTCGCCTCCGGTCCAAACGATGGATGTGGATTTAGCGTGCACATCGAGGCCGATATAATAGGTGTCATTCATGGTGTTCTCGTTTGTTCGGTGTGTTCCTGGCAGTTCCGATCTTCAGGTCGGAAACTGCTTTACTTCACTGTCCCATTTCGGGTTAGCCCGCGTATTACCCATCGGCAGCGGCAACATCTCTGCAATTTTTCAATGCGGCTACGCCAAACCCACAGGACAGCCATAAAGTCTCTGTCAAAAGAGCCATCACGAATAGTTTCTTTCCTTCTTCCGGATGCTTCACGACATTCGGTTCCAGTTCGCTCCAGCGTTCCAGATTCTCCGCCGGTTGGCTCACCTTCGCGGTTCTCCACTAGGTTCTCCGCTGCGCGCATACCCGCCCGCTCCCTCACACCAGATTTTCCAGCTCGGGTCCCGGCGGGATTCTAAGCTCCACACTAATTTGAGTTTCCAAGGTCCGCCTTCTTCTGCTATTCGAGGTAGAACAAGTCACTGGAGCCTACCCCGCTTCGCAGGTTGGCTCAGTTCAGACGTTATGCCGAAAAACAATGCCATTCCTTGACTCAATCCGACTAGAAGCGCTGGTCGCATGCCAGCGCACTTGCTGTCTTTGTCACGAGCGTAAACATACTAGGCTTGTCTGTCACCACATCAAACAGGAGGCCGACGGCGGTCCGAATGTCTTCGAGAACTGCATTCCTCTCTGTCCAGACTGCCACGCTGAAGTGAAGGCTTTTGATCCTCGGCATCACCCAGGAATGACGTCATATTCCGAAGCAGAACTTATTCGTCGAAGGGACGACTGGTATGCGATTATAAGGCGTCGCAGTGCTGACCTTCAACGCAATCTAAATCGAAGGCAGACGAATTACCCAAGGAACGAGGCTCTGGAAGGTGAGATGAGTTTCGACTATTCCAACCACGATGGATTTTTTCTGATTGGATCTGGGTTGAGTGAGTTTTTGACCCATTGGAGTCGGGCAGGCAGAACGGCGATTCATTGTTATTCCGATCAGACGAACGTAGAGATTGCTCTTGCACCTCCGTCAACAACACTGTCCGAACTCTCGGATGCAAGTGTTCTCGATTTTTCATCAAGGGTTCGTGATCCAAAAATCAACGAAATCCTGATCGCCAAGAATCATTATGGACGATTCGCAGCCATTATTGTAAAGAAACTTCAGAGCCGATCACATGGCGACGATTTTGATTTTGCCCAAATGCGATATCTGATACTTCCCAATGGCTCCTCGGACTTCACTCAAAGAGCATAACAAGTCGGTGGAGACAACCGGCTGAAGCCGGCGCCTCACCTCTGACGTTCTGTCAGAAGAGCCAGCAAGAATAGTTCCTTCCTTGTTCCAGGTGCTTCGCGACGTTCGGTTCCAGTCCGCCCCAGCGTTCCAGATTCTCCGCCGGTTGGTTTTCATCCGCTCTTCTCCGCCACATTCTTCGCAGCTCGCATTTCCGGCCACTCTCTCGCGCCAGATTCTCCGGCTCGGGTTCCGGCTGGATTCTCCGTAACGAGATTTTTCACCTGCTCTCCACTGATTTGAGTTCCCAAGGTCCGCCCCTTTCTGCTATTCAAAACAGAACAATACGGTAGAGCCAACCCCGCTTCGCGGGTTGGCTCACCTCTCACGTTCGACAAAAGATTAATGAAACGAATCCACATCCCCAACATGGGGCCTGACCAAGCAAACATCCCCAAAGCTATCGCCGTCGGCATAAGGGAGTGCAAGAGCAGCACAACCGATGTCCTCGCACTGATTACCCCGGTCAAAGACAATTTTGATTCAATTGTCGTTGGAGAGTTTCTCGGCAATGACGTTTCTAAGAGGTTAATGAAGGGAGGCCATGTTCCGATTCAAGGACAAGGAATTTCGCTTTCTCATCATAGTGTCTCAACAGTTCAGAAGGGTCGGACGCCGAAGGTTGGAATCGCATTTTATGTATCTTCCAGTGACATCAAAAAACTGGATGATCTACAGTTCGATTGTTTGATTTTTGTCCCTTGGCTCGATAAGGATGGAGAGCAATGGGCACGAATTTGGGATGCGGAGACTCATGGAGGAACGACTGTAGGAGCAGCGGTCAATCTACATACCGAAGTTGAGAAGGCTCTTTCTGATCTTACTGCGTGTGTAAACCTTTCCACAGGACTCGGTCACCCCTCGGACAAGGAACATGCGAAGCGTAAGTTTTCTCAGCTTCGCAGCGCCGGGATTACTTGGGATCCGTCCGAAATTGAAAAGTGGGCGGTGCGAAATCGCTGGAAGGTTTCAGATGCCCAAGAATTGGCGACGCTTTCATCAAAATACACGTGAAGTCGAACAAGCCGGTGCCTCACCTTTGACGTTCTGCAATAAACTTTCCCAATGGAACTACAGACCTTTATAACGACCACACTCGTTCAAATCGCACGCGGAATTGAAGAGGCTGCGAAGCAACTTGATGGCACCAAAGCGATAGTGAATCCAAAGAATGTTCATGCCGTCGAGGGCAAGGGTGCTTCCGTTTATGGATACCTGAATACTCAGAAGTAGTTTTTCAAGGTTGTTCAGAAGATTGACTTCGACGTTGCAGTTACAGCCGAGAGAGGAACCGAAACCAAAGGTGGCATCGGAATCCATGTCGGAAGCATCGGCGTTGGATCTCAGGGCAAGACAGAGAAGGCTAATAGTTCAGTCTCACGAATTTCATTTTCCGTGCCTATGGTCTTACCTATGGAGGATGCATCATTCGATTCCGAAGATCCTGATCCGCAGCCTCATAACGATTAAGAAGCAGAAAAACATGTAATTGATTTTACCACTTTTTAGGAATGACCAAAATCGCTCGGGTTCTTCAGTCAGACCTCTCTCCGAATTAACGAAGTGAGGTTTCCTTCTCTTCACCAAAGAGGCTGCACGACTTCAAGGCGGGACGGTTTCAGTGTCTGAGGTACGGGCTCTTCCTCCGGCGCGTTTCCAGCACCGGACAGAACCAATGCCTTCAGAAGCAATTCTTCGAGTGCCCGCATCCCCAACGAACCATCGGCAGCCAGCCGTAACGTTCTGCCCAGTTCCTTTTTCCAAGCCGGCAACAACTCAGGAGGAATTTCCCGGGCGATGTCTCTGGAGACCTTCGCGTAGTCGTCCCGGAACATGGCAGGTAGCAATACGATGTCTTCACGGAAACGTTGCCGCAACTCCGGGTAGATGCTTTGAAGGATTTGTTCCCGACTTGGAGGCTGAGGGAGAAGTGATTCCTTGGCGGCATTGAACCCGAGTTGGCGTGAGTTGGATCGCCAGGCGGACTGCCAAGCACCTGCGCCCAGAATCATCACACGTTCGCGAATGATTTCTCCGAGCTTTTCACGCTGGTTGCGCCCGGCATCTGATGTAAATAATTCCTCGGCTTCGATCGATTCAAGGGGGAGCTTGGCCGACGAAGGAACAACCCCGTCGAGCCAGTCAAAGATCTCAAGGATCGTATTCCGGTTCCAGTCCGATCCGCCATAGCTACCCTCACCCGCTCCAAGTTTGTCGAGCTCGTCGAGCACGAGAATGCCCCCTCCAGGAAGACGGTCGAGCCAATCGGCTATCATGGAAGATGTCCATTGATCGGACCTCGCACCAATGACCATCCAGTTGCACACGTTGATCAGCAATACCGGCAGACCCAGCACCTCGCCGAGTTTCCGGCCCAGGAATGATTTGCCGGAGCCGGATGGTCCAATCATGAGTGTGTGGGTTCGGGGTGTCACCGGCAGGCCAACGCGGATGCCCGAGGTCGCAATGCGTGCCACCGGCAGCAATGTCTGAAGAGCAGATTCCTGCTGAGGGGAAAGGATCATAAATGGAGAAATGGGTTGAAAGTCAGAGCATCCCGGCTTGTTTGAATGAATAGAATGCCGGTTCACCTATGCCAATTCGGCCAATGATCAGATGGTCGACCATCTCGATCCCGAAAAGGTCTGAGCATTCTTTCAATTTCCGGGTCATGCGGGCATCCTCCCGGCTCGGTGACGAGTCGCCGGACGGATGGTTGTGGATGAGAACGAAAGCATGGGCGGCGCGGGCGATAACCGGTCGAAATATTTCCCGTGGGTGGCAGGAGGTTTCCGTGAGTCCGCCGATCGACACCAAATTCCACCCGGTCATCTGCATCCTCGAATCGAGGGTCAGCACGATCACGTGTTCCTTTTGCGGATCGTAGAACGGATCCGATGCGATCACATCATGATAGAACTTGCACACTTTTGCGGGTGCATCCTCGCAGACAAGCGACATTCTCGATGGCGTTCCGGTATGGGAGGCGGTGAAATCTCTGACGACGAATCTCATAATCTGATAAAGGAGAATTCCCCCACCCGGGCACGACGGCTCCGGGTGGGGCATTGTTGACAGCTGGCAGGCAATGAGGATGCCGCTCTTACGCCGTCTCGCGCTCGCCGGCCGTGGCGGAGATAGATTCAAATGATTCGGCTTCGGCTAGGCCGACACGGTTGCCGTTGTAATCCCTCAAGATGATCGGCAGCGCATGTCCTGTCAGAATCCGGTCGGCCAGGTCGTGAAGAATCCAAGCGGTTTCCCGTCGCCAGCCCTCACGCTCGTCCGGGTCGAAGGCGGCATTGTCGGTGTTGATTTCGATGCGGATCATACGTCCCCCTTGGTAAGGGTTTCGCGCATGCGGATGATCACCGCATGATGGGTCGGTGCGTCCGGATACACGAGAATACCGTTGTTTCCAGTGCTGAGATTCAATGGTTCGGGATAGGCGATCAGCGTATCGTGATGGGTGAAATTCGAGTTGATGTTCAACGCAACCAATTCCCGAATTTGCTCCGGCGTTGCAGCCAGGTTGATGGTGGCCGACATTGAGAATGAATTGTAGGCCTCGTGATCGGCCTGAACGTGTCCCGTTCCCGGAAGGACCAGCGTCCCGGCCGCATTGACGTCGAGGTAGTAGAGGGTGCGTTTGGGGGGAGTTTTGAAGGTTCCCAGCCGCCATTTCCCTTTTGTGGCATTCACGTAAGCCGGGAGGAATTCCGGATCCGGCAGCACGTGCCGCATGCGGATTTCGCGGCGGGTGGTCATCGCGGAATCCGAACACGAGTAGATGGTGTAGGTCTTTCCTGCTTCGAGGGGGATTGGCTGGATCGCCGGCGCTGGTGGATGGTTGGTTTCCATAATGCCATGCCCTGCGGCCGTGCTGCCTGCGGCAGCGAAAGCGGCCGCAGGCGGGCCGTTCCCCGGAAAAGAGAAAATCCCCCACGCCGGTGGGCGTGAGGGATTGGAGAAACTGGAGCGTGGTCCTTTCGAACTCCTCTGACGTGTTGGGGGATCTGCTTACGCTGCCGCAGCGACTTCAGGAGCGGCTTCCGTGGTCGACTGAGCCGCTTTATATTCCGAGATTGCAATGCCGCGCTCCGCCAGCTCCTTGGCGAGTTTGATGACCTTGCCAGCACCATCCGCGAATTCGGATTTGCCGGAAGCGAGCGCCTTGAACGAGCGATAACTCTTTTCGGAGAGGGCGAGGCCGGACGCGATACGATCGGCAACCGGGCGGAGAACACCTTCCTTTTCAAGCTTGATGCGGCAGGAAATTGCCCTGCCCGAAGGTTTCTTGTTGTAGGTCGCGCTAATCATGCCGGACAGGGCGAGGATGGCAGAGCCGACGTTGCTTTTGGAGGTGGCTGCGGAGGAGGAGGTGGTGGTTTTCGTTTCCATGATACTTCAACGGGGCCGCCCCAAACTCATCGCCTGGAAACAGGCGAGGTTGGCGGCTTTCCCCGAGGGAGTGGAGCGTAGCCTGCGGATTGTCTAACGAGGCAGGACACACGACCTCCCACGACCGTGGCGGACTATGTTCCGGGAGCATGCTTTTCAACGAAAAATCCCCCACGCCGGTTGGCTTGGGGGTGAGGATAGTTTATCAGACCTGCTTACACGCAAGCTTCATAGGTTTCAAAATAAATGAAAGCCGCCTTGTCACGTTTCAGCAACTGTCTGTCACTTTCCAGCATCTGTTCGGTCAGTTCGACCACCTTTTTGGCACCTTCGGCGAGTTCCGAATCGCCCGTGGCGATGGCTTTGAAAGCGAGATAGCTCTGTTCTGTAAATTCCGGGAGAGGGATACGGTCTTTGACCCGATCAGCAAGAGGGCGGATGACGCCATCTTTTTCGAGTTGGATACGGGCGAGAGTCGCCTCTTTGGAAATGATGTGGCCTTTGCCGGATTCGATCAAGCCGGTCAGGGCGAGGATGGCGGAATCGATGATGTTTTTGGAGATGGTTGCGGTGGCTGTGTTTGTTTCCATGATACTTCAACCGGGGTCGCGCCACACCTATCGCCTGGAAACAGGCGAGGTTGGCGACTTCACCGGCGTAGCCTGCGGATTTCCGATGGGACCAACTGACCAACCCGGGGCGGAGAAAGCCTCCGGTGCTATGCCCGTCAGTAGAAAACCGCGTCCCGGATGCCGAAGCGCAGGGGATAAGGAAGAAACTATTCCGGAAATCAATATTCGCTCGTTAGCATGATCGTGGTCAACGACCTGTCATGCTCGGTGATGATGAGGATCTCTACCGGCTCACGTTCAGGCAGCTCGATCCGGTATTTGGAGACGAGCCGGTATACCAAGAGCAATGCTTGCTCGTTGGCTTCCCGGTCCTCTTCTCAGACATCTCCCCAGTCGCCGTGGTGGTGCCGGAAAAGGTATTCTTCAGGTTTCAACACCTCCTCTATGATCAGGCTTGTCACTCCGGAAGATGCAACTGTCCTCCCGAGCGAGAACAAGGGTCGCTCTGAAGGGCACAGCGGTTTGTTTGTGTATCCCATGGCTGCGTCAGTTAGAAACCAAGAGCAAAACGAACTTCCACCTCGTCGAGGTCGAGTTCCCGGGCGGTGAGAGCGACGGCAAGGTTGTGGTCGTCGTGCAGGTAAAGGCAGAAGGTTTCGAAGATTTGTTCCATCGTCATCCCCCCCAGCGGTGTCGTTTCCGGACGCGAAAGCGGGAGGCGGAGAATGCGGGAAAATCCACCCGAACCGGTAATGGAATATCTATCGACTTACGCTCAGGTTTAAAGCTGAAGCAATCGGCTCCCGATAGGACCCGTCCACACTGCGGTGGAAGTCGCCTCAGAAGAGGCATTGAAGCGCTTCGCGCAATGGAAATTCTATACGCACATGAGCATGCGGCGTCAATCTCAAAACCCGGATTTCGGTTTTCCGGGCATGGTGGCTTTCGCCACCGCCGCCCCGCAAATCCCCAAATCATTGCGTAAGTCAGGAAAAAACACCCTCCGGCTCCAAACGCAAAAAGACATGAAACATACCTCAATCCAGTGGGCCGATTCCACGATCAATCCGGTAATGGGCTGCGACGGCTGCCCCCTCTATCCATCCCTCACCAAAGTAAAATCACAACTCAGCGATTGGCTCATCCGGCAAGGTGAAGCTGATCCGAAAACCGCAATCGAAACAGTCATAGGGAATCATCCCCTCTCCCACATCTACCACCTCTACGAGGAATTCTCCGGGAAGCTTTGCCGGAAGCTCAACCGTCCGGATTTAGTGAAAGACCTCGCCCGCGAATTGCGCCGTCCGGTGCGCTGTTACGCGGCATCCCTTCATATGGTTCGTGGAGAAAACCCGCGGAACCCGACCAAGAAGCTCAATCTCGGATACGCCCGGATCTTCGAAGAAATCGCACTGTATCCGGGAAGAACTCAAGCTGCTGCAAAGTGGTCCGATCTGACGGGAACCGCCAGGCCGGAGGCCCCATGGAAGGATGGCCTTCCCCGGATGATCTTTGTCTCCGACATGGGAGATGCCTTGTCCTCAAGTGTTCCATTTGAATTCCTTTTGAAAGAAATTGTCGAAGTTGCCGCGTCGTCCAATGGCTCTCGCCATCTATGGCTCTGGCTCAGCAAGCGTCCTGCGCGGATGCTCAAATTCGACCGGTGGCTCGAAGCCCGCGGAATCCCGTGGCCGGACAACCTAGTTGCTATGACCTCGGTCATGGATCGAAAAATGGAGCCCGGCATCAAAGCGCTTAAAAAGATCCGGGCGAAAGCCAAAGGTTTGAGCGTGGAACCTCTGGTGGAGGCGGTGACATTGGACCTCGAAGGGATTGATTGGGTGATCGTCGGCGGCGAGTCTGGAACCTCAGCCCTCCCTTTCCATCTCGACTGGGCACGCGACATCCAGAAACAATGTTCAGAGTCCGCCACCGCCTTCTTCATGAAACAACTTGGCCGGTTTCCGGTGGAGTGCGGCATCGGTCTCCTCCTCGACGACAAGCATGGCGGTGATTGGTCTGAATGGCCCGAAGATCTTCGGGTTAGGGAGTTTCCGGCAAAATTCCGGGTCTGAGTGCATCAACGCCCATCCCGCAGTGGTTGGATTCTGCGGGTATGGGTTTCGCAACGGAGCGAGTCATCCGCCGCAGATGCCGCAGGCTTTCCCTTCTTCTTTCGTGCCGTAATGGCCGCGCTTCGTGTTTCCAAACCACCGGCACCTCGGATTGTGTCTGACTCCGTTGGAGTTAATCCAGTATTCAGAGGAGGCTGGGCCAGCCTCGTGCATGGTTTCTGAGATATCCGAGGTGGCGAACGGCTTTGCAGGAGGCGGATTGATCGGCGGACTCCCTTGAGTTCCTCCACGCGTGAGTGCCCGATACTCCCACGGTGCCATTGGAGGATTGGGGGCTGCCCACAAACCACGGCGTGCTTGTTTTGCCTCAATCTGTAGCTGGGCGATTTCTGCGTCTTTGTTATACTGAATGAAATGCCAGGCCCATCCCAGCCGAACCATTTCCCGGTTCGCGTCGGTTTCTCCGGCGCGAACCCATCCGATTGTTCTTCCGTAGCGATCCGTCCCTTCCCCCGTGACATTCACCGTCTTACCGGCGACCATGGCCGCAAGCGCTGCCTTTGATTTCTGGCCATATTCCTGCCCGGCCTCCGGGGCATCGATACCAGCAAGACGGATTTTCACCTGTTGTTTTTGTGGAGTGAGAACCGTGATCGTGTCACCGTCAGCAACCGACACCACTCGGCCCGTGATCGTCCCTCCAAGAGCAATCGAAAAAAAGGCCCCAATTACACACATCAGACGCATTAAGGATCGGGTCATTGCCCGCCCAATCTCGCGAATAGAATCCGTAACTCCAAGCATCGAATAACTGTCGCCGGGTTCCACAAGATACAGAGGCTTGATGAATAGATAATAGGTAGGCTATCATCCGCCGAGTTGGATATTTCAAGATTCAAACTGGACACACTTGGAGCTGATGATTCTCGTCTTCAGAACGTGGTCAATTTGTGGCGCATTGAGAGGAAAAGGTTGGGGCTTTTTCCGCGTGGAGCGTTTGAAGACTATGCGCGGGCTGGAGGAATTCATGTGGCGCTCAATGCATCCGGTGACGTCGTAGGGTATGCAGCTGTTCGTGTCGCCAAAGAATGGAGCCACATAGCACATTTATGTGTGGATCCATCTATTAGACGATCATCTGTAGCTTCCGAGTTGGTTCAATACGTCGCGGAGATTGCAGTACAACGCAGGCACCTTGGAATCCGGCTGAAATGCCGGAGCGACTACGAAGCAAATAATTTTTGGCCACGGACAGGCTTCCACTGTGCCCACAAAACACCCGGGAAAGCAGCTGATTCGACTCTTCTCCTCTGGATTCGTCGATCGCCTAATGTCGACGATTTTTTCAACTACAGAACAGAGGATCGAAAGATCGCTGTATTGGACGCCAATGTATTTTTCGACCTAGGCGAGGATGAGAGTGACTGGGATAATTTGCCGATCCATATCCATGAGAGCCTTTACTTGGGGGCGGACTGGGTTGCTGACGCGATCGACATCGGAGTTGTCGATGAGATCTATACGGAGATACATCGAAACGACTCCCCTGAAGAAAATCTCCGCCAACGGATCAGAGCCCAGAATTTCGTCCAAGTATCTTATGAGAGTGGAGAGGTGTCTCCAAAAGTAGAGATTCTGCGTTCGATTCTTGGATGGAAGACCAATACAAGGCCTCAACAAGAGTCAGATATGCGGCAAATCGCCAAGGCCGCTTCGTCAAAAGCTGACTTTTTTGTTACTCGCGATTCTTACCTCTTGGATGCATCCGCAGCCATATTTTCTGCGATGTCGATCAGAGTGGTGACACCTGCCGCGCTGCTGGGAATCCTCGATGAAGAAGAACGAGGGCATCTTTACTCCCCTGCAAAAATCCTGGGTACCGAGCTTAAAGAGTCCTCCCCCAGAGCTGATGAAATTGATGCATGGGCAGATAGGTTCATCGCACACTTCAGCGGTGAACCAAAATCCAGGTTCCAAGGTCGGCTTAGGGCTTTGATGGCCGCCTCTACCGGCAATGCCGGAAGTAGAACAAGATTGCTTTCCGACTCGAAGAACCGTCCGATTCTACTTTTGGCACACCGCTTCATGCCCCAAATCCTTGATATCCAGCTTTTACGTGCTGCAGCTCATTCGCTTTCACCCACCGTAGTGAGACATTACCTGCTACAACTGGTGCAGATGGCTGCCAGCCAGGGCTGCAACGAGGTAACAGTAAACGATCAGGAGGTCTCTCCACCGGTCGCCTCAGCCCTCACGGATTTAGGTTTCTCGGAAATGTCAGGAACTTGGAGGAGGCATCTTTGCTCTAAGATTCTGAAGGTCTCCGAACGGTCTGAGTGGCCCGAGCCTCTCAAAGACTCGGAAATTCCAGACTGGCAAAAACTGGAGCATGGATTTTGGCCAGTAAAGATCGAAGGCGTTGGTATCGAGTCCGTCTCGCTGACGATCAAACCACATTGGGCCGCAAAGCTGTTCGATTTTGATCTTGCCGGAAACGAACTTTTCCCTGTCGACCCTGCAAAAGTGATCAATCGGGAGAATGTTTTTTATCGCTCGCCTACAAACTGGCCAAAAAATGCTCCTGGGAGAATCATTTGGTACGTTTCGGGAATCAGTCAGTTTCGTGCCTGCTCGACAATCATCGAAGTTCAAACAGGTCCTGCATCCGCAGTTTTCAAACGGTTCTCGCGATTGGGAATCTACGAATGGCGAGATCTCCAGAAAATCACCCAAAACGACCCTCATGGCACGGTGATGGCGATCCGCTTTGCAGATACGGAGATTTTTGATCAGCCGATTGATCTTTCGGAGGCCCGTAAATTCGGCATTGGTAAAATTGTGGTTGGCGCGCACGCGGTTCCTGAATCAGGTTTTCTTGAAGCTTACCGGAGCGGTATGGCTCGATTCTCATCATGAAAAAGGCCCTCCTCCTCTCAATCAAACCAAGGTTCGCCGAGGCAATCTTCGAAGGAACCAAAGTTTTTGAACTTCGGAAAGTCAGGCCTCGACTCGCATGTGGAGACTTAGTTCTGGTCTACGTCACGTCGCCCCGATGCCAACTGGAAGGAGCGTTTGACGTCGTCAGCGTCATAGAACTCCCCCTGGAGGAGCTCTGGAAAGTGGTTGAGAACGGCTGCGCTCTGACAAAAGGGGAATTCGACGATTACTTTAACGGTAAGACCGTGGGTTATGCCATTGGGGTGGGAAATGCTTGGGTTTTGGAAACAAGCCGTAATCTGCGGTTTCTCAGGGACGAGGAGATTGTTCCGCCACAAAGTTACAGATACTTGTCTGCGAGCCAAGCCGCGACCCTTCTCGGAGGATGATGTTCTTCACACCAAGTAGTTTCATATTTCTCTGCTCCCTTAATTGAAGCGACCATCTCTTGCTGGATAGACGGAATATTGTGCGAGAACACTATTGCGGATTCTGAAACCTCGTCCGCACCCAACGCCCTTTGCCGGAGCTGGGTTCGCTGTCCCCTGTCGTTCCTTCCCATGCCTCGTACTGATCTCCGGTTTTCTTGATGTAAATCGTCGAAGGAATTCGGAAGCGCTCGATGACGACGGGAGCTGGTGCGGGAACAACAATCGGCGCTGGAGCCTCCACGGGTCGACTCAGCGCTTTTGAGGCCACGACGGCGATTACGACGGCGGCAACCCAACCGCTCACAGCCCCCCGGTGCTCCTTCAACATCTTCCAAATCCTTCGCCGCCGGACAAAAGATTCTCCGGCTGCGGCCGACTTGAAAAATTCGTGGGCATCCGCGTCGGTAAACTCAGCAACGGGTGCACCCAGCTTTAGAATGACCCAGTTCACGGTGAGGATGATTCTATACCATTCTCTCTCGAGCCGGATTTTCACGGCGCGGTAATCATCCGGATGCGGACCATGCCTGATTTGCTGATTTCGGAGCGAATTCCAGATCTTCGTCTTATCCTGCTCCCGCAGCACATTCGCCTCCGGCAAAGGATTGCCGGAGGCGGAGCTGCCATTTTTGGGTGGCTGAGGGTTCATGCTGCGTCGGAAGGGACGGTGGTAATGGATTTCAGAAGGTAGTGGTAGACGGCTTTGGCAGCGTCCTCGGTGTAACGAACCACATCTTCCACATCGAGGAACTCAACCTCGGGAAGAGCTTTCCCTTTCTCGTTAAGATAGGCCGGGAGCTTACTTACGTCAGGCAGGTGAGTGTATGCTCCCGTCCGTGTGATGACATCTTTCATGGCTTGGAGCCAGTGCTCGCATTCCCAAACCGGGAACTCCTTCAGAACATCCCACGCCTGTCCGAACGACTCGAAACTGGGTCCATGGGACGTCGGACGCCGGGCACGCAGCAGCAACGAGTCCGGCTCGAAAATCTGCACCGCTTTGTAGGCTCCTTCCAGCTCACGGGCATCCGGCGTAATCGGGGCGATCATCTGCAGTGATTCGCACCGGGTCAGGACGCGAGCCCGGCGAATGTTTTCGAGGAGCGAGGACTCTTTGTTATCCACCGCTCCCGGATAATCGAGCAGGATCAATGCCCGTGCCTCCCGGGCCTGCACCGTAAGATCGGAGAGCGATTTGCGGGCGAGTTCCGGTGTCCGAGCGTCCAAAATCACCACCTTGCCGTCATCCCCCAAAGATCCTTGGAGGGTCGTATTGGAGGCGTCAAAGGTGGCCACGATATACGGTATACCCAATAGTTCACAAATCATCGCCATCTCAATGATGGTGCTCGATTTGCCGATACCCCCTTTGGTGGAAGCCGGAGCAATCAAGTGAGCTCCCTCGATCAACTCAAGACGCTTGGGTAGGCGCTGTTTCTTCCAGTTGTCCTGCCGAGGCTTCGAAACCGGTGGGACACCTCCCGGCATTTGGTTTTCGGCAGGTTTAATGGGAGCGATAGTCTTATCCTTGTTTCTTTCTGTCATGTTTTCTGGGGTGTAGTTCTTTTATACCGATTTCACCTGCCATCCACCGTCTCCTCAACTGTGGCACGTAATCCTGCGACTGTTGATGCAGTCGACTAAGTCCGTGACGCACACAAAACCGATGAATGGAAGACAGAGCCACACATGTGCCTGCCATTCTCAGCCTGTCCTGCATTTCGGCCCAAGTGAGACCTTCAATGCAGTAACCGACGAGACGGTGGTGATGAGCGCGAAGTTTCGGCGAAGGCATGATGAACGCGGTTTTGGATATACGGGTATCCCGGTATCCGCTTGCAAACAAGTAAATTTTGTAAAACCTATCAATTCATGGATCCAGCCCCGAAAAAAACCGCTCAGAAGCTACTCAAAATGAGCGCCGTGGATGCGGTAAACCTGGAATTGATGACCCTTGGAGCCATGGAGGTATACCGGAAAAAATATCCGAATGCTCTCCCCCATGAACTTCCATCCACTTCACACGTGCTCAGAGTTCTTATTCGCCGCGCTTCCCAGGAAGTGATGGAAAAGCGAGATTCAGGTTTGATGGACCTCTTCGCTTTCCACGGCGGCATGTGGGAGGAAAAACCGGTGGGCGGATACTTCCCCCCTCTCCCTCCTGCTCCCTGAAGTAAAAAGCTTTATGGGGAAGAGGTCGTCGTTGGCCGATTGATCTGAATGGCGAGCGGAGCTTCCGGCTTGGCAACAAATGCCTCGGGGCCTAAATCCGGAAGTTTGATTCCGCGACGCTGATTTGCCGCTGGCTTTTCTTCCCCGATCTCATCATCGGTTATCGCCTCGACAGACTGCCCCCGAGCTGGCCGGGAGGTCTTTCCGTTGTCTTGAGATTCGTGCAAGGCGTCCTTCGTTTCTTCAAGATTCGGGGATTTATGATCTGATTTTCCTTCATCACCTCTCTCCGAACCAAGGCTGGGTGGAGCTTTCCTAGGCCTTTTTGTGGCCATCTTTGGCTTTTCCTGTGCGTTACTTGAAGGTTCCGGCCCCCTTCCTGCGCTGCCTATCCGGTGTTCCGTGGCAGGAGCTTCTTCCAAGGTGTGTCCGTCTGGCTCCAGATACGGCCGAAGATCCCAAGCCGGATCCAAAAGCTGATCCATTCGTGGCAATCCTCCATTCTTTCGAATCCATTCCGCACAGTATGTTTGCCGGTATTCGTCGTAGAATGCCGCTGGGGTGCGTCCTTGAGTTTTTGAGACCGGGAGTGGAGGAAGTTCCATTTTTTCCCTGGTTTTCGTGACCATTCGTTTCAATGTCGAATCAGACGGTCGGTAGGTTGCCTCCACCGCTTTCATCGATTCCCGGATTACCGAGGGCGGTGAGACGTCAAGTACTGCTCGCATTAAAATCGGGCGCCAGCGGAACTCTGCAGTCGATGCTGCGGCATAGGCCGCGAGCTGGAGCGAGAATGACTCGGGAAGATTCATGATATTTCAATGACCTATGTTTGAACCATAATCAACGATAAAGAAGGATCAATGATCTATTTTTGAACTATAATTGATGCATTTCCGTGAAATGCCTTTGGAGGGTTCCCTCCACTAGGCCGGGTCGCCCCCGAGAGGCCAAAGTGGGGATGTATTTTCCGGAAAAAGCCATAGCGAATCCGGGTAAAAATAGCGCGTCAGTCGCTCATAACTGATTGAATTTTCAATAATTTATGCTACCTTCTGCTTCACAGAAGGTAGCCGCAGTCGGTGTCCATCAGGGACACTGCGGGGGTGCCTTTCGGTCACGAAAGGGGGCGTCAGCCCGGGGTTGTAGGGGCTTCTCCCCTGCCTTCCGGAGGACGAGAGAGCACCCCTGATAAGGGGCGCGGGCGGCATTGTTGGGTTTTTAGCGCAGCGACATTTCCGCAGGAAATGGAAAAAACAGACAATTCCGCATCTCGTAATCCGTTTACAGCGGATTACCCGGTTGCAGACCGGGCCCGTTACTGGCATGATAATGCCATGGACGGATCACCAAACTCGGGCAATAGCCCTACCCCTCCCGGCAGCGGTAGCGGTGAGGGGAAGAAAAACACTCCTTCAAAAAGTTCCGGCAACTCCGGATCTGGCAAGACAGGTTCACCTCCCAAAGGCACTCGCTCCGGCAGCTTTTCCTCCGGCAAGAGGAAGAGCCCCGGCTCCAGGCGCTCCGGTGGCTCCCGTTCGGGCAAGACAGGGAAAGGTCGGGCAGGACGCACGAATCATTCCCGGCGCTCCAACAAGTTAATCGGAAGCCTGGGAACGATCTACTCCTGGTATCAGGTTTCCCATTTGGACGGGCTCTCAGACATCCACATTGCGGACGTAGCGGACGCCCGGGCACTCAAACGCCCCCATGAAACGGCGGTCGATCTCGCGGAGCTGGCATTGCTGCTTCCAGACCGGGTCACGGCCATTGAAAAGCTTTTGGCGGAGGAACGGCTTGCGGAAGCGTTTTTCAGGGGAAAAGGCGACCGGCCTGAGTTGGTCCAAAACTACTGGTTCGGGGACGCGGGCGCCGGATTCCAGTCTCCACGGGACAATCACCCTGGCACGGCGGTAGCGATGCCGGGTGAGAAGTGGCAGCGGCTATTGATGGATGCGGATGCGGCCCGGCACATTTGGCGGGATGCCGGGGGGAAGATTCGAAAGTCATCGGCGATGCTTAAAGCGCTCCGCGAGGGGCGGGAATTGAGTGAGGAAGGTTACTTGCCCAAGATGTCCGGACAACTACGCAAGATCTATGCCCGCATCCCGCCATGGATCGGGGGCGTGGCGGCTTCGGAGTTATCACCCCGGGAACTCCGGGAGATTGTCGAGGAGGTGGCTAAAGGCTTTTCAAAGGAAACCGGCTACCGGGTCTTGGCGGCCAACGTCCACCGGGAAGCCGGACACGACCTCCATATCCACCTCGTGTTTACGGATCTCGTTCCGGAGGCTCAGAATATTGAGCACTACAAACCGATGACGTTGAAACGAATGTTGCAGGACCTCCGGAACGGTCCGGCGGCAGACACATTGGAGGCTGCCGGAATAGCGAAGCCGACGAAAAAGCAAAAAGAGGAGGAATTGGAACGGATGTTTGAATCCGGCCTGTTGGTTGATCCCCGGAAGGGCAAGTCGGCCAAAGACGGAGGGTTTGAATACCAGAAGCAGCCGCTTCCGGAGGGCTCCCGGGAGCATCTGGTGGCGATGGGGCCAGCGTATGTAAGCAAAACGTGGCTCTGGGAGGCATCAGGCCGTAGTGAACGGGTGGCTCGGGTCAATGAGCAGGCCAACCATTTCCTTAATTTCAAGGCGGTAGTTATTGAGGCTGCTCAGCGGGACATTGCACCGCGGCATGCCACCGGGCCGGGAGACGTTTATGTCGACTATTGGTTGTCGCGACAATGGACCGATGCGGTGATGGAACGGATCTCTGATGCTGGTAAGCAGGAGATTGCCCGGGAGGCTGCGGTTTCGGTGGATCGCTATGTCGATGCTGGCAGAAGCCTTCCGGAACCATTTTCGGCGGCGGATCTGGATTTGAGGGCGCGGAAGCTTCAGGAGGCCGAGGACGCCCGGGCGGCGGCGGTTCGGGCGGAGAAGGATGCTTTGTCGTCCAAGAAAGCAGCGGATGCTGCAAAGGAAACTGCCGACCGGATGATCCGGGAGGCGCTTGTGCCGCCGACACTGGAGGAGGTGGCGGAGAAAATGGGGTTCGGGCCGGAGCTGGAAACAGTCGGTCTTTTCCGGGCGATTGAGGGCGGGCTATATCCTGAACGGTTGATCATCACTGGACGGGAATTCGTCCGGTCGATCCCTCAACTAGGGATCGACACTCCCCAGGAAGGCGAAGGCGCGGTGGAGCTATTGGCGACCGAGGACACGGGGAAAAGAATCAAACGTTCGACCGGACAGCTTTTGCGGCAGTTGGTGGAGTGGTTTCCAAGCAAAGCGCTTGCTCTCGCCAATGAGGCGTTGGGCGACCGCGCCGGAACGTTTCTTCGGGAACTGTTGCGTATGGATAATGGTCCTTCTAAAGCTCCGGCGAAGAAGTCCGGGAAGAAAAAGGAGACCAAGGATGAGACTCCGGATGGAGATCTACCGGAGGACTCTGAAAAGTAATTACAAGAAAATCCCCGCCTCCGGTGAGGAGGCGGGGATGATGGATTCGGCGGCCGGGCGAGGTATTGCGGTGGCGGCCGTATCAGGCGCGACCGGCCCATTCCCCATGCAAGAGGGAAACTCTGAGGCTATGATTGTTCCGGCGGGAGTGGCAGGCACCAGTGGGTGACGTTGCTTTGGAGGATATCGACGTAATTCTCCTGATCCAGAAGCCAGAGATCCGTTGGGTTGGTGAATCGGCGCATCCCGTTCGGGAAGGGTTCGATTTCCCAGGTATCCCAGTCCTCTACGTCCGGGCCGCCAAGGACCCGTTCATCCATATCCCGCTCGGTGAGTTCCATGCTACCGGTGGGGAAGAAGGAGGCGATTGTCCGGTAGGAGAGTTCGGGCTCGGTTGAGCCCAACCTGTGGACGGTCGGATGATACACGTTGACCAACAGGAGTGTGCTGGCCGGTGGTCGTTGTTCGTTGATGTTGATCCAGGAGCCTACGCTATTCATTGTTTGATTTTGGTTATTTAAGTCACGCTGCTTGGCGGGCCTCGATCTTCCGGCGGCGGTTCCCGATCGCCTTTGCGATGGAGATCACGGTTTGGACGGCGCGGCTCTGCGCATTGGAACAATCTTTCGGTTTCTCTTCTGTCTCGGAGATCGGATCTTGGAGACACTGGAATCTGTAGTCGGCCCATACCTGCTGGGCACGGGCAGCATCCTCGGCGGCCACGATCGCCTGAACATCGGGCGGCAGCATGTCGTCATTCGGCATGACCCTGCCCTTCGGGCCGCTGCCGCTGCCGGAACGGACTTTGGCAAGCAGACGGTCGCAAATCACGACTACTACCGGAATCCCGGCCCGGGCGAATACGGTGCGGGCGTTTGCTTTGAGCTGTCGGGCATCTTCGTATGGAGTCGTCGATTTCGAGTCGGACGTGGACGCGAGGTGGATGAGCATCTGATCGCCCCGGATGACGGGGGAAACTTTGACGACGTAATTTTCGATGATTGAGGTGAATTCCATGCGCATTTCCCCCGTTCACGAAAACACGCCACCGGGAAACCGGTGGCGTGGGGAATAACTGTCCGATCCGGGGGGGGATTTCCCCTTTTCACTTTCCCGTTGAACTCGGTTGCGGTCGATCGAGGCCGCTCGCTTCCTCCTCCGCCCGGTGGACCGTAATCCGCCGACTTTGGTCACGCCGGTAAATCCTGGATGGCGGCTTCGGGAATGCTACGGATGCGAGGATGTCCCGGACTGTGCCGCGACCGAGCGAGCTGGAATGGTCCGGCCACTTTTTCTCAATTCGCCGAGCTGGTGGCGAGAACGGGCTGGACGTGGGATTCAGACACGAGAGCGATCATGAGGTTGTTGACCATGATGGATTTGTTTTGCTCGTCGAGGCTCACAATGCTGTCATCTTCGAGTTTTTTGAGGGCCATTTCGACCATGCTGACGGCTCCTTCGACGATCACCTGGCGGGCGCCGATGACAGCGGCGGCCTGTTGGCGGCGGAGCATCGCTTGAGCAATTTCCGGGCTGTAAGCGAGGCGGGAGAGCTGTGCTTCGAGGATCTCGATGCCGGCGATTTTGACGCGGCTTTGCACTTCCTGCTGGAGCGTTTCCGAGACTTTTTCCGGAGAACCATGGAGGGAGATCTCACCTGTATCGTGCGACTCGTAAGGATAATGGTTGGCGAGCTGGCGGAGGGCGGTTTCGCACTGGATCTGGACAAAGGAGTTGTAGTCTTGCACCTCGAAGGCGGCCTTGGCGGTATCGACAACGCGCCAAACGATGACGCAGGCGGCGTTAATCGGGTTGCCTTGGGCGTCGTTAATCTTGAGCAGGTGGCTTTGGTAGTTGTTGACCTTCAGGGAAATCCGTTCTCTGCTGGCAAACGGGTTGGCGAACCATAAGCCGGGCGTGCGGACAGTTCCGGTGTATTTGCCGAAGAAGGTGAGGATTTTTCCTTCGTTCGGGGAAACGATGAAGAATCCCCTCAGCCAGAGAATGACGAGGGGAATGATCAGGGCGAAGAGGTAGAGCGCTTCCTCGCGGATCCAGGTGAATTTCCCAGTGTAAATTACTCCGATGCAGAGGGTGATGAGCAGGAGGAAAGGGGTAAATCCCTGGACGCAGGTGGCTTTTTTTTCGATCATGGGGGTGGCTTCTTTCATTTTGACGATGTTGCCCTCGGTGATGGTTTTGTATTCCATTTGCGTTTTCCCCATTCACGGCAACACGCCACCAGGAAACCGGTGGCGTGGGGAATAGGTGGACAGGACTGGAGTGGCCGGGGGATATCCCTTTTTCACTGGCCTCGGTTGATCAGGGCGGCGCGGTCGAGAGGATGAAGCTGTCCGGTTCGGGTCGGAAAATCTGTCGGCTCTCTGCGGGAATATCTCTCCGGGTAGGACACTCCGGCCTTGTTACCGGAGATGTTCGACCGAGGTCACTCCCCTCCCCGGCTCGAACACAATTTCCGTAAATCGGGATGTTTCCTCGCCGGGATAGCCGCGGGAAACGTTCACAATGCGGGTATCGCCTACATGGTAGTTGCGGGCACCGTGAGAATGCCCGTGGATCCAGAGTGGGGCATTGATGCGGTGGATCACGTCCGTGAGGTTGGTGACGTACGCAGCGTTGACGTCAGAAGTAGCATGTCCCGGGCTGATTCCCTCCGGGTGCGGGAGGTGGTGGGTGACGACAATGTCGGATTGAGCACCGGCCAGCAGGGCTTCGACCTCCCGGACGTGCTGCTTGCACATATCATTGACCTTCCATTTCCGGAAAGTAGTCCCGTCGCGGAAATGGATCTTTTTGAAGTCGTTCATCTTTGCCTGAAGGTCCATCATGACGGTAACCTCGTCGACCGGATTACGGACGCCGAAACGAGCATCGGTCCAAAGAGTGGTTCCGGAGATGCGGAGTCCGGCAGCCTCGACGGTGGTGACTCCTCGGATTCCTTCGATCGGGCCGGTAGCATCGAGGAAGTGAATTCCTTCATGCTGCGCTGCCGTGGCGCGACACTGGCGGATCACTTTGTCGTAACGGTCTCTGGAATAGAATTCGTGGTTCCCGGCAATGATCACCACCGGGACGCCGGTTTGTTGCGGATCGAGCATTTCCGCCGCCCATTTCACTCCCCTGTTCCGCTGGTGGATGTCGCCGGCGAGAACGATCAGGTCGGGATTGCCGGAAGAAACCTCATCCGCCACGGCGGCGAGCCGGAACGCCATTTCCTCCTCGGGGAAATGTTCGGCGTGGAGATCGGAGAGAGCGTGGATTTTGATGAGTGGCATGGAGTGAGTTGCGGAGGATCCCCCCCGTCCAGAGGGAAAACGGATGTCACCAGCGAGAACGAGAGGATCATTCTTCATGCAGGGAAAAACTCTGGGACTATCAATCGGTAATGAATCCACCGTAACCGGATTTTTGGGGAATGCCATCATTCTGACCACTCTTCCGTGCGGACTTGGTGCGGGCGAAAAAATATCAGGTTGCTTTGCCGGCAGCGGATGTTACCCGTAACTTGATCGCAAGCATCATGCCCGGTCTGCTTGACCGGTTCTGTAACGCAAAGTTCCCGCCAGGTTTCAAAATATGCGTTATTGAATTGAAAAAATGGACATCTACGTCGGCAACCTGCCGTATACCGCCACTGAAAACGACATCCGCGATCTCTTCGCAGAGTTCGGAGACATCCAATCGGTGAAAGTCATCACCGATCGAGAAACGGGCCGCTCCAAAGGCTTTGGTTTCGTTACCCTCGCCGATCAGTCCCGGATCAACGAAGCGGTTGAAGCAACGAATGGGAAAGATTATCAGGGACGCCCTTTGAAGGTAAATCCATCCGAACCCCGTCCAGCAGGCGGCGGAGGTGGCTTTAGTGGAGGAGGTTCCGGCAGTGGCGGCCGCAGCGGCTACGGTGGTGGCGGAAACCGCCGTGACGGCAATCGCGGCGGCTACGGCGGCGGTCGAGACAAACGCAACAGCGGCTGGTAATCTTCAGTTTCTTCATAGCCTGTCCTCCCCGGAGGACAGGCTTTTTCTTTTAATGGCCGTCGGTCAAGACTTCGGGAAACCGGGGCGGAACCAGACCACCCGAAAAATATAAAGAGCCGCCATCCGGCAGGACGGCGGGGACCGGCACAGAGTGTGCGTTGCCAATATGCGCTCTGTATTCCATTTGCGATCCCCCCGTCCATGGAAACACGCCACCGGGAAACCGGTGGCGTGGAGAATGGTATCACTGTCCGAGGAATTTCCCCTTTTCGTGTTTCGGCGACACGTTCGGGTCACTCACGCCAAGGATGATGAAACAAATCACCGAAGCGGGGTTTCCGGATGGGTGGAGGCATCGGATTTCCCTGCGACGGTTCCCGGCGTCGATCACGTCCTGAATGGTTTTATAGGGCAGCGTGCGGGACGGATGGATGTCAATACAGGCTCCCAACACGTGGAGCAGGGCTAGGTAGTTTCTTTGAGCAAAAGAGACTCCCAGACCACTAAGTCTGTTATACGTCGCGGCAACCGATTATTTGAAAATGCCACCGGCCGGTCGATTCTGGTGAAGACTTGTAGTCTGGGGCGGCTGAGGATTCTGTTGGTCGTTACTCGGCAGATCCACACGATATCGACGTTGAAATTTCTACTAAAAATACACTAGAAACGGGTAGAATTCGGAAATCGTCCCGATGCTGGTCGGTTCGCCCTCCGAGCCTGATGCTCTCTTGAAACGTAAACGCAGAGCCACGTCAGGCTGCCGAACAGGGAAATGAGAAAGCATATTCCGCGCAGATCTTTCAGGGCATACGGCACCGCCTGTCCCACAAGCAACCGGAGCGCCGGCTGGCCGAGGGCCTGCTGTTCGGGATTCCCGATCCGGCGGGATAGCCATTCGGCTTTATCGGGTCGGCCCGTGTCGAGATAATGGAAATACAGTAAAAGGATCTCCTCCCCGGTGTGCGATCCCCAACTCAAGATGGATCGTTCCTTTTCGGGCGAAGTGTAGGTCGGGATGAGCGAACTCCGGAATGGCGACCATGTAATTTTGCGGGCCGGGCGGTAATCATCGACAACCTTCCACCACCAGGCGAATGAGGCGACGAGGATGGCGAATGCCAGCCACGGTTTCCACCTATCCAGTTTCGACAGGTTGTACGGAGGCGCAGTTGGAACAGATTCTGTTTCACAAATTGGGCTGGGCTGGCGGTTCTCCCAATCCGGAACCGGGTGGAGGAAGTGGATGAGCCGGGGGCGAAGCACGACGTGCACATTCGTCCAGCTCCCCTTCTCTTCGTTGCTCTTTTCATCCAACTCAACGGCCGGGACGGCGTGAAGTTCTTCTGGAACCGACACCGGGCTGACGACGATCATGACGGATTCAAGTCCGCGCAAAAGCTGGAGGACGAGTCCGAATCCATCTTCCATGGTGGGCAGCCCCAGCTCCCGGCAGCACCGCCGCCATGCGGCAAGATCCCCGAGCGGGATAACGAACCGTTCCCCCGCCAGAGGATCGGCGGGGTGAGGCGGTAGCATCGTCAGTGCGGACGGAGCTGTCCCAACGAGCACGTGCAGCAGCGTGATTTCTGCCGGAGCCAGCGTCCGGCTGAGTTTGAACATAGCAGGAACGCCCGCAGGCGCTCCGGTAAGACAGGGAAACATGGTCTGATGGGTGGGGTGATACGTTATGCGCCCGGAATGGAGGCTGAGCGGGTGGAGCAGCCGCAGGCGCCGTCCCCCCTTAGCCGGCGTCAGGAGCGCGTCAGAAGCGTCGTCCTGCCATCCCGGCGGGAGGATGTCGGAGGGAAAGAACTGGCTCGTCCGCTTCGAGCTGACCGCCTTGGCGGCTGTGCCGCCTGGTGGGTTCGGGTTCACGGTCCCGTTTCCCTTGGCGGGGATGCATTCAGGTTTGCATTCCTGGACGGGTTATCGACCTTGGCGGCTGCGGAAACTTTCTCCTTTTCTCCCCTTGGGGAGTTGGCCTTGGCGGCCTTGTGCCGTTTTCTTTCTCCTCAGGGTTGGGTTGCATGCGCTAGCATGCGCGGACGGGAGCAATAGCGACACGTCCGCTCTTCGGGCGGGCGATGACCTGCCGCACCAGCGGCGGGGGCATCCGCCCCGCCTGGTAATAATGACTTTATTGTCATTATTGGAGAGAACGGAAAAAAGAGGAGTATTTTGCCCTACAACCCTTATGTCTGTAAGGACAGATGCTTGTTTCGATAGACGGCCAATTTGTCCCCTTAGACCGAATATTTTGCCCCCATAGACCGAACTTTTCGCCCTCATAGACCGAACATTTCGCCCCCTTAGACCGAACTAACGGAACTTTTTCTCACTCGGATGAAGGCACTATTTCGGACGTGGCGGGCCGGAAAATGGTGGCCTTGGCGGATTCTCCCCGGCCCATCAACGACACATTCCATCCGGTAGGAGCGAACGATCGCAGCGCAGCGACGAGAGACCGCCATTGTTTCGGCGAGGCTGTCTGGTCATCGGCGAGGGCGAACACACGTTGCGCGAGCATGGTCACGCGGAAAGTGCGTTCCTCACCTTC
Organism: Luteolibacter sp.; assembly: GCA_047606285.1. Classification (GTDB taxonomy): domain Bacteria; phylum Verrucomicrobiota; class Verrucomicrobiia; order Verrucomicrobiales; family Akkermansiaceae; genus Luteolibacter. The sequence continues at coordinate 9,022 of JASGEP010000017.1, read as the reverse complement.
CCGCAATAGCAGAGTGCAGCGCGAATAGAGGATTTGCGAAACTTGGGTGTCGAGCGATCTACGCTCGGCGATCCATTGCACCGCCATGCCGGCGTTGGTATTCCCGGCGATGACCGCTGCCGACAGACGATTGAGCAGGACGGTTATTTTTCCGTCACGTTCGCCGGGAGCGAGCAGTTTCCGGTGGACGGCGATGAGTCTCGAAAACTGGCTTCCCTCGGTGTTCGTGTAGTGGATGTTGGTATTTTCCAAGCGTTTGAGCGCCCATTCGAGACGCTCGTAGTTTCGGCCGTTCGTGTCCCAGCCAAGCAACATGAGGATTTCCCTCCGTGTCGCCACCACGGCAAGGGTGTCATCGTCCATCCGCACCCCCTGCTCTTTGAGAATGCTGCGAATTTTGGAACCGCCTCGAACTGTTTTCCGCCGGTCGGCAGGCCCCACGATGGCGAGAAGCGCCATTAAGACGGATTCATCATCCGCGTCCAGTTCCCACGGACAAATGATCTCCAGTCGAAATGGATTCTTCGCGCCGGGTTTGCTGTTGTAGACGATTTCCCGCCGTTTCCGGTCTTCCGGCGCCATTCGCGGCAACGGTCGAAACAACGACACGGCGGCGAGGTGGCCATGGTGAACCGCAAATTGGTATAGCTCCTGGGTGTCGGCGGTCATCCTCGGGCGATGTCAGTTGTTGGCTCGTCATGAAGCACACTTCCGATCCGGGAGCGATTTACGAGTGGCGAGCGAAGCACAGCGGATTCGGGCGTTGGAATCGGAACCGGCACCCCTTCCGAGTTCCGGCGCATCCACTGCTGTGCGTGTTTGCGGCCGTAGTTGCGCTTGATCTGGGTAAGGATCAGAAATTGATCGCGATCGTCTTCTCTGGCATCCCGGTTGTGTGCCTGCAAATTGCGCATCCGCTCGGAATACACACGTCGGGTGGGTGGCCATAACGTCCATGCTGCACGGGCGGCGAAGGTGATCGCCCCGGATCCCCTCGCCTGACTGGCGGTTGATTCGATTTCGCGATCGTGATCGCTCATCGCGTCTTTGGCGGCGTGGTGGATCAGCAAACCGGCGGCATTCCATTTTTTAAGGAAATACTCGATGTCCTTGATCACGTGAGTCATCGCCGTCGAGTTGTTCTCATCGATGTCCGGTCCGAGATAACGACTGAGAGTATCAATAATCAGAAGAGATGGATTGACCGGGGTTCCGTCGAGCCCGACCGGGAAAATGAGGCCGTTGTCGCATCCTTCGTGCACTGGATGGAGGATTTCCGAATCACAGATCACCAGGTTACGGATCAAATTTTCATACTTCTCTCCGGACTGGATCCCGAGCTCTGCGGCTATGGAATGAACCCGAAGGGCGATGTCCTCGAGGTCGTCTTCCAATGCCATGTAAACAACCGGAATACCCTCCGACGTAACCGGCCCCCAAACTCCGCCGAGAACTTCCGTTCCGGCGGCGAGCTGAATGGCGGCAGTTAAAGAGACAAACGATTTACCCACGCCTCCCGGGCTCGTGAGGATGCCAAGGCGGCGACGGCGAAGGCCTGGCAAGATGTATGCGGGTTGCGGCGGACGGCAACGGATCGTCTGGGCGAGATCCAGTTTCGATGATTTATGTCCGATGGGTCGATTTTGATTTTCGTTAGGATTTGGCATTACCCGATCAGGCGGCATGGAGAAGGCACGGACCGGGAAACCGAACCGGGGCTGCGCACCCTGAAACGAAAAGAACAAAGAAACCTCGCCCGGTTATTCCGGGCGAGGTTGTTGATTGAGGGCTGACCGAAGTCGATTGGCCTCAGCGGTAGAGCATCACGAAGCGGGCGATCGTATCCGCTTTCTCGATGAGTTTTTGCAGGCTCAAGCCGATCTTGTCGGCATTCCCACTCCGAGCTGATTGGCTATCTCGCTGAGTCTTCGACGGCAGCGAAGGTGGAATGACGGGATTTGCGGAGTGCATGATGGATCACTTGAAGGAAAAGGATTGAGTGGTGGGGATGGAGCCTCCGACGAAAGTGATGCCTTCGTCCGAAGATCGGACCGTGGTGTTACGGATGGGATACATCGCTCCCAGTGTGACCTGTTTGACGACGACTTCGCGCTTTGACGGATCGTAGGCGATCACGACATTTCCCCGATCGGAGAAATGTTTCTTCCCGTCCTGGCTCATGGTATTCGCCGCAAACGTCCAAGTAGTTCCGGACGGGGTGGCTTCCGCCACTACCAGATGAAAATACCTGTCACCTATCATTCCGATCGCCTTGCGTCCGGGTTGGAGGAGTTCCTTGAGAGGTGGGAGTTTTTCCTCACGGGCCTTCACGTCCAGGGCGGCGGTTTCCTCGGCGTCCTTCCGCTGCCGGTCTTCTTCCTGTTTGATGAACGCCAGGTGCTCCGGAGAATCCTGGATGAGCGCTTCTTTGAACGAAGAAAGGGGTTTGACGTTCCGGTCGATCCTCAGGTCCTCCTCGACCACCTCTCGCCAATGCCAGCCGATGCCCGGCCCGGTTTCGCCAATAAGGCGGAAGCGGATGGGTTCGGAAGATCCTTTCTTCTTCACAAGTTCCAAAAGCTGGTGATCCCCGGCTTGCTTACCGTTCGCCCGGTAAAGGTCGGCGTTTGCCACCAAGGGCAGAAGCAGGACTCCCCGGCGGACATACCCCACGGCCGGTTCCAGCGTCACTTCCGCTTCGCCGAGTTCCAAATACGACGGCAGTCCGGAAACCACCCGGGCCTTGATGGAATCGACCAGTTTTCCGGCTTCGGTCTTTCCGTCGGAATCGGCGGAAACCGCCTTCGGAGCGGATGCTGCCGGGGCTTCCGCGTTTGCTCCGGATGGCTTGGGACCGGATTTTTCACAGGAAGCCGCCAAGGCGGTGATCGCGATCAATGGAATGTAGTTGTATTTCATGGTTATCTGAGAAATTCCTCCCCGCTCCACGTCCACTTCGAGACGGTCTTTCCGGCAGCATCCCGGACGATGACAGTGCGGCCGTGGCGCGGCAGTTCGAAGCGAAGTCCGGGCGAATCCGCGACGGGGAGAATCTTTCGGTCCGCGACAACCATTTTACCTCCTGTTTCCCGAAAAAGGGTCACGTGCGTGAAATCCGGTTCCTCCAGCTCACCCCAGGCAACTACCAGAAGTGGCGAACGATCTGTGAACCGGAAAAGTGCCACCTGCAGCGACACCTGTGCGCCGTCCCCGTCGAGGCGGAAGTAGCCGTTCTTCGTATCGACCACACCTTGGTCGCCACGGGCGAGCTTCACGAGTTCCCTTGTCGTTCCCTCGGTGAATACCTGTCGGGGAATCCGGGAAAAGTATTGGGCCACGTCCTGAGCGGAAACGGGCGTGATGAAGGAAAGGAGGCATCCGAAGATGACCGATAAAAGAGAGGTTTTCATTTTGATAGTTTTCATTCGGAGCGTGTCACGGTGATGGTGATTTGGGCGGGTTTGACCGGAATAAGGATCTTTTCCGCCGGCATCGCGTTGTAGCGTCTCCAGACGGAGCTGATTTTACTTTCTCCCAGCGGGACGGGCAGATGGCAGGTTGCCACCACGTCAAGCACCTGTCGCCGGAGTTCCTTCCAGGTCGATTCGCGGAGGATGTCCGGGATCATTCCGAAAAGCATAAATTTGCAGCACAACCCGAGCGCGATCACCATCATGATCACCCCACCGAAATAGCTCACGGCCAACGAAACCGCAGTGATGGCAAGGATCGGGGCGACCGCGAACCAAAGAGAAAGCAACATACCCAGCGTATCCAACGCCGGAGAGATGATCCCGGGACTTTGATCGGGGACACGCAAAGCCCCGGAAACCTTTCGCCAGTAAAGCGCCCGGAGATCCCCCAGTAGAATGCGCCCGTACCACCACCGGACGATCCCGCCGATGACCCACAGAAGGGCGGTGAAACCAAAAGAAAACCCCAAACCCCACGCGACATTCCCGGTCTCCCGGATGCTGTCGAAAGCGATGAACGGCAAACAGCAAACGAGGCAAAGACGGAACACCGCCGTCCGAGGCGTATGCTCTTGAAGGGCATCACGGATTTTTCCTTCGAGCCCTCCCCTCGAAATAGGACGGCTCTTGGGAGAAATCCGCAGGTTTTCATCGGTAAGTCCCCAGGTTTCACGCGTTCCCCGGTCCAGTTGCTCGGGAGTCAGTCCGCAAAATTGATTGGAGCCGGAAGGATGGGACGGTGGTTGCACCGGACCATTAAGGGGAAATCTCCCTTTGTTGTCAAATAGCGACAAACTCAAAACACCTACTTTGTAAAACCAGAATTGGTTATGGGGGCCGATGCCCAAATCGTCGCATCAGCCAAACCCGTTCGAACCGTTCGGTTCCGATCCGGATTTCAAATACGTCGCACGGTTGCTTACCCACCTGCGGGAAGAAAGGGCTAGACAGGGCATCTCACTGCGGGAACTCGCCGCAAAATCAGAAATTTCCTTCGCTTTACTTAGCCGAGGAGAGCGACTGGAGAGAATTCCTGCAATGGTGTATTTACGCAAGTGGGTGCGCGGATTGGGATTGGATTGGCTTGCAGTGTGCAAGCAGGCTGAGATCGAAGATTGAGGCGCACCCGGACCTGCGCCTCCCCGCCTGTTTAGTCGCGCTTGATGGGCACACCGCACACTGCCGGATACCCATTTTTGAAGCTCGAGCCCATATTCCAAGCGGTTTCAAGATCTCAGAATGTTCTGCTCAATTGAACCGGACAAATGAATCCTCGCTTCCGATGGAGAAGCGAGGATCATAACAGCTTCTTTCGAAGATCTTCTTCTCACCTGTTGTCATTCCGGACCGGTGTCCTGTTCCGGGGACAGTCGGGGATGAGGGCACAAAATCATCGATTCGAGCATGTTTGCTACCCTGCGGCGTGCCGGGATAAGCTGGGGATTCTCGGAGACGAAGAATGCTTCATACGCTTCGCGCCCGCCTCGGAATCCGTGAGTGAAGAATTCTACCCCCTCCGGTGTCGCGATGGCGAGAAGATGCGAGCTCCTGGATCCGTGGGTAGGAAACCGGCAAAGCGCATAACGCAGTCCTTTCGTCCCTTCTAGTTTTGCGCTGGTGAAATTCATGGCCGTGATGATCGCCGTCGAAAAATCACATCCGTGGAACACCGTCCGGTAAGCATTGGCATTGCGGAAGGAAGTGCCTTCGAGATTCGAGTGGTCGAAGTTCGTCTCGAAGAGGTTGGTGTGGTCCAGCGTGGCTCCGGTGAGGTCCGCCTGATGGAAATTGCAAAACCTCAAGTCCGCCTTTTCAAAATCCGCACCGACGAAGCAAGAACGGTTCAGGTTCGTCCGGATCATCCGGGCTCCCCGGAAATCCGTTCCGGATAGATACGCACTTCTGATGACGGAGTTGGAAAGGTCTGCTTCCCGGAAATCCGCTCCGTCCGCGTGGATGCCGGTCATGACGGCTTCGGAGAACACGGCATTAAGGGCGTCCGCACCGGTCAGGTCCGCTTCACGGAGGTTGGTCCGGCTCAAATTCGCCCTGGCGAGTTTCCGAAGCTTCGCCCCGTAAAAGGTAGCGCAAGTGAGGTTTTTTCCGGAGAAGTCGAATGGCGAGAGATCAAGGTGTTCGAGGCACGCCCTATCGCCGCCGGGAGTTCCGTTGAGCCACATTTCGTGGTGTTTGAGAATCAAATCAAGTTTAAGGCGGGAAATGGTCTTCATAGCCCCTTCCCCACCGCAAACACAGACCCGGCGTCGGGAAACCGCGTGCCGGGGACAAATGCGAGCCTTAAAAAAGAATAGGCCGTTCGGAAAAACAGCCTTCCGTGCATGTCATTCCTCCGCTTCCGGTGCGGAGAAAGCCTTACTGTAATAACCGGATGGGTCGAAACAGCACACCCGCTTTTTCCCCGAGGCCAGCATGCCGCAAGCATCGGAAATTCGTTTCGAACGGGTCCGCGATTGCTTGGCTGAGGTGATCCAGTGAATCCAGTCCAGACGGGCGATCGTGGTGGTGCCGTCCCAAACCTGGCGGGCTTCAGAAACGGCGGCCAAGGCGGCTGCAAAATCGGATGGCACCTCCGGCTCAGGTTCTTTTGCCACCGGCATGATCTCAACCGTGACGGTTTCCCCCGCTTTCACGCCTGCGGACTTTTGCATTTCACGATCGATCTTCAGCCAGTGGCTCAGTTTTCCATCCGGATCCAGAGTGGCCTGAAAAGGATGACCGTTGAGAGTGCCATCCACCGTAGTCCTTCCCCGCCTGGGGAGTTCATCGCTCACATCCTTGGGCAGTACGATGAACACCCAGGAACCATCTCCCTCAGGCTTTGCCGGACGAAGTAACGTTGTTTGGAATCGTTTCATATCAAATCATCTGCCAGAGTTCCTCTTTTGAAAAAAGAACTGAAGTTCACAACATAGCCATCGTCGTCTATTCAGCAATCTGGGCAATCGACAATCTTCTTCCCTATTCCCCGGATCGATCACCCATTTCCGGATTGTGTTCAGGGATGATTCATGCCATTCTCTTTTCGCCAGCCCGGCACGCGGCCCCACGGAGACATGTGGCGGTGGCGCATGATCTCTAGGGAAAAGTGAACATGTCGGGGTCCCACGACGGGCGTGGGGAAACGGTTGCTCTCCGCACGGTCGCGGAGAGTTTTTTCATTTCTGGTCGCAACGGTGCGGCGGGTTTCTGTGGCGCGATCCCGGAAACCGAAATGAAATCATGAAAAATCATCAAAATCGTATTCTCATGGCGGGTGTTCTGATGACACACGCCATGGCCACTATCGCATTCGCCGACTTCAAAGCGGAGGTGGAGTTCACCATGCCGGACGCCAGCAAACAGCGATTCGTCTATTCCGCACCATCAGATCCTACCAACCGATGGCCAGCTCCCTTGGATTTCCGGAATGCCAACATGTACAGCCTTTCACTCGATGGCACAAGTTATCGAGTCCCTTGGGGTGCCACTGTCTACAAAGGACTTGGAGGTCGGCAATGGGGTTGGCATGGGGATCTGCGCAACATGGCGCCAAAGCTGGCTTACATCGGCTACTCCAGTTCACCCAGCGGATACGGTTACAACTATCATATCCCAACGACTCCCATCACGATCCCCACAGGAACAAAGAACCTGTTCATTAAAGGCGTGGTAACGATGGAACATCCGATCAACCTTGAACATCCGAAGGCCGGAATCGTCGACCAGCTCACCTACCCCCGAACAGATGGAGAAACAGGCCCAAATCCTCAGGTAGGGGCGCTGGAACAACCCTACACGCAACGGCATCGGCCAAAATCCGCAACCTACAACTTTCTGGATGAAACCGCGTTGCTATGGTTCACCGACACATGCATTGAGGATACAACGACCGGCAACGACAACGGGAGCTATGGAGGCAATACGACGTTACTCGTCACGATGCGTGCTCCCCAGTTCGAAGTTCTCAATTCAGCGGGAGCGGTCATTGCTCGCTCTCCAGTGCAGCCGGGACCTTCCTTGCGAACCAATGAAGCCACGTCGTTGGCCGTCAATACGACCCTTCCCCTGCCTACCAGCTTTTCGGGTGGCAGCTATTCTTTCCGGTTCACTGGCTTTACTGGGGACTTTCTTAGAATCTCCGGTAATGGAAACGCCTTCTATTCCAGCTCCAACCACTTTGCGACATCTGGGGACATCAAGGTATCATTCATCGATGGTGAGCTTACCGGCACCATCACCCTTCCCCAGGGAAAATTGATGGAAGGTTATAAGGGGAATATTCCCGTCGAATTCTCGGTGAAAACCGAGTGATCCCTCCCCATGGTGGATGGTCCGCTCCCGGTGAGGACCATAAACCGACAAGAAAGCCCTGCCGGTAGTGATCGGCGGGGCTGTTGTTTTCCCAAGAATTTGCCGGAACATCCGCCACCCCCGGTCTCATCGCCCACGTCCTCGTCGCCAAATACTGCGACCACCTGCCATTTTACCGACAGGAAAAAATCCTCGCCACCCGCCATGGAGCCTCCATCGACCGCAACACCCTCTGCGGCTGGTCCTTGTTAGCCTCCGATTGGCTCTCCGCCATCTACCGTGAAATCGAAAGCGAGCATCGGCTCGCCGGATACCTTCAACTCGACGAAACGCCGATCCACTATCTGGTCCCCGGCAGCGGCAAAGCCCAAACCGGCTACCTCTGGACCAGCCATCTCCCCGGCGGCAGCGTCCTCTACCGTTGGCGCAAAGGACGGGATCAAGGAGGCATCGGTGAGCTCCTTGGCCACACGGCGCATCGGAGCGCGCCTTTACAAATCCTCCAATGCGACGGTTATAGCGCCTATCCCGCTTGGGCCAGGGACCATCCCCACGTCACCCTCGCCGGGTGCCACGCCCACGTCAGGCGTAAATTTTATGAAGCCCGGGACCAACACCCGAAGCTCGTCGGCTGGATACTCCGCCAGTTCGGCCACCTCTATCAAATCGAGCGCCGCCTTCGCGAAACCCGGGCCAGCCCCGTTTTGCGCAAAGCCTATCGCGCCTTCCAAAGCGCCCCCATCCACCGACGGCTCAAGCGGCTCTTCGGGCAACTCGCCCTCCGCCGCACCATCCTGCCCAAAAGCCTGCTCGGCCGCGCCCTCACCTATGCCCTCAACCAATGGCGGCATCTTGAACCCTGGCTCACCGACGGGCGGATCGAGATCGACAACAACCTCGTGGAAAACGCCATTCGCCCGACCAAGCTCGGAGCCAAAAACTGGCTCTTCATCGGGCGTGAAGCCGCAGGCCAAAAATCCGCTATCCTCTATACGATCGTGGAAAACTGCCGCCGTCTTGGCATCGACCCGAGGAATTACCTGACGGATGTCCTGACCCGTCTGCCGGGCATGAAGAATCACGAAGTATCCCAACTCGTCCCGGCGAACTGGCTCAAAACCCAAGCGATCCAAACATCCCGCCGAGCCGCTTGAAGATCATAGCGGTCGTAGAGAGTAATCCTACGACTGCTACGAAATCTCCCTTGCAACTGAAAACGCAGGGCGCTTCAAGCCACG
>JASGEP010000016.1:0-50060 GCA_047606285.1 Luteolibacter sp. | reverse complement strand
TCAATTCCGCATTACATACATTGTAACAAGTAATCATGCAGGTCACTTTCCATCAGTGACAAGGGCTTCGGCGTGGCTACAGTTTGGCCACCATGCGTCGTTTGTTTGCCTCTTTCATTCTGTTTTCGTGTGCTTCCATTACAGCGCATGCGGCTTCGCAATCTTCCTCAGAGGTTTCGGAAGCCGCGGCTAAGCCTGTGCCGGAAACCCCCGCCAAAACGGAAATTCCCGTGCCGGTCGTGAAATCCGCGTCGGTTACCATCGCCGGGAAAAAAATCACGTATCGCGCGACGTCCGGGAAACTCCAGCTCCGGCAAGCCGATGGTAAACCGTCCGCATCGATTTTCTACGTTTCCTACGAACGCACGGACGTTCCCAATCCCGGAAACCGTCCGGTGATGTTCGCGTTCAATGGCGGTCCCGGATCGTCGTCCGTCTGGCTGCATCTGGGCGTGCTGGGACCACGACATGTTCAGCTCCTCGGCGATGGCACCGAGCCGCCCCGGCCACCCGTGCGATGGATCGAAAACGAACACAGCATTCTGGATGAATGCGATCTGGTATTCATCGATCCGGTGTCCACCGGCTACAGCCGCACGGAAAAGGACGGCAAACCGGAAGATTTTCATGGCATGAAGGGCGATGCGGAATCGATCGGCGATTTCATCCGCCTGTGGACGACGCAAAACAAGCGCTGGGCTTCGCCTAAATTTCTGCTAGGAGAATCTTACGGCGGACTGCGTGCGGCTCTGTTGGCGGATCATCTTCAGGAACGCTACGGCATGAGCCTGAACGGAGTCGTCCTGATGTCCGCCTTGCTGGATTTCGCGACGATCCAACCCGCTTCCGGCAGCGATCTTTCCTACCTGATTTTTCTGCCCAGTTTCACGACCACGGCTCATTATCATGGAAAAATCCAGGGAGACCGCGACACGCTCCTGAACGAGTCAAGGACCCTCGCGTTCGGCGATTACGCTTCGGCACTTCTCAAAGGCAGCGAACTTTCCCCTGAACAGCGCAACGCGGTGGCCGCGAAACTGGCCGGATTGACCGGTATTCCGGCTTCCACATGGATCGAGAATCAACTGCGGATTTCCCCCCGTCTGTTCCGCGGACTGTTGCTGAAGGAACAGAAAAAAGTGTTAGGTCGTTTCGATGCGCGGGCCGCCTGGGATTCGGACGATCCCGCGGATGATTACCCGAACTACGATCCCTCCTACGCGCTTGCTTCCGGTGCGTTTTCCACCGCGATGCTCGATTACCTTGGCAGCGAACTCGGGTGGCACGAAGATCAGCCTTATGAAATTCTGACGGACAAGGTGCATCCATGGAAATGGGATTCGGATAACAGGATCGTGAACATCGGCGATTACCTGGCGACTGCCATGCGCGATAATCCGAAATTGCAGGTATTGGTCATGAGCGGCCACACGGATCTGGCGACTCCGCCCGAAGGCATGGCTCACTCGCTCCGTCATTTGCTGGGGCTTTCGGAAACGCTCCTGAAGAATCTCCATTTTACCTACTACGAAGGCGGCCACATGTTTTACCTGAATCCTCCGGATCTGGAAAAATCCCGGAACGATCTTCTGGATTTCATGCGTGCCAGCCGGTGAGTGATGATGAGGGTAACCAAGGAGCGCCGACGTTCACGTCGGCTCTGCTCCAAACTTCATTCCAGATCATTCCACAAAATCCAAAAACGATCCCCCATGATCCGGATTCATTTTCACGAGGCACACACTTCACGCCAAAATGGGCTGACGTGATCGGCATGGCAGACTTCGCGCTGCAAGGGATGGAAAGGCCATGTCGGCTTTTCCATAACCTCCATGAAAACGAAATTCATTCTGCTGCTTGCCACCACTCCCCTCCTCCACGCGGGGACTCCGGAACAAACTCCAGCCTCCGAAAACGAGTATTGGATTACCCCTACCCTCAACGTCCGTGCCCGCTTCGAAACCGCGGATATCGATGGGATGGATGTCTCGAACGCTCTGACCGTGCGAGAACGCGTCGGGTTGAAAACCACCTCCTGGAACGGCTTTTCGGCCTTGATCGAAGGCGAGTTCACACAGGCGGTGATCGACGATTACAGCGGTGGACCGCTGGCTGCCGATGTGGAACCTTTTCGGGCTAACAACTCCGGAATTTTCGATCCTGAAAACAACAGCCTCAACCAACTCTTCATTCAATACGAAGGATACGAAACCGTCGTAAAAATGGGCCGCCAGCGGATCATTTACGACAATGCCGCGTTCATCGGCAACGTCGGATGGCGTCAGAACGAACAGACGTTCGACGCGCTCTCGATCGAGAACACCTTCCTTCCCGGTCTCACGCTGAAGGGCGCTTACATCAATCAGGTGAACCGCATTTTCGGCGATCAGGCGGCGGGTATCTTCCGCAATGCTCCCGGCGATATCTTCCTGCTGAACGGTTCCTACACCGGAATCGAAAATTTCACGCTGGGAGCCTACGCATACCTGATGGATTTCGATTCGGAAAACGACAATGGCGCGGCCGATAAGTGGGATAACAACACCTTCGGCATGAGCGCTTCGACCTCTCTGTCCGGCTTCGCGTTTTATGGGGAAGTCGCCTACCAGACTCATGCCGGAGTGCTCGATGACCGAGATGCATTTTATGAACACTTCCACGTCACCAAAAAATTCGGCGAGCACGCGCTGACGGTGGGTATCGAAAATCTGGGGGCGGGCTTTCAGGCTCCGCTGGGGACGCTCCACGCGTTCAACGGCTTTGCCGACGTCTTCATCTCCGGACGGACCGATGGCTCGCACAACGGCCTGACGGAAACCTACCTGACTTACACGATGCCGGTTTTCTTTGGGATGAAATGGTCCAATACGCTCCGCGCTCTGGGGGATAACACGATTTCCACCGGCTATGGTTACGAGTTCGATTCCACACTGACCAAAAAATTCGACGAACACTTCACCGCGATCGCGACGTTCGCCCACTTCGAAAGCGAAGGCGACGCCTACATCGGCAGCTCCGGCTTGCCAACGACCCAGCGCATCACTCTGGAATTGAATTACACATTCTGAAATTTCCGGTTGGATGGGTCAGGCGATCATTGGTTGCAAAATAGAGTGACAAGTTAAACCTCTACGGAAGTGTCGCGCATTTCCGGAAAGGCACCGCGAATCAAGCGAATCGGACGAATGTTTTATATCAATTGGAGCACGGACTTCAGTCCGACCCGGAGAATCCAGCCATCGAAGCCAAACGGACTGAAGTCCGTGCTCCAATTCCGGCAAAATATTTTGGCAATGAGTCTATTCGCTGGATTCGTAAGATTCGCGGTGCCCTGCGCGAGATCATTTGAAAAAGCAAAATACAGCCGCCCATTACTCACTTTCCGGACGCCATCGCCGCGAAGGCCATTTCACACAGGCCGATGAAGGCTTCTTCGACGAGGCTGGGCTGACGTTTCGGTGCGTGAAATACGCCCCATTCGCGATCGATGCCGGGTTCTTCGATGGAAACCACTTTCAGGCTGCCTTCGTCGATTTCACGGGATGCGACCCAGGGAGCGACGATGCCCACACCGATGCCGAGTTTCGCCATTTCCTTGATCGCCTGCATGTCGCCGAGCACCAGAGGTTTTTTCCCGCGACAGCCTCGCTGTTCCAGCCAGTCCTCGATCAGACGATGTGTTTCCGTCGCCTTCGCATAGATGATGAATTGCTGTTCATTCAGCGTGTCCATCATCAGCGATGAATCGGACGCCCATGGATGGAACGGTGAAACGACGAAAGCGAGGCTATCCCGGAACATCGCGCGATAGCCCTCGTCGCTTTTTCCCCGGGGCTTCAGGCCCACGACGAGATCGAGGTCCGAGGCGGCCAGCCGGTCCAACAGGATCGTGGTATCACCCGCTTCGATCACCGGTTCGCAGCGCGGAAAACAATCGCGGAACTCCCGTAACACCGAGGGAATCATCGAGTGACAAAGGCTGTGCGGCGCACCGATGCGAATGCGGGTTTGTCCCCAGCGGCGCAGTCCGTCGAGATCGCGGCTGGCCTGATCGAGTTCATAGATCACCCGCCTGCAGCGTTTCAAAAGAAGCTCTCCTTCGCTGGTGACCGAGACTTTTTTTCCAGCCCGATCCAGCAGCTTGCAGGAAAGTTGTTCTTCCAGCGTGCGCAGCGAGTGGCTGACCGCGGATTGGGTCACGAACAGTCTGCGTGCGGCTAAAGTGAAACTCCCCTCCTCGACCACGGCAACGAAGGCTCTCAGTTGTCGTAAATCAGGAACCCAATCCATAATGAATGCCTCTCATCGTTTGATGTTGCGAGAAGAAGCATTACTTATGCCAAAAACCGCCATTTGGCATTCCACGCGCTTATCCGGGAGTATGGAATCTAGCGGAAGTCCGGTCAAATCCCCCGCCTCACCCCTGCGGCTTGGATTTGTTCCATTGAGCGATTGCGCCCCCATCGCGGTGGCGAAGGAAAAAGGAATCTTCGAGAAATTCGGCCTCAATGTGACGCTGAGCCGCGAACTCGGCTGGGCGACGGTCCGGGACAAGATGTTCTACGGAGATCTCGATGCAGCACAGGCGATCGCCGGGATCGCCTTCGCTCTCAGTATGGGATTCACGGATTTGCGCTGCGATGTGACCGTGCCGCTGATCCTGAATCTTCATGGCAACGCGATCACGCTTTCCACCGAGTTCGATCCCGAAAAAATCGGCCAGGGCGAAGGTCTGCGGCGTTTTCTTTCCCACTCCTGGAAAAAAGACCGTCCCTTTACGCTGGCTGCCACGCATCGTTATTCGTCGCATCACATTCTTCTCCACTCCTGGCTGCGCCGACATGGATTGACGACTCCCGAGGATGTCGAGATCGTGTTTCTCCCGCCTCCCCTGATGCCCCGCCATTTGAAGGCAGGACACATCGACGGTTACTGTGTGGGAGAACCTTGGAATTCGGAATCCGTCATCTCCGGCATCGGCTGGTGTCCCGTCACATCGGCGGATCTATCACACGGTCATCCGGAAAAAGTGCTGCTCATTTCCGGTGCGTTCCTCAGCGAGAGAAAACAGGAATCCATCGCCCTGGTCGCCGCACTGCTCGAAGCGTGCAAACTCTGTCAGGATCCGGAATTTTACGAAGAAATGATCTCGATCCTTTCCATGGAGAGCTACACGAACGCATCGCCTGCGGTATTGCGCAACTGTCTGAGTCGGCAGCCGCATCTCCTCTCCAGCCGAACGAAACCCGCCGCGATGCATATTTTCCATGGCGATTCCGTGAACCGTCCTTCCGTGGATAAAGCATCGTGGGTGCTCGCCGGTCTGCGCAGCATCGGCACCATTCCTGACACCACCTGCGGCTCGCTCTCCCGCATTTACCGGGAAGATATTTACCGCGCGGCGGTTCAGTATGCGGCGACCGCATGAGTCCTCCTCATGTGGTCGATGAAAACACGGTGTTCACTTTGATAAAACGGTCCCGCGGTTTGGCATCCGCCACGCTTGAAGAGTTTCCGTCCTTTCAAAAGATCATGGAAAACCAAAATCATCTCTCACGTCGGAGCTTTCTTTCCTCAAGCACCAAGATCACCGCGCTCGGCCTTCTCGCCTCAGGGCTCCCCACCGGTTGGGCAGGAGCTCAAACCGCCTCGGATGCACCGGAACGACCGAACGTCAATTTCGGCATCATCGCGCTAACCGATTGTTCCCCGATTGTAATCGCTCACGAAAAAGGCTTCTTCAAAAAATACGGCATCAACTCGACCGTCACCAAAGGGGCCAGTTGGGCGGCCATCCGCGATTCTCTTTCCAATGGTGATATCCAGGCGACCCATATGCTGATCGGGATGCCGATCGCGTCGACCATGGGCCTTGGCGGCGCGCCGAAAAAACCGATGGTCGTGCCGTGGATTCTGAACCGGAACGGCCAGTCCATCACTCTCGCCAATCACCTCAAAGGCAAGGTGGGAGCGGACCCGAAAGCTCTCAAACCCTTCGTGGACGCAGCGAAGGCCAAAGGGTCGCCGATGACTTTCGCCATGACCTTCCCGCCGGGCACCCACGCGATGTGGCTGCGCTACTGGCTCGCGCAGGGCGGCATCAATCCGGGAGACGCCATGGGAGGCGGAGCGGACATTTCCCTCATCACCATTCCCCCGCCCCAGATGGTGGCGAACATGCAGGTCGGAAAAATGGACGGATTCTGCGTGGGAGAACCGTGGAACGGAAAATCGATCCAGGACGGTATCGGCTTCACCGCCATCAATACTCAGGACATCTGGAAGGACCATCCGGAAAAAGTCTGCGCCTTCACCGAGGAATTCGCCGCGAAGAACCCGAAGACCGTCAAGGCCGTGCTCAAGGCGCTCCACGAAGCCAGCGTCTGGCTCGATGAAATGGAAAACCGCGTGGAGCAGGCGAAAATCGTCAGCGCGCCGACCTACATCAACTGTCCTCCGGAACTGATTCTCCCTCGCCTCCAAGGCAAGTACGACATGGGCGACGGCCGCCGGGTCCGCGATCCGAACTACATGATTTTCAGCGAGCGCAACTGCAACTATCCGCAGCCGAAGTACGCCAAATGGTGGCTCACCCAGCTCCGCCGCTGGGGCTTCACCCAAGGTGCCCCGGATTACGAAAGCGTCACCCGTCAGGTCATGCGTACCGATCTTTACGAAGAAGCGATGAAGGAAATCGGCTACTCCCACAGCGGTCTGGATAACGCTGCCGAAACGCTGTTCGACGGCTCCGTTTTCGATCCTTCCGGAGACATGGAAGCCTACGCTTCCTCCTTCGCCATGAAGACACTCAAAGGCTGATCTTTTCAATACTCTCCCGATTTCCCATCTCATGAAACTGTTCTATCAACTGAAACTCGACGCCATCCTGCTCCCCGTCCTCGCCCTCCTCCTCTGCGTCGGCGGCTGGGCGATGATCGCCGGACACGCGGAAACCACCACCTACACCGACGACTGGGGCGATCAGGTCACCAAGACCGAACGCTTCGGCCTCTCGAAAAATCTGCCTTCACCCACCGAGACCTGGACCGCGAGCAAGCCCTACATCGTCGAGCCTTTCGCGAAACGCGGTGAACTCGACCAAGGCATCCTCCGCTTCGCATGGCTTTCCCTGAAGCTTGTCGCACAGGGCTACGCCATCGCACTTCTGCTAGGCACTCCGATCGGTTTCCTGCTCGGCCTCTCCAAAAACTTCACCCGCGCCTTCGATCCCATCATCCAGATCCTCCGGCCCGTATCTCCCCTCGCCTGGCTGCCTCTCGGCATGGTGCTTTTCAGCGGATTGAGAATCGCGGATGCCAACGGCATCACCCTCTTCGGAACCTCCGACGCAGCCGCCCTCTTCACCATCGCCATCTGCGCCATGTGGCCGACCGTGCTGAACACCGCTGTCGGAGTCCGCGCCGTTCCGCAGGACTATCTCAACGTCGCCAAAGTCCTGAAACTCTCCCGCGCCAAGACACTCTTCAAGGTCCTCATCCCATGCGCGCTGCCCTACATGTTCACCGGCTTCCGCCTGTCTCTCGGCATCGCGTGGCTCGTCATCGTCGCCGTGGAAATGCTGATCGGGAAACCCGGCGTGGGTGGCTTCCTCTGGCAGCAGTACAACGCGAACAGTTACCCCCACATCATTCTCTCCATCCTCACCATAGGTCTCATCGGCTTCATCCTCGATCGCGCCATGAGCCTGATCGAAAACCGCTTCCGCACAGCCTGACACCACCACTTTCCTCCACATGTCATCCATTCTATCACTTTCCGGCGTCTCGAAAAGTTTCGGCCGCGCGCACGAGCGGAACACCGTGCTCAACGACGTGAACCTCTCCGTGCGGGAAGGAGACTTCGTTTCCATCATCGGCTATTCCGGGACGGGCAAGAGCACTCTTATCAACCTCATCGCAGGGTTGTTGAAACCCGACACCGGATCCGCTGAAATGGACGGCAAGCCCATTACCGGTCCGGGGCCGGAGCGCGGGATCGTTTTCCAGAATTATTCGCTGCTGCCATGGCTCACCGTGACGGAAAACATCCGCCTCGCCGTCGATCAGCTCTTTCCCGAAATGAGCGATGCCGAGCGCAAGGCCCACACCGCGAAATACGTGGACATGGTGAAGCTCTCCCACGCCGCTAACAAATACCCCAAAGAGCTCTCCGGCGGCATGCGCCAGCGCGTTTCGGTAGCCCGCACGCTCGCCGCCAATCCCCGCATCCTCCTGCTCGACGAGCCGCTTTCCGCCCTCGATGCCCTCACCCGCGCCACCCTTCAGGATGAAATCGCCGAAATCTGGAGTAAAAATCGCACCACCGTGATCTGGATCACCAACGATCCCGACGAAGCCATCCTCGTCGCCGATCGCGTCATTCCCCTCCTGCCCACCACCCAAGGTGCCACACTCGGACAGGAAATCGAAATCCCCATGCCACGCCCGCGGGCACGCACGGAACTCATCAAATCCACCGAATTCAAGGACCTGAAACTGCGGCTCATCCAGACCCTGCTGGACGCGAAAAAAGCCATCGGCTCCTCCACCCTCACCCGCAAGCTCGCCGCCCCGGACATCCTGCCGGAAGACCTCAACCGGAAACGCACCTTCACCTTGTTCGACCGCCCCACCCCGCGCCGCCGCTCCCAACTCGCACGCGAAGAACTCAAAATCGAAATTCCATGACCTCTTCTCCCGTCCTCGAACTTTTCAAGCTTTCCAAAAGCTATCCGTCACCCAAAGGCCCGGCGGTGATCGTGAAGGACTTCACACTGAATTTTTCCGCCGGAGAATTCATCACCCTCATCGGCCACTCCGGCTGTGGAAAATCCACCGTGCTCTCCATGGTCGCCGGTCTCACCGACATCACCGATGGCGCGATGATCCTCGGTGGCCGTGAAACCAACGAACCCGGACCCGACCGCGGAGTCGTCTTCCAGTCCCCCTGCCTGCTGCCATGGATGACCGCCTTTGAAAACGTCATGCTCGGCGTCAATCAAGTGTATTTCACCGCCGGTAAAACCGAACGCCGCGAACTGGCCGAATACTACCTCACCGTCGTCGGCCTCGGAAACGCGATGCACAAATACCCCGGCGAACTTTCACAAGGCATGCGCCAGCGCGTTGGAATCGCCCGCGCCTTCGCTCTCCAGCCCAAGATGTTGCTGCTGGACGAGCCCTTCGGCATGCTCGATTCACTAACGAAAATGGAGCTTCAGGAAGTATTGCTCGAACTGTGGCGTCGAAACAAACTCACCACCCTCATGGTCACCCACGATGTGGACGAAGCCATTTTCCTCTCGGACCGAGTGGTCATGATGACCGATGGTCCCGAGGCCGAAGTCGGCGACATTCTCACCATCCCCTTCGCCCGTCCACGGGTACGGGCCGAAGTGCTCGCGGACCCACGTTATCCGGAAATCCGCAATCATCTGCTGACGTTCCTGAACGAACGCTCCCACATTCGTCCGAGTAAAATCGCGGCAGCTCAAACCTCGACGGAAACTCCCGGTGAAATCCATTCCACCATGGCTGCGTCGGTGATTTGAAGGGATGTCATGCAGCGACGGTCCACAGCATTTTCCAAATAAACTCCTGTCCCTGAATCAAGCGGCAATGACGACGAAAGAGTGTCGTCGCTCCTTATGCAAAAAGGCGGAACCCCGTGTGAGGTTCCGCCTTTTTTGATCGAAGTCTGAAACTCAGTAAGAGTAATTCAGATAGAAGTTGAACTGACCGCCCTTGTCCGCCTTGTCGTCAGGAGAAGAAAGCGGGATCGCGTAGTCCAGCGCGAGCGGCAGCGGACTGATCGGCAGCTTGAGGCGGATACCGATACCCACGTCGCTGTAGAGATCGCTCGGGTTCAGATCCCACGAACCGCCATTCACGAAACCGGTATCGTAGAAGACCGCACCGCGGATCGTATCGATGATCGGAATGGTCAGCTCGGCGGAAACGTAAGCGAGCGAGCGGCCACCGTAGACTTCATCGGTTTCAGCATCGCGAGGTCCGATGTCACGGAACTCGAAACCACGAAGCGTGCGACCGCCACCGAGGAACATGCGGTCGAAGATCGGCACCTCATCGCCATTCAGGCTGTCCACGAAGGCCACTTCCCCGCTCAGCGAGAAGATGGTGTCCCACTTCAGGTTCCAGTATTGTTGTGCTTGGGTGCTGAAAGTGATGGTGTTCACATCGCCGCCGAGGAAGTCGCTGGCGACCGTGATCCCGGTATCGATCTTGTGACCGCTCCGCGCCTGCACGGTGCTGTCCCGGCTGTCGTGCACATAGCTGAGGCCGAGCGCGCTGCGGATATAATCGCCGTCCTGCGAATAGAAGGCGGATGCGGGCGTGATGCCTTTATCGACGTCGATTTCGATGCCTTCGAGGCGGTAATCGAGCTTGATCGAACCTCTTTTGCCCAGAGGTTTGCGGAGGTAGATGTTTCCACCGACGTTGGTTTGGTCGTATTCGTCGCTGAAGTAAGAGGACTGCTTGTAGTAAAGCTCGCCACCGAGAGCCAACTGGCGATCCATGAACCACGGCTCGACGAGGGAAACGCTGAAATCCTGACGCCGGGAACCGAGGCGCAGGTTCATCGCGAAGCGCTGGCCGCCACCGGTGAAGTTCCACGGATTGAAGAGATTGAAGTTCGACTGCTCCAGCGAGAGGAAGCCGACCACGCTGTCGATCGAGCTGAAACCGAGGCCCACGCCTACGGAACCGGTGGCTTTTTCCTCCACCAGCACGTCGATATCGCGGTAACCGCCGCCAGCCGAATCGCCGGAAACCTGCACTTCGTTGAAGTATTGGAGGTTTTCCAGACGGGACTTGGTGGTTTCGAGTTCGACGGAGTTGAAGAAATCTCCCGGCTGAAGCGGGATCTCGCGGCGGATCACCTTGTCCTGGGTCTTGGTGTTACCCGCGATGTTCACCCGGCCGACCCGGAAACGGGAGCCTTCGGTGATTTTGTAAGTGATGCTGACCTTGTTCGGGCCGGCATCGTTGATGTCCGGAGTGACCAGGGCGTCGGCATAACCACGGGAACCGTAGTAGCTGCGGATCATGGTGATGTCCGCGCGCATTTTCTTGGAGCTGTATGCCTGACCGGGAGTGAGGGTGAGGGCCGGATAGAGCTCCTCGGACTTGAAGACGGTCATTCTGCCGAAGCCAACGCCCGCGACAGTGTATTTCTCACCTTCATGAATGGGGATCACGAGATCCACCCGACCGTCCTTGACCGGCTCGCGGCGGATGCCGGTGCTGCTGGCACGCAGGTAGCCCTTGCTGCGATAGAAATCGAGAATCGCGTCCAGATCGGTATCGAGCTGGTTAGACTCGAAGCGACCGGACTTGGTGAGCCACGAGAACCAGCCTTTTTCCTTCACCTTCATCTCCTTGCGGAGATCGGCGTCACCGAAAACCTTGTTCCCTTCGAAGCGAATCTTGCGCACTTCGTTTTTCGTTCCTTCGTCGATCACGAAAATCAGGTCCGCCACCCCGCTCTGGCTGGTGCCCTGCGTGCGGTGCGTCACCCGGACGTCCGGATAGCCGTAGCCCTGATAGTATTTCTCGATGTTGCGGCTGGCCTGAAGAATCGCTTCATCGCTGAGCGCGCCGCCGCTTTTCAGCTTGGACTCCTTAGCGAGTTTCTGGTCGGAGAAAATCGAGTTCCCCACGAAGCCCACGCCGCCGACGGCATCGCGGGTTTTCACTTCAGCAATCACGCGCACGCGGTCACCCACCGGCTCGGCGAGGAAACGCACGTCATCCACCAGGCCGGATTCGTAGAGAGACTTGATGTCGTTATCCAGTCGTTCCGCGCGATAAGGTTCACCGGCCTTGGTCGCCATCAGGTTCCGCAGGCGGGCCTCATCCACCGTGCGCGGGCCGTTGTAGCGAATGTCCAGATTCGTGATTCTTTTCCCCTCGAAGTCCTGCGCGTGCAAGGTTCCGGCGGTGGAAAGCACGGCGATCGAGGTAAGAGCAGCGAATTGACCCAGACTGCGGGCCACGGGTGACTTTGGGGCGGAAGGAAAACGCATGCAGGTCATTAGGATGACCCATAAAGCTCGGGAAAGCCCCATTTCGTCAAGGTTTCAATCCCGGTTCCAGTCACAAATTTGGCTACAACTGCGATCTCCCCGCCCGAATTCCTTGCCCGGCGTCCCGTCCTCCTCTACATCCCCCCACGTGCTCACCATCAAAAAGCTTACCAAGACCCTCGGCGGCCGCACGCTTCTCCGCGAAGCCGAAATGACCATCAACTGGGGCGAACGCGTCGCCCTCGTCGGCCCGAACGGCGCAGGCAAGTCCACACTTTTCCGCATGATCCTCGATGAAGACTCGCCGGACGAAGGCACCATCGAGCGCGACGAATACGCCATCGTCGGCTACCTGCCGCAGGAAGCGGGCGAGCCGTCCGACGAAACCATTCTCGAAATCGCCATCGGCATCACCCCGGAAATGGTGAACCTCCTCCGCACCATCCGCGAACACGAAGCCACCGGCGACCTGTCCCACCCGGACTTCGCCAAGGCACAGGACCAGTTCACCGCCCTGAACGGCTACCAGCTCGAGCCGAAAGCCAAGAAAATCCTCGCCGGTCTCGGCTTCAAGCAGGACGATTTCAACAAACCCGCCCGCGAATACTCCGGCGGTTGGGTCATGCGCGCCTACCTCGCCCGCCTCCTCGTCATGGAGCCGGACCTCCTCATGCTCGACGAGCCGACGAACCACCTCGACCTCCTCTCGCTCCTCTGGCTCCAGCGCTACCTCCTGAACTACTCCGGCGCCATCCTCATGATCTCCCACGACCGCGATTTCATGGACGCCATGATCGAGACCGTCGTGGAAATCGATCCGGACGCGATGTTGCTCCACACTTATACCGGAAACTACACCTCCTACCTCGATCAGCGCGAAAAACGCTACGAGCAGCAGGTGCAGGCCTACCGAAACCAGCAGAAGGAAATCGAGCACGTCCAGGAATTCATCGACCGCTTCCGTCAGGTCGGCTCCAAGGCCGCGCAGGTCCAGTCCCGCATCAAGCAGCTCGAAAAACTCCCGCGCATCGAAAAACCCCGTGCGCCACGCAAGCCGTTCAAATTCAGTTTCCCGCAACCGCCGCGCTCGAACCAGAAAGTCATCGAGCTTACCAAAGTCGGCCAGGCCTACGGCGAAAAACGCATTTACTCCGATCTCGACCTTACCATCGAGCGCAACGACCGCATCGTCCTCGTCGGTCCGAACGGCGCGGGCAAATCCACCCTGCTGAAAATCCTCGCCGGGATCCTCCCCATCGACGCCGGCAAGCGCGAACCCGGCTACGCCACCAAGATCGGCTACTACTCCCAGCACCGCTCCGAAGCGCTCAACGAGAACAACACCGTCCTCGAAGAAGTCCTCGGCGCCTGCACCACCCTCCGCGAAGACGAAGCCCGCTCCATTCTCGGCTCCTTTCTCTTCCGCCGCACCGATGTCGAGAAACGCTGCGGCGTGCTCTCCGGTGGTGAAAAATCCCGCCTCAACCTCGTGAAATTCCTCGTCGATCCGCCGAACCTCCTCCTCATGGACGAGCCGACGACCCACTTGGACATTCTCGCCATCGACTCCTTGGTGAGCGCCCTGAAAAACTACGAAGGCACGCTCGTCTTCATCTCCCACGACGTCCACTTCATCCGGAACCTCGCCGAAACCACCCTCCATGTGAACAACGGCACCGTCACCCGTTACACCGGCGGCTACGACTACTTCCTCGAAAAATCCGGCCTCGATGACGACCGTAGCGCCGTGACGGCTTGAGCGATAAAAGGCAGGGACGTTTCTCTGAAACGTCCGGCGGCGAAGACTCCCTGCCTCCCGATTCATCATCGTCCCCTGATCGATGGCCATTCTCCCAACCGGACGTTTCGGAGAAACGTCCCTGCCTTTTTGCATTGTGGGCATCATCTAAATTTGATAGATTCGGCCATGTTGAATTCGGAACGACCTGAGAGAAAGCTCCGTAATCTGCTGCATCAGCCTCCATTTTGGGTCTCCCATCACGCCACGTTTTTCATCACCATCAACTGCCGACAACGCGGGATTCCCCTACTCACTCAGAACGATATTTCTCAAAAATTACTGACTTCCATTTCCCGCTACCATCAGTCGGGCGAATGGTTCCCGGAAATCGTTCTTCTCATGCCGGATCACCTTCATGGGCTTTTTACATTCACTTGGTCGGAAAAACATGGAATGTCCGCTATGGTCAAAAAATGGAAACGTTTCACAGCCCGCGCCTGTGGCATCGAATGGCAACGAGATTATTTCGATCACCGGATTCGCTCCAAAAAAGATCATATTCAAAAATGGGAATACATTCGCGAAAACCCGGTCCGGGCAAAACTTGCCACCTCTTATTCGGATTGGCCCCACGTCTGGTTTCCTGATCGAATCGGATGGAAATAAGCAGGGACGTTTCTCCGAAACGTCCGGTGGAATCAACGACCATTTTCGAATGACACCAACTTCCTTTAAACCCACATCTTCCCAACCGGACTTTCGGAGAAACGTCCCTGCCTGATCCACCAATGGCACCCATCTCGGCAAAAACGACGAATTCCCTGAAGGACCTCCAGGAAGGCTATCAGCTTCTGCTGAAATCTCGTCCGATTCTTTGGTATCCGTATCTCCCGGTGGTATTCATTTTCGTGTATCTGCTCACGTCTTTGAGCAACGGCGGGAACGACAATAAAATTTCCACCCTGCTTGTTGTTTTCGTGAGTTTGCCGGCATGGAGGTGGATATGTGAATTTCTGAAACGTCGCCATATCCAGAAGCATCCGGACTTTGGCCAATCGACTGTATGGGAATTCTCCGAGGCGATGATCTCCCGCACCCATGCAGGAATCACTGAAACTTTGAGCTGGCGTCAGCCACATCGAATTTCGGCGTATCCAAAAGGCTTGTTGCTCGATATAGGGTGCAACCGTTTTCACTATTTGCCCATACGAGCATTTGCAACTACCAGAGAGTTCCGCAAGCTCTGCTCATACGCCAGAACTCACGCATCCGGATTCAAAAACCTTACCTGATTTTCTCTTAAAAATTCGCGGTTTCCAGACTCTCTCATCATGCTCTTCGACTTCGACACCCTCATCCCGCGCCGTGGCACGGGGAATATCAAATACGATCGCCGTCCCCACCTCGATCCCTTCTGGGTCGCGGACATGGATTTCGCATCCGCTCCGTCCATCCTCGAAGCACTCCACAAGCGCGTCGATCACGGGATTTTCGGCTACGCCCAAGCCCACGAAGGACTGAACGAAGCGGTGCTCGCCTACCTAGAAAACCGCCGGAATTACTCCGCCTCCATCGATGAAATCATTCACCTCGGCGGTCTCGTCCCGGCGCTTTCGCTCGCCGCACGCGCCTTCTGCAAGCCTGGCGACGCGGTGATGACCTGCACCCCGGTTTACCCGCCGTTCATCGGCGTGCATCACGACGCGGCCACCACCCTCATCACCGTCGATCACGTCGAAGTCGATGGCCGCTGGACTTTCGATTGGGAGGCCATGGAAAAATCCGTCACGCCGACGACCCGCATTTTCCTGCTCTGCAATCCGCAAAACCCGCTGGGCCGGGTGTTTTCCCGCGCGGAAATCGAGAAACTTGCCACCTTCTGCGAGGTTCACGATCTCATCCTCGTTTCCGACGAAATCCACTGCGATCTCATCTTCGACGAAGCCGCCACCCCGCACATTTCCGCGCTCAATTTACCTGAAAATCTCCGCAAACGCAGCATCACCCTGCTCGCGCCGAGCAAGACCTGGAACATCGCCGGGCTGGGCTACGCCTTCGCCGTGATCCCGGACGATTCCATCCGCCGGAAATTCACCGCCGCACGCGGCCACACGCTCGCGGAAATCAACGCGCTTTCCTACTACGCCGCCGAAGCCGCCTACCGCCACGGCGAGCCTTGGCGCGAAGAACTCATTTCTTATCTCACGAAAAACCGCGACACGCTGGTCAATTTCATCACCGATAAATGCCCCGCCCTCTCCGTAAAACCCGGCGAAGCCACCTATCTGGCATGGATCGACGCCCGCGGACTGGACGTGAAAAACCCCGCGCTGCATTTCGAGGAAAAATCCGGGCTCTTCCTCTCCGATGGCGCGTTTTTCGGTTGGCCGGGCTACATCCGCTTTAACTTCGGCTGCCCGCGCTCGCGGGTGCTGGAGGGACTGGAGAAAATTGCCGCTGCATTATAAGCCCTATAAGCCCTATGGGGCCTATAAAACATGCTCCTCTCCGCCCAACAAATCGCCGGGAAACTCATCGCCGCCGGCCATGAAGCCCTCTTCGCCGGTGGCTGCGTGAGAGACCAGCTCCTCGGCCTCACCCCGAAGGACTACGACATCGCCACCTCCGCCACCCCGGCACAGGTGCTGGAGATTTTCCCCGGCTCGAATGAAGTCGGTGCCCACTTCGGGGTCGTCATCGTCCATCACGGCGGCCATCACATCGAGGTCGCCACCTTCCGCACGGACGGCAGTTATAAAGACGGTCGCCGCCCGGAATACGTCACCTTTTCCACCGCTGCGGAAGACGCCCAGCGCCGGGATTTCACGATCAACGGCCTGTTCCAACACCCGGAAACCGGAGAAATCATCGACTACGTCGGCGGTCTCGCCGATCTGAAATCCGGCGTCCTCCGCGCCATCGGCGATCCCGTCGCCCGCTTTTCAGAGGACGCCCTGCGCCTGCTGCGGGCCGTCCGTTTCAGCAATCGCCTCGATTTCACACTGGAGGAAAAAACCGCCGCCGCGCTGAAATCCTGCGCTCCGCTTCTGGAGAAAATCTCGCCCGAGCGCATCCGTGACGAATTTTCCCGCATCATCACCTCCTCGAGCCGCCGCGCCGGGCTGGAACTGCTCGTCGATACCGGCCTGATCTCCTTCATTGTCCCGGAAGTGCTCGCCCTCATCGGTTGCGAGCAGCCGCCCGAATGGCACCCGGAAGGCGACGTTTACACGCACACCCGCATCATGCTGGAAATGCTGCCGGACGACGCCTCGCTGGAGCTTTGCCTCGCCGTGCTCCTCCACGATATCGCCAAGCCACCCACCCGCACCATCGATCCCGCCGAAAACCGCATCCGCTTCAACGGCCACGACGCTCTCGGCGCGGAAATGGCCGGAGAAATCCTGCGCCGCCTCCGCTACCCGAATGACACCATCCACGCGGTGACCACCATGGTTTCCCGCCACATGCAGTTCATGAACGTGCAGCAAATGCGCACCGCGAAGCTGAAGCGCTTCATGGCCGAGTCCACCTTTCCCGAAGAAATGGAGCTGCACCGCGTCGATTGCGCGTCCTCGAACGGCTTCACCGACAACTACGAATTCCTGCGGGAAAAGGAGGCCGAATTCGCCGCCGAACCGCTCATCCCCCCGCCCCTCGTCACCGGCCGCGACCTCATCCAGCTCGGCTTTTCTCCCGGCCCGGGATTCAAAAAATGGCTCGAAGCCGTTCAAACCGAGCAACTTGAAGGACGAATCCTTGATCGCGACCAAGCATTGGATTACCTCAAGCGCATCACCTTTGCAAAATAGGGGTTCAATTTCAGAGGATACGCCTCCCGATTCTGCTTCCCAACGGCGGCTCCCGCTTCACCATTCAATCAACTTTCCCATGCACCTCATCCCCGTCGAACACTCCGATCCGGTCAATGCCGCGATTCTCGCCATTTCCGAGGACCTCATCGCCGGTTTCCACCGCCATCCCTTCCATGTGATCGCGGAAAAATCCGGCGTTCCGCTGCCGACCGTGCTGGAACGCATTCGCGCCATGCTCGAAGCCGGAGTGATCCGCCGCGTGCGCCAGACGCTCCTCTCCACCAAGCTCGCCCACGGCGCGCTCGTCGCGTGGAAAGTGCCCGAGGAAAAACTCAACGCGGCATTCGATTTCATGGCGAAACAGGACCCGTTTTCCGGCCACGTCGTCATCCGCTCCACGGACACCGAAGTTTCCGGTTCCGGCTACCGCCTGTGGACCACCCTCAAAGTGCCCGTCGGCGAATCGCTCGACGAACACGCCAAGGTCCTTATGCGCCTCACCGGTGCCACCGAATACCTGCTCATGCCCGCCAATGGCGTGTTCGCCCTCGGTGTCGGCCACGTCCGCCGTCGCGCTCTTGAACCCGGCGACAAATCCGAGGAACCGGCGGTGATGATGACCACCACCACCGTCGATCTCACCGACGAAGAGTGGAACGTCCTGCTCGCGCTCAAGGAAGAACTGGCCGTACACGAAATCGTCGCCAATCCCTGGGAATCCCGTGCGGCTCTTGCGGGCGTCAGCACCGAGCGTTTCTGCGAAGTTGCCGAAACGCTTAATTCCAAGAAAGTTATCGGTCGTTTTTCCACGTTTCTTGAACACGTAAAACCTTCCTCCACCGGCGAGCGCGTCACCCGCTTCAACGGGCTGTTCCACTGGGCCGTGCCGAAAGGTCGCGAAATCGAAGGCGGCAGCGAAGTCGGTCGTCACTACTGCATGACCCACTGCTATTGGCGCGAAGGCGGTCCGCAGTTCGGCAACGTCAACATCATGGGCGTCGTCCACGGCACCGAGAAAAACCGCGTGCTCGAACACAAAGCCGCCATCGACCGCCACCTCGAATCCATCGGCATCCCCGTTTCCTACACCAACGTCTTCTGGGGAGGCCGCTCGGAAATCAAACCTTCCGAAATCTCGCCGAAGGTTTATAAGGAATGGCATGCTCAGCACGCTGAGTGAGATTCAAGACTTGAAGACCCAAGACACAAGAGAAGATTCAGCCACAGGTTCTTCTCTTGCTTCTTCCTGTCTTGCGTCTTGGGTCTTTTTGACAAAACCGTCACACGCATTCATTCCCCAATCCGGCGGTTCGCCGTTACATCCTCACCCAGATGCAAAAAATCCTGATTGTAGAGGACGAACGCGACATCGCCGATCTCATCGGCTTCAACCTCCAGCGCGCCGGTTATCAGGTCATCAAGGCGCACGATGGCATTACCGCCACCGAAATGGCCATGCAGGAGCGGCCGGATCTGATGATTCTCGATATCATGCTGCCGGGCCGCGATGGCTATGCGGTTTTCCGTGAACTCCGCCGGGACAGCCGCAGCGCCAATATCCCGGTCATCATGCTCACCGCCCGCGCCCAGACCGAAGACCGCATTCAGGGCCTCGAAGCCGGAGCGGACGATTACCTGACGAAACCCTTCAGCCCGAAAGAACTCATGCTCCGTGTGCAGGCCGTGCTCAAGCGCGCGGACGCACCGCCGGGCAATGTCGAGTTTTCCTACGGCCCCTTCCGTTTCGATAAAAACGCGCTGCGTTTTTTCCTCGATGGCGAGCCCACCGATCTCACCGCGACCGAGTTCAAGCTGCTGCTCTACCTCTGCGAACGCTCCGGAAAACCGCAGGACCGCAACGATCTCCTCCGCACCGTCTGGGGCTACAGCGATGAAGTCCACAGCCGCACGCTCGATACCCACATGAAACGCCTGCGCCAGAAGCTCGGCCCGCATGGAGCGCTCGTCGAAACCATTCGCGGCGTCGGTTACCGAATCAGTCCCCTCGAGGCGGAATCATGACCTATCTCGCCATTTTTCTGGCTGTCGTTTGCCTCGGTCTGCTCATCCGGATCCAGCAGCTCCGTCGGGCACGCAAGCATTCCGAAGAAGAAATCAAGGCCGGGAAACTCAAGCTGGAACTCGATCTCCAAGCAGCACGCGAAGAACGGAACCGTCTTCTCGACGCCCTCGGTGACGCCTTCCTGCTCGTCGATCACGACGCCAACGTGCGCTTCGCCAACGCCGCCGCCAGCGCCCTGTTCGGAAAACGCGAACTGATCGGAAAGCCCGTCCGCGAAGCCTTTCTCGATCCACGTCTCGCCGAGGCGCTGCTGCGTTGTCTGGCCACCGGCGAATCCACCCAAACCCGCGTCGTGCTTTCCCAGCAAACCTCCCTGCTTGGGAATCAGGAAAATCGTGGCGTCAACGCCTGGGTGATCGATTGCGCCCGGATTTCCTCCGCCATCGGTTCATCGCCCACCACCCGCGTCGTCATCCGCGATGTCACTGCGGAACACCAGATCGAGCAAATCCGCAAGGACTTCGTCGCCAACGCCTCGCACGAACTCCGCACTCCACTCGCCATCATCAGCGGCTACCTCGAAAACCTGATCGACGATGACCTCCTCGATGAACCGGAAATGGCCCGTCATTTCCTCGGCATCATGCGCAAGCACACCGAGCGTATCTCCCGAATCGTCGAAGACATGCTCGTCATTTCCAAACTCGAATCCGGCGAGGCCGGCGCGCTCAAGATCGAGCCATTCAAATTCCGCTCCTGCGTGAACGACGTGCTCGAGCGCCTCGAATCCGTCATTCGCGGCCAGGAAGCGAAAGTCGATCTCCTCATTTCCGATCCCGATATCCGTCTCCACGGCGATCGTTTTTACTGGACCCAGGTGCTTTTCAACCTCGTAGAAAACGCCCTCAAGCAAAACCCCTACAAAGGCCTGCGCATCACCATCGGCTGCGAACCCGTCGATGCGCAAAACCTTCGCATCTGGATATCCGACGATGGAGTGGGCATCCCCAGTGCCGATCTTCCCCACATTTTCCGCCGCTTCTACCGGGTGGAAAAACACCACTCCCAGCAGCAGGTCCGGGGCACCGGCCTCGGCCTTTCCATCGTCAAACGCGCCGTCGAAGCCCATCAGGGGACCATCACCGTCACCTCCGTCCCCGGCCGGGAAACCAAGTTCCTCATCATCGTGCCAATGGAGGAGCAGGTTGATGGTTGAGAGTTGAGTGTTGATGGTGAAGAATCATCCACCATCCTCAATCTCCGATCCACGATCTCCACCCCATGAACCTCGCGCTCTTCGGCGGCACCTTCGATCCCGTCCACCTCGGCCACCTGCACATGGCGCGTCTAGCGAAGGAAGCGCTGGCACTCGATGAAGTTCGGTTCATTCCCTGCCAGATTTCCCCGCATAAAACCGGAACCCTGCCCGCCAGCCCCGAGGATCGGCTGGAAATGCTGCGCCTCGCCACCGCCGACCTGCCTTGGGCCACCCTCGACGACCTCGAACTCCGCCGCCCCGGCCCGTCGTTTTCCTACCAAACCGCAGAGGAAATCGCCGCGCGCTTTCCCGATGCCCGGCTGTTCTGGGTCATGGGCGGCGATCAATGGTCCGCCCTGCCGCGCTGGAAACATCCGGAAAAAATCGCCGCGCTGGTGGAATTCATCGTCATCGCCCGCAACGACACGCCCCAACCGCGCCCGGGCTACCGCATGCACCGGATTTCCAACGAGCACCCCGCCTCCTCCACCGAGATCCGGATGGCACTCGCCGCCGGAAAACCCGCCCCGTGGCTGCATCCGGCCGTTTCCGAGTGGATCGGGAAACGCCACCTGTATCATTAAAATGGGGCGCCGGTGCTCACACCGGCACTTCTCACACCGGCTCATTTTACCAAATCCGCAAAGCCGATGTGGACATCGGCGCTTCTCTCCCGCTTTATTCACCCCAATGAAACGCCGAATCGTCCTTCTTGCCCTTTGTCTGCTGCCTACCTTCGCCTTCGCCGCCCCTTCCTCCAAGGCCCCAAAGGTCAAGCTCAAGACCAACCTCGGTGAAATCATCGTCGAACTGAACGCCGAAAAAGCCCCCGTCACCGTCGAGAACTTCCTCGGTTACGTGAAGAAAAAGCACTACGACGGCACCATTTTCCACCGGGTCATCAATGGCTTCATGATCCAGGGCGGCGGCTTCGCCAAGGAAGGCAAACAGTTCGTCGAAAAAGACACCGGCAAGGGCATCGTCAACGAAAGCAAAAACGGCCTGAAAAACGACGCCTACACCATCGCCATGGCCCGCACCGCCGATCCGAACAGCGCCACCGCCCAGTTTTTCATCAACGTCGCCGACAACGCCCCACTGAACTACCCGAACATGGGCGGCTACGCCGTATTCGGCAAAGTGATTTCCGGCAAGGAAGTCGTCGATAAAATCAAAGCCGTCCCCACCTCCACCATCTCTCTCACCATGACGCATCCCGCCACCGGCCAGAAGCTCCAACTCCCCTCCGAAAACGTGCCGAACACCCCCGTCGTCATCGAATCCGCCACCATCGTTGAGTGATTCTTTCCTGATCACTGATCACCCGGCACTTCTTTTCCCATGCAACTCTGGCTCAGCCCGCTCATCGCCTTTCTGCTCGGCTCGATCCCCTTCGGCCTGATCATCGCCAAAAGCAAGGGCATCAACATCCGCGAACACGGCTCGGGCAATATCGGCGCGACCAACGTACTGCGCATCGTCGGTAAAAAATACGGGATCACCTGCCTGATCCTCGATGCCCTGAAAGGCTTCATCCCGGTGGCTCTCGCCATGAATCTGGTCCAGATCGCGGGACGCCACCTTCCCGTCCCTCTTTCGCTGCCGGACGAATGGACACTCGTGCTTCCCGCCTCCGAGGCCATGAAAGCCCAGCTCGTCCACATTTTCACCGCTCTCGCCGCCGTGCTCGGCCACAATTATTCGCCATGGGTCGGATTCAAGGGCGGCAAGGGAATCGCCACCTCCGCGGGGGTCCTGCTCGCCCTCATGCCGTTCGGCGTGGTGGTGTTGCTCATCGTCTGGCTCCTGCTGTTTTTCATCACCCGTTACGTCGCCGTCGCCAGTATCGGTGCCGCCGCCGCCTTGCCGCTGATTACTTTGTGGGGCTCCTGGACGCACGGTCGCATCCAGGACGGCACCTGGAACAAGCCGCTGTTCGTTTTCACCGTCGCCATCGCCCTGCTCGCGATCTGGAAACATCGTAGCAACATCCAACGCCTCCGCGCCGGCACCGAGCACCGATTCGAACGCAAGAAAAAGCCCGCCAATGTCTGACTCGCCTTTTCCCTCGGCCGCCATTCTCGGTTCCGGTTCGTTCGGTACGGCGATCGCCAAGTTGCTCGCCCCTCGGCTCGACCGGATCGTGCTGATCGGCCGGGACCCGGCCACGGCGGAAGCCATCAATCGCGATCATCGAAATCCGCACTACCTCAGTGGCGTCGAACTCGACTCGCACATCACCGCCACCAACCATCTCGCGGAGGCCGTGAATCACCCGCTGGTGATCTTCGCCGTTCCCACCTCCGCCACCCGCGAAACCGCCCGCAAACTCGCCGACGCCGGGCTGCCCACCTCCACCGTCCTGCTTTCCTGCGCCAAGGGCATCGAAAAAGCCACCGGCGAACGCATGAGCGAAATCCTCCGCGAGGTTTTCCCGGAAAATCCCATCGCCGTTCTCTCCGGCCCGAATCATGCCGAAGAAATGGCCACCGGTCTGGCCACCTGCGCCGTGATCGGCAGTCAGGACACCGATCTCGCCGTGAAGCTTCAGGAACTCTTCACCCTTCCGCATTTCCGCTCCTACACCAGCGATGACCTCGCGGGCATGGAATTCGGCGGCGCGGTGAAAAACGTCTACGCAATCGCCGCCGGCATCGCCCACGGCCTAGGACTCGGCGACAACGCCGTGGCAGCACTGGTCACCCGCGCGCTCGCCGAAATGTGCCGTTTCGGGCACGCCATCGGCGGACACACCGAAACCTTCGCCGGGCTTTCCGGTGTCGGGGATCTCATCGTCACCTGCTTTTCCACCCATTCGCGCAACCACCGCGTCGGCCTCGCGCTCGGTCAGGGAAAATCCCTCGAAGAAGCCGTCGCCTCGCTCGGTATGATCGCCGAAGGCGTGCCGAACACCCTTTCGATTTACGAAGCCGCACACCGCCTCGGCGTGCGCACCCCCATCATCGACGCCGTTTACAGCATTCTCTATCAGGACAAGCCCGCCCTGCTGGCGATGAAAGAACTTCTCGCGCGCGACCCTCGTCCTGAAACCGACTGATTATGAAAGAAATCCTCGATATCCTGCTCCATCTTCAGGATCACCTTCACGAATTTACCCGTTCCTACGGAGCCTGGGTTTACGGCCTGCTGTTTCTCATCGTTTTCTGCGAGACCGGACTGGTGGTGACGCCCTTCCTGCCCGGCGATTCGCTGCTGTTCGCCATCGGCGCACTCGCCGCCGATCCTTCATCCGGCCTGAACGTCTGGCTCGCCGCCGTGATTTTGCTAGTAGCCGCGATCCTCGGCGACACCGTGAACTACTGGATCGGCCATCGCTTCGGCGCGTGGGTGCAGCGGAAATTTCCTAAAATCGTCAAACCCAGCCACATCGCGAAGACCAACGAGTTTTTCGTCCGTTACGGCGGAAAAACCATTATCATCGCCCGCTTCGTCCCCATCGTCCGCACCTTCGCCCCCTTCGTCGCCGGGTCCGGCCAGATGAGCTACCAGCGTTTCATGGCGTTCAACGTCATCGGAGCCTTCCTCTGGGTCGGCTTGCTTCTCCCCGCCGGCTACTGCTTCGGCCAGATCCCCGTCGTGAAGGAAAACTTCGAGCTGGTCGTATTCGGCATCATCATCATTTCCGTGTTGCCGATGATTTTCGAGATCGTCCGCGCGAAACTGAAAAACAGATCCGACCGATCGGCCTGATCCGAGCGATCTCCCCACCATCATGCGCTCCCTTTTCCTTCTTCTCGCCATCACCGTCCTCGCCCACGCACAGGACACGGCACTGAAGCTGGAAGGCATTCAGGCCACTCTCACCACTCCGGAAAACTGGAAAATCGGCACACTGGAAAACAAACCCGTGCTGGTTCCGAAAACCCAGACCACTCCGCGTTCGACACGCCAGCACATTCATTTCGTCATCAGCCGTCATCAAGCGGATACCCTTGAAGACGCTATGAACGCCGAAATCAACAGCATCACGGAACGCAGTCCCAACTCTTCCAATGCGAAAACCTACTTTATCGACGCAATCCCGCTGAAAACCCGCAGCGGCGTCGAGGGCATTCTCGCCCGCTTCGCCTACCCGCAGGAATCCGGAAAAGAACGTCTTTTCACCAACCAGAAATTCTATTTCAGGGACGCCTCCGGGAAAATTGTCACCGTCTGCATGCACGTCTGGGGCGATGAAGCTGCCGAAGCCCGCTATCGCCAGCTTCTCGTCGAAAACCTCGTCCCCGGAAACTAACCAAACCTTCATTCGCCCGATTCGCAAGATTCGCGGCTCCTAAAACCTCTTCCACCATGCGGTTCCTGCTCCTGTTTTTTTCTTTCCTCCCAACCCTCCACGCGCAGGACGCCGTGCTGGAAAACTGGCTGAAACGCCAGGCGGAAATCACCACCCTTCAGGCCAAGTTCACCCAGGAACGCAAACTTCCCGCCCTGAAAAATCCCGTCGTCACCCCCGGACGCCTCGCTTTCGCGAAACCCGGCAAACTCCGCTGGCAACTCGGTGAACCCGCGCAAACCCTGGCGGTTTCCGACGGCAAAACGCTGTCCCTCATCCAGATCGACGACAAAAAGGCCCGGCAAATCGATGCAGACTCACCCCAGGCCGCCCGCTATGCCCTGCTCACCGGCAAGGCGTTCGAGTCGCTCCAAGCCTTCACCCGCGCATTCGAGATCATCGAAAAACGGCAATCCCACGGCATCCACCAATACACGCTGAAACCGAAAGACCGGAAATTCCGCCTTCAGGTGCCGTGGATTTTCCTCGATATCGATCCCGCGAAAAACGAACTCCGTGCCATGGAAATGGAGCTGCAGGACAAATCCCGCATCCGCACCCTTTTCCGGAATCCCGTCTTCAACCAAACCATCTCCGAAAGCACCTTTACCCCGGATCTTTCCGGCTATCAGGTCATCGGTTTCTGAATCTACTCATGAGCCTCGAAACCCTTCGCGCCGCCGTCCGGGATGTGATCGATTTCCCCCAACCGGGCATCGTTTTCAAGGACATCACCCCCATCCTCTCCGATGGCAACCTGTTCCGCGAAGCGATTTCCCTCCTCTGCGAAACGGCGAACGGCGTGAAGATCGACAAGGTGGTCGGCATCGACGCCCGCGGATTCATCTTCGCCGCCGCCGTCGCGGACCGCCTCGGCGCGGGCTTCGTGCCTGTGCGCAAAAAAGGAAAACTCCCGTGGAAAACCCGGGAAATGGCCTATTCGCTCGAATACGGCGACGCCATTCTCGAACTGCACGAGGACGCCATCCGCCCGGGAGAAACCGTACTTCTGGTGGACGACCTCCTCGCCACCGGCGGCACCGCGGCCGCCTCCGCAAAACTGCTCGATGCACTGGGTGCCCGCATCGTGGGAATTTCCTTCCTGATCGAACTCGATTTCCTCAAAGGGCGGGAAAAACTCGCGGGCTATCCCCTCCACTCGCTCATTCACTTCCCCTGAGGGAGCGCCGGTGTCCTCACTGGCTTGTTTCATCGAATCCGCTACTTCCCGGCATCGGGGTTTTTCATCTTCCGGGCGGATTCGAACCGGAAAATCCATCGACATCGGATGGCGGATCACCGAGCATTCCCCGTCCCCGGTCCGGGGATTTCATTTCCCAATACCATGTCCTGGCAAACTTACAACCAAAAGACCATCCGCTACCCGAAACATGGCTTCTCCATCGATTTCTCGTTGATGGATATCGGAGCCGATTCCATCGCCACGTTGGAGCCCAAAATTTCCAAGGCGTTTCAGGACATCGCCAAACTCGAAGCCGGCGAAATCGTCAATCCGGACGAGGGCCGCATGGTCGGTCACTACTGGCTGCGCAACGCCGATCTCGCGCCCAACGCGGAAATCCGCAAGGCTATCACCCAGCCGCTCGCAGACCTGAAGGCATTCGCCGAAAAAGTCCACACTGGCCAAGTCCGTCCCCCGGCAGGAGGGATTTTCGAGCAAGTCCTGCTCATCGGCATCGGCGGCTCCGCCCTCGGTCCGCAACTCGTCAACGACGCCATCGGTTTGGATGCCCGTCTCCCGATTTTCTTCTTCGATAACACCGATCCGGACGGCATGGACACCGTGATTCGGCAGCTCTCCGTCAAGGGTCTCTCGAAGACCATCACGCTCGTCATTTCCAAATCCGGCGGCACCGCCGAGACCCGCAACGGCATGCTCGAAGCCAAGAGTGCCTACGAAGCCGCCGGTCTCGACTTCGGGAAACACGCCGTCGCAGTCACCGGTGTCGGCTCCAAACTCGACCAATACGCCGTCGCACAGAATTTCCTCGCCCGCTTCCCCATGGAAGACTGGGTGGGTGGCCGGACTTCCGTGCTTTCCACCGTCGGCCTCGTACCAGCCGCCCTGCAAGGCCTCGATATCGACGGCTTGCTCTCCGGTGCCGCCGCCATGGACGAAGAAACCCGCAAGCCGGATTTCAAAACCAATGCCGCCATGCAACTCGCCGTCGCCTGGTACCACGCCACCAACGGCAAAGGCGAGAAGGACATGGTCGTGCTTCCTTACAAAGACTCGCTCGTTCTCTTCTCGAAATACCTCCAGCAACTCGTGATGGAGTCCCTCGGCAAGGAGCTCGATCTCGACGGCAAGGTCGTCAACCAAGGTATCGCCGTTTACGGCAACAAAGGCTCCACCGACCAACACGCCTACGTCCAGCAGCTTCGCGATGGGGTGAACAATTTCTTCGTCACCTTCGTGGAAGTCCGCAAGGGACGCAGTGGTGCCAGCATCGAAGTCGAGCCCGGCACCACCAGCGCGGACTTCCTGCAAGGTTTCCTGCGCGGCACCCGCAAGGCGCTGCACGAGTCCGGCCGGAAATCCATCACCATTTCCATCCCGGAAGTAACGCCTTTCCAACTCGGCTATCTCATCGCCCTGTTCGAGCGCGCCGTTTCCTTCTACGCCTCGCTGGTCAACATCAACGCCTACCACCAACCGGGCGTCGAAGCCGGGAAAAAAGCCGCCGGTGCTTTCCTCGAAACGCTCAACAAGGTGCGCAGCCGCCTCGTCGCGGACGCGAAAACCGCCGAGCAGATCGCCTTCGAGACCGACGCCGATCCCGAGGAAGTTTACCACTGCCTCACCCACCTCTCCGCAAACGGTGAAGTGCAGATTTCCATCGGCAAAACTCCGGCGGAAGACACCTTCCAACTCTGAAGTTTCCACCGATCCTTCGAAGCCCGTCATCTCCCCGATGGCGGGCTTTTTTATTGATTTCACCGAAAAAAAATCAGCATTTCGCCGTTAAATTGCCAAACCCTGAAAAAACCTCCTTCCTTCTTCCGTATTGTATCATTCCTCCGGTTTTCGCATTCTAAAACCCAACACCGCACATGCTGAAATCTTACCTCCCTCTTTTCGTTTTCCCCCTGCTTTGTCTTTGCCCCGATGCCGCCCGGAGCCAGGACCTGCCACCCCGGGTCATGGAATGGCTGGGAAGAGGGATCGTGGCACTTGAGACCCGTGAGGGGATTTTTATTTCATGGAGAGTGGTGGGCACCGACGAGGATAACATCCGTTTCGACGTCTATCGAAACGATGAAAAGATCAACCCGAAGCCACTGGAGGTTTCCAATTATATGGATCCCAGGGGCAAGTTGGGCGATCGATACTACATCGAAGTGGTGGCGGGAAGCACGCCACTGGAACGCTCCCGGGAAGTCCATATCTGGCCCGCGAAACCTGCCATGGCCGACCAGAAAGCCCCGCCGCTGCCTTTCAAGGAAATCCCGCTGAATCCACCCGGTCCGCAATACACCCCGGGGGACATGAGCGTGGGAGACCTGGATGGAGACGGTGAATACGAATTGATTTTTGAATGGGAAGGCCCTTCCCCTTACCTGGAAGCCATCACACTCGAAGGAAAAAGCCTGTGGCGCATCTCCTGCGGTCCCAACACGGATAGCACCAAACTCGCCTTCATGGTATACGATTTCGATGGAGATGGAAAAGCCGAGGTCGCCTTGAAAACCGGCCCCGGCACCCGGGATGGGACCGGCAGATTTCTCAGCAAGGGTCCCGCCGCATCGGCGAATCATGAAAAGATCCTGAAACGATCAGCCGGGCGGTTGGTCGAAGATCCTTCCTACGTCACATTGCTCAAGGGGACAACTGGTGAGGAACTGGCTACCGTCGACTATTGGCCTCCCATTGGCCCCATGAAAGATATGAACGATACTTGGGGCGATAATTACGGTCATCGCGCCAACTCCATCAAGGCTGCCGTCCTTTATCAAAACGGTGCCCGCCCCCTGATGGTCTTTGCCCGGGGCATCTATTCGCGGATCGCGATGGCCTCCTTCCGATGGGATGGCACGACCCTGGAAAAGGTATGGACCTTCGACACCGAAGACAGAAAAAATTCCGCGTATAAAAAATATCGCGGTCAGGGAAACCACGCTCTTGCGGTGGGAGATGTGGACGGGGACGGCTCCGACGAAATCATCTATGGAGCCTGTGCGATCGATCATGACGGCAAGGGGCTCTACACCACCGGCCTGGGCCACGGAGACAGCCACGCCTTGGGAGATTTGATGCCGGATCGTCCGGGATTGGAGTTCTTCCAAGGGCATGAAGGTGGCGATTGCGGTGTCTCGATGCGCGATGCCGGGACCGGCGAAATTTTGTGGACATATCCGAGCAAAGCCGACGTCGGACGATCCTGGGCGGCCGCGGTCGATCCCAACTACAGAGGAGTCGTGTGCGCCTCCAGCGCGTCACCCAACCTCGATGCCAATGGCAAGATCATCGACACCAAATACAACCCCTACTTCTATCCCATCTATTTCGATGGCGATGTGCAGCGGGAACTCAGAAACCGCACGGCCATCGAGCTCGGACCCTCGGGGCGTATTTTTCAGGGATGGTATTATGGGGCCGCAACGGTTCATTCCACCAAGAACGATGCCTGCTTGGTGGCCGATATTTTGGGAGATTGGAGGGAGGAAGTCATCTTCAGACGGAACGACAACAAGGCGCTCCTTGTCTTCACTACCTGGCTTCCCACGGAACGGAGAAACTATACCCTCATGCACGACCCGATTTATCGTATGAACATTGTCGTTCAGAATATCGGCTACAACCAGGTCGCCCACACGGGTTATTATTTCCCCGACGGTGCTCCCAAACCGAACATCCGCTACCTGCACCGATAAATACGGCCTTTGCCGGTTTTTTAATCCGACGTGCTTCTTTGTATTTCTTGCCCTCCCGTACCGGCTTCTTTTAGACCGATCTCCTTCACATGACGCATCATCTCGACACTATCGCTCGCGAAACCGGAATTTCTTTATCTTCCGTCGCCTCCACCGCTAAACTTCTGGCCGAGGGAGCCACCGTCCCTTTCATTTCCCGCTACCGGAAAGAGCAAACCGGATCGCTCGACGAGGTGCAGATCACCACCATCCGCGACCGCATGCTCCAACTCGC
The DNA here is from genome assembly GCA_047606285.1 of Luteolibacter sp. Taxonomy (GTDB): domain Bacteria; phylum Verrucomicrobiota; class Verrucomicrobiia; order Verrucomicrobiales; family Akkermansiaceae; genus Luteolibacter. The sequence continues at coordinate 19,713 of JASGEP010000016.1, read as the reverse complement.
GGAACTCGATAACCGTCGTTCCGCCGTCCTCAAATCCCTTGAGGAACGGAATCTCCTCACTCCGGAGCTGAAAAAGAAACTCGAAGCCGCCGTCACGCTCGCGTCCGTCGAAGACATCTTCGCACCCTTCCGACCGAAGCGCCAGACTCGCGCCACCAAGGCCATCGAGCGCGGTCTCACCCCTCTCGCCGATTTTCTGCTCGAAAACCAGTCCACCGATCCCGAAGAGGAAGCCGCGAAATTCATCGATGCGGAAAAGGAAGTCCCCACCGCCGCCGACGCTCTCGCCGGTGCCCACGACATCATCGCCGAGCGCGTGGCCGATGACGCCACCCTGCGCGGACGCGTCCGCAAGCTCTACGAAGAAGAAGCCACCGTTTCCTCCAAGGTCATGTATGGGAAGGAAGAGGAAGCCGACGCCCAGAAATTCCGCGATTACTTCGAATGGAGCGAGCCGCTCAAATCCATCCCGTCCCACCGCATGCTAGCCATCCGACGCGGTGAAAAAGACGGCTTCCTCCTCATGCGCGTCGAGGTCCCACTCGATCGCGTCACTGGTCTGGCCCTGCTCGATTGGGTGAAAGCCGACGGTCCCTCCGGCAAACACGTCGCCACCGCCGTCGAAGACGGCTGCAAACGCCTGCTCATGCCCTCCATGGAAACCGAGGCACGCCTGCAAGCCAAGAAGCGGGCCGATGAAACAGCGATTACGGTTTTCGCGGAAAATCTCCGGGAACTTCTTCTTGCTTCGCCACTTGGAGAAAAACGACTCCTCGCCATCGATCCCGGATTCCGGACCGGATGCAAAACCGTCGTCCTCGATCGCTCCGGCAAGCTGCTCCACCACACCGTCCTCTATGCGACCGCCGGATCGAACACCCAGCTCTACGAAGCCGCCGTCGAAGTCACCACCCTCATCAAGAAATACGACATCGAGGCCATCGCCATCGGCAATGGCACCGCCAGTCGCGAGACGGAAAGCTTCATCAAAAAACTCAAGCTCCCCTCCTCCATTCACGTCGTGATGGTCAACGAAAGCGGTGCCTCGATTTACTCCGCGTCCGAAGTGGCCCGCGAGGAATTCCCGAACGAGGACGTCACCGTGCGGGGAGCCGTTTCCATCGGTCGCCGCCTGATGGACCCGCTCGCCGAACTGGTGAAGATCGATCCGAAATCCATCGGCGTCGGCCAATACCAGCACGATGTCGATCAGCGCGCGCTCAAGGTCAGCCTCGACGACACCGTGATCTCCTGCGTGAACGCCGTCGGCGTCGAGCTGAACACCGCTTCCAAGCAACTGCTTTCCTACGTCTCCGGCCTCAATGCCACCCACGCCGAAAACATCGTCGTCTGGCGGAACGAAAACGGCGCGTTCACTTCCCGCGAACAACTGAAAAAAGTCCCGCGCCTCGGTGAAAAAGCCTTCGAGCAGGCCGCCGGCTTCCTCCGCGTAAGCGGGGGCGCTCATTCGCTCGATGCCTCCGCCGTTCACCCGGAACGCTACGCGCTCGTCGAACGCATGGCCGCCGATGTCGGCTGCAAGGTGGAAGAGCTTCTCACCAATGAAGCCGCCCGGAAGAAAATCGACCTGAAAAAATATGTCAGCGAAGACGTCGGATTGCCCACGCTTCAGGACATTCTCAACGAACTTTCCAAACCGGGCCGCGACCCGCGCAAGCAGTTCGAGATCTTCTCCTTCGCCGAAGGAGTCGAAAAGACCGCCGATCTCAAGGTCGGCATGAAACTTCCAGGCATCGTCACCAACGTCACCGCCTTCGGAGCCTTCGTCGATGTCGGTGTGCATCAGGATGGTCTCGTCCACGTCAGCCAGCTCGCGGATCATTTCGTGCGCGACGCCTCCGAGGTGGTGAAGGTCGGCCAGAAAGTGCAGGTGACCGTGATGGAGGTCGATCTCAAGCGGAACCGCATCGCGCTTTCCATGAAGAGCAAACCGGAAATGGAAACCCGCCGCGCCTCCCCGGGAGATCGCTCTTCTTCCCCGGTATCGTCGCGACCGCAGCGTTCCGGAAACCCCTCCTCCGCCGCTCCGAACAACGACTGGTTCAGTCAGGCGATGCAAAACGCCAAACGCCGCTGAGCCTCCGGGGACGGAAAAAATCGCTGGACATATCACGAACTTCCTTCCGGGGTTCGTGATTATATGCTTTTTAGTCCTTGAATAAACGTCCGGGTTAACCAATAACCCGGCGAACCCTACCATGGCGGATCGTTCCAAAATCGCAGCCTCCCTGATTTATATCATGGGCGGCCTTCTGCTTACGGTTTTGGCATATCTTGTCTGGCTCGACGAAGGGAACGTCCAGGTGGTCATCCTGTTGTTCACCATCATTTCCATTCTCGCGAGCCTCTTGTTATGGTCGCAGCGCATGGCCAGGCAGGCGCTCGAAATCGCCGAAACGAGAGCCACGCAACTGGCGAAAATCGAAAAACTCAAGGACGAAGCCAGCCACTATCAACGTGCCCTGCTGGACGGCAGCCGACTGAGTATCATCGCCACCGATCTGGACGGCATCGTCCGCGAGTTCAACAAAGGTGCGGAACGCATGTTGGGATACGACCGCGAAGAGGTCGTCGGGAAACTCACACCGCTGGCCTTTCATCGTCTGGAGGAAATCGAGAAACGAGCGAAAACGATCCTCACGGAAAACATCGAAGATTCGGAGGCCCTTCATTTCAATACCCTCATCACCTTCGCCAAACTCGATGAAGCACTGGATCAGGAGTGGACCTTCGTGCGGAAGGACGGCAGCACGCTTCCCGTGGCGCTCAGCGTGACCGTGCTGCGTGACGAAAATCAGGAAATCACCGGGTATCTGGGTATTGCACGGGACATCAGCCTGCGGAAACAGGCCCAGTCCGATCTGATCGCCAGCGAACGCCAGGTCCGGCTGTTCGCCGAACACGCACCGGCGGCCGTTGCCATGTTCGATACGGAGATGCGCTATCTCGTCGTCAGTCATTACTGGTTGCAGGACTACGGATTGACCATGGAAGAAACCATCGGCCGTTCCCACTACGAGGTTTTCCCGGAAGTCCCGGAGCGCTGGAAGGAACAACACCGGCGCGCGCTGAATGGTGAAATCCTCCGCCACGAAGCGGACATCTTCGAGCGAGCGGACGGCTCGCGGCAATGGCTCTCCTGGGAAATTCGTCCGTGGCATTATCAGGACGGTTCCATCGGCGGCATCGTCATGTTCACCCTCGACATCACCTCTCGCCAACTGGCGGCAAAGGCGCTTGAGGAAAGCGAGGAGCGGTTCCGGCAGGCATTCGAATTCGCGGGAATCGGCATGGCCCTCGTCGGCTTGAACGGCCATTGGCTGCGGACGAATCCGGTGATTTGCCAGATTCTGGGTTACACGGAAGCCGAACTGCGCGAACTGGCTTTCCAGGACCTCACCCACCCGGACGATCTCTCGATGGACCTCGCGCACACGCGCTCCCTGATCCGGGGAGAAAGAGGTTCCTATCAAATCGAGAAACGATACATCCGCAAGGATGGGGATATCGTCTGGGTGCGCCTCACCGCTTCTCTCGTCAAGGACACCGCGAACGAGCCGGTTTACTTCATCTCCCAGATCGAGGACATCACCGAACACAAGCACCTGCAAAAGGAGCTGCAAAAAGCGCGTGACGAAGCGATCGAAGCCTCGCGCCTCAAGTCGGAATTCCTGGCCAACATGAGCCACGAAATCCGCACGCCGATGAACGGCATCGTCGGCATGTCCACTCTCTTGATGGAAACTTCGCTCACGGCGGAGCAATACGAAATGAGCAGCGTGATTCAGCACAGTTCGGAAAGCCTGCTGAACATCATCAACGACATCCTCGATTTTTCCCGGATCGAAGCCGGAAAGCTCAACATCGATCCCGTGGAATTCGACCTCCGCGAACTCAGCGAAGAAACCACCCTCCTGCTCGCGTCCTCCGCCCACGAGAAAAAACTGGAATTGATCCACGATTTCGACAGCCGCCTCGATCACCTCTTCATCGGCGACAGCGGACGCATTCGCCAGATTCTCATCAACCTGTTGGGAAATGCAGTGAAATTCACCGAATACGGGGAAATCACGCTTCGCGCCAGCCAGCTCGCGCAACACGAAAAAACCATCCATCTCCTCTACGAAGTCATCGATACCGGCATCGGCATCGACCTGGAGGCCCAGAACCGCCTTTTCACCTCATTCACTCAGGCGGATGGCAGTATCACCCGCCGCTACGGGGGCAGCGGCCTCGGGCTGGCGATTTCCCGTCAACTCATCGAACTCATGGGAGGAACCATCGGCTTCGAAAGCACTCCCGGCAGCGGCACCCGCTTCTGGTTCGATCTCGAGCTGCCTTACACCACGCCGCGCGTTCCGGACTCACCTCCCCGCATCCCGTCGGATCGCCGTGCCCTGATCGTGGACGATAACGAAAACAACCGGAAAATCCTGCTCCGCCAGCTCGACCTGATCGGCATTTCCGCGCGTGGCGTCGCCTCTCCGCGTGAAGTGATTCCCGAGCTGCTGCGTGCGGAGAATGATGGTTCGCCCTATCATCTGGCGATCCTGGATGGCCTGATGCCCGATCTGGACGGTCTCCAACTGGCGAAAACCATTCGCTCCCATCCGCAATTCCTCCACCTGCCGCTCATTCTGCTTTCGTCATCCCTGGGCGACATCAGCAACGAAGAACTGCTCAAACTCCAGCTTTCCGCCAACCTTTCCAAACCCGTCCGCCACGAACAACTCCGCCGCTGCCTGCTCAAGATTTTTTCCAGCAACGAGGAAACCTCGAACCAGCCGAAACCCCAGCACCCCTCTCCCGCCAATCCGAACAGCTATCACCTGTTGCTCGCGGAAGACAACACCGTCAACCAGCTCGTCGTCACCAGGCTGCTGGAAAAAGCGGGGCACACCGTCGATGTGGTCGGCGATGGGATGGATGCCATTTCCCGCCTTTCGCTCGGGGTGCGCTACGATGCCGTGCTGATGGACTGCCAGATGCCGCGGATGGATGGCTACAGCGCCACCCGCGCCATTCGCTCCGGAAATCTCCAGGGCATCCCGAGAGACATCCCGATCATCGCCCTGACCGCCCATGCCATGCCCGAGGAACGTCTCCGCTGCCTCGAATGCGGCATGAGCGATCACGTCCCGAAACCGATACGGATCAAGGACATCCAGGAAGCTCTGGATCGCTGTATCCGGATTGTGAATGTGTAGATGACACGTAGCGGGACGGCTGCGCCGTTCCGGTTTGAGAGGAGCTTTACTGACGGATGAAGCCACGAGGGAGGCGTGACATCCACCCAACCGAAGCGGCGCAGCCACTTCGCTACGTAAAAAATCACACCACACCCTGTGCGATCATCGCATCGGCCACTTTGACGAAGCCGGCGATGTTCGCGCCATCGACGTAGTTCACCGAGCCATCCGACCTCGTGCCGTATTCCACGCAGGAATGGTGGATATTCAGCATGATGGCGTGGAGACGGTTGTCCACATCGGCGCGGCTCCATGGCATACGCGCGGAGTTCTGCGACATTTCCAGCGCGCTGGTGGCCACACCGCCCGCGTTCGCCGCCTTGCCCGGGGCGTAGAGAATACCGGCGTCGAGATAGGTTTTCACCGCGTCGAGATCGGAAGGCATGTTCGCTCCTTCGGCGACACAGAAGCAGCCGTTGTCGACCAGTTGCTTCGCATCCTTGCCATTGATTTCGTTTTGAGTGGCGCAAGGCAGGGCAATGTCACACGGCAAGCCCCACGGACGTTGCTTCGAAAGGAAGGTCAGGCGGAATTCACCGGCGAATTCGGAGATACGACCGCGACGGTTGTTTTTCAGATCCATCACCCATTGGAGCTGATCCTGGGAAAGACCATCCGGAATGTGGACCGTTCCGTCCGAATCCGAGAGGGAAATCACCTTCGCACCGAGCTCCAGGCATTTTTCGGCGGCGAAAAGGGAAACGTTGCCGGAACCGGAAATGGCGACCCGCCGTCCTTCCAGACCGGACTTCGTGCGATGCAGCATTTCCTGCGCGAAATACACGGTGCCGTAGCCCGTCGCTTCCGGACGCATCAGACTGCCTCCATAAGCCAGTCCCTTGCCGGTAAGCACCGAAGTGAACTGATTGGAAAGACGCTTGTATTGTCCGAACAGGAAGCCGATTTCCCGGGCTCCCACGCCAATATCTCCGGCGGGCACGTCCACGTCCTCGCCGATGTGGCGGTAAAGTTCGGTCATGAACGATTGGCAGAAACGCATGACTTCTCCTTCACTCCGCCCCTTGGGATCGAAGTCCGATCCACCCTTCCCTCCACCGATCGGCAAGGTGGTCAGGGAGTTTTTGAAAACCTGTTCGAAGGCGAGGAACTTGAGCACCCCGAGATTCACCGACGGGTGGAAACGCAGTCCGCCCTTGTAAGGCCCGATCGCGCTGTTCATCTGCACCCGGTAACCGCGATTGACCCGCGTCACCCCTTGGTCATCCACCCACGGAACGCGGAAAATGATCGAGCGCTCCGGCTCCATCAAGCGCTCCAGCAGTCCGTGCCTGAGATAACGGGGATTCCGTTTGATGAACGGCCAAAGACTGAGCATGACTTCCTCGACAGCCTGGTGGAATTCAGGTTGCAGAGGATCCTTCTGCCGGACGGCGTCGAGAAATGAATCGAGAGAAGGAACGGACTGTGTCGCGGGGGTTGTGGTGGTATGCATAAATCTGATAGAAACCGACGGGAGCTGTGACACCCCGGTCAGGAGGGAGCGGTTTCGGTTTTCCAAACCGCCGAAATTTTCATCCTCCGTGTGCCGCGAGGCGTTTCCCAGGTCACGATGTCTCCTTTACGGCGTCCCATGACGGCCAGACCGATGGGAGTGAGAATCGAGAGACGATCGTCATCCGGATTCGCCTCCGCCGGGAGAACGATCGAGGGTTCGTAGGAATCGGTTGGATCGCTTGGAGAAACCAGCGCGACACGATCCCCGAGTCCGACACATTCGTCGTTTTCGGGTGCTTCGGACGAATACCGCGTGGATTTCGCGAGAAGCGTGGTGAGCGCGTTGATGGCGGCCGGGACTGGGAAAAGCCCGGGAATTTGGTTATGAAGGAGTTGCGAAAGAAGGGAATAATCCTTCTCGCTAAGAAAATATGTAGTTTGCATGTGGACATCTTGGATAAAACCCGTGAGCCGACCTGGCTCCGATACGGGACGCTTTAGATCATCGGTGGATGGAGCGGCCTCGGGAAAATATCCGGATCAAGGAAGGCCGCTCGGTTACACCCGGAAGGCGGCCATCCGATGCCCGCACCACCCCTGGGCCGCCGTAGACGTATGGCGGCTGCCTTTGGGAGTCTGAATTGGTGCGGACAGCAACATGCAAAGCCATTCTGAAAGGTCGATGGGATGTTGCAATAAAAAACAATCGTTCGTTCGGGATGGTCTCCCTTCGGGAAAACCCTGTCGAAAAAAGCCGCTTGATTCCGCCTCACGATGGATTAGAGCTTACAACGACGTGTATCTCGTTCCTGCCACCATCCGACATTTTCTATCAGGCCGTTTTCATGGCCTGAGCGATGGATGGTGTCATCATCGCATGGCCGCCGGACGTGGGCGGGTCAGGTAGCTTCTTTGTCCGGAATTTTTCCGAAGCTGCCTGAAGCAAACCGCTTTTTTCCAATGCCATTCCCCTTTTCCGGAGTGGCCACTTTTTACCTATCATGAATGCACCACGCTTTTTGAGCGAGACGGATCAAGCCCGTCTCCACACCATCCTCGAATCCTCATTTTTCCCCGTCCCTACGGCCGACCAGCGCAAGGCGCTCGAAGACATCCTGGCGAACGCCTCGCCAGCGGAAAACTTCGACGCCATGTCGGCGGATATGATCGGCTTCCACGACAAGGTGCGTCTCGAGTCTCCCGACGATCCTGAAGATGCCTTCGAATTCGAAATCGTCATGCCCGCCGAGGCGGACGTCGATCAGGATAAAATCTCGATCCTCCTCCCCGTTTCACTGGCAGCGCTTGGCCGGAAACGTGGCGACATCATTTCGTGGGAAATCCGTGATGCCCGACGCGTCATGCGGATCGCCTCCATTTCGAAATGCGTGGAAGCCACGGCGTAGTCGATTTCGTTAGCCCATCAAAAATCTAACGCTTCACCTTTCCGCTGGCCGTGAGCGGCAGGGAATCCACCTCCGTGATGCGGACGGGAACCTTGAAAGCGGAAAGGGATCGCTTGCACCAATTCAGCAGTTCCCGGGAAGAAACCCGCTCGTCGAGGATCACTTCGGCGAGCGGCACGGTGCCGAACATGGCGTGTTCCATCCCGAACACACGCGAACGCTTCACCGATGGATGTGCGTTCAACACGGCTTCGATTTCTTCCGGAAACACCTTCATGCCGCTGATGTTGAGGACGCTTTTCTTGCGGCCTTTCAGGAAAACCCAACCCTCGGTACGAATCTCCGCGAGATCACCCGTGGCGAACCAACCGTCCACGCACACTTCCTCCACACGTTGCCACGGAGAGAGATAAGCGTCAAACATGCCCGGCCCTTTGATCCACAGTTCGCCGATCCGCCCTGCCGCGACCGGCAATCCTTCATCGTCGCGGAACTCCACCTCAAACGAAGGCAACGGCCGCCCCACCGCATCGGGAAAATCCCCCGCTCCGCCGGTATTCAACAACGGCAGGCCGATCTCGATGATCCCCAGCCCCTGCACCAGCGATTTCCCGAAACGTTCGCGGAAGGCCCGCGCAGTGGCCATTGGCAAAGGAGCGGCGGTGCTCACCGCCAGACGCAAAGTCGGCCAGGCATAGTCACCGACATCAGCCGCGAGCAGCGCATGGTGAAACGGGGAACCATAGACGACCGTGGCCTCCGTTTTTTCCGCCAGCTCCAGCACATCCTCGGCGAGACGGGATTCGCCAAGCACCGTGCAGGCCCCGAAATACAGATAGAGCACGATCGACACCGCGAAGTGATGCGCCATCGGCAGCATCCACAACACACGATCTTCCGGACCGATCTCGAGCGCGGCATTGGCCGCAGTGATGCGTTCGAGGAGTTTCCGATGGCTCAGAACCACCCCCTTGCTCCGACCGGTGGTACCGGAGCTAAAACGGATAAACGCGGGCTCCAGAGCGGAAAATTCCTCCTCGTTCTCCAGATCCGGCAAATCGAGGCTTCGCCACGTTCTACCCCGCCCTTCATCCTCCAGCACACCGTGCAATCGCGTGCGCTCCATCAATTCCTCACGCTCCGTGGCGGTCAGTTCATCGGCCAACGGCACCAGACAGCCACCCGCTTTCAAAATTCCGAGAGCCAGAATAATGTAATCGATCCCGTTGGCGCAGGACAATCCCACTCGCGGAATCCCTTGGTGCTGAAATCCCTCCTGCTTCCGCAGCCAGTTCGCCGTTTCCCCGGCCCGTTCCAGCAGCTCGCCGAAAGTCATCCGGGTCTCATTCGCAATCAATGCCAGCCGGGAAGAGTCCGCCCGCTCCGCGATGAGATTCACAATGTTCACGCCCGTTCTCTTAACCCCTCATTTTCCACGATTCAAACTTGGAAACTCCACGGCTTTTGAGAACCTGCGGCGATGTCCACGGAATCCGAAGACGCTCCCGCTCCGGCCAACCAGCCGCCTGCCCTTCCCCGCCCTCCCGGCAGCGAGGACAACATGTGGATGATTTTCTCTCACATCTCCCTTCTGCTGGGCGTCGGGCTGATTCTGCCGCTGATCGTCTACCTCATGAAAAAGGACCAACCCGGCATGGTGGTGGACCAAGCCAGGGAAGCCCTCAATTTCCACATTTCGCTGATGATTTACGGCCTCGCCTGCGGCCTGACGTGCGTGCTGGCACCGTTCGCCGCGGGAGTCGCCCTTTTCGGCATCGTGTTCGCCATCGTCGCCGCGCTGAAAGTGAGCAAGGGCGAATCCTACCGCTACCCGCTGACGATTCGTCTCGTCAAATGAGCACCTCCGTCCGCTTCATTTGCCTTTCTTCGCCCAGGAATCCTTGAGCGCGACCGTGCGATTGAAGACCGGCGTGACGCCCGTATGGTGATCCTTGTCGTCCGCCACGAAATACCCGAGACGATCGAACTGGCAGGTATAACCGCGCTCCGCAGATGCCAGCAGCGGCTCCACCTTCGCCTTCACCGTCTTGAGCGAATCCGGGTTCAGCACGCTGAGGAATCCGCCCTCCGCTTCATCCGGAGACTCCACGGTGAACAAGCGGTCGTAGAGACGCACTTCCGCGTCCACTCCCGTCGCCGCGTCCACCCAATGGATCGCCGCCTTGCAGACCACACCTTCCGGCGTATCGGCACCGACAGTACCCGGCAGGATTTCCGCACGGATGAGCGTGATTTCCCCTGCATCGTTTTTCTCGTAACCGGTGCAGTGGATCACGTGGCCGCCCTTGAGCCTTACGTGGCGATCCGGCCCCAGGCGGAAGAATTTTTTCTCCGGCACTTCCATGAAATCCTCGCGCTCGATCCAGATTTCATCGGAAATCGGCACCCGGCGGGTTCCCATTTCGGGATTCTGCGGATGATTCGGAAGTTCGGCGCTTGCCAGCGGCTCGGCGGACCAGTTTTCGAGCACGACCTTGACCGGATCGAGCACCGCCATGCGGCGTTCCGCGATGGTATTGAGACGATCGCGAACGTCGAATTCGAGCAACGCGACATCGGTGATGCCGTTGAACTTGGTGATGCCGACCCGCTTGCAGAAATGCACCACCGCTTCCGGCGGATAGCCCCGGCGGCGGATGCCGGAAATCGTCGGCAGGCGCGGATCGTCCCAACCGCCGACATGACCTTCCTGCACGAGCTGAAGCAACTTGCGCTTGCTCATCACCGTGTAGGTCAGGTTCAGCCGCGCGAATTCGATCTGACGCGGCTTTGAAGGCACCGGACAATTTTCGATGAACCAATCGTACAGCGGACGATGGTTTTCGAACTCCAGCGTGCAGAGCGAGTGCGTGATGTGTTCCAACGCGTCCTCCAGCGGATGGGCGAAATCGTACATCGGATAGACGCACCATTCGCCGCCGGTATTGTGGTGGTGCGCGTGCATGATCCGGTAGAGCACGGGATCGCGCAGATTCATGTTGGACGAGGCGAGATTGATCTTCGCCCGGAGCACACATTCGCCTTCGCGGAATGCACCGGCCTTCATGCGCGAAAAGAGATCGAGGTTTTCCTCCACCGATCGCTCGTGATACGGCGACGGCGTGCCGGGTGTGTTCACATTTCCCCGGGTCGCCCGCATTTCCTCAAGCGACTGGTGATCGACGTAGGCCTTGCCTTCCCGGATGAGATGCACGGCGCAATCGTGGAAAAATTGGAAATAATCGCTGGCGAAATAAAGGTCCTCTCCCCAATCGAAGCCCAGCCACTTTACGTCCGCCTTGATGCTTTCGACGTATTCCGTCTCTTCCTTTTCCGGATTGGTGTCGTCGAAACGTAGATGACACTTCGCGCCAAGTGCCGCGTTTTCCCGGGCGATGCCGAAATTCAGGCAGATCGACTTCGCATGACCGATGTGCAGATAACCGTTCGGCTCCGGGGGAAAGCGGGTGACGACTGTGGAATGCTTACCGGTGGAGAGGTCGTCGGCGATGATCTCGCGGATGAAATCCAGTTTGGCGGGCTGAGCGGAGGAATCGGACATGGATGGAGAAAGAGAACTCGCGGAAATCGAGGAATGGGCCTGAGGTAGCCGAGTCCCCGGGCAATATCAAGGGCGTCGGTAAGCTGAGGAAGGGTTTTAGAGCATTTTAAGATGGAGCGCCGACGTCCACGTCGGCTCTTTCTCAAAATCATAGACTCTTTGCTAAATTGGAGCGCGGACTTCAGTCCGCTTGGCATTGTTGGCGGGATTCTTTGGGGCGGACTGAAGTCCGCACTCCCAGTGAAAGACTGGCTTCTCCGAACCAGCCTGACTTCTACGAGAAATCACTCAAAAGCCGCAAGCCCCGGATGGAACTTGCGGCTTTCAAGAGATGATAAACTGTCCGAGGAATCAGATATCGGCCACCGGAAGGTTCGCCACTTCCTCGCGGACTTTCTCGGCCAGAGGAGTCGAGAGATAGCGTTCCGTGGAGGAATTACCGACGGTGACGATGCGCTTGCCCTTGAACTCGGGACGCTTGGCGACCTGGATGGCGGCCCAAACGTTGGCACCGGTGGAAATACCGGCGGGCAGACCTTCGATCTGCGCCAGAGCTTGAGCGGTGGCGAAGGCGTCTTCGTTGGTGACCTTGATCACTTCATCGATGATTTCCGTATTGAGATTCTTCGGGATGAAACCGGCGCCGATGCCCTGGATCATGTGAGGACCCGGAGCGCCACCCGCGATCACCGCGCTGTTGACCGGCTCCACGGCGAACACCTTGAGATCGGTGCGGCTCTTGAGGACTTCACCGACACCGGTGATGGTGCCTCCGGTGCCTACACCCGCGACGAAAGCGTCGATTTTTCCATCGGTATCGCGCCAGATTTCCTCGGCGGTCGTTTCGCGATGCACTTGCGGGTTGGCGGGGTTGTCGAATTGTCCCGGACCGAAGGAGCCCGGATTTTCCTCGAGCAGTTGCTTGGCCTTGGCGATCGCACCGTTCATGCCTTTGGCACGCGGGGTCAGCACGATTTCGGCACCGAGCAGGCGGAGCAACACGCGGCGCTCAATGGACATGCTCTCGGGCATGGTGAGGATGACGCGGTAGCCTTTGGCACGGGCGACGAACGCCAGGGCGATACCCGTGTTTCCGGAAGTCGGCTCGATGATGAGACCGCCCGGCTTGAGCGAACCGTCACGCTCGGCGGCTTCGATCATCGCCTTGCCGATCCGGTCTTTCACGCTGAAAAGAGGATTGAAGAATTCCGCTTTCACATAGATCTCGGCATCGAGATCGGCGGTGAGGTGATTGAGGCGGACCAGCGGGGTGTTGCCGATCGTGGCAACCATGTTATCTGCAATAGCCATTGGTGTAGGATGTTGAGTTAGGATGAAGAATCAGATCTGGAAATCCGGGGAGCTGGAATCCAGGTGAAGGCCGCATTCGTACTTGTTTCCGCCGAAACGGCTGGCCTCGGCATCGTCTTTGGAGGCGGGACGGGTACTGTGCCAGTCTCCCATGGTGACGTAACCGGCGGCTTCCAGCGGATGACGCGGCAGGTCGTTCTGGTGATAGTAGAGATCCACCTGAGCATCCGCCCAATCGAGGATCGGATAAGCCTTCAGGGTTTTTTTCTGTTGTTCGACGAACGGACGGTCCGCCCGGGTCTTCGACTGCGCGCGCCGCAGACCGCTGAGCCAGACATCCGCCCCGATCTCGGTAAGGGCGCGGTTCATCGGTTCCACCTTGGTGATGAGACCGTATTTGTCCGCGCCTTCCTGGCCTTTTTCCCAGAGGTTTCCATAAAGCGCCTGGAGGCGGGCGGCGGAAAGCCTCGGGTGGTAAACGCGCAGGTCGAGATTGGTGAAGCGGGCCATCAGCTCATCCGCGTAGCGATAGGTTTCCGGGAAAAGGAAGCCGGTATCGATGAACACCACGGGAACCTGTGGTGCGTGTTCGTGGATGAGATGCAGCATGACCGCCGCCTGAAGGCCGAAACTGGTGGAGACCACCAGCCGATCGCCGAGGCGTTCGTGGAGCAGGCGCAGACGGTCGCCCGCGCGCAGGGGCACGAGAGAGTCCGACAGTTCCACAGGATCCACCTGTTCCGGCTCACCGGTAGGGATATCTAACTTGAGAGCTTCCATAAATCGAGTACGGGTAAATCAAGCGATACCAGCGTAGGCTTCCGACTTGATGTTTTTGTGGAAATCACCGCCCTGGTGCGTTTTGGCAACGTAGCCGGCACGGATCACGAAATCCCCGAAGCGTTCGCCTTCGATCCGGTTCATCGCATAGTCCGCGATGATCGGGGAAAGCAGCGTCTTGAGCTGGCTGCCGGGGACATTTTCCCGATAGAGTTTCGACAGTCGCTGGCCATGGAAACCACCGCCGAGGTAAACGTTGTAGCAACCCGGCGAACGACCGACGAAACCGATTTCGGAAATGAACGGGCGACCGCAGCCATTCGGGCAGCCGGTCATGCGGATGGTGATCGCATCGTGGCGCAGGCCGTTTTCCTCGATGACTTCCTCGAGTTCGTCGACCACGCTCGGCAGGTAGCGCTCGGCTTCCGCGAGGGCGAGACCACAGGTCGGCAGCGCCACGCAAGCGAGCGAATTCAGGCGCAGGCCGCTTTGGTGATGGCTGTCCTTGATTCCGTATTCTTCGAGCAGACGCTCGATGGCGTCGCGTTTTTCCGGAGAAACGTTCGCGATCATCAGGTTCTGGTTCGCGGTCAGGCGGAAATCCCCATCATGGATTTTCGCGATCTCGCGCAGGCCGGTGCGCAACGGATAGGAAGGCGTGTCGAGCACGCGGCCACCGGCGATGTAAAGCGTGAGGTGGTGCTTGCCATTCTCCCCTTCCACCCAGCCGTAACGGTCGCCGTTGTCTTCGAAAACGAATGGACGGGCGGGCTCAAGGTCGTAGCCGAGATATTCGTTGATCTTCGCGAGAATCCAGTCCGGCCCGTGATCGTCCACGGTGTATTTGAAACGGGAGTGCTTGCGGTCCGTGCGGTCGCCGAAATCGCGTTGCACGAGCACAACTTTTTCCGAGACGTCGACGACCTGTTCCGGTTTGCAGAAACCAATCACATCCGCGACGCGCGGGAAGGTCGCTTCGTTGCCGTGAGTCGCACCCATGCCACCGCCGACGGCGACGTTGTAGCCGACGACTTCACCGTCCTCGAGGATGGCGATGAAGGAGAGGCAGTTCGCGTAAACGTCCACGTCATTGGACGGCGGCACGGCGACGGCGATCTTGAATTTCCGAGGCAGGTAGGTCTTGCCGTAGATCGGCTCGACGAATTCCTCGCTGGAAACGATCTTTTCCTCGTCGAGCCAGATTTCGTGATAGGCGCGGGTGGCCGGGAGCAGGTGATCGGAAATGTCCTGCGCGGCTTTCTGCGCGGCGGCGTGGGCCTTGGAGAGATGCGGATTCGGATTGCACATCACGTTCCGGTTCACGTCACCGCACGCGGCGATCGTGTTGAGCGCGATGTCGTTGATTTCCTTTATCGTGCGCTTGAGGTTCGATTTGATGACGCCGTGGAACTGGAAGGCCTGACGGGTCGTCAGCTTGATCGTACCGTTGGCGAACTGCGTCGCCATGCGGTCGACTTCCAGCCACTGGTGTGGCGTGACGACGCCGCCCGGAACGCGGATGCGGATGAGGAACGAGTAGGCTTTTTCAAGCTTGTGCTTGCGGCGGTTCGCCCGGATGTCGCGGTCGTCCTGCACGTAGGCACCGTGGAATTTTATCAGTTGCTGATCGTCGTCCGCAATGGTGCCGGTGGTGAGATCCGCCAACCCTTCGGCGAGCGTACCGCGAAGGTAATCGCTGCCGAGTTTGAGGTATTCGTTCGCGGAAAGTTTCTTTTCGCTCATGGAGAATGGGAAGTGGGAAGTAATCGGTGATCGGTGGAGCGATCAGTAAACATCGCGCTGATAGCGCTTGGATTTTTTGAGGGTGTCGACGTAGGTCTCGGCGTCCTCGCGGGTGACGGCCGCTTCGTTCTGGACGATGGAAATCAACGCTTCGTTCACGTCGTGCGCCATGCGACTGGCATCACCGCAGACGTAGAAGTGGGCACCCTCCTCGAGCCATGCGTAGATTTCCGCGGAACGTTCGATCATGCGGTCCTGGACGTAGATTTTTTCCGGCTGATCGCGGGAAAAGGCGACGTCGAGGCGAGTGAGCGCGCCTTCCTTGAGATGGTCCTGCCATTCGAGTTGATAGAGGAAGTCGTAGGTGTAGTGCTGGTCTCCGAAGAACAGCCAGCTCTTGCCCTTGGCTCCCACGGCGCCGCGATGCTCGATGAACGAGCGGAAGGGCGCGACACCGGTGCCGGGGCCGACCATGATGATCGGCGTGCCGTTATCGGCGGGCAGGCGGAAGTTTTTGTTCGGCTGGACAAAGAGGCGCACGTTGGAGCCCACCTTCGCTTCGTCCGCGATGTAGGTGGAACACACGCCCTTGCGCTGGCGGCCATGGCTTTCGTAACGGACGGCGGCCACGGTGAGGTGCACTTCATCCGGGTGAGCGAGCGGGCTGGAAGCGATGGAATAAAGACGCGGCGGGAGCTTGCGGAAAATACCGGTGAGGGCTTCGGCGGACAATCCGTGCGGGGTGAAATCGTGCAGGGCGTCGACGATTTCGCGACCGTAAGTGTAGTCCTTGAGCTGCTCTTTGTTTTCCTCCGCGAGGAGGTCGCGGAGTTTCACCGAGTCGGCGGCGTCCGCCAGCTTGGTCAGGACCGCGCGGGAAAGCCCGGTGATGTCGAAGTCTTCACGCAGTGCGTCGGCGAGCAGTTTCTTGCCGACATTTTTCACCTCGATTTCCTCGGTGCCCTTGAGTTTGGCGGCTTCGAGCACGGCCTTCACCACATCCGGAGCGTTGAGCGGGACCACCGCGAGCGCGTCGCCGGGCTCATAGCTGAGACCGGAACCTTCGAGAGAAAACTCGACGTGGACGGTTTCCTTGGACGATCCTTCGCCATTGAGCAGGACGTTATCGAGCACTTCGGAGGGAAACGGGTTTTTCTTTCCGTATTCGACCGCCGCCGGAGCGGGTGCTTGAAAAGCCACGGGTTGCTCGGCCACAGCAGCGGCCGGAGCGAGAGACTTCAGGGCCTTGTCCACCCAGGTGGTGTAGGATTCCTCGTAATCGACGTCGCAATCCTGACGCGGCACGACGCGGCTCGCGCCCAGCGCTTCGAGGCGGGAGTCGAAATCCTTACCGGTCTGACAGAATTTCTCGTAAGAGGTATCGCCGAGCGCGCAGACGGAAAATTTCAGATCCTTGAGATCGAGCGGCTCGCCGAGAAACGCCTTGTGGAAATCCACGGCGGTTTCGGGCGGGTCGCCATCGCCCCAAGTGGAAACGATCAGGAGAAGATTCGAGGCCTTGGCCACGTCCGCCGGTGAGGCGTCCGCCATGTTTTTGAGAGTCACCTGAAAACCTCGTTTTTTGGCTTCCTTCGCGGTGCGGTCGGCCAGGCCTTCCGCATTGCCGGACTCGGAACCGTAGAGCACGAACAGTTTGGCACCGGCAACCGGAGCCTTGGCCTTAGGGGCAGCAGCGACCGCCGGACTTCCGGCGGAGAGAAACCCACCGAGCCAGCCGCGTTGGACCGGTTCGAGGGAGGGTAAGAGGGAGTCCAGCAAACTGCGCTGGTCGGCATTGAATGGGGCGTGCTCCGGAAGCATAATCCTTAGTTACTTGCCTCTTTTTGTGAGGTTTCGCCAAGAAAATGACCGGAAAACGCGGGACGCGCAACCCCTTTCTGAGAAAAAACCGTGGTCCCCTTCCCGCCTTTTCACCCTTCCTGCCAGAACCAGTTCATCACCACCTGGATGTCCGGGTGAATGCTGTGATGGACCGGGCAGCCACGGGCGGCGCTTTCGAAAATTTTCCGCTCCGAGTGATTGGCGGGCAAAGGAATATGAATATCGAGCTCGATCTTGCTGATCCGGCGCGGCTGGTCTTCCGACATGAATTTGCGTGAGGTGATTTCCAGCCCTTCGAGGGAAATTTCCTTACGCCGGGCGACGATGCCCATCACGGTGGCCATGCACGCCGCCAGGGCGGTCACCACCAGATCGGTCGGGGAAAACGCTTCGCCACGGCCGTTGTTGTCCACCGGCGCGTCCGTCACGAGCATGCTGCCGGAGGGTCCGTGAACCGCGCTGCAATGCAGGTCGCCTTCGTATGTGAGTCGGATTTCAACCATAGGGGCGGATTATTTCTGCGGAATTTTGGAAAGCACAATCCGAAAGCCGTACATCGAGTCCACCTTTTCCACCGGCACCGCGTTCCGGTATCCGCTGTAGAGGTTCTGCTCCTGAAAGGTGTTCCAGCCGCCTCCCCGCAGGACGCCCAGCACGGTATTGCCGACCTTGGCGTAATCGTCCGCCACCCATTCCTGGACGTTTCCGGCCAGATCGTAGATTCCCAGAGCATTCGGGGGGAAAGAACCGACCGGCGCGGTGTGGACGAATCCATCCTGGTAACCGGCGATGAAACGCCCGGCGTCGATCCCGGCTTCTCCGGCGGTGGCGTCGGCGAAATTCCCCGTCCGATCCTGCGGCGGCCACTGTTCTCCCCATGGGAAAATCGATTCCTTGCGGGCATCCCGCCACGCGGGAGAGGTCCTTTTCTCTTCCACCAATCCGACCATCAGACTCCACTCCTCATCCGTCGGCAGGCGATACTGGTGGGAACTGGCGATGCGTTCTTCCTTCTGCTCGCGCTTCGTGAGCCACTCGCAGAAATCGATCGCGTCCTGCCGCTTCACGTTCACCACCGGGTGATCCGGATTTTGCCGGAAGTCCGGCCCGACGTAAATCGAGCGCCCGCCATCCTTGATGAACTGTTTGTAGTCGCGCAGCCGCGTTTCCCAGATCGACACCATCAGATCGTCTCCGAGCGGCACGAATTTCATTTTGATGCCGTTTTCCCAAGGTTTCGAGAAAACCACGCCCTGGTTCTTTTCCAGTGAAATCGTCACCCGGGTTTCCTTCAGTTCGTCCACCTCCACACTGACTGAGAGCGGCCGGTAACCTTCCGCCACGACCACCAGATCGGCGTTGCCGGGTTTCACATCGGAAATCACCAGCCGACCCTCGATCCGGCCCCGATGCTTGTTTTCCATGAAAACCTCGGCGCCGGGGGTGTCCGAAACCACGCAAATCGAACCGTAAGGAATCCGGCGCGCCTCCACCCGGAACGGCTTCAGGTTCTTCGCCTTCGCTTCGCTTTTGTCCCCGGGCAGCCGCTCATCGGAATCCGGCAGAGGCCTGCACTCGTGGTCCTTCGAAAGATATCCACCTTTCAGCGCGCCTTTCGCCAACCAGTCGCAGTATTGCTGCATGTCGTCTTCGGACACCAGCACGGCCTCGGTCGTCACCCCGTTTTTCCGCAATCTCACGGTATCGTAATCGCCCAGGTTTTTCGGCTTCGAGTCCAGAAACCTCTGCCACGCGGTCTTGCTCACCCATGTCCGGCTGACATGCCGGTCGCCTTCGGGCCGGTATTTTTCGTCGAACTGGTCGGACCACTCCATGCCGGGCTTCGGGGGTGTGAAATTTTTCAGTTCCGCCTGGAAAATCTGCAATTCGTTCACCGACTTCCGGTCGAGTTTGACCCGAATCGTCGTCGGAAGAAATCCGTCGTTCCGGATGGTGAAAGACTGCGTTTCCCCCACATTCGCCTGCAAATCCGCCGTCGGCAGATAGCCGATCACCTCTCCATTTGCACTCACCACTTCCGCCCCTTCCGGAGAACCGTGAATGCGGAATTTTCCCACCGCCGGTTCGTCCGGGAGCTGTTCGGTATCCGACGTTTTCTTCCCAATCCCCGTGTTCCCGATCGACAGCCACGTCATCCCCCCGGCGAACAATGCGAGGAGCCCGACCGTCATCCACACCGAGCGCTTGCGGAAACGACGGCGTTGTCCCTGTTGCAAACGCCGCAACGCATCCGCCAGCTCATGCGCGGTGGAAATCGTGCGCTTGGAAATCCGCGGATCGCAGATCTCGCAGATGATCTTGTTCAGTTCCACCCAACGCTTGC
>JASGEP010000015.1:0-52995 GCA_047606285.1 Luteolibacter sp. | reverse complement strand
CCTGCCCGAGGTGGTGCTGTGGGCACCGTCGCCCGAGGTGGTGCTGTGGGCACCGTCGCCCGAGGTGGTGCTGTGGGCACCGTCGCCCGAGGTGGTAGCTTCCGGTTTTTCTTGGACGCCCCAATTTCCTTCTCTCAGAATTTTGAGAGCATCTGCCGATGATCCGACGAAAATGACATTGCCTTCCGGAAACTTCACTTTGTCACCCAGATCCACAACACTGTCTTTTTCGACTTCAACGACCATCCACTTGGCAAGAAAATCAGACGACAACAATCCATAGTCGCCTTTTCCCCAGAGCAGGCCATGCAGGCCGCCACCGCATACGGGTTCAGGATTCCAATCAGGCGCTTTTACCGGACCGGATTCCGGCCATTGGAAATTTCCGTAGGAGCGTAAATTTACATCGCAGGTGCGAATGACGAGGACTTTATCAGATGATGGATTCATGGGATAAGTTTGTTGGAAATGAGATGGGAGTGGACACGGTGGCAGGCGCGGACATCGACGAGGGCGTCATGCGCTCCATCAAAGCCTTCATTGAAAAAGTGTTGATGGGCCTCGATGAGCTTGGGCCATTTGAACTTTCCGTATTTTCCCGGAAGACGGCAGAGATTGGTGGTCGCCTCCATGGTGCAAAACTGTGGTTTCTCACTGATGACGTTGACTTGGGCGAGGCGCTCGATTTCGTAAGCGATCAATTTGCGGTCAAATGCGATATTATGAGCGACGATCTGATCCGCAACGCGGGCCATTTGGGAAAACATCGCCATGGCGACCTTTACCGGAACACCGAAGCACTCTGCTTTTTCCGTGCTGATGCCATGAATGGCTGATGCATCATCCGGTACCGTCCAGCCATCCGGACGGATGATGACATTCATGGAAAGTTGCTCGCCCCCATCATCACACACCAAAATGGCGGCGAGCTGAACGATGTAGGGACACTCCGATAGAGGAGCGCCGTTACGGGCGGGGAAACCGGTGGTTTCAGTATCGAAATAAAGGCGCTTCATGGGCGTAGTTCGGACTTTTGTATGGGAAAATGAGCCCTCTCTCGGGCGGTCACGCCTGGACATCGCGGCGTTCCGAGTAGCAACGATCAGAACGGAATATCGTCGTCGTCTTCGTTGCTGGCTGGTGCGGAAGCTGGCGGAGTGGTGACGGGACTTCCGGAGGGCTGAGAATCCGGATAGGTGAATTCCTTCACTTCATTGAACTTCATGACTTCACCGGGATTTCCGTTTCGTTTCGGCTTGTCCACAATCACGACCTTGCAAGTGCCGGAGCGGCCTTGGAGCCATGAGGGATCGACAAAGCTCGGGATGTTTTTCGGGGGAGGCCCGTGGAAGATGGACTTCACGAAAGTGTCGATTTTCCATTTGGCGTTTTCGGTAAAAACTAACCAGGTATTGACATTGACGGTTTCTTCCGGGTGGCCAATCTGAAGAGAGAGCGGCAACATATCGTTGCCTTTTCCAGATGTTTCCCATGCGAACACTTCCGCCACCACAAACGGGTATTCTCCCGGTTCGAGCAACGTGAAGGACTTTTCGACAGGCTCTTCGTAGGTGTAGGAATCGCGGAGGCTCATGGCAGGGTGGGGTAAAGGACTTGGAGAGGGGATTTTTCAACGAGACCGGCGAAGAGCTGAATGTCGGCAGGAAGAAGTTTTTTGAGGTCTTCAAAAACAGCGGAGAAGGCGAGATCGCGGATTTTTTCGATGCCGAGCATGCGGATTTCGAAACTGAGACGGCCGTCATTGATCCGGTAACGGAAGAGAGCGCGGATCTTGAAGGTGGTGGATTCCTCGCAGCCCCGGTAGATGGGGACGGTGAGTTCGATCTCGGAAGGGACTTGCAAATTCCCGGATTCACCGGCCTTCGCGGTGGTGGTCTCCTCCCACTGGATGCCGACGTCGCCATTGGCGAGGCGGACAGCATTCTTGAAATCGACGTTCTTCTTGCCGCTGAGCGTGGTGACGACTTCCAGCAGTTCCGCAGCGGATGGAGCGGAAACATCTTCAAGATGTTCTTCGATGAATTCGGCGAACTTTTGCTGGGAAAGCTCGCGGCCATTAAACGCGTGCCAAGCGAGCCAATTCGGAGAGAACTGGAGATTCATCCAGGCGCGGTGGCGTCCAAAACCGCCGCATATATCTTCGACGCTGTGCCAATCAAATACCGCTTCGAGCCGGTTGGCATCCTCAGAAGCGAAAACGATGGCTTCAGCGCATTTGTATTTCGCCACATACTCGCAGAAACTGGCGAGGGATTCGGCCCTGACTTCTCCGGCGTGGAAACCCAAAATGGACTGATGCTGATGGAGCGGAGTGATTTTCTGCTCCTTATCGTGCAGGATGGCATTGACGCCTTCAATCTTGCGAGGGACGGCGGCTTTAATGAGAGATTCAATTTTATCAAACATAATAGTGGAGGGTTATTGAGCTTTGGTGACGCGCTGAGGAGATTCCGCAAATGGGAATTTCCGTTGGCGAGGATTGTCACGGAGCAAGGCTCCGTTTTCGCCGACGAAGAACATGGAAGGGGCGGTTTCGCGGGTGGGTTCGACGGTTTTAACATCGCCATCCAACTCGACCTGACCGGAATCCTTGCCGCGAGGGCGGACCATGATGGTCAGCGTGAAAGTGCCTTTTTTTTCAGTGGCCAAGACAGCCTGCACCAGCGAAGCCATCTTTTCGGAAGCGAGGTCGAGCACGTCGCCATGGCCGATCTGCGCAAGCGTGGGGGCAAAGGAGTTGCCGGGATCAACATTGATATCATCACTCATTTTCGGTAGGGGTAGGTTCAGGTTGGTGAGATGCGATTGCCTGGAGGAATGCCTCCGGGCGAGCGAGAATGGAGGTGCGGCGGGATGGCGGCAGATCGGCAAGCGTTTGGCCTTCTTCCAGCCATTCATTCGCGACAAGGAAGGCGAGGGCTTCTGCCTCGTTGCCTTTGAGCAGGGCGGCGATGGCATCCGGAGATGCGGATTGATCCGGCGTCACCTTGGCAGCGGCGGTGACGGCATCCGCGAAGACTTTCCAATCGAGAGGCATCTCGAAGGGGAGGTTGAAGCGGTTTTTCGCATCGAATGCCGGACGACGCTCGGTGAACATGACGCGGGTGCCATCTCCGAAAGCGCGGGCTTTTGCGGAGCCTTTTTGCTTGGTGGTCGTGGTCTGGAAATTCGCGAAAAACACGCAGTCCACCGCCTCCCGCCAGATCGCGGCCGCTTTGTCGTTCAGTTTGAGCAAATAGCGGTCGTATTTCTCATTCTTACTCGGATCGTCGAAAGCTTTGATGTGGGAGTGGGCAATGACGATGACGTTCATCTTCATCCGCAGGCGCTGGAGCTGTTTGATGAGTTCCTGCCACTGCGTCTGTGCGACAACGTAGCCTTGGCCGAAGCCGTCTCCGACTTGGGCGATGGTGGCAACTTTGTGCTCCAGACAGATGTAATTCCACAGCATCGGTTCGATCCAGTCGATGGAATCGATCACCAGCGTTTCGTATTCGTGCTCTTCGGATTGCAGGTCGCTGACGGCGGCGCGAATCTCCAGCCAATTTTTCGGGGTGGGGAAGCGGGCAACGTCCAGCAGCCCGAGGCCGTCTTCAGGGCCAAGGAAGATGGGTGATGGAGCGGCTGCGCCGAAAGTCGATTTCCCGACTCCATCGACGCCGTGCAAGAGGACGAAATGGGGGCGAATGACGGGGCCTTTCTTGACCCCGGCCAACATGGATTTAGGTGTGCTCATTTTTTGTGATAGAGATTGTCTTCGGCTTTGTAGATTTGTTGCTGTTTCACCAACGCCATAAGCTTGAAGTTCGCCCGACCGGGAGTGATTCCGGCGGCTTCAGCGGCGGCGTGGAGGGCTTCCTTCCATGGCATCGGCCACTGGACGCCATTGAGGATGGTGGCGAGTTCCTCGCTGTCATTGCGTACGCCGCCGGGGGATTTGACGGCTTTCTTCGCTGTCTTTGCGGCGACCGCAGGTGCAAGGCGCGGTGCCGTAAGCTTAAACGCGAGATCAGCGGCGGTGTCGGGGGATACGCCGCGATCGATCATGCCAGCGAGGAACTCGAAAAATTCTTCCTTCATGCGAAAATCAGGTAGGAGAAGTAGAAAAGGGCATGAAAAACAATGATCCCAATGGCCCAACGGCGCAGGCGGTCAGGAGGAGACGGAGGCAGAGAACGACGCCAAATCGCCACGGCCAGCCGGTTCCCGACACGCCGGTCTGAAAAGAGGGTGGTGGTTTTCATGATTTTTGGAAAAAGGCGGCGGCGGATGATCCTCCCTCGCATGGGTCCGGGCCTTGCGGCTCCCGGCATCCGCCGCCATTTTTATGGGGTGAGAAGTTGATGGAGATGCCAGACGACGGTCCAAATGATGACGGCGACGCCAATAACGGCTCCGGTGACGGCCTGGAGAGCAGCGTTCATTCCGCGTTCTCCTTCCCGGTGGCTTTGGCGATGGCGGCGAGCGCTCTTTCACGGGCTGCGGCTTCGCCTTCCGTCAGACAGATCCCATGGTTGAGATCCTGATCCACGGTTTGCTCAAGCAATTCATTGAGTGCGCCCAGTAATTCATGATGGACGTTGCATGCCAACACGATGAAATCAGCATTCGATTTCTCCCTTGCCGTCGTCAGTTCCCCATTTTGGCGGAAACTGATGACCCATTTGTCATTAGCGCCAAGCAAGAGAAAGGAATTCGACTCTCCTTGATCAAGCCATCTCCAAGGGAGAGGGGTGATTTCAATGGGCTCACTCACGCTTCACCTCCCTTCAGTGCCGCAAGTTTGGCTTCGAGTTCCGCGATTTGGGATTCTTTCGACGGGAGCGAAGCTTTCCACTTGCGGAGGTTTTCCAGCAATGCTTTCCGAGTCGGGCCGTTAACAGTATAGTGCGGGCCGGGGACTCCGACAATCAGATGCAGGCGTCCGAGGCTGATGGACGCGATGGGCCGGTCGGCGTCTTCGCTGATTTCCTTAACCTCCTTATGGAGGTCGCAGAGGAAAGCTTCGACTTCGCTTTCCGAAATGATTCCCCCGCCGCTACCGGTCCTATTTTCGTAAGCCTCTTCGGGCAGGCGTTGTTTTTCTTGGCCGCCACCCAAGCGGTCAGCGGCGGGGAAAGTGTCTTGACGGGCAGAGCCGCCTGTGAGATTGTGAGTCGAATTCATTGTTTTTAGCGTTCTTGGATTCATTGCCCTCAGGCCGTTGGTGCGGTTTGAGGGTTTTCTTTTTCAGAGATCAAACGCTGGACATCGGCGAGTGAGTAAAAGTGGGCAGTGCCGACATGCTTGCTGCGGATGCTTCCGTCCTTGATGCGGTTGAAAATGGTGCGGCGGCTCCAGTTCGACACCGGGCATCGGCCTCCCTTCTCGGCAGGCAACCGCGTCCAGTCATCTCCATCAGAAAGCTTCGCCTCCAGCTCCCGATTGGCCACCCTCGCAAGCGCAAGAGCGGCCTGTGTCGCCGCGTGCAACTCAACGGTCGCGGCATCAAGGCGTTCGAGGACTGACGAAATAGGGCTCATAGGATCAGGAAAGAAGAAGACCTTGGATCGCTCTGGACACATACTGGGAAAGCGACTCGTCGGTTTGGCTGGCGCGTTTGCGAGCTTCGGCCAACAAGCCAATCGGGATGCTGACCGACACCTTTGTTCGATTGATTCCGGTGGCTGGCCTGCCCTTCTTGGCCTTCGGCGACTTCGCTGTCATGCGCATTTATTTGCGCACAAATAATCTTTCGGCAAGGATTTTTTTAATTGCGCATTTTTTTCCTACTTTAATTAGGATTTCCGTGATAAAATCACCGGCATGCCAGCAAGGAAGAAAGGACGACCATCAATTCCCAAGGCCCAAAAGAAGCTTCGGGTCAATCTGAGCCTATCTCCCAAAATTGTAGAAGATGCGGAAGAATTCATTAAAAATGAATCGATTCCATCAATTTCAGCACTGGTGGAAATGGCCATTCGCAACGAAATCAAAACGCGGAACGCTCTTGATGAGAAAAATATTACGCCCATTCGCTTTTCGCTGCCCCTTCTTGGTGGGGTAGCAGCGGGAGCTCAAATCGATGCCGTAATTGATGATTCAATTGCGGTGATCAAACATTTCCCTGAAGACCATTATGCTCTTCGTGTCTTCGGTCGCTCCATGGAACCGGATATTCTGGATGGCTCTGCAATCGTCGTCAAACGTTGGCACAACAAGGGATACCCTGCGGCTGGGACCATCGTCGTCTATTCGGACGGACAAGGCTCATCCCTTAAAAAGATTTCCTACCGTGCCCCTCAACAGGGAGAAGAAACGACGGGGCATGGGCTGGTTCCTGTGCTCAGTTCCATCAATCCGAAATTTCCGGATGTGCAAACGATGGACGGAGGTCGAATTGATGCCGTGTTTGTGGAAATCCTCAATGCCGCTTGAGTAATTCCCAAGCCCACAAGCACAGATGGTAGGCGAACCACGCGATACCAATTACGACCCACGATACCACGCCGATCCAGAATTGGTCTTTGCGGAAGCCCATCAGTCCTCGTGATAACCGCGATTGTCCCAATAGCCGGTGCTATCATTGGCAGATTCGTAAACAGATTCCGGGACATCTCTCCATCTCTTCCCGTCCTGATACATCCAGCCACCAAAATTCTTTGGTTTTGCGTTCCAGACACCATCTTGCACCAGTCCCCACCAGCTTTTTTGGACGTATCGCGCATGCACATATCGGATGCGTGATCCAGAGTCAGAACGGGCAATCACAAACGGCTCCAATTGCCCGGTTCTGAATCCGCCAGTGAAGCTGACTGGATTAACAGACGAACACGATGAAATCGCGGACCAGATGACCGTAAAAGCAAGCAAAGGAGAGATAACACCAAGCGCACCTCCAATCAATTTCAGCCAAGATGGAGCACCCGCAGGATCATCTCCTTCCAAAACGCGAATCTTCGCCGTCAAAACGAAGACGGAAATGGCCAGCAGGATCGTAATCATTTTACCTCAATCGGATAATGCGTTTGAGGATTGATCGGCCTCCAAACGCTGCCAGCCCTGATGTGAGTGGGAGCACCACCGTTGGCGGGATAGAGCTTTCCGTCCCGGATCTTCCAGCCAGAAGAGGGGCCGCCCATCACTGAATAGACTTTTCCATCGCGCACGATGATATCTTTGGGTGGCGAGGGTTTTTCCGTTTCAACAGGAGCGGTTGCCGCTTCCTCTTTCTCCTCCTCAACCGTTGGCGGACCTGATTTCATCGCTTTGAGCGCCCATTCTTTCCTGACGCTACCTGATGTGGATGACCAGATTTCCTCAAACTTGGCCAGCGCCTGTTCCTTAGTCATGCCTGCGGCAGGGCCTTGGGTATATCGAACTTTGTGATATTTGCTGATTTGCAAGTTTCCGCTTTTCGCCAGCCAAGCCTGCTTTGCGAGTTCTTTCCCGGCTGGAAGATATTGCACAAGTTGCTCGTTGGTCAGTTCCTGAGCTGCCAGCGGCAGAACCAATGCGAGGAAAATGGGGAGGAGGATTTTCACCCATCCATCCAATCCTTGTGGGTCCGGAGAATCAATCATTTTCCCAGCTCCCTGAACGCGGCCACCTTGTCCATGGCGGCTTTCATGGTGGCCATGTCCAGATGGGTGTAGGTGTCCGAGATGGCTTTGGTTTCGTGACCGATGATGGCCATGGCGACAGAGTCAGAGACGCCTGAGCGTTTGAGCCATGAGGTGGCGGTGTGCCTCAAAGAATGAAAGGAGAGTTCCGAGGTGGTACGTTTGGCCCCCGCTGCTTTTTTCTTTTTGCTACGGCGAGGGGCAAGGCCGATGCGGGAGAGGATGCGCAGGAAAGCGTTGGAGCGGGTGGATTCGCTTTTGCTGACGAGTTTCGGGAAGACTGCGGACTTTGGATTGCGGTCGCCAGGTAGTTTGCGCAAGGCGTCCAGCGTTGTAGGGAGAAGGGGAAGAGAGACGAGTCGGTCGGTTTTGTCGGTGGTGAGGGTGACGGTGCCGGCGTCCATGTCAAATTTGCTCCAGGTCAGAGAGGCCAAGTCGTTGATGCGTTGGCCGGTGTTGAGTCCGAGCCAGACCATGGCGAGCCATTCGCCCGAGAGGATTTCGATGAGCATTTTCAGCTCCGGATCGGTGAAGGGGCGGCGTTTGGTTTTCTCTTCTTTGAGCTTTTTGACGCCCTTTGCTGGGTTGGTCTCGATCAGCTTGATTACGGTCGCCTCATTGAGAGCCAACCGGAGGATCTTGAGTTTGAAGTTGGCAGTGACTGCTGCGTAGGTGCCTGCCCATTTCTGGAGCAACTTCTCCACATGGTCCTGAGTCACCATGTCGAGCGTCACAATCGCCTGCTCCTCCATCCAGCCGATCGCCTCATTGATCGCCTTCCGATAATTCTGGAGTGTGGTGATCTCAACTTTACCCTCAAACCTGTCTGGCCACTTCTGAAGCCACGATAGATGATCCATGGCAGCCGCCTCATTGGGCGCATATTCGTCCGCCAACCGCTTCAAGGCCGAATGCAGCTGTCTGGGCTTGTTCGCTCTCAAAGCCCGCTCAGCAGCCACAGCAGCCGCCAAAGCTTCCTTGGCATCCGACAGCCCGGTCGAGAACTGCATTCTTTTGCCATCCGGCCCCGTGATGCATGCGAAATAATTCTTCGTTCCCTTGCGCTTCCGGATCGATGCCATGCCACACCTTAATCAACTGACAACGGGCTGACAACAGGCATTGCTCAGAATACGCAGGCAACAAAATCAAATCATTGAAAAATCAATGCATTGCCATGCAGAAAAACTGGCGGAGAGGGTGGGATTTGAACCCACGGTGAGTTTAACCCCACGTCCGATTTCGAATCGGGTGCCTTAGACCACTCAGCCACCTCTCCTTTCGGGGCGCGCAAGGTGAGGGTTCGCCGGGCGTTTGTAAAGACCGCAATTCGGATTCAATCCGGAAAAACGATGGCCCGATGGCCGTCGATGATGGTGCGGTCGTGGACGTGGTAGCGGATACCTTTGGCGAGGGCGATGCGTTCGCACTGGCGGCCGAGGCGGACGAGATCGTTGGGCGCGTGGAAATGCTGCACGCGCTCGACTTCCTGCTCGATGATCGGACCCGCGTCGAGATCGGATGTGACGTAGTGGCAGGTGGCCCCGATGAGTTTCACGCCGCGTTCGTAAGCTTGTTTGTAGGGATTGGCTCCGATGAAAGCGGGCAGGAAGCTATGGTGGATGTTGATGATTTTTCCGGCGTAGGCGGCACAGAAATCAGTGGGGAGGATCTGCATGAAGCGGGCGAGGACGACGAGCTCGACCTGTTGTTCTTCCAACAGACGGCGGATTTCCGTGAATCCGGCTTCGCGTTTTTCTCCATCCATTTCAATCCGGTGGAATGGAATGCCCGCTTTTTCGGCAATGGGCTGGCAGGTGTCGCGATTGCCGATGATGGAGGTGATTTCCACCGGCATTTCGCCGAGGGCGGTGCGCCAGAGGATTTCGTGCAGGCAGTGATCGGTTTTCGTCACCAGTACGGCGGTGCGCATACGATAGGGCAGCGTGCGGAAATGCCACTCCGCCTGAAGCGATCTGCCGAGCGTGCCGAAGCCGGAAATGAAGTCCTGGGCCTCCACGTCGAGATCCGTGGTTTCGATTTCAAGCCGTGCGAAAAATTTCCCGCCGAGCTTGTCGGAAAATTGGGCGAACTCGATGAGGTTGCCACGGTGTCCGGCGACGTAGTTCGCCACCTTGGCGACGATGCCGGGTTGGTCGGGACAACTGAGCTTCAGAATCAATCCAGGGCGAGACATGCGCGGGGACACTGGCGGACCGCCATGGATGCGTCAATCTTCCTCAGGGATCAATGAAAGTTCCCGATGATTTCCGGGGAGGAGGGAACCGAGGTTTCGTCCACCGGCATGGGGCGATGGGCCAGGGTGAGCAGCAGATAGGAAAGCAGAAGCGCGCTCATGATGACGGCCGCGGCGGCGATCCACCAGTGGTGCTTGTTGGCATGAACCGCATCGGTTTCGGGTTCCGTATATTCCAGCGAGCGGGGAGCGAAGAGGGGTTTGCGCGGGCCGACTTCCGGTTCGGGATCGAAATGGGTATCGGCGGCAAGTGCGGAGGCGCGCACGGGGGCGGATGCCGGGAGGACAGTGGAAGCGGGAGCAGGGAACTGCCATCCGGCGAAATCGTTGTCGTCCGCGGAAAGCGCGAGGTCTTGCTGGTTGCTGCGGGATCGGGTGGCGGCGGGTCCGGCCAAAAGGGAGTGAATCACCGCGTCATCGATGAAACCGTGCTCCTGGGGGGGGCGGGAGGCGCGGTTTTCCTCGTCGCGGGCGGTTGGCAGTGGGTTGAGGTTGAGGGGATTCATGATTTTCCGGGAGATGTAAGGATTCGTTAACTGTATTTTCATGTTTGGTCAACAATTAAGACATCCGAAGTAAATCCGTATCCCGCTGATGGAGGCCGGGATTGACTGCCAGGGCATCTCCCCGCTAGACCATGTGTCATGGTATCTCCCCAAGATTCTTCTCTCCCCATTCGCTGTCCCTCCTGCCATCAACGTTTCCAGGTATCGCCGGACCTGATGGGAAAAGTCCTGCAATGCGGGGGATGCGAAAACCAGTTTCTGTTGGAAGAGCAGGTGATCGATCGCGTTCGCAAGATTTATCCGGGAGAAAAACAGAATCCTTCGCTTTCTTCGTTCCAGCGTATTTCCCGGACGGAGGCGGGAGCGTCTTCTTCGAAGAAGCCCGCTTCTTGGCGCCTTGGCGGTCATTCCGATCCGGCATGGATCGAGCCGATGTCTCCCCAGCGGGTGCTGGCGGGGTTGATCGGTGGAGGGATCATCGCGATTGCCGCGCTGTTGCTGATTTTCGGTTCTGGAGACGGGAACATGCTCGATGGAATGACGACGGAAAAACGGCTCATGTTCGCCGTATTTTGCGGCGTGCTCGGTGTCGTGCTGATCGTTTACGCGAACCCGAAGGCGAGGGTGAAAAGTTTCATCATCGCCGCCCTGTTTGGAGCGGGGTTGGTTTCCCTGCCGCTGGTTTTTGACCAGGGCTCGAAGCCTCTGGGCAGCTCGGATCAAGCGATGCAGGCCAGCGCCCGGGCCAAGCTGGAGCGGGAAAAAGAGCAGGCGAGGGAGCAATCGTTGAGGGAAGAAATCGGGCTGGCTCCTCTGGAAAAGGAAAAGAACCGTCTTGAGAGCATGGGCGTGCAAAAGCGGGTCATGGGAGTGCGGCTCCTTGGCATGCATGTCAGAAACAAACTGATTGTCCGCGACTACCTGCTTCGGGTTTCCGGTGCGGATTCCCTCAATTCCGGGGTGTATTCGCGCAACGACGACAATTACCTGCTCGTTCTGTCCGCCCCGGATTTCAGCATGGATGAACTCATTTCACATCTGGAAAACATCGGCTCGATCGGAGCGGTTCATCCGAATCTCGGTGTGGTCGAGGTGAAGGTGGATAACGAGAGATTTCTCGAAGGTCCGCAAGAGAAGCTGACCGACCGGGACAATCCGGCGTTTTACGAATTGAACAAAAGGGAGCTGTATTCGGTCGATTTCGGGCGCATCCAGCGGGCTGTCAAACGACTCTCGACAGCGGAGCCGAAGGTGTATCGGCCGGATATATCCCGCCGGATGAATCAGCTTCTGGAAGATCCGGCTGTGTCCTTTCTCGAGGATCTCAGCCGGGCGTTGGATGTGTGGGCGGATTCCGTCCCGGAAACGGCGGAAGCGGCCGCCCGGGTGCTGGAGCGGCTTCATCGCGAGCACAAATCGATCCCCGTCGAATTGGTGCGGTTGATTTCGAAAGGGAAAATTGTCCGGGTGCTCCCGATTCTGCACGAATTGTGGAAACGGGATCCGGTGAACTGGGAAGCGGCCTATCAGGAAATGGGAGAAAGCATCGAACCGGCGCTGTTGGCCGACTATTCCTCTTTGAATGTCCGGGCCCAGGTTTCGGCGACCCGCATGTTGGGAGAAATCGGCACCGCCGCCAGCCTGCCGGTGCTTCAGGAAGAGCGAAGCAAGGCAAATCGGGAAATCCAGCTCATGATCGATCAGGTGTCGCAGAAGATTCGCAATCGGTGAACATCGGCGAAAACGGAGTTATCTGGCGGGAAAGAATCAAAAATCTCACGGGTTTTCTCGTAGGATACGTTTGACCATGGCCTGATGGAACTCATTTTCAGATAGAAACTCACTGCGGCCACTTGCTCTCAAGACGTAACGACCTTGCTTGGAGGTCGCGGGAAAAGGGCTGGCGAGAACGATGGCTTCGGAAGGAAGTTGGTCCAATTTCAGAGATGAGGCGAAATAGAGAAAGTCGGCCTTGGCTTTTTTATCGTGGCTTAAGCACGTGAAACTTTCCGATGAGGGGCGATTCGGAGTTATCGTGTGGAGCACGTATAAATGAGGCGGCATTTTGCCGTGAGCATCGGAGTAGTCGGAGATGAGAACGAAAATGTTTCGGGCTCTCCCTACATTCAGCACAGCACTGCCAGCCGGTTCAGAGCGGCATCCCGATAAAACCAGCAGTATCGACAAAAGTAGCCATGCGTTTTTCATCGATGGGGTTGTAAGGGGCAGTGATGCCGAAGGCCAGTAGGTTCTCAACGCCGCGCCTCCGCGAGAACGCCGTATTTCGGGCTGAAGATGTAGGCGAGGATGAAGAGGAGGCCGAGGACGATCACGATCGCGGGGCCGGGAGAAATCCCGAGGGGGGCGGAAATCAGCACGGCGATGAGCGAGCCGAGGCCACCGACCAGGCCGCCACCCCAGAACAGGGCGGAGGTGCGGTCGGTGAGCAGGGAAACCGTGGCGGCGGGAGTGACGAGGAGGCCGACGGAAAGGACGCAGCCGACGGCTTGCAGGGAAGAGACGAGTGAGAGTACGAGCAGCCCGAAGACGAGGTATTGGATGAAACTCACGGGCACTCCCTGGGCGGCGGCGACGTTGGGTTCGAAGAGGGTGAGCAGGATGGGACGCATCAGCAGATTGGTGACGAGTAGGGTGACGGTCCCGATGCCGAAGGCGACCCAGATGTCCGCGTTGCCGACGGCGATGATGTCGCCGAAGAGCCAGTGTTCGAGTTCCTGCCGGGTATCGAGTTTCGGCAGGAGGGCGAGACCGGCGGCGAAGGCGGCGGTGTAGAGGACGGCGAGCGCGGTGCCTTGGCTCACCCGGTTTCCCCGGGAAACGGCGACGGAGCCGAGGCCGACGAGCAGGGCGGCGAAAAGCGCTCCGAGAAAGGCGTTCCATTGGCTCAGCGCGCCGGTCAGGAAGATGCCCAGTGCGATGCCGGGCAGCATGGTGTGCGAAAGGGCGGAAACGGACAGGGCGTTGCGGCGGAGCACCACGAAGCCGCTGAAGAAGCCGTTGGCGAAGCCGATGAATCCGGCGGTGACCAGCGCGCGCTGGTAGAAGGGATTGGCGAGCAGTTCCTGGATCATGCGGCGAAGGTTTTACGGATGAGTTCCTCGCTGAGGATTTCCCGGACGGGGCCGAAGGCGATTTGCCGGGTGGCGATGACCAGCGCTTCGTCGAACAGGGCGGGGACGGTGTTCAGGTCGTGGTGGGAGGCGATGACGAGCCGTCCTTCGTGGGCGAGGCGATTGAGCAGCTCGCCGAGCAGCATGGAGGCGTTGCGGTCGAGGCCGGTGAAGGGTTCGTCGAGCAGCAGGACGTGGGCTTCCTGAGCGATGGCGCGGGCGAGGAAGGCGCGTTGTTGCTGGCCGCCGGAAAGCTCGCGGATCTGGCGGTGTTGCAGGTCCTGCAGGGCGAGCGCTTCAAGGGCGAAATCGACGGCTTGGGCGTCGGCAGGGGAAAATTTCCGCCACCAGCCGGTTTGGGGGTAACGCCCCATTTCGACGAGGCCGCGAACGGTGATGGGGAACGACCAGTCCACTTCCTCGCGTTGGGGGAGGTAGGCGAATTCCCGCGACCATTTGCGGACGGTGGTGCCGCGCCAGAGGATGTCTCCAGAGCGGTGGGGGACCAGTCCGGCGATGGCTTTGAGCAGGGTGCTCTTGCCGGCGCCGTTCGGACCGATGAGTGCGACGCGGTTGCCGCAGGAGGTGGCGAAGGAAATGCGGTCGAGCGCCGTGGTTTCGCGGTAGCGCGCGGAGAGGTTTTCGATCACCAGCTCGTGGTGGTGGCTGTGATGGGCGCAGCAGTCGTGGTGGTCTTCGGTCATTGGCCGGAAGAGGAAAGGGTGGGTTCGAACACGTCGTCGATGTCGCCGCTGGCGTCGAAGGTGTGGGTGAGGGTGGAACGTCCGGCGGGTTCGAGCGTGAGTTTGGCGAAGCGCAGTTCTCCGGTGGTGGGTGGAGCCTGCCATTTCACGGTGAGGAAAATCTGAGGGTGTTCGGCATCCAGCGGGAGGGAGCCGGTGAGGGCGGAGGTTTTGAAATCACCGCTGGAGAGTTCGACGGATGAAGCGGTGGAGGAAAGCTGGAGGCGGTAGGGAACGGACAGGGTTTTCGCCGTTCCTCGTTCAGCGGTGGGTGCCGAGGGTTGCGGCAGGGGTTCTCTCACGCGGGTGAGGCGTTGCAATCCGATGCCCGCCGCGATCAACAGGAGGGAAAGCAGAAAAAATCGAATCAGGGGTGAGCCGCGCACGGGCGCACCTTGTCGCAAGCGATGATTCTTTGCAAGTGAGTTGCATCAGTAAAAATGTAGCGCTCCGAGGTTTTTGCGACATTTTTTCCCTTCCAAGCGCTCGTGCGCCTCCGGCATCGTGCGGCATGCCGATGCAGCGCTTCCAAAAACTGGCCACAGCGGCCCTGATTTCCGTGCTTTTCCTGATGTTCGTGGGAGCGGTGGTGCGGGTGACCGGGGCGGGGATGGGCTGTCCGGATTGGCCGACGTGCTGGGGATGCTGGATTCCTCCGACGACGGTGGAGGAGGTGGATTTCGACAAGCTGCCGATCGAGCGTTTCAAGGCGAAGGCCGAGCGGATGGGACGGGATCCGGAGACGATTTCGGTGGAATCGTTGAAAAGGGAATTCAATCCGCGCCATGTGTGGACGGAATATTTCAACCGGCTCAGCAGTCTGCCGGTCGGCTTTTTTTCCTTGGCCACGTTCATCGCGGCGTTCTGGCAGAGAAGGAAGCGGCCGCTGGTGTTCTGGATGGCGTTCGCCTCGCTGTTCATCGTGCTGCTGAATGCGTGGATGGGTGCGAAGGTGGTTTACAGCGGGTTGAAGCCGGGGGTTTTGACGACTCACCTGGCGCTGGCCATGGGGCTGCTTGGGCTGCTGGTGTATTGCGCGAACCGTGGGACGGACACGCCGTGGCGGATGAAAATGGCGGACGGCAAGCGGACGCTGGCCCGCCGGGTGGTTTTCGTATTTCTGCTCACCATTGTGGCGGAGGGGATTCTGGGGTCGCAGATTCGCGAAATCACCGATGAACTGGCCAAGTCCCACATCAATGCTCCGCGTGCGGAATGGCTCGCGGAGCTGGAGCATACGTGGGTGTACATCGCGCACCGGAGTTTTTCCTGGGCGGTGCTGGGGGTGGCGGTATGGGCCTATCAGGTGAGCCGCCGCCATCGGGCAGGCGGGCCGACGGTGGTGGAAAAAACCGCGTTGGGGATCGTGCTGGCGCAGATGGTCCTCGGGCTGATTATGGCGCAGGTGCATATTTACGCATGGGTGCAGGTCGTGCATGTGGGACTGGCGGCGGTGCTGCTGGCGATGGTGTGGCTGTGGTGGTTCGGGCTGGGAGGCCGGAAAGAGACGGAGGAAGCGCGGGAAGGGTGAAATTTTTTTCGAAATCTAAGTCCCTCATCGCCATGCGATCCCGGCAGGGGGAGGGGAAAGGCATTTGACATTTCGCGGGTCCGCTTCATCCGTTTGAGACGATGATCCGTTTCCTTCTCCAATCCTCCTTCCACTTCTGTCGGGTTCCGACAGGTGCAGGCCGGGGTTGGTGGGGCCATCGTCTTGCGGCTTTCCGCGAGTAGAGCGGGCTGGTTCCGGCGGGAATGCGTTCCTGGAATCGCCTGCGGCAAAGGAAAAGGTTTCCACCCACGCCGTTTTTTCAGGAGGGTGGAAGAGCCAAAGGCTCACGACAGCGCTGACGAGGCTCCGGCCCGGAGATGCGCTGCTCGACCTGCTTTTCAACCCAAACCCTTTCCGGTGACTTCCGGAAAAACATTGGCACACTAACAAAGAACATTGCCATCATTATGAATTCTTCATCATCCCAAACTTCCATCACCTTCCAGTTGAAAGACGGTCAGTCCCGTCTGTCCGCCTGGACGCAGTCCGTCGAAAAATTCCCGACCATCGGCGAATCGATCGAACTCGAAAAAGACGTCCGGAATTCCCATCCCGATTACGCGCCCACCGCCCGGGTCGTGCAGGTGGATTACGATGCGAACAGCGGTGAAACCACCGTCACGCTGGAGGCCAGCCCGGCCGAAAACGTTCCGGTGCGCCCCGTGGTGTTCCTGAACCTGAATTACATCCCGGAATCGTTGCGCGAAGAAGCGGAAGAGCGCGCCCGAAAGGCGTTCGAACTGCCGCTCGTCGAGTGGGTGAATTCGTTCGAAGCCAAGCCGATTACGCAGGTGCATCAGGCTTCCGACGAGGAGCTCGCGGGTCTGGAAACCCTGCAAAACGAGCTCCGCGAATTGGTGGAGATCACCCTGGAAGACCTCGCTTTCGTCAAAGAGTGAGGGAGCGCCGGTGTTCACACCGGCTCATCTTTGAAACCAAAAAACGCCCGGTCCGTAAAAGGATCGGGCGTTTTTGTGAAATGATTCGAGTTGAAAATCAGTGGCAACCGCAGCCGCCGCCGTCGTGGCCGCCGCAGCAACCGCCGCCGCCGGCCTGGGCCATTTCTTCTTCGGTGGGGACGCGGCCCAGCTCAATGGTGGTGCTGACGTATTTGCCGATTTCCTGTTGGAGTCCTTCGAGTTCGCGCTGGGCTTTCAGGAAGTCGGTGGCGATTTCGTTTTTGAAGAGAGCGTCGCGGGCGGCTTCGAAGTCGGCGATCTCGGATTTGCTGAGTTCCACTCCGGCGTGTTGCTTGTGGTGGAGTTCTTCGCCGCGTTCGTGGACGCTCTGGTATTGAAGCCGGGCGGAGTCGTCCTTGAGGAAGCGTTCGACGTCGGCTTGAAGCTTGATGAAGGTCGGGTCGGCGGCG
Source organism: Luteolibacter sp. (assembly GCA_047606285.1). Classification (GTDB taxonomy): domain Bacteria; phylum Verrucomicrobiota; class Verrucomicrobiia; order Verrucomicrobiales; family Akkermansiaceae; genus Luteolibacter. The sequence continues at coordinate 35,815 of JASGEP010000015.1, read as the reverse complement.
ATTTGCGCGCAGAGTTCCCGGGTTTTTTCGAGGATGGCGGAGCCTTCGGCTACAGTTGACATGCCCGCTGATAACCGTGGTTTCGAGGACTGGCAACGGGCAATTCACGGAAAATTCTCCCCGTGCGCGGCCCAAAGACGTGACAGGGGGAGGGAAGGCGGGCAATAGTCCGCGCGAAGAAGCAAGTCCATCATGTCCATCGAACCTCTCAAAGACGGCCTCCGTTCCCAGGTGCGGATCGATTTTTACGGAAACGTTCACAAACGCCTGCAGGGAACCGGTGCCGCCGAGCGCTATGCCACGGAGGTGGCGGTGCTGAAGGTGCTGGAAGAGAGGGGCTGCCCTTACGTTCCGAAGCTGCTGGAGGAGCATCCGGAGGAATTTTACTTCGTTTCCACCAACTGCGGCCGTCCGGCACCCCAGCTTTCCAAGTCCAAGGCGGACTCGCTTTTCGCCGAGCTGGAAAAGGATTACGGAATTCGCCATCTGGATGCGGAACCCCGCAATATCACTTACTCGGACAAACTGGGGCGGTTCTGCATCATCGATTTCGAGCTTGCTGAAATCCTGCCATTCCCGGAAAAACCGGAAGCCTGAAAACCCATTTTTCTCTCCGTGTCACCCGCCGCGCTCCTCCACTGGTCCGCCCGCACTCACAGCGGTTCCCGGAAGCCCCGGAACGACGATTCCCTGATCGTTTTTTCATCGAACCAGGAGGGAGCCCGCACGCTGGATGCCCAGGGAGCCCGCTCGCTGAATCAGGAGGACCTGGTTTTCGCCGTTTCGGACGGGATGGGCGGGGGGAATGCCGGTGATCTGGCGTCCGCGATGCTGCTGCGGAGGATGAGCGAGATCATTCCGGAGACCTTCAAGTCCGCCGCGGCCGGATTTTATCCCGATTACCTGAATCACCTCGGCGAGGCGATCCGCAGCGTTCACGCGGACATCAATACCGCCGCGACTGATTGTCAGGAGAAAAAAGGCATGGCCGCGACGCTGGCTCTGGCGTGGTTCACCCCGGAAAATCTCTACATCGCCAACGTCGGGGATTCCCGGATTTATCGTCGGAGGAACGGCAAACTGGAACAGCTTTCCAAGGATCACACTTCCGCCTGGGGGATGTGGAAACGCGGGCAAATCACCGAAATCGAATACCGCTCCCACCCGCGCCGGTCGGCGCTTTTCGAGGTGATCGGCGGTGGTTATCCGCAGGTGTTTCCGCATTTCGCGGCGGTGGATTACCAGCCCGGAGATTGCTTCCTGCTTTGTACGGACGGACTCATCGACGGCCTGTGGGAACGGCATTTGTCCGAAGGTCTGGCCCTCGCGGGGGAGGAAACGGAAGCCCTTGTCGAAACTCTCCTGAAACGAGCAATCGACAACTCGGGAATCGACGATACAACGCTGATCGTCATCGCGGTAGGTGAGCCATCAACAGCCACAATATCGGATCAATAAAACGCTCGTTTCTGGCACGCCTGCTGCTTTATCGGCGGTGCCGGAAGCGGCCCGATCGACGGTGAAACGTAGCCGTCGCCTTGGGTTCACGCCCTCCTGCAACCATCCATCGCTAACCACAGAACAAGAGAAACTAGACCAATATGGCCAAATACAAATTGGAATACATCTGGCTCGACGGCTACACCCCGGTGCCAAACCTGCGCGGCAAGACCCAGATCAAGGAATTCGACAGCTTTCCAACCCTCGAACAACTTCCTCTGTGGGGATTCGATGGCAGTTCCACCCAGCAGGCGGAAGGCCGTAGCTCGGACTGCGTCCTGAAACCGGTCGCCGTTTTCCCGGATGCCACCCGTCGCAATGGTGCGATCGTGATGTGCGAAGTCATGATGCCGGATGGCGTCACTCCGCATCCTTCCAATGCCCGCGCCACGATCCTTGACGATCCGGGTGCATGGTTCGGTTTCGAACAGGAGTATTTCCTTTACCAGGACGGTCGCCCGCTCGGTTTCCCGGTGGACGGTTTTCCGGGACCGCAGGGGCCGTACTATTGCGGCGTCGGCTACAAAAACGTCGGCGACATCGCTCGCCAGATCGTCGAGGAGCACCTCGATCTCTGTCTCGATGCCGGCATCAACCACGAAGGCATCAACGGCGAAGTGGCCAAGGGCCAATGGGAATTCCAGATTTTCGGCAAAGGCTCCAAGAAAGCCGCCGATGAAGTGTGGGTGGCCCGCTACCTCCTGATCCGTCTGTGCGAAAAATACGGCGTGGACGTGGAGTTCCATTGCAAACCTCTCCGTGGCGACTGGAACGGTTCCGGCATGCACGCGAACTTCTCCACCGAGTATCTGCGCACCAAGGGCGGCAAGGAATACTTCGAGGCTCTCATGGCCGAGTTCGGCAAATACGCCGAAGAGCACATCGCCGTTTACGGTCCGGACAACCACCTCCGCCTCACCGGTCTTCACGAGACCCAATCCATCGACAAGTTCTCCTACGGAGTGGCGGACCGCGGCGCTTCTGTCCGCGTCCCGCACGGCTTCGTCAAGGACGGCAAGTATCAGGGCTACCTCGAAGACCGCCGTCCGAACTCCCAGGGCGATCCCTATCAGATCGCTTCCCGGATCCTCAAGACGATCTCCCAGGTGCCGACTCCTTGAGTTGCCGCTTGAGAGGCCTTTTTCAGGAATCTCTTTCAAAAGCCGTCTTCCGCGAAGGGAGGCGGCTTTTTGATTGCCGGGGACGGTTGATCGGGTCGCCACGAAAAACGGAATCCGCCTTATTGCCAGCGGGATGGATTCGCATAGCATGAGGTCATGTCCGCTCCGTTGGAATCCTTGGAACTGCCCGCGAATTTTCAAGTGGAACCCGAAATCCTGGAGCAACTCGGCTCCCGACCCGGGCACCAACGGTGTGTGGATGGAAACGGGGAGTTGCTATTGGTAGTCCACGATGTGCCACGCGCGGGAGTGCCGGAACGCAACGCGCTCTTTTTCTGGAAGCGGGCTGATGGCGAGTGGGAGCAAAAAGGCGGCAAGGGCCTCGGACAGCTCGGGAATCTGCTCGAACGCTACGCTGAGGCGATCGATGCCCATGAAGGGGTCATCGATGAAGCGGATACAGGCCGCCGAGGTTTTCGCCATTCTTCGCCATGCGGGGCCTCTGATGAGATCCAGCCGGCATCTGGTGCAGGCATTGGAGCAGGCGTTGGCGATCGATACGGATGACCGCCGGATTCTCAATCTCCGCGACCGGGCCCGTGAAATCGAGCGTGCCGCGGAGCTTCTGTACAACGATGCCCGTCTCACGCTGGAATTCTGGCAGGCGGAAAATGCCGAGAAGCAGAACCAGGCAAGCGCCCGGTTGAATCGTATCGCTTACCGGCTCAATCTCCTCGCCGGTTTTTTCCTGCCGCTCGTCGCGTTGGGAGGTCTTTTCGGGATGAATGTCGATTTGCCGCAATTCATCCAATCCATGTTCTGGGGAATCGTCAGCGGGGGATTGGTGATAGGAGGGTTATTGCTTTGGGTGGTCGGGAGACAGTCCGGGAAATAGATGTCGAGCTTCGGTGAATTTTTTGAACCACAGAGAGCACAAAAAACACAAAATTTTCTTATAGCGATTGAGGTCTGAAAAATAGGGTGAAAATGAAGCGGCACCCCGAATCTTACGAATCCAGCGAATAGACCCATTGCCAAAAGGAATTGCCGAAACCGTTGGAAAAATTGGAGCACGGACTTCAGTCCGCCCCAAAGAATCCAGCCATCGAAGCCAAACGGACTGAAGTCCGTGCTCCAATTCCGGCAAAATATTTTGGCAATGCGCCGTCTGAAAAAATTCGCCTGATTTGCTGGATTCGCGGTGCTTTTCCTAAAACACGAGTCCATTCCGTGCAGGCTCGGTTCGTCACTCTATTTTACAAAGGTCGAGAAGAAGGAAGTAAGCTTTGTGATCTCTGCGTTCTTTGTGGTTCTATGAAAATTGTTAGTCCGTCGTTTGTCATTCACTTTTTCCTGCCGCTTCCGGATTTTTTACCGCCGCCGTCCTGTTTGTTGACGGTGGCCCAGGCGCGTTTTTCCGCTTCTTTTTCGGAAACTCCGCGTTTTTCGTAGCTTTCCTCGATGTGTTTCGCTTTGCGCTTCTGTTTGTCGGTATAGCTGGATTTGTCTCCTTGTGGCATGGTTGTGGTGGGTTGTTCGGTTCCGGAGGTGCAGGAGCCGTTCCATTTGCCATGGGCTGAGTTTCAATGAAAACCGGTCGATGGATGAGACCTGTTTGGGCAGAATGCACGGTTTCCGGAGGGCGGAGATTGCGGGATGCAGGCGGGTGATAACGATGGCGATTCCGTTTTCCTCTTCTACCAAGGATTTGCGACGGTGCTGAATCTGGTGCTGATCCTGCGAATAAAAGCGCCACGATTGTATGGAAAACACAGATCATTCCGATGCGGTGGACCTGGGCGTGATCGCCGGATCCGATGTCGAGTTCCGTTCCGAAACGATTTACTTTCTGGTGCTGGATCGCTTCGCGGTCGGCAATGCGGAGAAGAGTCGGGAAGAGGATGCGATGTTCGATGAGTCCCACACGGACTGGAACAAATACTGGGGCGGGGATTTGCAGGGCGTGCTGGAGAAACTGCCGTATCTCGAATCGTTCGGAGTCTCCGCGATCTGGACGACTCCTTTGTTCGAACAGGTGGAATCGATGACGACCGGCGATACGCCGCGCGCGCCGATCCATGGTTACTGGACCAGCGATTTCAAGCGCATCAACGCCCGCTGGGTGAACGATCCTTCTGAAAAGCGCCTCTTCACCCGGGACGATACCGTTTTCGACAAGTTGCTGGAGAAAATGCACGCGCGCCGGATGAAATTCGTGCTCGATATCGTCTGCAATCACAGCTCGCCCCAAACGGCGAACGGGAAGGGGAAACTTTACGACGATGGCGAACTTGTCGCGGACTTCGACAACGACGTCGATCACTGGTACCACCACTACGGGGAGACCACCGATTGGAACGACGAATGGCAGGTTCAGAACTGTGAACTGGCGGGACTCGCGACATTCAACGAGAACAATATTCTCTATCGAAATTACATCAAGGAAGCGATCAAGCTATGGATGGGCAAAGGGATCGACGCGATCCGGGTGGATACCGTGAAGCACATGCCCCTGTGGTTCTGGCAGGAATTTTGCGCGGACATGAGCGTTGCGAATCCGAATTTGTTCCGGTTCGGCGAGTGGATTTACAGCCATCCGGAGAACCCCGCATCCACGACCTTTGCTAACAAATCCGGCATGAGCATTCTGGATTTCGGCTACTGTCAGGCGGTGCGCGGTTGCCTGAGCGGTGAGGACGAAAAGGGATTTCACGCTTTGCAGGAAATTCTGGACCTGGATGGCAATTACGCATGTTCCACCGAGCTGGTGACGTTTTTCGAAAACCATGACATGCCCCGGCTGCAATCGCTGGGTGTCACGGATCAGGGGATGAACCTCGCATTGGTCCTGCTGCTATGCAGCCGCGGCGTGCCGTGCCTGTATTATGGATGCGAGCAATACCTGCACGATGATCTGGACGGTGGAGGGGATCCCTACAACCGGCCGATGATGGTGAACTGGGAAGAAACCGAAGCCACGCGCGTCATCGGGATTCTGGCGAAGGAGCGGAAGCGCAATGCCGCGGTCCAGCTCGGCGGCCAATGGCCGAAGTGGGTGGATGAGCAAAGCTACGTGTTTCTCCGCCGCTACCGGGATTCCCTCTGCCTCGTTTTTTGCAACAAAGGACCGGCATGCGAGCTGACGGTGGAGCACGTCGAGTTTCCCGATGGCGTGCACGAATGCCTGCTCAGCGGCAAAAACGTGGAGGTGAAAGATCAGTCCTGCACGGTCGCGCTGGAGGAAAATGAAACATTGGTGCTCTCGAAGCGGGGGAAACCGGTCAAAGGCAAGGCCGTGATCCGCTTGCAGGTGAATGGAGCGCCGACCCAGCCGGGAGACACTTTGGCGGTGATCGGAGATTGCCCCGAACTCGGCGAATGGGATCTGACGAAGGCCTATGGCCTCGAATGCGTGAACTCGAATACGTGGTTTGGTGAAATCCCCTTCGATGAAAGCGCGGGGACGGCCATCGGCTACAAGTTCGTGATTTTTTCGGCGAATCCCGACACCGCACCGTTGCGGGAATGTCGGACGGTGCGCCGTCGTCTCGTGACGCCGGATGGGTGGGCGAAATGGCGGGATCGCTGGGAAGAATAACAGGAATACCGTAATGAAAGGGAAACGTGTTTTAGTCACCGGAGCGGGTTCCGGCATCGGCCGGGCTTCGGCTTATCATTTGGCGGAGCAAGGCGCGCGGATCGCGTTGGTGGGCCGGACGGAGGATGAATTGCGCGAGGTGTTTCAGGACATCGGCGGAGAGAGCGCGGGGCATCTCGTCATCGCCGCCGATATTTCCAGCGAAATCGAAATGATCGCCTGCTACGAGGGGATCTCCCTTCATTGGCCGCAAATCGATGGCGTGGTGGCGAATGCCGGCGTCAATGGCGTCTGGGCCCCGCTTTCCGAACTGGAAGTCCACGAGTGGGACGAGACGATGGCGATCAACCTGCGAGGGACCTTTCTAACCGTGAAGATGCTGTTGCCTCTGCTGAAGCCGCATGGAGGTTCCGTTGTCATCGTTTCCTCGGTGAACGGGAATCGCATCTTCAGTAATTCGGGAGCCACCGCCTATGCCTGCTCGAAGGCCGGGCAGGTCGCTTTCGCGAAAATGATCGCGCTGGAACTGGCGAAAGATCGTATTCGCGTGAATGTGGTGTGCCCGGGTGCGATTGAAACGAACATCGACGATTCCACCGAGCGGCGGAGCGTTGAGGAACTGCACCTGCCCGTCGAGTTCCCGGAAGGCGATGTGCCCCTGACTCAGGGAAAACCCGGGGACGCAAAGGATGTCGCACAGCTCATCGGATTTCTGCTGTCGGACGCCTCCAGCCATATCAGCGGAACGGAAATCTACATCGACGGCGCACAGTCTTTGTTGCAGGGGTAGGTGTGGAGTGCGGCTCCTCGGAAGGAATTATCAATCAGAACAGCGTGTCAGCGATTTCTTTTGCGAAACGTTTTTCGAATTCCGGCGAGATCGTATGGCCGTTGGTATCCTCCATTTTCACAACCTCGTTTTTGTCAGCAGGAACAGTGGTTTTGACGATAAGTTCACCGTTGGTCTTTCGGGTTTCCACGGTGTAGCTGCCATCGTTCTTCCACGTCCACAGTTCGACAAACCAAGCTTCAGTCGCTCCTCGATAGGCCAATACCATATGCTGTTTACCGCCTTTGTAGGTGGTAATCACTCGCCCTCTCACGGAACCGTCGGTATTTAGCACGATGCGCTCTTCGTTCATCGTGGTCGCATCGATACCCCATCTTATGGAGCGGGTCTGGCCTGTGCTTTTGGCGGCCGTCTCCCATGCCTTTACTTGTCCGGCAACAAGCGGGCTGCATGAAGCCTGTTCCTGGGCATTCGAGCCGAGCAAGAGCATGAAAAAGAGAAAGATGGGTGTTTTCATATGGATAGAACGCCAAGGGTCAGTCGCTCGAATGCGGTATTCGATGATTAGCCTTTCTTCAGATTGGCTTTCCGTAACTTGAACTCGGATTTTAATTCCTTATGGGTGACTCGATCAGTGCCAAAGAGTTGCGGAGCTCCAAAAAAGGCAAACAATCCAAATGCTCCGATCAGTGTCCCGATCGGGATGCTTAATAAAGACATGATGCACACAACAATTCCGAGAATGCGTCCCCAGGATGTTCTTCTAAATAGCCCGGCCACCGCCAAAGCATAAAAAATCGTCATCCCTATGAAAGCGACTCGCGGAATTTCTTCTCCAATATCGGGCATGATAGATGCGAACGCCGAAGCGATCAAAGCTATGGATAACAGGAATGTGATTACGTTAATATTCGATGATCTGTGGTACAGTTTTTTGAGTTGCTTGAAATCCAGATCTCGAAATTGATCCGATCCAGAGAAGTTTATGGAGGGATTTGCCTGTGGTGAGGAATATGGATTCGTATCGTTCATGGATTTGTGGCTAACATTGAGATCATCTGGAAAGTCGAAGGACAAGTCCAGCTGCTTTGTCTCCGAAAATGTTGGGAAATAACATAGAAATTTTGCCAAAAGTAATTGCCGGAACCGTTGGAAAAATTGGAACACGGACTTTAGTCCGACCCGGAAAATCCAGCCACCGAAGCCAAACGGACTGAAGTCCGTGCTCCAATTCTGGAAAAATATTTTGGCAATGGGTCTCGTGCTTTCCTTTCCAATCGCCTCTGAGGATCTGCGCGAGATTATGGTGAAACCGAAATCACCGGATGCGAAAAATGTTATAAAAAAACGACGACCCCGGAGTGAGGTCGCCGTTTTCGGTGAATGGAGAGAGGATTACTTCATGGAAGCGAGGATGTCATCCATCGCGTCGATGAGTTCCTGCATGGTGGCTTCGGTTTCGTTGCCCATGTTGGAGATGCGGAAGGTCTTGCCTTTCACTTTTCCGTAACCGCCGTTGATGAGGAAGTTGTATTTCGCCTTCAGTGCCTTGATGAAGCCGGAGAGGTCGAATCCTTCCGGGGTCTTGAAGCAGGTGAGAGCGGTGGAGCGGCGGCCTTCGGGGGCGAAGTGCTCGAAGCCGTGCTTGGCACCCCATGCGTGGATCATCGCGTTGGTCTTCGCGTGGCGCTGGATACGGTTGGCGAAGCCCTCCTTGGAGATTTCGCCGAGGATGTACTGGAGGCCGAAGAGAATGGAGATGGCCGGGGTGGAGGGGGTGTTGTTGACGGCGGCGTTTTTCTCGAATTCGAGGAAATCGAAGTAGTAACCGCGGTTCGGGGTCGCTTTGGCACGTTCGAGCGCGGCGTCGGAGACGGCGAAGACGGCGAGGCCGGGAGGAAGCGCGAGGGCCTTCTGCACACCGGCGAGCATGACGTCGATCTGGTTCGCGTCCATGTCCACGGGGACGGTGGAGAGCGAGGAAACGGTATCGACGATGAGAATGGTGTCCGGGAAGGATTTCACCACTTTGGCGACGCCTGCGAGGTCGTTGAGCACGCCGGTGGAGGTTTCGGAGTGGATGAAGGTCACGGTGTCGAACCCGCCTTCTTCGAGCTTGGCGCGTACGGCTTCGGGATCGATGGCTTCACCCCACTCGACCTGGAGCTTGGCGGCGGCGTAGCCCATTTTCTTTGCGACGTCGAACCACTTGTCGGAGAAGGCGCCGCAGCAGAGGCAGAGCACTTTTTCACGGACGAGGTTGCGCAGCGCGCCTTCCATCACACCCCAGGCGGAGGAGGTGGAGGTGAAGACCGGGCGCTTGGTGCCGAAAATTTCCTGGAGGCCGGGTTGGAGGGAGGCGTAGAGGGCCTCGAATTCCGCACCGCGGTGGCCGATCATGGTGCGGCTCATCGCCGCGTAGGTTTCCTTGGAGACGTCGATCGGGCCCGGGTTGAAGAGTTTAGGTGAGGACATGGAATGGATGGTTTAGAGGAGATTGTATGAGGTGAGCAGGCTCGTGAGGGCGTCGCGGCCGGAGGCGCTGAGCGGGGCGAGCGGCAGGCGCAGCTCGTCGGAGCAGTGGCCTTGCAGAGCGACGGCGGTTTTGATCGGCACCGGATTCACATCGAGTGACATCAGGCCGCGCATGAGCGGGTAGTATTTTTTCTGAAGCTTGAGCGCTTCGGAGAAACGGCCTTCGTTGCAGGCGGTGACGAGCCGGACGATGACTTCGGGGATGAGGTTGGAGGCGACGGAAACGAGCCCGTTGGCACCGGCTGCGATGAAGGGCAGGGTGAGTGGATCGTCACCGCTGAGGATGCCGAAGCCTTCGGGCAGGGCCTGCACCAGTTGGTTGACGCGATCGACCGAGCCTCCGGCTTCCTTGATGGCGACGATGTTCGGGCAGTCCGCAGCGAGGCGGGCGGCGGTTTCCGGGGCGATCTCGATGCTGGAGCGGCCGGGGATGCTGTAGAGCATGATCGGCAGGCTGGTAGCCGCGGCGATGGTTTTGAAATGGAGGTAAAGTCCTTCCTGCGAGGGCTTGTTGTAATAGGGGCAGACCTGAAGGGAGGAGGTGGCACCGGCTTTTTCGGCGGCCTGGGTGAGCTCGATGGCTTCCTGGGTGGAGTTGGCGCCGGTGCCAGCGACGACTTCACAACGACCGGCGGCGAATTCCACGGCGAGGCGGATGACTTCGATGTGTTCTTCGGTATCGAGCGTGGGGGATTCTCCGGTGGTGCCGACGGGCACGATGCCGGTGATGCCCGCGGCGATCTGGCGTTCGATCAGCGCCCGGAAGGCGGAAACGTCGATCGCTCCGTCGCGGAACGGTGTGATGAGAGCGGTATAAGTGCCGGTGAAACGCATGGCTGGCCGAGGATTGGCGAAACAAGACGGCTCGTCCAATCTTGTCTCGCACGGGGGCGGAAAATTTCCGTCAAAAAGGGGAGAAGTGGCCCGGGGACGGGAGAGGGCGTCCCCGGGCGGAAAAGGAGGGATCAGGAGATGGCGGCGGCTGCTTCCAGCGCTTCCTTGGTGAGGCGGGTGATTTCAGCCCACTTGCCTTCGTTGACGAGTGCCTTGTCGACCATCCAGGAACCGCCGATGGCGGCGACGATGGGGAGCTTGAGGTAGCCTTCGACCTTGGCGGAGTTGATGCCGCCGGTGGGGATGAATTTCAGGTCGGTGTGGCCGTAGGGGCCGGAGAATGCCTTGAGCATGGCGGCACCACCCGCGTTTTCAGCCGGGAAGAACTTGAGGAGATTGCAACCGAGGGCCATGGCTTGCTCGATTTCGGAAGGTGTGGCGACGCCCGGGGAGAATGGCAGGCCGACGGACTTTGCCTTTTCGACGATGAGCGGATTGAAGCCGGGAGCGAGGCCGAACTTGGAACCGGCGTCCTTGGCGCGTTGCACCTGGTCTTCGGTGAGCAGGGTGCCGGCACCGACGAGGATTTCGGGGAATTTAGCGGCGATTTGCTCGATGGACCCCTGGGCGGCGGCGGTGCGGAAGGTGATTTCCATGATGTCGAGCCCGCCTTCGAGCAGGGCTTCGGCGAGAGGGACGGCGGATTCGACTTTGTCGAGAACGATGACGGGAACGATGCGCTTGGCAAGAATACGGTCGATCATAGGTGTGCGGGATGCCCTGCAACCGTGCGGTGAGGGAATGCGCGTGTCCAGACTGGAAACGGTTTTTTCGGGCGGGAATCCGGCTACAAAGCCTTGGCCAGCTCGCGGACCAGTTTAGGACCTTGATAGATGAAGGAGGTGTAGATTTGCACGAGGGAAGCCCCGGCTTCGATTTTTTCCCGCGCGTCCTCGGAGGAGGAAATTCCGCCCACGCCGATGATAGGGATGGAGGGGCCGAGGTGGGTGGAGAATGCCCGGATTACGGCGGTGCTTTTTTCGCGGACCGGCTTGCCGGAAAGACCGCCCGCTTCATTGGCGCGCGGATGGGATTTCACGGCTTCACGGTCCAGCGTGGTATTGGTGGCGATCAGGCCATCGAGACCGCCGTTTTTGAAAACCCCGGCGAGGTCGCGGATGTGGGTTTCGTCGAGATCCGGCGCGACTTTGAAGAGCAGAGGAACGTGCTTGCCGTGCTCGGCGGAGAGTTTTTCCTGCTCTTTTTTCAGGGTTTCGAGCAATCGCGCGCTGGCCTCGGCTCCTTGCAGGTCGCGCAGGCCGGGGGTGTTCGGCGAGGAGAGATTGACGGCGATGTAATCCGCGACGGGGTAGGCCTTGCGCAGGCAGGCGAGGTAATCGTCCGCGGCGTTTTCGTTCGGCGTGTCCTTGTTTTTGCCGATGTTGAAACCGATGACGCCGTTGAAATTCTTCGATTTGCGGACGTTCGCGATACCGGAATCGATGCCGGAGTTGTTGAAACCCATGCGGTTGATGATCGCTTCGTGGGGGATGAGGCGGAAAAGACGGGGCTTGGGATTTCCCGGTTGCGGACGCGGGGTGATGGTGCCGATTTCTACGAATCCGAAGCCGAGGCGGCCGAGGGCGTCGATGGTGTCGCCCTCCTTGTCGAGACCGGCGGCGAGGCCAACGCGATTCGGAAATTTCAGGCCCATGATTTCCACCGGAGCGGCGAATTCATCGGAGGGCATGGCCAGCTTCAGGAGGCCGGATTTTTCGGCGATCCGCAGGCCGGCCATGCTCAGGTGGTGAGCCGTTTCGGCATCCAGTTGAAACAGGCAAGCTCTGGCCCAAGGGTAAATTTCTTCGATCACGGGCCGAAACTGAGCGATGTTGCCATTTTTGTCGAACTCTCGTGCGCCAGAATGGCACATTGCACGCCCGAAGGGGCAATTTGGCACATGCTTTTGAGAGGATTGAAAACATTCATGCTCATTTTCAACGAGTTAAAATGAAATCCGTGAAGGCATAAGGCCTGCTGGACAGGGAGACATCGCAAGGTCGCTTCAGAGAAGAAGTCTCCTCCGCGTCACAACATTGTCGGCACATTGAAAATCATTTTTCAAAAAAATGGAATAATTCAGGTGCCGGGAACGTTTAATGAATAACCCCATATTTTACTCCTTATGGCCTACGAATCTGACAGCAGCCTGAAGCTCTACATGCGGGAGATTTCCAAAACGCCTCTTCTCACCGTGGAGGACGAAATCGCCCTCGCTGAGCGCATTAAAAAGGGGGACAACGAAGCCCGTTCTCTGATGATCCGTGCGAACCTGCGCCTCGTCGTGAAAATCGCGCAGGACTACGCCAACTACGGCATGCCGGTGACGGACCTGATTTCCGAAGGAAACATCGGCCTGATGAAGGCGGTGGAACGCTTCGACCCCGCGAAGGGTGGCAAACTTTCGACTTATGCGGCGTGGTGGATCAAGCAATCGATCAAACGTTCGCTGGCGAACCAGTCGAAGACGATCCGCCTGCCCGTTCACATGGTGGATAAGATCGCCAAAATGCGCCGCATTTCCACGATGCTCGCCGAAGCGCTCGGCCGCGAGCCTACCGACGAGGAACTCGCCGACGAAATCGGCCTGCCGCGCCGCAAGCTCGCGATGCTCAAGCAGGCATCCCAGCGTCCCACGTCGCTCGACGCGCCGATCAATGAAGGCGAAGCGACCGAATTCGGCGAGGTGATCGGCGACGAACGCGCCGCCAATCCGCTGGACATGCTTTCCGACAAAAACCTCCACGGCGAACTCGATGGATTGCTTTCCGTTCTCGACGACCGCGAACGCAAGATCATCGACGAACGCTTCGGCCTCAACGGCAAGAAGCCGATGACGCTGGAGGAAGTCGGACGTGAGTTCGGCGTGACCCGCGAAAGGATCCGTCAGTTGCAGAATTCCGCGCTGACAAAAATGCGCCGTGCATTGCGTAAGAAAGAAAAGCCGCTGCCCAAGCCGATCATCGGTCTGGCGGAGGCCTGAAGCTTTCCTGCCCTATTCATGGTGATGAAGCCGCAGTGGGAGGGGAGTCCCGCTGCGGCATTTCATTTTATCAAACGCCGATTATTGAACCGCCAAGGTTTCTGGAACCACAGAGAGCACAAAGGGCACAAAATAGACCTATTGCCAAAAAGAATTGCCTAAAGTGTTGGAGGAAATTGGAGCACGGACTTTAGTCCGACCCGAAGAATCCAGCCATCGAAGCCAAACGGACTGAAGTCCGTGCTCCAATTCCGGCTGAATATTTTGGCAATAGGTCTAAATGAAACGAATTTGTGTTTTTTGTGATCTCTGTGGTTAACCGAATCAGATTTCCATCATCGCCCGGATTTCCTCTTCGTTCAGGATGGTGACGCCGAGTTTCTCGGCCTTTTCGCGTTTCGAGCCACCGCCTTCTCCCGCGACGAGGTAGCTGGTTTTGGCGGAAACCGAGCCGCTGACTTTGCCGCCTTTGCTTTCGATCAACTGCTTCATCGCATCGCGGTCGATGCTGAGTGTGCCGGTGATGACGAAGGTTTTTCCCGCCAGTGGAAGCTGCGAGAGATCGGCCTGCGCGGCGATGGGGAGATAGTTTTCGGAAACCGGATCGATCCCCAGTGTTTTCAAACGTTCGAGGGCCGCTCGACCCCCTTCCGATTGGAAATAGGAAATCAGGTTCTCGGCCACCGCCGGGCCGACATCGCCGGTGATGGCGTAGGGGATGAGTTTTTCGTTTTTCTTTTTCGCGTCGGCGCGGGTGTCTCGCAGGAGTTCGTGGAGGATTTCGGATTGTGGAAGATCGCTGAGGTTCCGGTGGAGGCGGGAAAGTTCCTTCGCGGCGGATTCGCCAAGCTGGCGGATGCCCATGGCGAAAAGCCAACGATGCAATGGAAGGCCGGGCGCGCGCTCGAGGGCGGCGATGACTTTCGCGGCGTTCTTTTCTCCGAAACGGCGCGGTGCTTCCGCGGTGCCGAGGTTGAGATTGGCGAGATCGTTTTCCTGAAGGGTGAATAGATCCAGCGGCGTTCTGGCGTGGCCGTGGCGGACTAACGCGTCGGCGACGATTTCCCCGAGGCCGTCAAGATCGAGCGCTTTGCGTGCGGCGAAGTGTTTGATGTGGGTGACGGCCTGCGCGGGGCACTGGAAATTCGTGCAGCGCCAGGCGACGAATCCTTCTTCCTGCGAGATCGGGCCGCCGCAGGACGGACATTTTCCTCCGACGGCCTCGAAAATGGAATAGGGCTGCGAGGTTTCTGGCTGATAGAGTACCTTGACGACGGCGGGAATGATTTCACCGGCCTTCTCGATGAGCACCTTCGAGCCGATGCGAACGTCCTTTTTGGTGATTTCGTCCTGATTGTGCAGGGTGGCGCGGGAAACGGTGGTGCCGGAAACGAGCACGGGCGCAAGCTCGGCGACGGGGGTGAGCACTCCGGTGCGGCCGACCTGGATGCTGATGTTTTCGACGGTGGTTTCCTTTTGCTCCGGCAGAAATTTGTAGGCGGCGGCCCAGCGTGGTGCGCGCGAGGTGTAGCCGAGTTTCTGGCGTTCGTTGTGGTCCAACACTTTCACGACCGCGCCGTCGGTGCCGTAGCCGAGTTGGTGACGTTCCTGATCGATGCGGGAAACGGCGGCGAGCAGGTCGTCGGAGTTTTCGGCGGTGATGACCGGTTGATTGCGCGGGATGCCGAGTGAATCCAACAGTCGGTGGAAATCGTGCTCGGTCGCGAGTTCCGGGCCGTCGTAGGCACCGAGACCGTGGGCGAGGAAAGCGAGCGGGCGTTTCGCGACGATTTTCGGATCGAGCTGCTTCAGTGTGCCGGCGGTGGCGTTGCGGGGATTCGCGAAAGTCGGCAGCCCTTCTTCATCGCGCTCCGTGTTCATCGCGGCGAAGGAGGCGTTCGGCATGAAAATTTCTCCACGCACTTCGAGGAGGGAAGGGATGGGTGAGGAGATTGAGGATTGGGGATCGGAGATTGGGAAATTCCCGCTGGAGAGGACCTGGAGGTCGATGGGAATCAATTCACCGTCGGAGGTTTTGATGAGGTTGCCCACATGCGCATCGGCGATTTCCGTGCCGGTTCCCTCATTTTTCCAGCGGTTGTGACCTGTGAGTCGATAGCCGCTTGTTTGAAACCAATCTGCAACTTCTTCCAAGGTGGGTGCCGTACCATGCACATACGGCTGGGAAATCACAAAAGCCGGACCTTGCTCGGTTTCGAGAATTCCGTGGAATTGGATGCTATCCCCAAATAAATGGTTAGAAGCTTCGATGTTTTTAAGGTAGCCGATGCTGCCTTGCGCTCCGAAATGAGGCGGAAGGGTGAATTTGATCACACGCCCCAGTTTTTCGAGATGAAAAACCGTGTGTTCGGATTGGCCGCCCAACTCCGGCCAGTTTGAAACGAGCTCTAGGAATTTTTGAGGATCGAGGATGCGGCCAGTTTCAGCTCCCCATTCAAGAATGGATTGGGCTTCCTGTCGGATCCATTTTTGAACATCTGCGCCATCACTTGCTGAGAGGTCAGTTTCCAGCCTTCTTCTGAGGCTTTCGCACGGGCTTTGCGAAGACGATCCGCGAGTTGTTGGGCCTGATTCGCTGCGTTCATGGAGGGGAAGATAAGGGAGGATGGTTTCAAGGTCAACGTCGGGGCGGGGTTCGGGCGTTTGCTCCGCCGGGCTTTTCGGAGAAAAATCCCTGCCTTTCAGTTCCAGCGGCACGCTGCGGATAGTGCGGACGTTGTGGGTGATGTCGTCGCCGCGCAGGCCGTCGCCCCGGGTGGCGGCGTAGGCGAGTTTGCCCTCGCGGTAGAGCAGGGAAACGGCGACGCCATCGATCTTCGGTTCGACGGTGACGGAGATGTTTTCCCGGCCGAGGTTTTTCTGAAGACGGCGGTAAAAGGTGATGAGCTCGGCGGCGGGTTCCGGCGCGTCCTTCAGCTCGAAGACGTCATCGATGCTGAGCATGGGCATGACGTGCTGGATCTGCGCGAAACCCGAGATCGGTTGGCCGCCCACGCGCTGGGTGGGGGAGTTCGGGTCGGAAAATTCCGGATGCTTTTTTTCCAGTTCTTCGAGTTCTCGATAGAGTTTGTCGTATTCCGCGTCGGAGATTTCGGGCGTGGCCTGATTGTAATAAAGCTCGTCGTGATGGCGGATCGTGGCCCGGAGATCACGCAGCCGTGTTTCGGGAGCGGCTTTCGGGGATTGGGAAAAGGAAAAGAGGTCGGACTCGGCCATGGCGAAATTGAGGCCGGAATATGCGGGAAAATCAATCGCCCGCTGAAATTGCCCTCCACAAAGGGGAATTCTGGTCCAGATTCCTGCCAGTCAATCATGGTGGCGAGCAAGCGGTGGTCGTTTTTGAGCGAGTTTTTCGAACGGGAGTCATTGCGTCCGGACCTGAACCGGGCGGTGCGGGCGACGACGGCCTTCATGGTGCCGTTGGTGGCGGTGGCGGCGGGCTGGGTGAAATTCGAGGCGATCCATCTGTGCATCGCTGCGCAATCGATTGCGATGGTGGATGTGCGCGGGCCTTATTCGTTGCGGCTGGGGCTGCTGCTGGCGGTCGGGGTGATTTTTTGCGCTTCGACCTATCTCGGCGGGCTGGGTGCGGAAAGTCTGGCGTGGGGATTGGTCGCGACCGCGTTGCTGATTGCGGCGGGTGGGTGCTGGAGGCATTTGAGTCCGGACTACGGACCGGGGCTGGCGGTGGCGAGTGGACTGCTGTTTTTCGTGACGCTGGCGGAAACAGGTCCGGGAAAGGATCAGGCGACGTTGGCGACGGCGATCGGTAGTGGTTTCGGCCTGTTGTTGCAGGTGTTGCTGTGGCCGTTTCATCCGCAGCATCCGTTGCGTCGCACCGCTGCGGAAAGCTGGAGTGCTCTGGGCGATCTGCTGGCGGCGATGGCTGGAAATTTCACCTCGCCGGGCCATGAAGCGGAGCTTGCGGAGGTGGAGTTGCGAGCGACGCTGAATCGCACGCAGGCGTCGCTGAACGCGAGAAAACGGAGGCTCGGTGGATTCCATCGGCAGGTGGAGCTGCTGAATATCGCGGCGGCGAGGTTGGGGATGCGGGTGATCGCGCTGCGGACGGCGCTGGAGAGCAACGCTGCGAAGCCGGAGTTCCGGCAGTTCGAGCTGGCGCTTCTGCCGGTGGTGCATTCGCTGACGAACTCGGCGCGATCCGTGGCCTTGGCGGTGGTTTCGCGGCAGCCTTCGCATTGGGCGGCCTTCGAGGTGCGGGTGAAACGTCTGGAAAATCTGTTCGACGTGGCGAAATCGCAGGCGGCCCTGCAAATTTCCGATCCTGTCGCGAGGGCTCAAGTGGTGAACCTGCTTCAGCAAGTGCAGGACCAGCTTCCGATCGTACGGGTGGCCTTGAAAAACACACTGTCCCGCTCCAGCGAACGCGGCGCTTTTTCCCTGGAGCTTTTCGATCTCGAAACACTCACACTGCGACCCCTGGCGGCGACGTTGAATTTCAGCAGGAGCATCGATCCGGTGCTCGTCAGGCATACGGCGCGGGCGATGGTGCTGACCCTGGTCAGTGTGGCGTGGATCAAGTGGATGCCGATGTCGCATGGCTACTGGCTGCCATTGACCATTCTCGTGGTCCTGCAGCCGGACTTCGGCGCGACCCGTGAAAAGGCCGCGCAGCGCGTGCTGGGAACCCTGATCGGCGGGGCGATCGCAAGCAGTCTGTTGTGGCTTCATCCGCCGCTGGTGGTGGTGCTGATCGCGGCGGGGACGACCATGGCGCTGTTTGGTTATTTCCTGAAACGGAATTACGGGCTGGCCGTGGTATTTATCACTTTGATGGTGGTGCTGCTCACCGAAGCGCATCAACCGGTGACGCTGGCATTCACGCTTGAGCGCATGGGTTTGACTCTAACAGGAGGCTTGCTGGCCTTCGGTGCGGCATGGATTTTCTGGCCTAGCTGGGAGAAACGAAGGTTTCCCGCGATCATGGCGAAAGCTCTGGGCTGCAACCTGGAGTTCCTGAAACGCATCGACCAACACCTTTCCCAGGGAATTCCTTACACCGACGAAATCGTGCAGGTGATGAGATCTGCGGAATCCGCGAACGCGGAGGCTTTTTCTTCTCTCCGACGCATGAGTGGAGATCCGGAGAATCATCGGCAGGGTCTGGAAAAGGCAGCGGCGCTGGCCAACGGCAACAAACGTGTGACGCAGGCGTTGTCGGTGATCGCCCTTCACCTGAATCCGCAGCGGACTCACCATCCGGAAGCTTTGGAGCATTTCGAAAAAATCTGTGTCGCGGCGTTCGAGGACCTGATAGAACTAGCTGAAACCGGCGGAAAATCTCGTTCTCTGTCCAACGTTCTATCTGAACTGGAAACGTTCCGAACTCCGGAAATCGATGCCGAACATGCGGACCCGCATCGTTTCCGCGAACCGTGGATTTTTCCGCAACTGGTGAGGGTGTGCACCGAGTTGAGCGGGATGATCCGCGTGGGCGTCTCGTGACGATCGGGAAATGGCGAGGGGGATACCACCTATTTGTCGCTTATGCCGTTCCCACCAGCCGTTCGCAGGTTTCCCGGTCCAGCGTTTCGCAGAGCCGGTAGCCGTCGCCATGGCTGGGGATGGTCATGAGCAGCGCTTCACGTTCGAAGGAAGAGGGGAAATCCAGTCCGATGAGCGCACGGCCGATGCGTTCGCCGGATTGGCGATAGTTGAAGTAACAGACGTTGGCGTTTCCCTGAATGCGCTGACCGAGGAAATCGTGAAGCGCGCCGGGACGTTCATAGAAGTCCAGCCGCAGGAAGGCGGGGAATTTGAGCAGATCGCCGCGCAGCGGGATGGCACGGAAGGCGATATCGACGGCTCCGGTGAGGTCTTCCCACGCGAATCCTTTCGCGTCGAGCTTGGCGGAAACGTTGGCGAGGATTTCGGGATCGTCCGCGCTGACGGTGAAGGCGGGCCAGGCTTCTTCCTCGGCGGTTTTGCCGTATTGGAAATCGGTGATGTTCAGGCCATCGAAGCAGGAATCGAGCAGATCGAGCATCGCCCCGGGTTGTTCGGGAATGCGGACGCGCAAGGTGCGGCTGCGCTGGCTGCCCGCGCCCTGGGATTGGGAAATGAGGCCGAGCTGGAGGAAATCGATGTTCGCGCCGGTGATGACGACGAGCACTTTTTTCCCGACGAGCGCTTCGCGGTTTTTCAGCACCGCGGCGAGGCCCATGGCACCGGATGGCTCGGAAACGCAGCGCAGGCCTTCCCATAGCACGCGGATGGCGTGGCTGACTTGTTCGTTGGTCACGGTCTCGATGCGATCGATCGATTGCCGGCAGATCTGGAATGCCAAATCCCCGGCCTTGCGCACGGCGGTGCCATCGCAGAAGAGATCGACGTTTTCGAGTGTGACGGGTTTTTCGGCATCGAGCGCCGCTTTCATGGACGCCTGTCCGATGCCCTCGACGCCGACGGTTTCGATTTGAGGCCAGTAGGTTTTCAACCAGTTGGAAACGCCCGCCGCCATGCCGCCGCCGCCGATTTGCAGGTAAGCGGCGTCGAACGGCCCGTGGCCGGAAAGGACGATTTCATCGGCGAGTGTGCCTTGACCGGCCATGACCTTGAGTTCGTCGTAGGCATGGACGTAGACCGCGCCGGTCGCGGCCTCATCGGCGCGGGCGGCGGATACGGCTTCGTCATAGCTGTCCCCGGAGAGGTGGATTTCCACGAAGTCCCCGCCGTGGTGGCGCACGGCGTTCTGTTTCACCTTCGGGGTGGAACGCGGCATGTAGATGCGGGCCTGGATTTGCAGGGTGCGGGCGGCAAGGGCGACACCCTGGGCGTGGTTTCCGGCGGACGCGGTGACGACGCCATTCAGGGCATCGACGTGGGAAATGGTGGCCATGCGATTGCAGGCGCCGCGCCATTTGTAAGCTTTGATGGGGGAGAGATCTTCGCGTTTCACCCAGATTTCAGGACCGGGGCCGGGTAAAATCAGACGTTCGAGAGGGGTCGGCTGGCCGAAGCGATACACCCGCTCGCGGGCGAACAGGATTTCCTGACGAAGCTGGCGGTCCAAGGGCAAGTCCTCACGTTCCATGGGGAAGGAGTTAAGGGGTATCGGTTAAAAGTGAAAAGGAAAAGGAGCGCTGACGTTCACGTCGGCTCATTTCTTCTCCGCAAGCCGACCTGAACGTCGGCGCTCCCTTGGGAATCCGCTTTTCAGTTTTCCGTTTTCAGCTTTCAATTTCACCCAATGCCTTCTCCTTCTTCCCATCCGAACGATCCGCTGCACGGCGTGACGCTGGAAACCGTGCTGCGAACGATGGTGGATCGCCATGGTTGGCCGGAGTTGGCGAGGCGGATCGAGATCCGTTGTTTCATGTTCGA
The DNA here is from genome assembly GCA_047606285.1 of Luteolibacter sp. Lineage (GTDB taxonomy): Bacteria > Verrucomicrobiota > Verrucomicrobiia > Verrucomicrobiales > Akkermansiaceae > Luteolibacter. The sequence goes on along the minus strand of JASGEP010000015.1, from coordinate 15,029 downwards.
TCCGACGATCAAATCCAGCCTGACGTTTTTAAGAAAAACCCCGTGGGCACGGAAGAAGCTGGAGAATTGGTACGTGTATGAGGCGATGAGGCAACGGGGGAGTTGAGATGTATAATACGGCGGTGAGCGAAACAAGCTGCTGGACGTTTCCTTCGTTTTCACAGATAAATCCAATGCTCTGCCAAAAAATGAACACTTACCCTTCGATTGTTGGCACATGGAAAATTCCTTCAACTATGGTAGAGGGTGCCGATGAGTTCATACACATTGGAGATGACGGGAGAATTGTACATTTTGTCTACACCGATTCTTCGGCTAAGCGATTAGTCCCGATGATGCTTTGGTCGGAACCTCAGAAAGAACATTACTATCTGGTCAGGAATCGCCCTGAAACCGAGGGATTGACGGTTAGTATGTATTCTACAGCGAGCGGCATGACTATTGATCGTGGGACAGTGCAGTTTCACCTCATTCCAGCACCTGAAGAGGAAATTCCAGATTGGTATCCACAACGACTGGAGGATGCATTCTCTCGGATGTCACAACGCGAACTAGAAACAACCAAGCAGAACAACGGATGCAGGCAACCGCGTTAAGCGCGATGCCTGATCCTTGACGTTCGGCAAGAATGCCAATCCACAAATGACCAATTCTCCATACGAACCACCCCAAACTAATCCAGTGGATCAATCTTCCATTGCACAAACTCCTACGTGGCTGGCCAAACTTCTCCAGTTCGTTTCTCCATCTGGCAGTTTTTCAAGAATTGAATTGTTAATAGCCACCTCCATATTAATTTTCTTGGCAGTCGTCATTTCCATCATTGCAGCTTTTTCCCAAGCACCTGCCGTTTCATTATTTATTTACTGTTTGTATCCGATCTGGGGGATAGCGCTTGGTAAGCGCTCACGAGACCTCGGGACTACATTTACTTATGGTATGATTATCGGGATGATATTTCCCATAATAGGTTTGATTTTTCTCTTTCAACCAGGAGCCAAAGCGAATTTTCGAACCAGTCAAGCCGAACATGCGGATGCAGGTAACCGTGCTTCGCATAGTGCCTGACCTTTGACGTTAGTCGCAAATATGAACATCGTTTACCATCAAGTGACTTCTGACGAGCATGAGCAATTGTGCAATCTATTTATAGAAAAGAATGGAGATGGCCCAAATGGCATTATTGCAGACGAAGAGTTCGATCAGCTCTTTGATCTCCTTGCAAAGTCGCTCGCGAAGTACGGGACATTCTCAGAATCTTGTGACGATGACGTGGATTTCAGCGGCTATCGATACGTTGACCAAATTCCTGTAATTCAAACTGTGGTCAGAATCGGACTAGAGCCAACAATTGCAATTCAAGCGGCATTAGAAGCGGTTTCAACTGCACATAGACCACTTGGCGCTTCTTTTGATTTTCACCCTCATTACATCTTGGTCACCCCACCTAATAATGTCTTTTCTACTTACAATCCGAGCGAAATAAAAATTTGATAACCATAAGATGTGAGTAACTGGCTTGCGGTTGATGCCTGATTCTTGATATTCGGATTCGTTAAACTGTCAGGCGTTTCACCCAGTCTTGGAGTTTTTCGATGGAATCTTGAGATGGAGTTTCGGGATCGAAGCGGAGTTTCTGATGGAGCTGGATCGCTTGTTCCAGCAATGCGGGATTTTGGACGGGTAAGGCGCGGAGCCACTGCGGAAACGTTGTGCCGGGAGGGCGGGGGCCGAGGTGTTTTCGGGCGAGGGTTTCCAGATCGTGGAGCGGGGTGCGCTGGAGAGGTTGGGAGAATTGTGAGACGGCTTTTTTTCCAACGAGGCGTTTGCTGCCCCAGAGTTTCCAGAAGACGAAGGCGGTGAATGCCAGACCGAGTAGGGACATGACGATGGCGACACCGAGGCGGTTGGCGGGGCGGGTGCGCCAGAGGTAGAAATCCTCGCGCAGACGCTGGAGGGTGTCGGTGAAGGGCTGGGTGGAAGAGACAGCGGGACGTTCGATTTCCAGCCAGCTCGGCGGGGTGGGATCGAAGTCGATCCATTTTCCGGAGTTTTCATCCCACACGCGTGTCCAGGCGTGGGCGTGAATCCCGCGCAGCAGGTAATCGGGTTTTCGCGGGACTTTTTCCATCACGGAGTAGCCGACGGAGTAGCGGGTGGGGACACCGGCGGTGCGCAGCAAGAGGGCGGCGGAGGTGGCGAAGTATTCACAGTGGCCGCGCTTGCTGAGGGTGAGGAAGTGGCCGATTTCGCTGATGGAGCGGGACGGGGAACGACGGCGTGGAATGGAGAGGTAGCGGGTGTAGGTGAAATCCCGCAGGAACAACTGACGGATGGCCTGGGTTTTTCCGGCGATGGTGGGGATGCGATCGAGGCCCAGGGCTTCGGCGACGGCGCGGAGGGTTTCCTCTTCGTTTTCGGGAATCTTGAGGTCGTTCTCTTCCGGAGCGCTGTCGGGCTGGAGCGGGCCGTGCCAGAGGACGGTGGCTTCCATGACCGGGCCGCGCGGAGAAACACGGACGGTGCCGCGTGGATTGCGCTCGATGCCGTCCACATCGAGATCGGTGATGCTGGAGGTGTCTCCGGGAAGCGGCAGCGGGGTGTTTTGGATGGCAGCGCCGCGCAGTCGATAGCGGAGAAGAGCCGGATCGATGTCCCGGCCCTGCGGGTCTCTTTCGTCCTGAAGGAGGTAGTAGGACTGGCCGGTGACCGGCTCGACGGTAGACAGCCCCTTGAATTCGGTGCCGGTGAGGCGGGCGGCTTCGGACGGGTTATTTCTCCAGGAGGTGCCGAAATAGGTGCTGTAGCTGGCGGTGCGCAGCAGGCGCGGAACGAGCGATCCGGAGACGGGAGTGACGCGCCAGACGATGTTTTGCGAGAGCTTGAGCTGGCCGAGGGAGCCGATGGAGGTTTTGTTGAATTCGGGATTGAAGGAGCGGCCTTCGCTCGAATCCTGACCTCCGCCTCGACCGAAGCGGTGATAGGCTTTACCGAGACCTTCTTGTCCGGCGATGGCGAGACCGATTGCGATCAGGAAGGCGAAAATCAACGGCGCGCGGTTTTTCCGGAGCTGGGCGAGCAGGAACCATCCGACGAGCACCGCGAGGCCGGGAAGGAAGGTGGCTTTCCGGGAGGATTCTCCGAGTGTGGCGGAGATCAGGCAGGTGAGGAAAAGGACGTTGCCGAAGTGGAAGTATACCGGTTCCTCGCGCAGCCCGAGACGTTGTTCGCGTTCGTGGCGTTGCTTGGAGAAAAACGAGAGCGCGGTGAGAGGGATGGAATCCCGCAAGCCGTAGGACTGGATGAACTGCATCGGCAGCAGCAAGGGTGGCAGCCAGATGAGCAGGCGCGGCAGGGCGGTGAAGCGATTGCCATCGAGCGTGATGAGGATGGCGGCGATGGCGGTGACGATGAGCGTGATTTGCCAGGCCTTGGTGGCGGCTTTTTCGTCGAAATCCCAGCGCAGCGGAATCCAGTGCGTGCTTTCTATCAAAAATGCGAGAATAATGCCCGTGAACAGGTTTCCGGTGACCGCGCCCCAGAAGAGGAAGGCGGCACCGAGAAGGAAACGGGGCGTTGGATGGGTGGTGGAAATGGTGGGAAAAAAGTTGGGGAAAGAAATTTTAACCGCAGATGCACGCGGATGGACGCAGATGTGAAGAGGAAATGCACCGCGAATCGGGTGAATCTAGCGAATCGGTATTTCTCTTATCTGCGTTCATGAACGTTCATCTGCGGTTCATTTTATCTTCAAGGGAAAGGTGTCAGGTGGAAATGGTGGGAGGGGATTTTTAGAAAAGAAATTTAACCGCAGATGAACACAGATGGACGCAGATTTGAAGAGGGAAGTCACCTCGAATCGGGCGAATCTATCGAATAGGTATTTCTCTTATCTGCGTTCATGAACGTTCATTTGTGGTTCATTTTATCTTCATGTAGCTCTGAGACGAGTGGGTAAACTGGCGAGATCACGGGCGAGGTTTTCGGCATCGATCCAGTAGCCGGGAGCGGCGGCCGGACGTTCGCCGGTGCCGATGACGAGGGGAACGCAGGCCAGTCCGGCATGGGTGAGCTGGCGCAGGAAGGCGGCACGTTTTTCATCCCAGCCGAGCAGCAGGACGAGGCAGGAGGTGAGGTCTTCGCGATGGCGTAAAATCAGTTGGGCCAATGGCTCGAAGTCGAATTCGGTCTCGGGCGTGGCTCCGGCGAGGACTTCCATCAGTTTTTCGGCGCGTGCCCATCCGCGTCCGGCGGTGACCCGGTGGGCTTCGTGCTTGATGAACATGAGATCGAGCAAGGTATCGCTCCGGTCCAGCGTGGCGGCGAAGGAGGCGGCGGTGGAAATGATGGCTTCGAACGCGGTGTCGGCGCCGGTTTCCGAAAAGGTATCGAGCACCAGTCCGTAGCGCGGATAGTGGGAGTCTTCGAGTTCCTTGACGATGGGGCGGTTGGTGCGAGCCCAGCTTTTCCAGTGAATCTGCCGGAGCGGATCGCCGGGGCGGTAGTCACGCAGGCTGACGAATTCTCCGGTGTTGCCGATGGCGTTCGAAGTGGTGTCATCGCCGATCTGATAGGCGTTCCGGCCGGGAAGTTCGAGGGCGGGAAGCGGGTGGCGCTTTGGCAAGACGGTGATCGTGGCGGTGGGAGCGGGGATTTTCCGGGAGCGTTGGAAGAGAAGAAACGGATCGGGAAGATTCACGCGCAGGTCGTCGAGCCGGGTCACTCCGCGGCGCAGGGGGGTGAGTTGCAGGGTGATCCGTTGGGATTCTCCGGGAGAGAGCCGGATTTCGTCGTGGGAGGGAAAGGTGAGAATCTGTCGATTGCGCAGCATGAGCCAGTTCCAGCGGTAGTAGACGAAGGTGCGGTCGAAGAGATTCCGGCGCTCCTCGCCGGGCTCGCGCTGGCTAGTGAATTCACGGCGGCTGGGGCGGTGATCCGGTGCGGATTCGGCCAACCATGCACGGCGGGCGGTGTTTTTTCCGAGGTTTCGGATCGTGACGGAATAACGGAGGGTTTCGTTGACGGTGGCGTAGCGGGGAAGGTCGCGTGTGGCGGTGATCCGGACGCGGCGGGTCGTTGCCCATAAGATGCCGATCAGACCCATGCCGACGGCGAGCGAGAAAATCTGGTAGACGGAATCCCGAGGATGCCCCAGCCCGATGAAACCGACGATCAGCACGGTGAGGCCGAGCGCGATTCCCGAGCGGCGCACACGGCGGGCAAGGAAATGGCGCACGTCGGCACCGTAGTGGTAGGCGCGGTATAGCCAGTGTGCGGGAGTGGCCATGGGTTTCGTGTTTCAGGAGATCCGTCCGATCTGACGAATTGGACGGATCTGTCAGATGGGAACCGGAATTTCCGCGATGAGATCGGCGACGATCTGGCGGGCGGTGGTGCCGGAGTATTTCGCCTCGGGCGTGAGTACCAGCCGGTGGGCGATCACATCCACGGCGACGTTCTGGATTTGTTCGGGAGCGACGAATTCCTGCCCTTCCAGCAGGGCGAGCGCCTGGGCGATTTTCATCAGGGCGAGCGAAGCGCGCGGGCTGGCGGCAAGCTGGATTTCCGGACGTTCGCGTGTGGTGGATACGAGGGCGACGATGTAATGGCGCAGTTCGTCGCTGAGGCGGACCTGACGCGCCTGTTTCATCAGCTCCAGCACTTCCTCGCGGGTGACCACCGGCTCGAGAGCATCGACCGGATGGTGGTCCTGCTGATCGGCGAGGATGGAAACTTCCTCGTCGGCGGATACGTAGCCGAGCGTGCATTGCAGGGCGAAACGGTCCATTTGCGCTTCAGGCAGCGGATAGGTGCCACGGAATTCGACGGGATTCTGGGTGGCGATGACGAAAAACAATCCGTCGAGGTCGTGGCGGACGCCTTCGATGGTGGCCTGTCGCTCGGCCATGGCTTCCAGCAGGGCGCTCTGGGTGCGTGGCGAGGCGCGGTTGATTTCATCGGCCAGGAGGATGTCGGTGAAAATCGGGCCGGGGTGGAAACGGAATGCCTGCGAGCGGGGATCGAGCACGGAGACCCCGAGGATGTCGGACGGCAGGAGATCGGGGGTGAATTGCACGCGCTTGAATTCCGCGCCGCCGATGCTTTTGGAGATGGCCTTGGCGAGCGTGGTTTTTCCGGTGCCGGGGTAGTCCTCCAGAAGGACGTGACCGCCCGCGAGGAGGCAGGCGAGTACGCGACGGATGACCCCGGTCTGGCCGAGGACGACGGATTGGACGGCGGCTTCGAGCCGGGCCGCGGGAGAAGTGGGTGTCATGGGTTTGTCAGGAAACGGAGTAACGGTCCCAAGCTTCGGGGGATTTTCCAATCATTTCGTGATTTGGAGTCAGGGCTACCTCGTTTTGGAGATCGTCGTGTTCCTTGAATTTCACCTGTCTTTGCTGCGAATTGGGTTTTTACCGCAAAGCCGCAGAGGTCGCGAAGGAACGCAAAGCCGGGACGATGAATGGTTTTTAAGTGAAGCGAAACGCTGGGGCGCGAAGGCCGCGGAGAGGAGCGCTGAGTTTTATTTTCATCTTTACGAACCCCTTCGCGACCTTGGCGGCTTTGCGGTAGATCGAATGAGAAAGGCTTCGGTCGATGGCGCTGGTTTTCAGAAAGTTCAAAATGAGGGATCCCTGGATTTGGAGTGCTGACGGATAAATAGGTTTCTCAGAAGCTGTCAGCAGCCCAATTCACTTCTGGATCATTTTGAAAATCGGCGGGAAGGCTTCGCTCCAGGCGTGGGCGTGGGCGCAGCGGATCACCGCTTTTTCATGGTCGCGATCCGGGAAGGAGCCGTTTTCGCGGGCCTTGCGGGCGGTGCGGGTGATTGCCTGAAGCTCGGGAGTCACGGCGGACATGGCGAAGGCACCGGAGAGTGCGATGGCGGCCAGCACGATGACGATGGCGACCAGGAGCGGGATTTTCATCGCGATGAAGGCGAAGATGGCGATGAGGATGCTCAGCGGCGGCACGGCGAGGCCGAAGCGGCGGCTGCGTTCGCGGGCCAGCGCGGCTTTGGGCATTTCCTCCGCCCATTCGGCGAGGGCTTTCCGGCGAAGCTGCTGACCGAATTCGGAGGCGGTTTCCTCGGCTCGGTGCACGGTGGCGGTGTCGGTGGGGGCGGGGAGCCAACGGTTCAGGTCACAGCGGCAGGGTTGCTCGCCGAGCGAGGAAAGAATGCGCAGGCCGTACCACCAGCGCACCGCGAAGGCGATGGCCAGAGCGAGGATGGAGACGAGAAAAAGCAGGCGGGGCATGGAGGTGGGTTAAAAGTTAGAAGTTATTTGTTATTGGTGATTGGGAAACAGGAATGAACCTCTTCTTTCAGCATTTCCGTTTTCAGTTTTCAGCTTTTACCCCTCTCAAGCTTTGGTGCCGCGGGTGGTGCCACCGGCGGCGAACCATGCGCGGGGATCGTCCGGCCACGGGTGGCGGGGATAGCGGCCGGCGACTTCCTTTTTCATCTGAGCGTAGCCGGATGCCCAGAATCCTTTGAGGTCCTTGGTCATTTGCCACGGTTTCTGGCCGGGGGTGAGGATGTGGACGAGAAGCGGCGAGCGGCCGTTGGCGATTTTCGGGGTTTCCCACAGACCGAAGAGATGGGAGACGCGGACGGAAATGAACGGGTCCTGATCCATCGGATAGGTGACCTTGGCGGATTGGCCGTTGGGCAGGGGAATGCGCTCGGGGCAATAGGCGTCGAGGGCGGAGCGCTGGGCGTGGCTGAGCCACTCGCGCAGTACGGGCCAGACGGGCGCTTCCTTGATTTCCTTGTAGCTCACCGCGCCGTGGCAAATCTGGGCGATGGCGTCGGCGCGGTCTTCTCCGGACCAGCCGGGCATGCCGAGTTCCGGCATGAGTTTTCCGAGAAGGGTGAGGCGGGCGGTCCATTGCTCGACGGAAGCGTCCCAGTTTTTCAAAACCAGCTCGCCGGATAGAACGCGCTCGGCGAGGAGCATCGCGGCTTGGTCGGGATTGACGTTGTGGTCGGTTTCCTTCGCTTCCAGCACCAGATCGCGGAAGCGCGTTTCCTTGCGGGAAACGACGCGGCGGCGGGTATCGTCCCACGCCGCGCCTTCGGTTCGTGTGAGATCGTCGGGAAAAAGCTCGGCCAGCCACGCGGGATCGATGGCGGTGGCGCGGCGCAGATGCACGATCACTTCGCGGGCTTCCACCTCGGTGATTTCCGCCGCGACGAAGGCGGGGGCGTTTTTCACGCAGGAGTCTTCGTCGAGCTTGCCCTTGCGTTGGTGGACGAGTTTGCAGGCGAGTGTGCCCTGGCTGAGGCGGATGGCGAGCTGATCGCTGAAGCTGGCGAGCATGGCCTTGCCGATGGCTTCACGGTTTTTTTGGAAATCCACGGGTTTCCACTCCCAGCCGAAGCGTTGGGCCATGGTGCCGAGACGTTCGAAGCCGAGCGCGATTTCCCGCGCGCCGCGTGCGAGCACGCCGATCTGTTGGCAGCGCTGGGGATCGAAGCGCATGGCCACGGCGGACTCGAAGGCGCGCCATTCTCCGGCGAAGTCGGTGTCGTCGTCCGGGAAGATGAAGTCCTTGCGACCGGTGTCGCCACGTTTGTTGGAAAAAATCCCTTCGCCCTGCACGCTGGCGGCGATGAAGGCGGTCTCGGCGACGCAGCCGTGCTCGTGCCCGGCGAGCATGAGCCGGGAAAACCGGGGATCGAGCGGCAGGGTGGCCATGCGGCGGCCTTCCTCGGTGATCGCGCCGGTGGCGTCGAGCGCGCCGAGATCGTGAAGCAGGGTTTCGGCACGGAGCAGGGATTCTTCCTTGGGTGCGTCGAACCAGCGGAAATCGCGGATTTCGGAAACTCCGGCGGCTTTCAGGAGCAGCACGGCCTCCGCGAGATCCACGCGGTGGACTTCGGGGGCTTCGAATTCCGGGCGGCGGCCATGATCGGCCTCGCTCCAGAGGCGGAACGAACGTCCGGGGGCGGTGCGTCCGGCGCGGCCGCTGCGCTGCTCGGCGGCGGCGCGGGAGATTTTGGTGATGAGCAGGGTGTTGATGCTACGGCGTGCCTCGTAGGAAGCGGTGCGGGCGAGGCCGGAATCGATCACGGTGCGCACTCCGTCGATGGTGAGCGAGGTTTCGGCGACGTTGGTGGCGACGATGATTTTCGGTCGGGGTCCGGGGGCGATGGCGGCTTCCTGCGCGGCGGGTGGCAGCGAGCTGTAGAGCGGAAAAATGTCGTGCCCGCGGGTGAAGGCGGCGTTTTCCAGCAGCCCGATGGTGCGGCGGATTTCATGGGTGCCGGGGAGGAACATGAGGATGTTTCCGGCATCCGGCAGGGCGATGGCTTCGCGGCAGGCGGCCACCATTTTTTCCCAGACGGGTGTTTCCTGCTGGGGACCGGCGCGGCGGTCGCCGGTGACGGGGCGGTGGGATCGATAGAAAATTTCGACGGGGAATTTCCGGCCTGCGGCTTCGAGCGAAACGACGGGTGAGAGGTAATCGGCGAGACCGGCGGTTTCGAGCGTGGCGGACATGACGATCACGCGCAGATCGGGGCGAGTGCTTTCCTGAAGATCGAGGCAACGGGCGAGCGCGATATCGACGGCGAGGCGGCGCTCGTGGAATTCGTCGAAAATCACGGCTCCGACGCCGCCCAGCGTGGGATCGTCCTGAAGCCAGCGCTGGAACACACCGTCGGTCAGATAGACGATGCGGGAGTCGTCGCGGTATTTCGTATCGAAGCGGACGGCGTAGCCGATTTCGCGGCCGAGCTGGGCGTTCCGTTGTTTGGCGACCCATCCGGCGAGCAGGCGCGCGGCCATGCGGCGTGGCTCGATGACGAGGATTTTTCCCTGAATCCCGGCATCGACGAGCATCCCGGGGACGGCGGTGGATTTTCCGGAACCGGTGGGTGCTTTCAGCAGAACGCGCGGTTTTTCACCGGAGAGGGCGGTGACGAGAGCGTCCTGGATTTCGTAAACGGGGAGCATGGGAACATCGAACATTGAACGTCCAACATCGAACGCCGAAGGAAGAGATTAATGGCCTTTTCCAAATTCGCGATAGGACCGAAGATAAAGTGATCTTTGCCAAGGATAGTAGAAAATCAGACACATCAGCCACACTGCTGCGGCTGGGAAACCTGCGTAACAGAAAGGTAAAATTGCGAGCATTGCAGGCCATCGAAGTTTTACAAATTCCCGCAAGGTTATCCGATAAGGAAAAGTCGTCATAGAGCGATACCAGCGCTCGGAATTTCGAAAATCCGAATAAACCTGAATGATTTGCCAAAGTATGATCCATCCGGCTACGTGCAGGTAAACGGGCAAAATACCTTTATCGTTGAAAATCATGATGGCCGAAACCATCGCGGAGATTCCTGAGATCCAGAACAGAGCTGCGGGATGAAAGCTTCTCGATAGCGGTTTACGTTCATTCATGGTCTTTCTGACTATCAACTCTCAACTATAAACCATCAACGAAATCACTGCTCCATCAGCTCGAGGGAAATTTTCCCGAAGGTTTCGCGATCGATCAGAAAGTAATGCGGCTCGGTATCGAGCTTGCCGTAGTAGAAGGCTGGGTTTTCTTCACCGGAAGCGGGTGCGAGAGCGAGGGTGCGGCGGGAGAGTCCCTGGAGGTCTCCCATTTCATCGACTTTCTTTTCGGTGGCGACGATGGTGAGTGCCGGGTGGGCGAGCGCGGCGATGGCGGAGGCGTCGTCGGGAGCCAGCCATTTGGAAACGTGGAGGTCTTCCAAGGTGTTGAGCAGGTAGTTGGCGTGGGCGGGGTCGAGATAGGCGGAGACGTCGCGGTGCTGTTGTTCTGCCTGCCAGGTTTCGTTGAGGAAATTGTATTTCAGGAAAAGGGTGGGCTCGTCCGCGCGGGTGCGCTCGATGGCCATCAGGTCGACGCGGCTGAGGGACCACAGGCGGGCCAGACGCCACTCGTAGGGGCGGATGGAGATGCCGCTGAGGAGATTCGGATCCACCCGCATGACGGTGGAGGTGCCGTGGCGGTTCACGAACAGGTTGCCTTTGGTATCGAGGCCGAAGTTCAGCTCGAAGGACTGATCTTCCTTGCCGAGGAAGGCGAGTTTCAGGAAGGGGCGATCGAGTCCCCATGGGGTGAAATCGGTGGCGGCGTCCGATTCAAAATCGATGACTCGGCTATCGAGCAGGGTTCGCAGCAGGGTCGCGAGACGTTCTTCGTTCGCCGGTTGCGTGTGGTCGTTGATGGTGACCATCCACGGTTGGGGCGGCGTGCGGGAGATCAGGATTTCCGGGGCGGTGGCGGGTTGGATGGAAATGCCGCGCAGGGAGCGGATGTTGATATTCGTCAGCTTCCTGTCACGCAGGTCGTTCACGGTCAGCGGCAGGTCGGCGAGGGTGACGATGCCGCGCTCGGGTTTGCGGGGAAGGTGGAAAATCGTATCGGGCCGGTCCGAGATGGTGGCCAGCCGTTCTTCGGAAGCAGGGGAATCGGCGGGATAAACTTCGAGCAGGGTTTCCTGATCGGTTCCGAAGTGTTGAATGGCGATCTGCGTGGTCTTCGAGGTGGGTCCGGTGGGCGGGAGCGTGACTTCGTTGCTGTTGGAGAGCTTGGCTGCCTGAAGGCGGAATAATCCGTCTATCAGAATTTTGACGGCTTCGGGATTGGTTCCGATGTTGAGCGGTTTGGTGATGCGCCACGGGCTTTGGAGTGTTTCGCGTCCGAGGGTGAGTTCGCCCTGCGGCAGGCGGATGCGGATTTTTTCCAATGCCAGCGGATTGAAATACAGGGGGTGGTGATCGCGGAAATATTTCAGGTTATCCCGGAACAGGGGCAGGATGTTTCCGGTGCAGGCGTAGATGTAATCCTGCTGGTTGTCGTCGCGCGGACGGATGAAGACGGTGGGGTCCGGTTCGCGATCCGGACCGGCGTCCTGAAGCCATGGCGTCGGCCATCCGAGCTGGTATTTCGCCAGTGTGCCGCCCTTGCCGTCGTTGAGACGAATGCGGATGGCATGATCTTTCAGCCCGGCTTTTTTCAACTCGATGTCATTGCTCGGAGCGAGGTCGGCGATGCGCATGCCAAGCGTGAAATCGATGATGTAGGTGGCGAAGCGGTGATCGATGCGGTCTTTCCACGGTTCGTCGGAAATCCAGCCTTTGTCGGTGCGGTGGAAATTGATCTTGGTGCCTCCGGCGACGACGCGGATGTGCTGCACCTCTCCGGCGGTGAAGTTGTCATACATCCTCTCGCCGGTGAGTTTGGGCGGTGTGCCGAAAAAGCGGTCGAGATTGCCTTGCGTCAATGACCACCCGGCCAGCCCGCAGAGGGTGAGGGTGAGCAGCAGCAGGAGCAGTGTGAAGATCTTGGAACGCATGGGGCGTCAGGCGCGGCGCGAGGACCAGATGAAGGCTCCGATCAGCAGGAGCGCGGCGGGGATGAAGAAGAGATTCACCCGGTTGATGAAGGAAACCTGGGCATCGAGGATCGGCAGCTTGTAGGTGCCGAGCGAGCGCGGGCCGATGCCTGCGAGCGATTGTCGGCCGACCAGCCAGTTGACGCCGGAGGCGAGGAAATCGATGTTTTCGGCGCGTTGGCGGTCGGCATCGAGGAAGTCGGTATTGGAAATGACGAGCATGCGGGAAACCTCGGCAGCGTAGCGGTCGTCGGTCTGGGCACCGCGGGTCACACCGGCGGCGAGGAACAGCGGGGGAGCGGTATCGGATTGTGGATCGAAGGTTTCCTTGCCGTCGCCGAAGTGGGTTTCTCCCCAGAAGCCTTCCGCCGCTTGGATGAGGCCGAGGGCCATGATTTTCCGGTTGAGGAGGTCTTCCGCGCCTTCGCGGACTTCAAGCGAGGAGGTGGCACCCTCGAAGACGGTGGCCTGCCCGGCGAGGTCGCGGGTGAAGTCCACGCCGTGGGTGAAAGTGCCTCGGGTCTGGGAGGAAATGGTGCGGTCGTCGCGTTTTTCGATGATGCGGTCGCGGCGCGGGGTGACGCCGTAGTTGCGGAGGAAGGCGCGCAGTTTTTGCGGCACGTCGCCGGGTTTGAGCATGACGAGCATGGCGGCCTTCGGGCTGTTCCAGTAGTTTTCGAGTACGGCGAGCTCGGCATCGGTGAAATCGTATTTCGGCGCGACAAGGGCGATGCCTTCAGCGTCTTCGGGGATTTGCTCCAGACCGGAGAGGTTGATGGGAGTCAGCTCGATGTTCTGGAAGCGCAGCGTTTGTTCGAGGGAGCGCCACGGGGAGCTTTCGCCCTCGGCGTCGATGCGGCTTTTATCCGCGAGGAATACCATTTTGCGCGGGCGGCCTTCGAGGGACTCGACGAGGCGGGCGGTCATCATGTCCTCGCCCTGAAAGCCGGTCGGGCGGCGCTGGCCTTTGTCGTCCCGGCTGAAAAGTGTCATGTCATCGGCGACGACGATTTTCACGTGCGGGTTCAGGGTTTTCACACCGGTGGCGTCTTCGGTGACGGGCGGGGTATCGTCCGTGCGGGCGTCCATGATCATCATGTCGCGGGCCATGCTCAGGCCGTAGGATTTCATCACCTCGGACGTGCGGTCCGGGCTGCGGAGCGGATCGAGCAGTTCAAGGGTGATTTTTCCATTGGAACGATGCGCGTAATCCTCGGCCAGCGCGCGCACCCGCTCGTAGAAAGGGGAGGAGCGGCGGAAGGCCATGATCCATTTGACCGGGCGTTCGCGTTCGGTGAGCACCGGGTCCTTGAGGTAGTTTTTCGTCGCCTGGGACAAGGTGTAGGAACCGTCCCGGCTGAAATCCGCGCGCCGGTAGTGGTTGGCGGAAAGGTAGTTCAGGGCGATCAGCGAAAGGAAGCAGAGTCCAAGCTGGATGACGGAAAAGGTCCCGATGCTCCATCGGTTGAGGCGACGGGCGGGTTTTTCGGAAATTTCTGAAGGCGAATCGGTCATGCGCGAAAATTTCAAAGGGATTCAGCTCTTCCAACGGCGGTGATCGACGACATGGTAGGTCAGGAACAACACGAAGGCCGCCACGCTGAGGTAATACACCACCGGGCGGGTATCGAGGTATCCATTGGCGAAATAATGCAGGTGTTCCTGCGAGGAAATGTAGTGGAAAAGTGCCGCTCCGGCGAAGGATTCACCCCAGATCAGGGTGACGTAGCCGAGGAAATACTGGATGACCAGCAGGCCGATGGTGAGCAACCCGGCGATGATCTGGCTGGAGGTGAGCGCCGAGGCGAAGCAGCCGATGGCGGTGAAGGCGGCCCCCATCAGCATCATCACGGAAAACGCCCCGATCAACGCGCCCGTGCCGTAGGCCGGAGGCAGGTGGGTGGTCCACTCGAAGAGCTTGAACTGCACGAAGGCCGGGATCCACAGGAGCGTGTAGAAAATCATCGCGGCGGTGTATTTCGAGAGCACCACCTGCCAGCCGCGGACCGGGGCGGTGAGCAGGGTTTCCAGCGTGCCGGAGCGCTCTTCCTCCGCGAACAGCCGCATGGTGATGAGTGGGAAGATGAAGAGGAAATAAAACCAGAAGAGCGGGGTGTGGAAGGTGACGTAAACGAGGCTGTCTTTCACCGGAGTATCGCGGAATCCCTTCATCGCCGTGGATAGGGAGATGCCCTGCATGATGGTGACGAAGGCCAGCACGACCCACCCGAACGGGGTCAGCAGGAACCCCTTCAATTCTTTGAAGGTAAGGATTCGGAATAATCTCATGCGTTTTCGTGAGCGCTCTAGGTAGGCGATCCCCGGCGGGAGGCAAAGGGGAAAAGAGCACCCGCGTCACTTTAGCGGGTTTCGCCGTGCGTGCCATGACCATTGCCGGACGGGATCGAAGGTGGAATTCCCGGTCGGAGCGGGGGAATCCGCCCTCGGGTATGGAGATACGGAGTGGCGCGGGGCACGGCGAGAGCGATTCGTGACGATTCCCACTATTTCCTTGCCAAGGAAGAGCGTGCGCCATACCAAGTGCGCCCACCCAACCGGAACATGCTCGGATGGCGGAATTGGTAGACGCGCTAGACTAAGGATCTAGTGGGGAGACCCGTGGAGGTTCGAGTCCTCTTTCGAGCACCAT
>JASGEP010000014.1:0-147565 GCA_047606285.1 Luteolibacter sp. | reverse complement strand
GTCACGGGTCACGGGTCACGGGTCACGGGTCACGGGTCACGGGTCACGGGTCACGGGTCACGGGTCACGGGTCACGGGTCACGGGTCACGGGTGATCGGCTGCTAGGTCTTTTCCCATCACTCATGACCCGTGCCTCATGACCCATGACCAAAAACTACTCCAATCCGCGCTCGGCCACTTCGTCTTCGTCCCAGCCGAGGTAGTGGCCGAGTTCGTGCAGGAAGGTGGTGCCCACTTCGTCGCGGAAGTCGTGTTCCTCCTCCTCGGTCCACTCCCAGAGGTTGCGGAGAAAAAGCCGGATGCGCGGCAGTTCGTCGCCCGCGGACTCTTCGTAAATGGCGGGGCCTTCGAAGAGCCCGAGTTCGTCACCTTGCAGCGATTCGTCGAAGCTGCCGATGCCGGGTTTTTCCTCGAAGGAAACGGAGACGGTTTGGGCGGCCTCCCGCACTTCCGGTGGCAGGATTTCCACCACGGCTTTC
Source organism: Luteolibacter sp. (assembly GCA_047606285.1). Lineage (GTDB taxonomy): Bacteria > Verrucomicrobiota > Verrucomicrobiia > Verrucomicrobiales > Akkermansiaceae > Luteolibacter. The sequence continues at coordinate 147,085 of JASGEP010000014.1, read as the reverse complement.
AGCTCTTCCTCGGCCCATTGGCTCAGCGTTTCGAAGTCCATGACGCCGACGGTGGCAGGCGGTCCGGCGGGAGACAATCCGGCTTTTGAGAAAAGATCGCCAAAACTCCCGGCGCGGGAGAAGTTCACGGCGTGCACTCGACTTCGGGGATCATCGTGCGGCTGACTCGTCTGACGGAGACGAGCCTGATCGTGCATTGGATTTCCGAGGATCAAGGCTTGCTGAAAACGGTGGCGCGGGGTGCGCGGAAGCCGGGGAACGCGTTTTTCGGGAAGCTGGACCTGTTTTTCGGCGGGGAAATTTCCATCGTCCCGGCCAAAAGGGGCGAGCTGCATCTGCTCAAGGAAGTCGCGATCCGCGATTGGCGCGAGGGCCTGCGGAAAAATTACACGACCACCCTGTTGGCGTCCTACTGCTGTCAGTTGATGGAATCCGCGCTGGAACCGGAGCATCCGGAGCCGGAAATGCACGATCTCCTGCGCCGGGCGCTCGATCATTTGGAATCGGGCGGAGCGAGCCGGAGGGCGTTTCTTCATTTCGAAAACGAGCTGGCGCGCCTGCTGGGGGTGATTCCCCGCAGGGGGGCCGCGGAAGGGGCTTTGAGAGAGGCATTGGGGACGCTCCCCGCGATCCGCGCGGATCTTGAGGAAAGGCTGGCTTGAGAAATTCCGCTCGTCACGGCACCCGGCAGGCTGCTACACAGTTTCTGCCTCCTGAAAACCCATGGATTCTCCCACTTCCAATCTGATTCATCTCCTCCGGGAACGGACCGAAAACCTGATTTCCCAAGGAAATCTCGAAGAAGCCTACCACGCCGCGTCCGCCGCCGTGGAAAAGATGCAGCAGGCGCTCGATCCCAGCCCGGAAAGCATCGCGATTTTTGCCGAAGTGCTGGAAATCCGGGGAGAACTGGCCCGCAGTCTCGGAAAATACGAACAGGCCCGTGACGATTACCGGCAGGCGATCGACCAACTGGACAACGCTTCCGATCATCTCGCCCAGATCGGCCGTTTGCACGCGGCGCTGGGTGCCGCCCAGGACGCGCTGGGCAATCCGGACCGGGCAGCCGCGATGTGGGTGCAGGCGATCGGGTTTTTCGAACGGCACGATCCACCGCTCGTGCTGGATATCGCTTCCCTTTCCAACAACATCGGCTTCATCCGCAAGGCGCAGGGCGATCTCGATGCAGCGGAAACCAATTTCCTCCGTGCTCTGGAAATTCTTCATCGCGAACACGGCAACGAACACGAGGAAACCGCGTCCGTTTCCAACAACCTCGGCGCGCTCTACCAGGCGGCCGGATTTTTCGAGCAGGCGCGGGAAATGCACATGATGGCGCTCGAAGCCCGGCGCAAACTGCTCGGTGAGGATCACGCCGATACCGCGCAATCCCATAACAACCTGGCGCTGGCCTTGCTCGATACCGGGGACCGTGCCTGGGCTCGCAGGCATTTCGAAAGGTCGCTCGCCTGCTTCGAGGCCCTGGGTCGGGAATTTGCCGACGATCTTGATGCCGTGGCGTCGAATTATTGCGAATTCCTCCGTTCGGAAGGCGAAGGTGAGCTGGCGGATATTATCGCAGGCCGCGTGGCCGAGCAACTGGCTTCGTTTGGGGACTGAAGTGTGTTGATTCCATAGCCGGATTTCTCACAGCTTTTCCGGATCTGGTTTACCGCAAAGGGACGTGAAGCCGGGACGGTCGCGGCGAGGAGTGCTGCGTTTTACTTTCATCTTTGCGAACCTCTTTGAGGCCTCCCCTTCTCCGCATTTCGCTTCGACCTATAGGCAAAAAGAATCTCCGGAAACGTTGGAGGAAATTGGAGCACGGACTTCAGTCCGACCCGGAGAATCCAGCCATCGAAGCCAAACGGACTGAAGTCCGTGCTCCAATTCCGGCAAACGGCTTAACTTCAAAACCATTCATCGTCACGGCTTCGCGTTCCTTTGCGACCTTCGCGGCTTTGCGGTAGTAAAATCGGTTGTAAAAATCGCAACGATCTAGCGATTCATTTTCGGAACTTTTCGGAAATCCCTTGAAACCGTCCGAGGGATTTTTTGATTTGTCGGTCTTTCTAACGATCGATGGGTCACGGTATGGCGGCGAATTGGAAGCGTTTTCTCGGCTGGGCGATGTTGTGGTCGCTCGGCTGGGCGAGCGCTTTTGCCGATGAAACCGCCAGCGGATTGTTGCGCGAGGGAGAAAATTGTTATCGAATCGGTGAATGGGAGCGGGCTGCCGGGTATTTTTCCCGATTCATGACGGACTATGCCGCATTGGAAGAGGCGAAGAAGATGGTGGCCTCCGTGACACCGTTGTTGGCGATCTGTTATGTCCGACAGGGAAAATTCGAGGATGCGATTCCGTGGTTCGAGAAAGCGTTGGGCGACCCTTTGCTGGATCCGAAGCTCAAGCCCCAACTGCTGTTTTTCTCCGGATTGGCGCGGGTGAAGTGTCAACAGCCCGCCAAGGCGCGTGAGGATCTCGGGCGGGCGTACGCGCTGCCGGGTTTGGAGGCGAGCTGGAAAATGGAGGCGTTGATTCTGGGAGGGACGACTTATGTGATGGAAAGCGATTGGAAAGGAGCCGACGGATTTTTCGCGAAACATCTGGAGGCCATCCGGTCCTATAGATCCGAGGCTGCGGCACGCGTGGAACTGTTATGGATTCATGCGCTGATGCGGGAAAAACGGTGGGATGAAGCGGCTTCCAAAGCGATGAACCTCTCGCGGCAGCCGCGCGGAATCCGCCAGATCGTTACCTTTTCTTCCTTGCTCATCGAGCTGGGCCATGCCTTCGAGGTCGAGGAACCGCATCGCGCCATCCAGCTTTGGAAGTGCGTGCCGACGCGAATGACGATGGAAAAGCAACTCCAGTCACTGGCAGCGGAGGTGGAAACCGGGGGGAGCGTGCCCGGAATGGCGGAATCCGCACTCGCGGAAATCCGGCGCGAACAGGAAGCGTTGGCGGAGCTTCCCCGGCTCGACCACGCGGTGAGGCTGCGTTTGGCACAGGCGTATTTCCAACTCGGTCGGACAAGGGAAGCCTGTTTGCTGCTGGATCAGATGTTGCGGCAGATGGAGCCGGACGCGTCGATGGAATCCGCCACGGCTTCCCTGATGCGGGGGTGGATGAGTATCGGGCGCTATGTCAGGGCGGAAAAAACGGCGGATCTCTACCTGAAACGCTGCGCGCTCCTCAAGGATCGGCCGAACGAGGTGGACGTCATGTTTTTACGCGCCGAGGCCATTGCCGAACAATTTCGCCACGAGGAAGCCGCCGCCGCGTTTCACGAAGTGGCACATCGTTTCAAAGGCAAACCGATCGCCGCGAGGGCGGAATTCATGGAGGCGTATCAGTTTCTCCAACTGGAGCAGTACGCGCGGGCCGGGAGTCTGTTCGAACGCCAGTTGAAGTCCCTGGAAGCCGGGCATGAATTGCGCCCTCATGTGCTGTTTTGGCGAGCGATGGCGGATTATTTCGACCAGAAATGGGACTCCGCCCGGGAAAAACTGCGGGTCTGTCTCAAGGAGGAAACCGATGGCGAATACGCGGACGATTGTCATTTCCGTCTGGCTTACAGTGATTTTTCGGAAGCCCGCTACCCGGAGGCGATCCGGGGATTGAAGGCGTTCATCGCGGACTTCCCCTCCAGCGAGTGGTTGGCCGAGGCGCAACTCGCGCTTGGAGATGCCTATGCGGCGGAAGGGGAGTTGGATGCCGCCGAAAAAAGCTACGCGGAGATTTCCCCGGACGCATCCGGTTTTCACGACGAGGCATGGATGAAGCGCGGCAATTTCCGGAAGCTGAATCGGGATTTCAGCGGGATGCGCGAAATCTATCAAAAATTCGTGAGCGAGCGAGGTGAAAGCTCGCGTCTGGCGGAGGCGTTGCACTGGCTGGGCTGGATTTCAAAACAGGAAGGCAAACCGGATGAGGCGAAAGAACTTTATTGGAGGGCGGTAGAGGAATACGGCGACGAACCCGCCCGACCCGGTCTCGAAGAGATTTTCCTCGCCTTGAAAAACCTTTATCCGGGCGCGGAAACGGAGGCGTGGAAGCAGCGGATGGCGGCGATGAAGGAAGAGGCGGAAAGAAACAGCAAAACCCGGTTGGCGGTAAGGATCGCATGGGCGATGGCGCAGGGAGGAGCCTTGGAGAAAGAGGAGCTGAAGGCATTGGCCCCGAAAATCGTGCCGAAGGAAACCGCGCCGCGCATTCTCGCGGATGTCGGCGATGCGTTGGCCGATGAGTATCCGGAACAGGCCGAGTCGATCTATCAGGGATTGAGGAAGTGGTGGCCGCGTGCGCCGGAGAGGGACCGGGCGTATGCCGGGCTTGGTTTTATTTTGCTGAATCGCGGCGAAACCGATCTCGCCTTGCAGAGGTTCGATCAGTTCGAAAAACACGCTGTCATGCCGCGCACGGCACCGGATGAAAAGGGCGTGAGCTTGATCGAGGGCGAATTGGGTGGCCGGGTCGCTCTCGAACGGGCGCGGATTCTGGCGAGGCGACAGCCGGAACGGGCGCTTGATGTGTTGCGTGCTTTGCAAAAGGTGCGTGCGATGCCCGCGAAGATCCGGGCAGAGGCCTTGCTGGAGGCGGGGCGTGTGTATGTCGCGATGGGGGAGGCGCGGCAGGCACTGCCGTATTTCGAGCAGGTTTATCTGTTGTTCAACCGGTATCCGGAACGGGTCGCGGCGGCTTATCTGGAGAGGGGTGCCGCCCTCGAATCACTCGGCGAGCGGAGCAAGGCTCGTGAGGTGTATTCCGAACTCGCGTCCCGGGAGGATCTGAAACACCACGATGAAGCGAGAACCGCACGCCGGAGGGCGGAAGCTCTCGGTGGATTGCTGATCCCGGAATTACCCGTTTCCGCCACCGTTCCGCCCCGCCAGACGCCATGAAGAAGTTCGTTCTGTCATTGCTGTTTTTCTTCTGGCCGTGGGTGCTTTCAGCCGCGAATGCGCCCACTGTGCAGGAAGTCGAGTCCGCATGGAAACAACGTCCGGAATTGGATGAAATCGTGTGGCAGGATTCCCGGCGGGGTGAGCCGTTCCGGGTGAGAATCCTTTCTTCGATGGACAAGGAAATCGTCGTCGAGAAACAACTGCCTGCCGGATGGACGAGGAAAACCCTGCGGCTGGATGAACTCGGAGCGATCCGTTTCCACCCGTTGATTTGGGAAACCCGTTCTCATCCCGGGCAGGATTGGATACCGGCCTTGCAGGTTCTGTGGAACATGCGGAAGCCGCTGCTGGGTCGTGCTTCCGGTGTGGCTGAATGCGGGATCGCGCTGGCCCAGACGATGGGTGAAACTTCCGATCCCGCTTCATGGCAAAAAGCGGAGGAAATCCTGCAAGCGATCGCCCGGCGCGAGAAGGATGTCTCATTGCAAAAACAGGCGTTGCGGGAAATCCGGGTATTTTCTTTCCGGCGTCTCCTGCGCGATGGCGACGAGGCGGAAAAAGAGAAGCAGGCGTGGGAGATCACTGAGACGGAGCTGGAGGAAACGGGTGACTTGATGCTGCTGGCGACTTCGTTTCTGGCGGACCTGCATTTTCAGCGGCTGATCGAGCTTCAGGAAGAGCATCCCCGCTGGATGGAAGATCCGGAAGTGACGGAACCCCGAAATCGCCTCTATCATCTGGTGCTCGATCTTGCCTTGTATCCATCCCTGTTTTGCGGGGATCGGGAAAAAGAAGCTTCGGAAGGACTGGGAAAGGCGATCCACGTCTATCACCTGTGCGGCGAGCGGGATCTTCTGCGGGCAGCCATCGGGGACTTGCTGAAATTTTACCCGGAAAGCGAAGCGGCGAAACGTGTGGCACATCTGATGGAAGATTCCGTGGCGGATGCCGTCCCGGTAGTGAAGCCGGAAAAGACCGCTTCTCCACCTCCCGCCGAAAATTCGGAAACACCTCTCCGCTACAATCTCTTCAAAGACTGATCGATGAAATCCCTGTTCTTCCTGTTCCGTCCGTTATGGATCGCCGCCGCGCTGTTCGTGGTAAGCTCGATGATCGTCCCCGCCGTCGCCCGGGCGGAGGCTCCGGCGAGTGCGGAGGTTCACCGTGGAAAAAGCCTGCTCGATCTTTATTCGGAAGGCGGCTGGGTGATGCACATGATCGCACTGACCTCGGTGGGTATGCTGGCGGTGCTCGGCTACACCGTTTCCCGGGTCAATCAGAAGCGGATGATGCCGCCGGAACTGCAACGTTCTTTGGAAAAATCTCTTTCCGAACAGGATGTGACGGAGACGCTTCGCTTGTGCGAATCGCACGATTGCTCGCTTTCCCACGTCGTGAAGCAGACGCTGACGAAGGCCGGGGCGGGCGTGGCGGTTTATTCCAAGGCGGATCTGGAAGCGGCTGCGGCGGAGACGATTTTCCATGAGGAAACGCGCTACATGCTCTGGGTGAACATGCTGAACGCCTTCGCGGCGGTGGCACCGATGATCGGTTTGTTAGGAACGGTTTCGGGGATGATCCAGAGCTTCGAGAAACTTTCCAGCGGTGCGGCGAAAGCCTCGGATTTCGCCGGAGGCATCGGCGAGGCCATGGTTGCGACCGGGGCCGGGCTGCTGGTCGCGATTCCTTCGATGTTCGCCTACTTTTTGTACAAGAATATCCTGCAATCGCTGATCTCGCGGTTGTCCCACGCCACGTCGTTGCTCATTCACCGGTTCGTGACGGGAAATGGAATGCCGGAACGGGAGGAGGCGGCATGATCCCCCGGCGCAGACACGCGGAGGATGTGGGTTTCCAGATCGCGCCGATGATCGATATCACCTGGATTCTGATCATTTTCTTCATGGTGACCACGCAACTGGTGGAAAGCGACTATCCGCTGGAAGTGAGTCTCCCGCTGGCGAGTGCTGCGGAGGTGCCGAAGGATGCGGAGGGCCGGGTGGTGGTGAATCTGGATTCCGGCGGGGAGTATTTTCTCGGCAGCACGCGGGTGGATCTGGCGGCGCTGACGAATCATCTGCGCCAGCGCATGATCGATTACCCGCCGCTGAAAGTGTATCTGCGGGCGGATGCTCGGACTGCGGCTGCGAAGACGAAGGAATTTTATCGGGCCTGCGCCGAGGCGGGCGCGGTGGAGATCGTGCTCGGCACCATGAACGAACCACGTTATTGAGCCATGGCCTTTCATTTGCGACGGCGGGAGGATCAGCCGGTGGAACTGCAAATCGCGCCGATGGCGGACATCGGTTTCCTGCTGCTGTGTTTTTTCATCGTCTCCGCCAAGCCGCCGCGCCCGGAAGCGGATCTGGGCATGACTTTGCCGGGATCCGTCTCCGATCAGGTGAGCGTGGAAATCCCCGAGGAAATCCGCATCGCGATCCGCTCGGATGGCAGCGTGGAAGTGAACGAGATGACGGTGGCGGCGGGTGAAGAGCGGGAAATGCCGGAGCTGGCCTCGCTGTTGAAGAAGTTCAAAACGGCGGCGGACCTCAATCACAGCAAGGCGTTGGTGACGGTGGACGCCGCCGGGGCGGCGAGTCATCAGCGGATCGTCGATGTGCTGAATTGTTGCGGGCAGGCGGGGATTTCCGGGGTGAGTCTGGCGGACGATGAAGAGGAGGAGGGCGGGTTATGACGATTTCAGGAAAAATCGGGTTTTCCCGGAAATCCGGCAAGGGACTGGGCACGGCGGTGCTGGTCAGTGTGGCGGTCCATGTAGTTCTGGCGGCGGTGGCCGGCGTGTGGGTGGTTTCCCATTACATTCAGAAAAAGCCGCCGCAGTTCACGGCTCCGCCACCGCCGAAAATCCGGGTGCCTCCGCAAACCCGGCAACATCGGATGAATCTGGCGGCTCACGCGGGGCTGGCATCCAGACCGGTTTTCAAAAAACGGCTTGTCAGTCTGCGCCCGACGGCGTTCTCCCTGCCGGAAATGCCGAAGGTTTCCGTGGAAACGATGCTCGCTCCCGATCCTTCAACGCTGGCGGCGGGGATGGTGACCGGGTTGATCGGCAGCGGTGCGGGGATGGGAGCGGGTCATGGTTTCGGCCTCGGAGGAGCCGGTGGAAAGGGACATGGCACCGGACTGAATTTCATGGGAATCCAGGCGAACGGGCAGAAGGTTTTGCTGTTGTTCGATGTTTCCCGATCGGTCGTGAACAAGGCGGAAAAATCCGGCATGCCCTTGTCCCGGATCAAGGAGGAAACCCACCGTCTGATCGACCGGCTGCCGATGGACGCGCGGTTCGGCATCATTCAGTTCGTCAGGAACTATCAGCCTTTCCGGCCGGAGCTGTTGCCTGCCACGGTGCCGAATCGGGAGCTTGCCCGCCAATGGATCGAAAAGGAATGGAAGGAAACCGGGCAGTTGCCGCGAAACGGCAAGGGAGTGATCGCGCCGTCGCCGAATGGATTGCCCGCGATCCTGACGGTGGCGTATGCCATGCGACCCGATGCGATTTTTCTGATTTCCGACGGCAGCTTCGAGCGGGGAAGCGGCACGAACGAAAAAATCCGGTCCGAGGAGTTCGATGCTTTTTTCCGTTCCGCCCTTTCCGATGGCATCCGCATTCCCATCCATTTCATCGGTTTCCAAATGAAGCGGGAAGACGCCGCGTTCTGGAGCCAATGGGTGCGCCGGATGGGTGGGGAATTTCGGGAGATTCAATGATTCCCGGCCTTCGGGAAATTTGGCCCGCCGCCTGCTGAAAGGATGGTGCATTTGTTTTGCTTGAATCATTCGCTCAAAAGAGTGCGGGGTGGAAAGGGAGCGTGGTTGCCTCCAAATGCCCCGCACTCTGCGGAGAGAATCCGGTGATTTGCTCTGTAAGAAGTCCATGAACCGGTGCAGGGTGTGCGCCGACCTTATGAAGCGTGCTTTCGATCTGCTGACGGCTTTGGTGAAGTGGCTGGCGATTTTACTTCCGCTGTCCGCCGCGATCGGGTCCGCGTCGGCTTTTTTCCTGTGGAGCATGAAGCTGGTGACGGAAACGCGGTTTTCCCATCCCTGGCTGTTGTATTTTCTGCCGCTCGGGGGATTGGCGACCGGCTTGCTCTATCGTTATTACGGTTCGACCGCGGCGGCGGGAAACAATCTGCTGATCGATGAAATCCACAAACCGGGTGCGGGAGTGCCGCGGCGTCTGGCTCCGCTCGTTCTGTTATGCACCTTGATTACGCACCTTTTCGGAGGTTCGGCGGGGCGTGAAGGCACGGCGGTGCAGATGGGTGGGGGAATCGCGGCGACGTGGGCGAGGTGGCTGCGGTTGGACGCGGGGACGGTCAGGATTCTGCTGATGGTGGGAGTCGCGGCGGGTTTCGGATCGATTTTCGGGGCGCCGGTGGCGGGAGCGATTTTCGCTCTCGAGGTTCTGATGGTGGGGAGGATGCAGTATGAGGCGCTGATTCCGTGTTTTTTCGCCGCGTTGGTGGCGGATTGGACGACGCATGCGTGGGGTGTCCACCATGCGATGTATGTGGTGAAGGTCGCAGCGACCGGCTATCATACGGACCTGTTGTTGCTATCGAAGGTCGTGCTGGCGGGGGTGTTGTTCGGTGGAGCCGCGAGGTTGTTCTCCGTCGCGTCGCACCGGGTGTCCCATGGATTTCAGAAATGGATTCCCGCGGCTCCCCTGCGTCCGATGGTGGGTGGTTTGCTGGTGATCGCTTTGGTTTGGATCGTCGGCACTCCCGATTATCTGGGGATCGGGGATATGGCACCTCGGGAGGGAACTATTACTTTGGGAGCCTTTTTCACCGAGGCGACTCTTCCGGCCTCGGCCTGGTTCTGGAAACTGGCCTTCACCGTCATCACGTTGAGCAGCGGCTTCAAGGGAGGTGAGGTGACGCCGCTGTTTTTCATCGGTGCGGCATTAGGTCATGCGCTTTCGGGAATCATGGGCGTGCCGGTGGATTTTCTGGCCGCGCTCGGATTCGTCGCGGTTTTCGCCGGAGCGACGAATACGCCGGTGGCGTCCACTTTTCTGGGGATGGAACTTTTCGGTGCGGACCACGTGATCTACATCGCCGCGGCCTGCTTGGTGGCCTACTGCTGCAGCGGCCATTCGGGGATTTATTCCTCGCAGAGAATCGCGATTCCGAAGTTCCGGCCCTATACCTGAATCGCCGAAAGGGAGGAAATTCCATGGCGGGTTCCAGCTTGCAACCTCGGAAGGGACCGGTAGCCTGTGGCCGCTGAAAAGCGCCCGCCCCTATAGTTTAATGGATAAAACGAGGGTTTCCTAAACTCTAAATCCAAGTTCGATTCTTGGTGGGGGTAGTGCTCGCAGCTCGTCGGAAATAAGCGTTAAGTCTCAAATTTCCAGTGGTTTTCTCATTCGATGGATGTCGGGTATTTCCGGAATGGAGCCCGCTACAGATTTTGATCGAAATGGGAAAATGGAAAAAAGACCGCACGTGAGGCGCAAAATTTTACAAAGCCACCCTTCCTTGGTTTGTTGGAAAAATTTCAAAACCACGGATGGACACGAGAACGCGGATAAGGAGGGGAGGATTCCGATACGATTTTTCAATCTGTGTTCTTTGTGATCTCTGTGGTTAGGTCAGGAGAGGGTATTACGAGAGAAAAAGACGGTTTCGGAGATCGTCGGATTGTTTTGTCAGATCGCGGTAGATCGCGGCGGCTTCGGGGTTTGGGGTGACGTGGGTGCTTTCGTCGCAGCGGACGTAGGCGGCCACGAAGTCGGAGATGGCGCGGGTGTCTCCGGATTCGTTCGCGACCTGCCATGCGGCTTGCAGGGCGGCGCCCAGACCGGCTCCTTCGGCGCTTTCGAGGGTGACGACGGGGACTTCGAAGATATCGGCGCAGAGTTGTCTCCATGCGCCGCTGTTGCTGCCTCCTCCGGTGAGCCGGATTTCGGTGGGGGAAATTCCCAATTCGCGGAAACGCTGGAGGCCGTAGGCGAGACCGAGTGTGACGCCTTCGATGGAGGCGCGGGCGAGATGGGCGGCGGTGAGGTTTTTCGGGGTGATGCCGCGCAGGACTCCATGCCCGGTGGGGAGGTTCGGGGTGCGTTCGCCGGTGAGATAGGGGAGTAGCAAAAGCCCGTCGGCACCGGCGGGAACGGAGGAAAGGGCCTGCTCGAATCCGGCGTGGTCCCACTGGAACAGGTCGCGAACGGCTTCGGTCACGAGGGTGACGTTCATGGTGCAGGCGAGGGGCAGCCAGAAGTCGGTGGAATCGCAAAAGGCGGCGATTTCACCTTTGGGGTCGATGGCGGGTTGGGTGGAGAAGGCGAAGAGCGTGCCGGAGGTGCCGAGGCTGGCGGTGACGACGCCGGAGGTGACATTGCCGGTGCCGATGGCTCCCATCATATTGTCGCCACCTCCGGCGCTGACGAGGACGGGGCCGGAGATCCCCCATTCCGCGAGCAACGCGGGGCGGACGTGGCTGGTGGCCTCGGTGGAGGGGCGGAGGGGAGGGAGCTTGGAGAGGAGGTCGTCCGCGAGGTAGTTCGCGACGGGTTCGCTCCATTGGCGGGTGCGCACGTCCATGAAGGCGGTGCCGGAGGCGTCTCCGTATTCCATGCGTTTATCGCCGGTGAGCCAGAAGTTGAGGTAATCGTGGGGGAGTAGCACGGAGGTGGTGCGCTCCCAGTTTTCCGGTTCGTTCTGCCTGAGCCAGAGGACTTTCGGCGCGGTGTAGCCGGGAAGCATGGCGTTGCCGGTGAGCTCGACGATTTTTTGGGTCCCGCCGAAGAAACGGGTGATTTCTTCGCATTGACCGGTGGTGGAGGTATCGCACCAAAGTTTGGCGGGGCGGACGACCTGATCGTCGGCACCGAGCACGACGAGGCCGTGTTGCTGGCCGCTGACGCCGATTCCCCGGATCTCGTTTTTGCGCCCGGCGAGCTGGGAGATGACTTCGCGGATGGTGAGGTCGGCGGCGTCCCGCCAGTCCTCCGGCCGTTGTTCCATGGTGCCGGGGCTGGAGGAGGGGAGGATGTCGTGGTTCCTCCGGGCGGAGGCCAGCAGTTTCCCGGTGTCTCCATCGATGGCGATGGTCTTGGTGCTTTGGGTGCCGCAATCGATGCCGAGGAAGATCATGGGTGTGAGAGGAGTTGGTAGGGAAACGATTGCCGGGATGAATCGTTTATCGGGACGAGGTCCGGGATTTTTCCAGAAATGCTTCGATGGCTTTCCAGGTGACGGCCAGGCTGCCTTCGGGAGTGGGGTGGCAGCCGTCCGGAATCCATTTTTTGAAGGTTGCTTCGTCGTTTTTCTCGACCCTGGACCAGTTCTGATAGTGGTCGATCAGCGGCAGGGATTGTTCCTTGGCATATTTACGATAAGCTTCGTAGTAATCCAGAAGCTGCGGCCGGGAACGGAGTGACGCGCGTTCCGGGGTGCTGGACGGGGCGTCCCATGCGGTGTTCATGGTCATGAGAACGATGGAGACCTGTGGGTTCTGCTGCCGCAGGGTTTTGACCATGAGATCGAGGTTCTCGATCGCTTTTTCGATGGAGATGTTGTGCTTGGTGGCGGCGTCGTTCATCGAAAATTCGATGAATACGAGATCCGGATTGTGATTCAGCACGCGCTTTTTCAGATTGGCGACACCCCAGCCGGAGTGCTTGCCGGACGAAGCGCTGTTGATGAAATTGACCTTATCTCCGAAGTTCTTGTCGAAGTAGGTTTTCAGGGCTTTTGGATACTCACTGGTGTGAGAAAGACTGGTGCCATAGAGGACGACGGTCTGGTTTTTGCCGGATTTCAGGTTTTCGAAAAATCCCGTGAGCAGGGGACCGCTCGATACGTCTTCCACGGGGACGGTTTGCGAAGCGGTATCCGGTGGGGTCATCGAAATCGGTTTGATGGTGCCGTCTTCGTTGTAGAAAAGAGGTTCGACGCACACGCGGCGCTCCCAAGTGCTGGGGCCGGCGACATGATAGAAGAGATAGGATTGTCCTTTGAATTCGGTGATGGATCCGTGGACGTTGCCGGATTTGTTGTCGATGATTGGTCCCTTGAGTTCGAAGGGGCCCATCGGGCTTTTGGAGACGCTGTAAAGCATGACGTTGGCCTGGCTGTTGCGGCCTCCCGGGCGGGTGGGATAGCTGGCGTAATAGACGCCGTTGCGCTTGTTAATCCAGACGCCTTCGTAAAATTCCGGCATTTCGAGGATCTGGAAGGGGCCGTCGCGGGTAATCATGTCTTCTTTGAGTTTCACGACGCCGAGCTGCCGTCCCCCTCCGATGTAAAGGTAGGCTTGTCCGTCGTCATCGATGAACACGTGGGGGTCGATCATGTAGCGGATGCCGGCTTCGTTTTTTTTCACGAGGGGATGGCCGAGAGCGTCCTTGAAGGGGCCGGTGGGGGAATCGGAAACGGCGACGCCGACCTGGCCTCCTGCGGGGAAGTAGAAGTAGTATTTTCCGTTCCGTTCGATACAGTCGGGCGCCCATGCTTCTTCGTCCGCCCACGAGATGTCCTTCAGGCTGAAAGCGACGCCATGGTCGGTCCATGTTTTCATGTCGTCGCTGGAGAAGACGTGCCAGTCTTTCATTTGTTTCCAGTTCCGTGCACCGGCTGCGTCGTGGGAAGGGTAGAGATAGATTTTTCCGTCGATGACGCGGGCGGAAGGGTCCGCATGGAAATCGGGCAGGATGGGTCTTTGGGCGGCCGCCGGAAGCAAGCCGAAGGCGAGGGAGAAAATGCCGAGTGTGAATGATTTCATAGCGATATTCAGGTGAGGGGAATGGTCGTGTCAGGGATGAGTTCGTGATGTGAATTTTCGTTTGGATCGATTGCCAACGGAAGTTTCAGAAATGAGATCGAGCCACAGATGAATTCAGATGGAAGGATTGCATGGGAATCTTTCTCTGATCCGTGTTCATTTGTGTCCATTCGCGGTTTTGAAATTTTTTCCTAAGCCGCCGCCTGTATCGGGGTTTTGGCAAGAATTCCAAGCGATCGATCATTCCATTTCTTCCAGAGTTTTACCTTTCGTTTCGGTGATTCCTTTCACGACGAAGAAAATAGAGACGAGGGCGAAGAAGGTGTAGATGCCGTAGGTGGTGCCGAGGCCGAAGCTGAGCAGGAGTTTGGGAAAGGTGAAGGTGACGGCGAAGTTCGCGATCCATTGGGCGAATCCGCTGACGGCGAGGGCGGCGCCGCGGAACTTGTTCTGGAACATTTCCCCGAGCATCACCCACATGACGGGACCCCATGAGACGCAGAAGAAGAACACGTAAGCGTTCGCAATGATGAGGGCGATAGTGCCGGTGGTGCTTCCGAGCTGAAGAGTGCCGTTTTCCGCCGGAGAGGTGCCGAAGATGTAGGCGAGGGGTCCCAGCGTGAGGGCCATGCCGACGGAACCCCAGAGGAGCAGGGGTTTGCGACCGATCTTGTCGATGAGGATGATGGCGAGGAAGGTGGCGAAGATGTTGACGCTGCCGCTGATGACGTTTTGCAGCAGGGCGTTTTCGGCGGTGAAACCGGCGGCTTTCCACAGCACTTCACCGTAGTAGAAGACGACGTTGATGCCGACGAACTGTTGGAGGACGGCGAGGCCGATGCCGACCCAGAGGATGGGATAAATGCGGCCTTTTACCTTGTCGTAGAGGTCGCTCATCCGGGGGCGGTGGTCGGCGAGGACGGTTTGCTGGATTTCCCGCACCTTCGCATCGGCATCATCGGGGTGGCCGAGCCGGGAGAGCACACGGCGGGCTTCATCGAGTCTGCCCGCGGTGACGAGGTAACGGGGGGACTCGGGAATCAGGAACAGCGCGACGAAGAATACGACGGAGGGGAACAGTTCCATCCAGAACATCCATTGCCAGGCCTGGAAGCCGAACCAGAATTCGAACGAGGCGGAACCGGCCGCTTTCGCGATGAGGTAGTTGCTGAGGAAGGCGAAGAACAGACCGAGCACGATCGCGAGCTGTTGGAGGGTGGCCAGCCGACCGCGTATCGCGGAGGGGGTGATCTCGCTGATGTATGCGGGGCAAATCACGCTGGCGGCACCGACGGCGAAGCCACCGATCAGGCGATAGATCACGAATTCGCCGGAAGAGGTCGCGATTCCCGATCCCCAGGCGCTGACGGCGAAGAGAATCGCGGCAACGACCATGACTTTTTTCCGCCCGAATTTATCGGCGAGGTTTCCCGCGATGAAGGCGCCGATGGCACAGCCGAGCAGCATGGAAGCGACGTTGAATCCGGACACGGCAGCGTCGGATTTGAACGTGAGCTTGAGTGCGTCGACGGTGCCATTGATGACGCCGCTGTCGAAACCGAACAGGAATCCGCCGATGGCGGCGACGCAGGAAATGAGGATGATCTGCGCAAGATTGTCCCTGTGAGGAGTGGAGTGCATGGGTTTTTGGATGAGTGGGATTTACTTGCAGAGCATCTGATTGATGATGCCCTCGAGGAGTTCCTGACGGCCGGAGCTCAGTTTCGGATCGGGTGCGTCGAGGGCGGCGGCGTGGAGCTCGGTGAAGGAGGATTTTCCGGCTTCGATTTTGCGGCCGAGCTCGCCATCCCAGCTGGAGTAGCGATTTTTGACGAATTCGGCGATGCGACCGTCGGCGCGGAGTGCGGCGGCGATCTTGAGGCCGCGGGCGAAGGCGTCCATGCCCATGATGTGGGAGTGGAAGAGATCGATGGGCTCGAAGGATTCGCGGCGGCGTTTAGCGTCGAAGTTCAGGCCGCCGGTGGTGAAGCCACCCATTTCGAGGAGTTCGAGCATGATACCGGTGGTGAGGTAGAGGTCGCTGGGGAATTCGTCGGTGTCCCAGCCGCAGCCGAAGGTGCCCTGGTTGGCATCGATGGAGCCGAGCGCTCCGGCGTGGCGGGCGACGCGCATTTCATGGACCATGGTCTTGCCGGCGAGGGTGGCGTGGTTGGTCTCGAGGTTGAGCTTGAAGTGGTCCAGCAGGCCGAATTCGCGGAGGAAATTGAGGCAGGCGGCGGAGTCCGAGTCGTATTGGTGGGTGGTGGGTTCCTGCGGTTTCGGCTCGATGTAGAACTGGCCGGTGAAGCCGATTTCCTTTTTGTAATCGACGGCCATGTGGAGGAAGGCGGCGAGGTGGTCGCGCTCGCGCTTGAGGTCGGTATTGACGAGGGTGTTGTAGCCTTCGCGGCCACCCCAGAAGACGTAACCTTCGCCGTTGAGCTGGTGGGTGACTTCCATCGCTTTTTTCACCTGTGCGGCGGCGTAGGTGTAAACGTTGAGCTCGGGGGAGGTGGCGGCACCCTGGGCGAAGCGTGGGTGGGAGAAGAGGCAGGCGGTGCCCCAGAGGAGTTTCTTGCCGGTGGCGTCCTGTTTTTCTTTCAGGCGGGCGGCTACCTGATCGAAGGCCTGCTCGGTTTCACGGATGGTGGCGCGTTCCGGGGAGACGTCGCGGTCGTGGAAGCAGTAGTAGTCGATGTCGATTTTTTCGAGGAAATCGAAGAAGACATCGACGCGGCGGAGTGCGTTATCGGTGGAGTCCGTGCCGTCGTCCCATGGCATCAGCGCGGTGCCTTCACCGAAGGGATCTGAGAGGGGATTGCGCATGCAGTGCCAGTAGGCGGCGGCGAAGCGGAGGTGATCCCGCATGGATTGGCCTTCGATGAGTTCGTCCGGGTTATAGACTTTGAAGGAGAGCGGTTCGCGTGAATCGGCACCCTGATAGGTGATTTTGGAGACGGGAAAAAAGGATGGCTCGGACATGGTATGGGGTCGGTGGCTGGGTTTTCCGCCAATAGGCGATTTTGACAAATACGGTGGGAATCTAAGGAAGTCCTTCGGTAGGCCTCTACCGCATTTTGCGGTTTTTTCTTGTGGATTTACGACGGATTCCCTTGCCTGCCCCGAGCATGAGTCAGCGGATCGTTCTGGCGACCTCGGATGTATTCGTGCGCCGTCTGGTTCCGGCGCTGCTTCCTGTTGTACCTGCGAGATTCGATTTCCGGGTGGTGGATATTCATCGGAGCCCGAAGGAACTGATCCATCGTATCCGGGAGCTGGAGCCGGATGGAATCATCACGGAATCGTTGCCGAACCTGACTCGCGAGATTGTGGGAACCGGCATTCCAACGGTCATCGCGGACAGCGATGTGACCTACGCGGGGTCGGTTTCCATCGATGTGGACGATGAGGAGGTGGGCAGGGTAGCCGCGCGTTTTTTCCGATCGGCGGGATACTCTCATTTCGCCTGTGTGCATAACGGCATGCCCTACTCGGACCAGCGGATCAGGGGGTTTGAGGAAGTCCTGGAGCCGCATCGGGTGATGTTTTTCGAACAACCGGAACGCCGTCCCCGCGATTACATGGAATCGTGGAATGAGCCTTCCTGCGATCTGAGGGCATGGTTGCGCGGGCTTCCGAAGCCGGTGGGCATTTTTGCGGTGCATGATCCCCTGGGCCGGTTCGTTCTCGATGCGGCGGCGGAAGAGGGATTGAACGTGCCGGAAGACGTAGCGGTGTTAGGTGCGAACAACGATGAGTGGGTTTGCGGCCTGAGCCATCCGCCGCTTTCGAGCGTGGAAATCCCCTGGCAATCCATTGGTGACCTTACGTTGCAATGGATGCTGCATCTGCTGGAAGGCAAGGAGCCGCCGGGGAATGCGGTGCTCGTTCGCCCGGGTTCGGTTTGTATCAGAAATTCCACGACCTTGGTCGCCGTGGAAGATCCGGATATCCGGAAGGTGGTGCAGTATTTTCACGATCATCTTCAGTCGGAAATGACGGTGGGCTCGGTTTGCGAGGCTTTGCGCCTTCCCCGACGGGCTATCGAAAGGAAATTCGCGTTGTATTTCCGCTCGTCCCCGTGGCGTCGGCTGAATGCGATGCGAACGGAAGCGGCCAAGACGTTGTTGATAACCACGAACTTTCCGATGGCCGTGATCGCGGAAAAAACGGGCTTTCCGAATGCGGAGCGGTTTTCGGTGATTTTCAAACAGCATACGAAGATGAGCCCCAAGGCGTTCCGCATGAGTATGGTCAGGAATTGAGAGTCGTGTTGATTTTTGTTAGTTTGTTGTGAAAGGGAGAACTGCGGGGAGGTGGTAAAAATTTCCGGCGATGAATGTGTGAAATTTTCATCCTTTCCGGACGGAAAATCATATCATCGAGAATGAGGGTTTGAGGGGAGATTTGATGCATTTTGCCCGATGATTGTGAGTGGGTTGTGAACGTGCGATCTTTTGCGACAAGATGCGGAAGGATATCTATTGACGTTTGAATGATATGATGCGTCAGGTCTTGGCCAAAGATGACCCGTTTCGAACAAAAGAGTCCGGTCCTGCTATCGTGGGGAGTGTGGCTGGCGATGGCCGCGGTTTTTACAGCCGATCATTTCACTCCCTACGGGGTGTCGATTTACATGCTCTACATGGTGCCGATGGCATTGTCGTTTTTCTTCTGGAAGGAGAGGCGGCCGATGTTGGTGGCGTTGATCGGTTCGATCCTGATCCTGGTGGCTTATTACACGACGCCGGACGGGCGCGGGCGAGATTTATCGGAAGTGCGGCGTGTTTTCGCGGTGGTGACTCTCTGGATGCTGGCGGGGATCGGCTATCAGTTCATCCGTGCCCGGCTTTCAATGCGCCTGGAAACGTGGCTGCAACACGGGCAGGCGGAGCTGAACAAGCAGCTGATGGGAGAAATGAATTTGCGTGGTCTGGGTGAGAAGGTTCTCGATTATCTGACGGGATACCTGGGTGCGCAGGCGGGTGCGTTTTTCGTGGAGGAGGGGGAGAAATTTCAGCTGCAGGCGGCGCATGCGGCGGCGGGAGGAAGCGTTCCGGAAGGGTTCGCGTTGGGAGAAGGTTTGTTAGGTCAATCGGTGAAGGATGCGAGGACCAGGGTGGTGAAGGATGTGCCGGAAGGTTATCTGGCAGTCGGTTCGGGTTTGGGGAAATCGGTTCCGAAGCATTTGTTGGTGGTGCCCTTCGAGGTGGAGGGCAGGGTTCTGGCGGTTGCGGAGCTTGGTTTTTTCGGGAAAATCCGGGATTCGGATGTCGAATTTCTCCAGCGGGCGGCGTCGGGAATCGCGATCGCGGTGAGGACGGTGAATTACCGCATGCGCATGCAGGAGTTGCTGGAGGAAACGCAGCGTCAATCCGAGGAAGTGCAGGCCCAGAGCGAGGAACTGCGGGTTTCCAATGAGGAGCTGGAAGAACAGAGCCGCGCGCTGCGCGAATCGCAATCCCGCCTCGAGCTGCAACAGGCGGAGCTGGAGCAGATCAATGCCCAGCTCGAAGAGCAGACGCAGATTCTGGAAAACCAGCGCAATGACCTCATTACCGCGAAGCTCAATCTCGAGACGCAGGCGCGCGAAGTGGAGCAGGCGAGCCGTTACAAGTCCGACTTCCTGGCGAATATGTCGCACGAGCTGCGGACGCCGTTGAATTCGTCCCTGATTCTCGCCCGCCTGCTCGCTGAAAACGCCGGGGAAAATCTGACTCCGGAACAGGTGAAATACGCGCAGACGATCGAATCCTCCGGCAAGGATCTGTTGGCATTGATCAACGATGTGCTCGATCTCTCGAAAATCGAGGCCGGGCACATGGAGGTGAGCCCGGAGCGGGTCCGTGTGAGCCGCATGGTGAACGGGCTGCGCGATATTTTCGAACCGATGACGAGCCAGAAAGGTCTGGCGTTGAAAATCGAGATCACTCCCGAGGTGCCGGAACGTATCGAGACCGATCCGCAGCGGCTGGAGCAGGTGTTGAAAAACCTCCTTTCGAACGCGGTGAAATTCACGAGCGAAGGCGAGATTTCCCTGAGGGTTTCCGCTCGTCCGAGAAACCGGGTGGCCTTCGCGGTGACGGATACCGGGATCGGCATTCCGAAGGACAAGCAGAAGATCATTTTCGATCCGTTTTTCCAGGCGGATGGCACTACCGCGCGGAAATACGGCGGCACGGGGTTGGGGCTTTCGATTTCGAGAAACCTCACGCGCCTGCTGGGAGGCGAGATCGCGCTTGCCAGTAAAGGCGGCGAGGGCAGCACCTTTACGATCCTGCTGCCGGTCGTCTATGAAGGACCTGCGGAAATCGAGGAGCTTGTGGACTTGGACGTGCCGGAGCCGGTCGCCGCGCGTCCTCCCGTGGCGGCTCGTCTGATGCCGGATGATCGCGAGCATCTATCAGGTTCTGGGCGGGTGATTCTGGCGGTCGAGGACGACGAGCATTTCGGCCGCATCATTTACGATCTCGCCCACGAACTGCATTTCGAGTGCCTCGTGGCGGATACGGCGGAGGAAGCGCTGGTACTGGCGAAGCAGTACGTGCCGAGCGCGATCGTGCTGGATGTAGGCCTGCCGGATCATTCGGGCCTCGTCGTATTGGAGAGATTGAAGGCGAATCCCCGCACGCGCCACATTCCGGTGCACGTCGTTTCCGCGAGCGATTACACCAAGACCGCGCTGGAATTGGGGGCGGTCGGCTACATGCTGAAGCCGGTGAAACGTGACGAACTGGCGGAGGCTTTCCGCCATCTGGAAATCCGGTTCACTCAGAAAATGCGCCGTGTGCTGGTGGTGGAGGACGATCCCGTGCAGGTGGAGGCGATGCGTGACTTGCTAGGCTCGCGGGATGTCGATGCGGTGTGCGCCCAGACGGCGGCGGAGTGTCTGGAAAAACTCCGTGAATCGACCTTCGACTGCATGGTGCTGGATCTCAGCCTGCCGGACGCTTCGGGATTTACCCTGCTGGAAACGCTCAGCACCGAGGATTCTTATGCGTTTCCTCCCGTGATCGTTTACACCGGTCGGGATCTCAGCCCGGACGAAGAGCAACGGCTCAGGCGCTATTCGAAATCCATCATCATCAAGGGGGCGAAATCTCCGGAGCGCCTGCTGGACGAAGTGACGCTCTTCCTGCATCAGGTGGTTTCCGATCTTCCTCCGGAAAAACAGCGGATGATCGAGCGTGCGGGCAATCGGGACGCGGCTTTGGAAGGCCGCTGCATCCTGGTGGCGGAAGACGATGTGCGGAATGTCTTCGCTCTAACGAGCGTTCTGGAAGGTCGCGGAGTGAAACTGAAAATCGCGCGGAACGGTCGCGAGGCGCTGGAAGTGCTGGAGCAATCCTCGCGGGGCGCTTCCCACAGCGTCGATCTCGTTCTGATGGATATCATGATGCCTGAGATGGACGGCCTTTCCGCGATTCGCGAAATCCGCAAACGTCGCGAGTGGAGCAGGCTGCCGATCATCGCGCTGACGGCGAAGGCCATGCGCAGCGATCAGGAACAATGCCTTCAGGCCGGAGCGAACGATTACCTCGCGAAGCCGCTGGATGTCGAAAAACTGCTTTCCCTGATCCGGGTCTGGATGCCGCGATGAAAAATCCCGACACAGAAACGGAAGAAATCGAGATGCAGCTGCTGCTCGATGGCATTTACCGGAAGTATCAGTACGATTTCCGGGACTATTCGTCCGCGTCGATGAAGCGTCGCTTGCTCCAGGCGAGAAACCATTTCGACTGCCTGACGTTTTCCCAACTTCAGGATCGTCTGATGCACGAACCGGAGATGATCCGCCAACTGGTTCCTTTTCTAACGGTTCAGGTCAGTGATATGTTTCGCGATCCATCGTATTTCCGTTCTATCCGGGAAAACGTGATTCCGCACCTGAAGACGTATCCCTCGTTGAAGGTCTGGATCGCGGGATGCAGTGCCGGGGAAGAGCTGTATTCGATGGCCATTCTGTTCCGAGAGGAAGGTCTGGAAAGCCGGACGATTTTCTATGCGACGGACATCAACGGCGAGGCGCTGGAAAAGGCCCAGGCCGGGGTGTACGATCTGGAGCGCGTTGCCCTTTTCACCGAAAATCACCGGAAGTCCGGCGGGAAATCTTCTCTATCGGATTATTACACGACCGGATACGGCAAGGCGAGGTTCGACCGCTCCCTGCAAAAGCGCGTGGTTTTTTCCGATCACAGTCTGGTATCGGACGCGGTGTTCGCGGAGACGCATCTGATTTCCTGCCGCAACGTGCTGATTTATTTCAACCGTTCCTTGCAGGACCGGGCAGTGGGATTGTTCCATGAATCGTTGATCCGCAAAGGATTTCTGGGCATCGGGTCGAAGGAAAGCCTCCGCTTTTCCGCCTATGCCGATGCGTTTCCGGAGTTCGACCGGGACCAGCGAATTTATCAAAAGCAGGGCAACCACGATGAGTGATCTCCGGAAATGTCAGGCTGCGGTGGTGATCGGTGCTTCCGTCGGGGCGGTGGAAGCGCTTTCGGAAATTCTGCCCGCGCTGTCGCATGATTTTCCGTTCGCGGTGATCGTGGTGGTGCATGTGCCCGCCGACCGGGAAAGCCTGCTGACCGCGCTGTTCACGGATCTCTGCGAGCTGCCGGTGAAGGAGGCGGAAGACAAGGAACCGATCCACTCCGGTCGGATTTATTTCGCGCCGCCGAATTACCACCTGCTCGTCGAGCCGGATCTGAGCTTCTCTCTTTCCAGCGATCCGCTGGTGCATTACTCGCGCCCGGCCATCGATGTCCTGTTCGAGTCCGCAGCCGATGCCTTCGGAGATGCGGCGACGGGCGTGATCCTGAGTGGTGCGAATGCCGATGGCGCGGACGGCCTGCACGCGATCGTTCAAGCGGGAGGACGGGCCTTTGTGCAGGCTCCGCGCTCGGCGGTCGGAGACACCATGCCCATGGCCGCGTTGGCGGCTTGCCCCGGAGCGGTTTCCGGCACACCGAAGGAAATCGCCGGATTCCTGAAAAATTTTACCCATGCCTCCTGAAACCCCGTCACTAACACCCGTCAAGTTTCTCCTCGTCGATGACCTGGAGGCGAATCTATTGGCATTGGAAGCGCTCTTGCGAAAGGACGGCCTGGAATTGCTCAAGGCGCAGTCCGGACAGGAAGCGTTGGAACTCATGCTCGTGCACGAGATTTCCCTCGCGTTCATCGATGTCCAGATGCCCGGCATGAGCGGCTTCGAGCTGGCGGAAATCATGCGCAGCACCGAGCGGACGCGCCGCACGCCGATCATTTTCCTCACCGCCGCGACGGTGGACTCGAAGCGCAGAATCCGCAGCTATGAAACGGGGGCGATCGATTTCCTGCCGAAACCGATCGAGCCCGCGATGCTCCTGAACAAGGCGGAGGTCTTTTTTCAACTCGCCCGCCAGCGGCAGGAGCTTCAGGAAAGCGAACGCCGCCTGCGCGAAGCCAATGACCGCCTCGAACGTGCGGACCGCAGCAAGGACGAGTTTCTCGCGATGCTCGCTCATGAGCTGAGGAATCCTCTCGCTCCCATGCTCACCGGGATTGATATTTTGTTAGCTGATCCGGCCGATCCGGGAAAAGTCGGAAAAATCAGCGATATGATGAAGCGCCAGCTCGGACAGATGGCGCATCTCATCGATGATCTGCTGGATGTCGCGCGCATCACCACTGGCAAGGTGGCGCTTAGCAAGGCGGCGATTTCCATCCGCTCCGTGATCGATCAGGCGCTGGAATCCGTCGCGCCGTTGATGGAGAGTTTCCAGCATGAATTGATCGTCGAGGCCGTCGATCGGGACTGGACGGTGGATGCCGATTACCACCGGCTCACGCAGGTGGTTTCCAATCTTCTGACGAATGCGGCGAAATACACGCCGCCGTTCGGGAAAATCGTTCTATCCATTGATGAGAAGCCTTCGGGAATGCTGAGAATTTCCGTGAAGGACAATGGCAAAGGCATCAGCAAGGAGCATCAGGCCCGGATTTTCGAGCTTTTCGATCAGGGTGCGTGCGGACCGAAGGACGGTCTCGGCATCGGTCTCACGCTGGTGAAATCCCTCGTCGAGATGCATGGCGGGACGATCTCGGTGGAGAGCGAAGGTCGGGGCAAGGGAAGTGAATTCGTGATCGGGCTGCCATTGGTCGAGACGTCGCCCATTCCGGCTTCCGGAACGCCGGAGCCGGTTTCCGGGAAGCAGGAAAGCCTGCGCATCCTCGTCGCGGACGATGGTAAATCCACGGCGGACATTCTCGGCCTGTTTTTCCAGATGGAAGGGATGGAAACCAGCGTCGTCTACGATGGCCATCAGGCAGTTCTGGAAACCAAACGATTCCTGCCGCAACTCGCGTGCCTCGATCTGGGAATGCCGGTGGTCGATGGCTACGAAGCGGCGCGCCAGCTAAAGGAAGCCTGCCCGGAAATCTATCTAGTCGCTCTCAGCGGCTGGGGAAGCGCGGCGGACCGGGAAAAAACGGCGAGCGCCGGATTCCACGAACATCTGGTGAAACCCGTCAGCCCGGAGCAACTCCGCGAGCTGCTGCGGCGGGTGACGACGTGGAGAAATAGAGTTTGAGCCTTTTGATTCCGACTTTCGAATCCGATTTACCGCCAAGACGCAAAGGTCGCCAAGAAGCGCAAAGTTTTTGGGAATGAGCCGACGTGAACGTCGGCGGTCCTTGCCTGCTATTCTAGAGGCGTTCCAACAGAATTTCCTCACCCAGTACGACGAGATCGACGCTGCCCTTGAGTGTCTTGTCGAGGAACGGGGTGTTCTGGGATTTCGACTTCATGAAATCCTTCGTGAAGGTCGTTTCCTTTTCCGTGTTGAAGAGGATGAGGTCGGCGGGCTGGCCTTCCTCGATGGAAACGGCGGGCAGGCTCATGAAACGGCGCGGCTCGGCGCTGTAGCGCTTCACGATGAGGTCCCAGCCGAATTTTCCGGTGGCGACGAAATAGTGATAGAGCGAAACGAGCGCGGTATCGAGACCGGTGATGCCGTTCGGCGCGTTGACGAAATCCTGTGATTTTTCGAACGGCGTGTGCGGCGCGTGATCGGTGGCAATGAGATCGAAGGTGCCGTCGATGAGACCTTGCAACAGCGCTTCGTTGTCCGCCTTGGTGCGCAGCGGCGGGTTCATTTTGTAGTGCGTGTCGTAGTCGCCGATGTCTTCGTCGCAGAATAGCAAATGGTGTGGAGCGACCTCGGCGGTGACCTTGACGTCGCCGCGGGATTTCCACCAGGCGATGGTTTCCATGCCGAGCTTGCTGGAAACGTGCTGGATGTGGATGTGCGCGCCGGTGGCGTGGGCGAGGCGGATGTCGCGATCAATGATGATTTCCTCGGCACAGGCAGGCGAACCTTTGATGCCGAGACGATAGCTGACCGCGCCTTCGTTGAGTGCGCGCGGGCCGGCGAGCTCCGGGACTTCGCAGTGGCTGGCGAAAAACATGCCGAACTCGGTGGCATACTGCATCGCGCGGAAAAGCACAGAGGGATCGCCGGTGGTGTCACCGTCGTCGGTGAGCATTTTCACGCCGAGCGCGCGCATGCCGTCGATGCCCGCGAGTTCCTTTCCATGGCGGCCTTTGGTGACGCAGCCGGAGGTGTAAACCGGGATGCGGGCGTTCTTTTTCGCGGATTCGAGGACTTGGGAAACAACGCCCGCATTGTCGATGGCGGGAACGGTATTCGGCATCATCACCACACCGGTGACGCCGCCGTTGATCGCGGATTCCGCACCGGTGGTGATGGTTTCCTTTGCCTCGAATCCCGGTTCGCGGAAATGCACGTGCGCGTCGAACATGCCCGGCATCAGGATGCGCCCGACGGCATCGATCACGCGCGCGTCTTCAGGGGCGGCGAGGCCTTTGCCGATTTCCCGGATCCTGCCATCGGTGAGAAGCACGTCGGCCTCGGTGAGATCGGGTGAATGTTCGGAAGCGATGCGGACGTTTTGGATGAGGAGGGGCATGGGAGTAGGCGAAGAAGATTTTTAGAAAGGAACCACGGATGGACACGGATGAACACGGATTTTTGGGTGAGGCCGTATTTATTGATTGAGGACACGCCTCCATTCGAGACGACCTCGTTTGAAATTCAAAATCAGACCGACCGGGTGGCCGGTGATTTTGAGGTAATTGAGCATTTGCCCAAGTTCGTGGTCCGTGATTTTTTCGATTACTTTGGTATCCACGACGACAAAGCCAAAAACGATGAGATCGGGGACGTATTCTCCCACTTTTATCGTCTTATATACCACATTATAGCGGGGTTGTTGCTGCCATGGTATATTTCTCAGACCGAATTCGACGCAGAGTGAGTTTTCGTAAGGTTTTTCCAAGAGACCATGGCCTAAGGAATTAAGAACCTCAAATGCACAACTGATAATAGCCCCCGTTTCTTGCTCAAATCTCAATCCGTGTTCATTCGTGTTCATTTGACTCGGGAATTCATTTCAAGTGCTCGTCCATGTCCGCTGCGCTCCCATTGTGGTTCCTCTTCAAAATTCATGTTCCGAAACTGGGGTTGTGATAGAGGCCATATATTCACCCTCGGCCTCGACGTAAAGGAAGGAATATGTTAGTAAGGCACATGCACATCGGGGGAATCGGCGGGGAAATCCCGGGTGTTCCGTGTGATGAGACGGCATCCCGATAAGCGGGCCGAGGCAAGGATGATGGCGTCCGGAAGCTTGAGTTTGGGAACGTGGTGGCGGCGCAAAGTGAGCGCGGCTTCCGAGACATCGGCGGTGATTTCAAGGATCTCGAACTGTGCCAGAAAAGTTCGCGCAATGTCTTCGCCGGGTGTGTCCTTGACCCCGGCGAGGACTTCCAGCCACGTGATGCGGCTGATGCAACGGCGACTATAAGGTGCGGTGGCGATTTGCGCTTCGGGGACGCCATTGAGGAAATCGATCAGGATATTGGTATCGAAAAATCCGGTCATTCCCATTCCTCCCGGAGTTGATCCTGCCATGCCTGACCGTCCGTGTAATAGCCTTGCAGAGTACCAAATCCGGCAAGCGGTTTCAGCGGGGCCGGAGCTTGGTTTTTGCGAAGGATATACTCGGAAACGGCTTCCCGTAGAAGGGAGGCACGGGATGAGGCGCGATCCTCGGCAAGCGCGTCCAAGCGTTTCAGGGCGTCTTCCGGCAGATCAATGATCGTCCGCTTTTTCATGAAGCAAGAATGCATCGCCTTCGGATGATTTCAATTTAAATCATCGGATGATGTATTAAAGTGATATCATTGGATCAGAGTTAATCCACTCAGCGCTTGGCCGTGGATCGTGGAGAAATACGCATCAAGGTTGCTCGTGGGCGAGGGCTTCGAGCTCGTCGTTCGAGGCGGAGTAGTCGGTTTTTCCCGCCATGACTTTGGCGAGGAGATCCTGACGTTTCCGATGTTCGATGAATTCATCGAGGGCTTGCGCGAGTGCGGGCGATTTTTTCGTCTGCCGCGTGAGCTTCAGGATGGAACGCAGTTTGCTTTCCTCGATATCGACGGTGATTCTCATGAGATTCCGAGCCGATTTGATGAAAATATGGCTGGAATTTGCATCAAATCAAGCGGTCAGAGTCTCGGAGAATCAGTCGGAGAACCGGGCTTTGCCGGTTTCATCCAGCCACGTTTGGAACTTGGCACCGGGGCAGGTGGAGTTCCCCTTTCTGCCATGGGTGGAGACCGCCGAGGGCTTCAATCCTTGAACGCCAAGTTGCCAACGGATGAATTTTACCAAGGTTTCCCGCGCGGCTTCGGAAGGGAGGGTTTCCCGGAAATCGCCGAGCAAGGTTACCGTGAGGGTGCCGTCGAGCGGGTAGGGCGCGCCGGTATCGGCCTGAAAGCGGTCGTCGCGGCCTTTGTAAAGTTTTCCATCGGGTGCGATGAAGTAGTGGTAGGCGATGTCTTTCCAGCCTCTTTCCTCCGTATGAGTTCTACGAATCGAAGCGATACGACCGGGGGCTTTTTCCGCCGCTTCGTTGGGCGTCTGGGTATGGTGGATGACGATGTTGGTGATTTTTCCGTCAGTGTGGGATTTCAGGCCGGTGGGTTGTGTTTTGGATTGATCCCATGCCGTACGAGGAATGATTGGCACTGGAACGAGGAGGGATTTGTCCAAATGTTCCGTGCGATTTGGGGTCGCTATACCTTCAGATGGAGAGGCATTTAAGTGTTGATAGCATGAAGCAAGTGAAAGAGCCAACAGGCCCGTGAGTGAGATGGTTTTCATGTGAATCGAGACACTTGGTTTTTCGGGTAAACGTCCATTCATTCCAAAGGTTGATTGGATTGAAGTGTCGGTTCTTTGAATTCGATCTCCGGCGCCGGAACTTTGATGCTTCTTCCTCGCGGACTTCCAGGTTTCAAAATTTCCGATTGTTGAATTAATCCTTTGATAATATCCTGCATTTCTTCTGAAAATATTCCCCCCTCTTTCTTGGTGTTGCTATGACCATCAAGAATATTCGTCGGCACTTGGAAAATCCAGTATCCGTAGTGAGCCAAGGCACCTTTTTTAGGATTTGGATTGGGGATTCGATACTTGGCGGGTGAATTCCCGACATTCGTCGATAAGTGATAGCTGTCGCCCTTGATTTTCAGACTTCTTGATTCATCGAGCCCTTTCCCCGGATTAAGTTGGTGGCTGAAGAGGACTGGATTGTTCGTTGTCGTTTTGGCGATGAAATCATGATGTTGGGATTCAAAATGGCTGATTTCACTGCCGTCCTTATTTTGGAGAATAAGCCTGTACCGCCGGTCCGGGTGCGTTAAAAATCCAAGCCCGAAAATACCCTTGAGATAAGCACCGGCAGGCCATGCCTTGCTGGTTGGAAAATCGTTTTTCGCTCCGATCGCAACAAAGGTCGGAGTATCACTTGGGTTGGCGTGGATGGAAATTTGCAGTTGCCTTGCCCTCAGTGATTCCGTGGCGGGATTGATGAGGGCGATGAAGTCGGCAGGCAGTGACAGGGGGGCTTTTTGATTGTTCCGATTTTGACCGTGAGCAATCATACTTTGTGAGACGGCTTTTTCAACGATGCGCCCACCAAAGGAATGGCCAACCAACACGGATCGACCGTCATTTTTTCCGCGCGCCTCCGTGCCAAGGCGGTGGAGAGCGTAAACGATAGAACCGTCCGCAACATTGCTGGCTCCAGCACTCCGATTCCAGAACGTAAGTTGCCGCAACCCGGGGATATCGAGACTCTCACCCCTCCATCCGATGTACACGCCGATGATTTCTTTGGATCGGTACCTTATTTTATCCGCTTTCATCTTTTGCACCATGTCGCGAAATCCTTCTAGGTCCCGACATTTGGGCTTGGAATTGTTATGCCATCCGTGAACATAAGTGATCAGGAGAGGCTGTTTGCGAGTCTTTCGAATTTTCTGAATCGCGAGATTCATTTGGGTTCGATCCCAAAAATCACCCTGATCATCGAATTCGATTACAATCACATCGCTGTTGATGCCTTGTTGTTCGAACTTGACGTGTGATTTGATGTGGTTGTGGGTGGTTTTTTTCCGCCTTTCCTCATGATTGCTTTTATCCCAATCTCCAGTCCAATAGGGTCGGTTGTTCTGGACGCAGGAGGTGAATGAGAGGACGGCAAGGCTTGTAAATGCGAGCGCTCTCAATTGGGGGATGGTGGGAATGTGTTTCATTGCTGGTTGGTTTGCTTGGTAAGGGGTGTGAGAAAAAATTTGGTGAGGCTTTCGTGTTGCAGCCGCTTCCTCCGCGCTCGTTGGATGGCTTGCTTTCATGCTATCTTGACGGAACTAAGGCAGGGCGGAAGCCGCCGACTTCGCTGCGGTCATCACCAGAGGCTTCCCAGCCGCGGGAGGCAGAACTGGATCTATCCGCTCCGTTGAACCAGCTGCCGCCGCAAGATTTGTAGGGCTTCAGGTACCACTCCCAAACGTTACCATGCATGTCGTGAAAACCCCAAGCGTTGGGCTGTTTGGTGGCTACCGGTTGGGTTCTGCCTCCCGAGTTTTTATCATACCATGCCATCGCATCGAGCGGGCCGGCGTAGTCGCCGGTGGTTCCAGCGCGGCAGGCGTATTCCCATTGGTCTTCGGTCGGTAGCGAATAGACGTAGCCCTTGGGTAGCTTGCCCGCCTGTTGCTCCCGTGCGGTAAGGCGCTGGCAGAAGGCCATGGCGTCGTTCCAGCTCACCATTTCCACAGGAAGGGAGTTGCCTTTGAAATGGCTGGGATTGGTTCCCATCACCGCCGTCCATTGGGTTTGCGTCACCTCCGTGGATCCAAGGTAGTAGGCTACCGTGACCTTCACCGTTCGGGCACCCCCGTCCACATATCTTCGGTTGCCCTGATCCCACACCAATTCTCGCCTTTGAATGGCTCCCGGTTTCACCCAGATCATCGTCATGCCGAGGGAATTGGTGAAGGTGCCGGAGGGAGCTTTCTTTTCCTCTTCTTTTTTGAGTCCGGCATAGAGCAGCGGTCCGCTGACGCCGGGGCCGACGACGCCCACGCGGGGACGTTGGCCTTCTTCCTTGACCTCGGTGCTTCCCAGCCGCTGCAACGCGAGGAGATCTCCCGGGGCGCGGCCTCCCTGCATCTTGCGGGCGGTCTCCCGTGCATAATCGGAGGGAGGTGAGGGATCGTCTTCACTTCCCGGTGAGAAGCCCCAGTGCTTGTCGTCGTCACGGTATGGCTGGCTGCCGACGGCCCGGTAGGCGATTTTTTTCCCGTCCTTTTCAAAGGCGGTGGAGATTCCCACGATTTCGAACATGTCCGCGACTTCCCAGCCGCCGTGGGAATGGGTCGTCTTCAGGGTGCCGTCTTCCTGAAACCCGCTGTCCTGGGTGACGAAGCCCTCGCGGGGCATGTAGGCGGTGGTGTCGGGATCGACCCAGCCCTGATAGGAACCGTTCGCCCAGATGTGGATGCGGAGGGTGCCGGAGTTTTTGACGAAGAGAACATCGTCCGCCCTCAGGAAGAGGGTGGAGCAAAGGAGCAGGAGGAAAGACAGGCGGAACATGGTGGGCGGAAGTAGGGAGGTTACGGTTCAGTGAGGCCGACACCCCAACTGTTGAACCAATCGACAGTCGCTTGGGTGGAGCCTCCGAGGAAATTGCTGCAACGGGTGGGAAAGCGGGTGCCGTGGGCGAATACGGCTCCCCGGCGGAGGGGATGGCCGAAGAGGGCGACGGGAGCCATGGACTCGGTTTGTTCCTGAAACCAGGGATTGAACTGATCCCGCGAAGCATTCGCCCAGTGGGATTGGCGGGTCCAGCCGGTGCCTTGGGTGGCGACGATGAAGTAGGTATCCGTGATTTCTCCGGTAGCGGAGGCCCTGCGGTCTCCTGCGGCGGCGGTGATGATATAGCCTTCCTTCAAACGGGCGGAGATCCAGTCCTCGCGATAGGAAGCGGGCCGGGTAAACCGCTGATGCCCCCAGCCGGTGCCGGCGGTCATGACGACGACCCATTGATCCCCGAAGCCTGCGACCGAGGTGATGTGTTTCCCCTCGGAGTGGTTGGTGGAGATCCAGTTTTGGAGCTTGCCATCGAAAGGACCGGGACCCCAGTAGGATTGGGCGGGAAAGCTTCCATCCGCATGGCGTGAGAGAACGACGGCCCAGCCGCGTGCGTCACCCGCGATGGAGGTGATGGAGTATTTGCCATCCCAGGCCTGCTTGATGAAACCGGCGGGCCAGTTTTTCTGAAAAACCACCTGCTGGGAGGAATACAGAGAGGTGGTGGAAAGAGCGCTGAACCAGCCATCCGGCGAGCCGCCGAGGGCGATGACACGGCGGGTATTCTTCGTGGAGGGCTTGGTGGATGAGGCCGCGTTGACAAGAAAGGAGCCGCCGGAGGCAGGTGGGGCGGAGGGAGGGCGAGGAGGTGCCAGCTTCCGTAGACCCTTGAGCATGTTATCGATACGGGCGAGATCCGGACCGGAGGCGTGTTCCCGATCCCGTTCGAGAAGGTGGATAAGTTCACTGTATTTGCCTGCCTTGAGGAGGGTGTTGGATTGGGAGAGGGTGAGGGGCGGTTCCTTGGGAGGAGAAGAGAGGGGCGGGGTAGAGACGGGCAGGGAATTCTTTTTGGGAGAGATTGCTTTTGGGGCGGGATTGATCGGAGGCGGCGGTTCCGATCGCCGGGAAGTTTCCGGGGCTAATCCAACGAAAAAACGGTGAATCCCGATGATGACGCCGGGATGCCATAGGGTGAGATAAGTGAGGAAGACGATTGCCAGAATCGCCAGCAGGTAACCGTTGCTGAATAATCGCGGGAACATCGGTGCGGAGGGGAAGACGCGGAAACTTTACGAGCAATCGTCCCACGCTAACATTTTATCCGGAATGATGGCAATATCAAACTGTCGGGCTTCTGCATCGGGCGATCAAGCCAGGGAAAAACGGGGAGCACACGCGCCCTCGCGTGTCGAATGAGGCGCCCTTGTCTCATTCCGGAGGGGAGGCGTTTCGCCTTTGGATGATAATTCGTCGAAAAATCGGAAGCTCCAGTGCCAAGCGATGTCAATTTCCGACGAGGGCGTCGAAAATAACACGCGAGGGCGCGTGTGCTCCCCTTCCTCGACTTGCCAGTGAGAACACTGGCGCTCCTTTAACCTTGGAATGGTCAGAAGGCTGACGAATCCCGTGGCCGCGCGAAATTCAGAGCGCGGGCTTCAGGTGGTAGAGCGCGGCCATGCGGACGGCGATGCCGTTTTCGACTTGGTCGTTGATGAGGCTGCGTTCGTAGTCCATGACGGCGTCGCAGAGCTCGACACCTCGGTTTACGGGGCCGGGGTGCATGATGTAGAGGCCGCGTTTCTGGATCTCGGCGAGGCGGGCGTCGGTGACGCCGTAGAGTTTGTGATATTCGCGGAGACTGGGGAAAAACTGGACGTCCTGGCGCTCCATCTGGACGCGGAGGAGATAGACGATATCGGGTTGCCAGGCGAGGGCTTCGTCGTAGTGGGTGAAACGGCGGATGTTCTCGGGGCCGACTTTGGGGACGAGGGAGCCGGGGCCGAGGTAGGCGACCTGCAGACCGAGTTTTTTGAGAATAGTGCTGGTGGAGCGGGCGACGCGGGAGTGGAGGATATCGCCGACGATGAGGACTTTTTTGCCGGTGGGATCGGGGAAGTTTTCCTTGATGGTGAAGGCATCCAGCAACGCCTGTGTGGGGTGGGCGTGGGCGCCGTCGCCGGCGTTGATGACGGAGGCTTTGGTGAGTTTGGCGATGGTGCCGGGGAGACCGGAGGCTTTGTGGCGGACGATGATGAAATCGGTGCGCATGGCCTGAAGGGTTTCCACGGTTTCGCGGACGGATTCGCCCTTGGTGATGGAGGAGTGGGCGACGTCGAAGTTGGTGACGTCTGCGGAGAGGCGCTTGGCGGCGACTTCGAAGGAGGAGTGAGTGCGGGTGCTGGGTTCGTAGAAGAGCATCAGCACGGATTTCCCTTTGAGGGCGGGGACTTTCTTCACGGAGCGGGTGAAGATTTCTTTGAACGGGGTGGCTTGATCGAGGATGAGGTCGATCTCTTCACGGTCGAGCGATACGATATCGAGGAGGTCTTTACGGGACATGCCGGAGTTGGGGAAAGTGGTAGAGTGCGCCGAAGATGGCCGTGAGGAAGACGAGGATGAGGATGAAAGCGGCGTGGTGGCGGGAATAGGGACGCTTGAGGAAAATGAAGGCGGCGGTGGCGAGGGCGAGGATGCCGCACACGGCGGGGCCGACGAGGGAGGTGAGAAAATAGACGCAGGCGGGAGCTATCAGGGCGGTGAGATAGCCGAAAATGACTAGCGGCAGTTCCGCGACGAAGCGAGGCGGTGACGGGGCGAATCGCGCGGCAAGGGTGCTTTGGTGGCGTATTTTGCTGAGAGCTTGTTCGGAATGCCGGTGGGCTGGGAGGTGGCTTTGCTCCGGGGCGAGGGCGGCGGGTTTCGCGAGTGGAGTGGCGATTTGTTCGGATTTCCGCAACGAGTGAACGATTGGGGCGGGGCCGGGAGTCGGAGTTGAAACGGAAGTGGTGGGGGCCGTTGCGGGAAGTGACGGGATTCTCTCGGATTTCCGCAGGGAGCTGACGGGTTTCACGGGAAGCGGAGTCGGCAGCGGGCTGAGATCGGGGACCGTCGGACCGGGTAGCGGATGGGAAATGGCCGAGGGTGTCGTGGTCGCCGCAGGTTCGGTGGCGGGTGGTGCCGGGGTGGGAGAGACCGGAGAAGGTGACGCGGGTGGAGCCGGTGCGGTGCCAGTGGCCTGGGGTGCGGGCGGTTGCGCGAAAACGCCGAGTTCATCGCGGAGTTTCGCGATTTCCTCGGCGGACTTTTTGCGCTCTGGAAGCTTCATGGGGTGTCTTTTGAGACGATGCGGACGAGATCTTCTCCATCCGTGCCCTCAAGGGAAACCAATACGTGGTCGAGCCGTCGGGTGTCGAGCCTGATGCCGACGTAATCCGGCTGGATGGGCATTTCGCGGTGGCCGCGATCGATGAGCACGGCGAGCTCGATTTTTCCCGGGCGTCCGTAGTCGGCGAGGGCGTCCATGGCGGCGCGGATGGTGCGACCGGTGAAAAGCACGTCGTCGACGAGGATGATGTGCGCGCCCTCGACGGTGAAATTGATGTCGCTTTCCTGAAGCAGGGGATTGGAGTGGAGGTGCTCGAAGTCGTCGCGGTAGAGGGAAATATCGAGCACGCCAAAATCGAGATCGCGGTCTTCTTCGGAGAGGAGGGTGAGGACGCGCTGGGCGACTTCATCGCCACGGCTGCGGATACCGACGAGGGCGATGGGCGCACCGGCGGTTTTTTCGCGGATATCGGCGGCGAGCTTGTGGATACCGGCGTCGATGTCGTCGGGGGTGAGGTTCTGTTCCATCAGGATTGAAGATTGGAGATTGTGGATCGATGATGAGGATGGAAACCGCGAATCCGGCGAATTTTGCGAATGAGGAGTGGAGCGTTTTCCGGGATTTCAGGGACAGGAGTGTCCCTGCTCCTTAAAAATTCAAAATGCCGATGTCGCGGCGGCGTTGCAGACCGTCGAAGGTGACGTGATCAGCGGCGGAGTGGGCTTTTTCCACAGCTTCCATGCGGGTGGTGCCGCCGGAGACGATGGCGAGGACACGGCCGCCGTTGGTTTCCCATTGGCCGTCCACGGATCGGGTGCCGGAGTGGTAAACGCGGGAGCCGGTGATGGTTTCGAGGCCGGAAATGCGGTCGCCGTTGCGGGAGGTTTCGGGGTATCCTGCGGAGGCGAGGATGACGCAGACGCTCCAGCCGTCATCGAAGGAAACGAGGTCGCTTTTCAGCTCGCCTCTGGCTCCGGCGAGGCAGAAGGCGGCGAGATCGCCCTGCACCAGGGGCATGACGGCCTGGCACTCGGGGTCTCCGAAGCGGCAGTTGTATTCGATCACCTGCGGGCCGGTGGGCGTGAGCATAAGGCCGAAGTAGAGGAACCCGCGATAGGGCAGACCTTCCTTGCGCAGACCGGCGACGGTGGGCTGAACGATGGTTTGTTCGATGGTGGCGAGGAGTTCGGGGGAAATGAGCTGGCGGCTGGCGACGGCGCCCATGCCGCCGGTGTTCGGGCCGAGGTCTCCGTCCTGCGCGCGCTTGTAATCGCGGGCGGGGGTGAAAATCAGATATTGATCGTCGGTGATCGCGGCGAAGATGGAAACTTCCGGACCGGTGAGGCATTGCTCGACGAGGACGCGGCCGGGGCCGAAGCGGCGTTGGGTGAAAACTTCGTCGAGAAATTCGAGCGCGGTGGCTTTATCCGGGCAAACGGCGACGCCTTTACCGGCGGCGAGACCGTCGAATTTCAGGACGGTGGGGTATTCCCCGGCGATGGCGGCGACGGCTTCCTCAAGGGTGTTGGTGGCGGTGGCGCGGGCGGTGGGGATGTGATTCCGGACGAGGAATTCTTTCGCAAACTCCTTGCTGGCTTCGAGCTGGGCGGATTGCTTCGGCGGACCCCAGCAGGGGATGCCGTTTTTTTCGCAGAGATTGGCGAGGCCCTCGCCGGTGACGAGGTAGCTTTCCTCACCGGCGACACAGAGGCCGATGGCGTTGGATTTCATCCAGTCGATCAGCGACGGGAGATCGGTGGCGGTGGTGGGTTTGGCGATTTGAAAAATCGCGTCGCTGCCGGGGAAGCAGAAGAGTTCCGGCTGGCTGGGGGACTCCGCCAATGCTCTGACCAACGCGTGTTCGCGACCACCTTTTCCGACAACGAGAATTTTCATCTGCGGTGGTTGTCGGGGAATCCGGCGGCGGACTCAAAACTTTTCGCCGTGGATTGCGGGAAGGCTGGTCATATTTTGCTTTTTTTTAGCGCCTGGTGTGAATGGCTTTGTTTTCCATGGATAACTTCCGATGAATGGAAGCGATGGCTGTTGCTTCTCCTTCCGAATGCTGTTCCGGTGAAAATCCTGCGATTCTGGTAATCAATTGCGGCAGTTCGTCGCTGAAGTTTTCCCTGCTGGATGCCGTGACGGAAGAGGTGCTGGCCAACGGGCTGGCGGAAGAGGTGGGGACTCCGGGGGCGCGGTTTTCGTTGAAAACCAAGGAAAAAGGAAAGGTCGCTCACGAGATCCCGGGTGCGGATCATGGGCATGCGCTGGAGGCGATGCTGGAGGAAATCCACGGGCACCCGATTGTCGCGGTGGGGCACCGGATCGTGCACGGGGGTGAGTATTTCTCGGAGAGTGTGCTGGTGACGGACGAGGTGGTGGAGTTGCTGCGGGAGGTGATCCCTTTGGCTCCGCTGCACAATCCGGCGCATATTCTGGGGATCGATGCGGCGCGGGAGAAGTTCCCGGATCTGCCGCATATCGCGGTATTCGACACGGCGTTTCACCAGACGCTGCCGCCGCATGCGTATCGTTATGCGATTCCGGGCGAGCTTTATGAGGAGCACCGGGTGAGACGCTACGGTTTTCACGGCACAAGCCACCGTTACGTAAGTACGGAGGCCGCGGGGATTTTGGGAAAACCGGTGGACGAGCTGCAATTGCTGACGGCGCATCTCGGCAATGGATCGAGCGTGTGCGCGGTGAAAAACGGAAAAAGCGTGGATACCTCGATGGGGTTCACGCCGCTGGAGGGGCTGGTGATGGGCACCCGCTGCGGAGACATCGATGCGAACGTGCACCTTTACCTCTCGAAGAGGCTGGGCATGTCGCTGGAAGCCGTGACGGATCTTTTTAACAAGAAAAGCGGTTTGCTGGGTGTCTCCGGCCTGAGCAACGACATGCGGACGCTGATGGAAGCTGCGAAGGACGGGCATGCGGGCGCGAAGCTCGCGATCGAGATTTTCTGTTATCGGCTCGCGAAAACCCTGCTCTCACTCTCGGCGGCGCTGGAACGTATCGATGCGATCGTCTTCACCGGGGGAATCGGTGAAAACGCGGCGTTCGTCCGGGAGCTGACACTTTCCCACTTGCAGGTGCTCGGCGTAAGGCTGGATCCGGAGCTGAATGCGAGCCACGGACGCGGCGAGGGCGGGCGCATCACTTCCCGGGATTCCGCCATTCCGGCACTCGTCGTGGGTACCAATGAAGAACTGGTGATCGCCCGGGAAGCGGGTCGTTTTTCCTCATCTCTCCTGAAATCATGAAACAACACACAGCACGCACACTTTTTCTGGCTCCCTGCGGCAGTGAGGCCGGTATCACCACTCTGGCACTCGGGATGGTCCGGGCGCTGGATGCGAGAGGTGTGCGTGTCGCGTTTTTCAAGCCCATCGGCCAGCCCCAGGCGCACGATACGGGGCCGGAGCGCTCGACACATTTCATCCGTTCCACCACTTCGCTGCGTCCGGTGGCTCCCATTCCGCAGGCGGAGGCGGCGCAGTTGCTGGCCAACGGTGGAATCGATCAGCTGCTGGACCGGGTGATTACGAATTTTCACGCATCCTTCGGGGAGGCGGACCTGGTGGTGGTGGAGGGCATGGTGCACACGCACGAGTGGCCGTTCGCCGGCATGTTGAACATCCAGATGGCGAAGGCTCTGGGAGCGCATGTGATCCTGGCGGGAGCCCTGAAAAACGGAAATCTGGAAGATTTCGAATCCCACCTGGAACTGGCGATCCGGGACTTCGGCGGGAAAAACGGCGGGAATCTGCTCGGCTGCATCATCAACCGTGTGCCGGAATCCCTTGCGAAGTCGCTGGAGGACATCCGCTCGGAATTGATCCGTCGCAGCGCGTTTTTTTCCCGTAAGAATTTCCCGATCATCGGCGCGATCCCGGATAATCCGGAACTGGGAGCATCCCGCACCATCGACATCGCGCGGCATTTGGGGGCGACGGTGCTGAATGCGGGGGAAATGAACACGCGGCGCGTGAAAAAATTCGCGGTGCTCGCCCGCACGGTGCCGAATATGTTGCATGTGTTCAGCCCGGGGGCGCTGCTGCTGACTCCGTCGGATCGGGCGGACGTGATTCTGGCGGTGGCGATGGCGAGCATGGGGCAGGTCTCGATGGCAGGCATGATCCTGACGGGAGATTCCGAAACCGCACCGGGTATCCTCGAACTGTGCCGCCCGGCGATGGAAACCGGCCTGCCGATCCTGAAGGTGGACACCAATAGCTGGCACACCGCCACCACGCTGGACCGGATGTCCCTGGAAGTGCCGGTGGATGACATCGAGCGGGTGCAGCTTTCGATGGATTACGTCGCTTCTTTCATCGATGCGGATTGGTTGGCGACACAGGCCGCCGCTCCCACCGAGGTGCGTCTTTCCCCTGCGGCGTTCTGTTATCGTCTCACCGAACTCGCCCGGCAGGCGAAGAAGCGCATCGTGCTGCCGGAAGGCGACGAGCCGCGCACTCTCCGCGCCGCATCCATTTGCGCCAGCCGTGGCATTGCACGCTGCGTGCTTTTGGGAAATCCGGAGGACATCCGGCGGGTGGCGAAGGGGCATGAAATCGAGCTTCCGCCGGAAATCGAAATTATCGATCCCGCCGCCGTCCGTCATCGTTATATCGAGCCACTTTGCGAGATGCGGAAACACAAGGGGCTGACGCCGAAAAACGCCACCGATTATCTGGAAGACACGGTTTGGCTGGGCACGATGATGCTGGCGTTGGGGGAAGTGGATGGCCTCGTCTCCGGTGCCGTGCATTCCACGGCGAATACCATTCGTCCTTCGTTGCTGGTCATCAAGACGAAGCCGGATGCGAAGGCGGTTTCCTCGATCTTTTTCATGTGCCTTCCCGATCAGGTGGTCGTTTACGGCGATTGCGCGGTGAATCCGGACCCCGATGCCGAGCTGCTGGCGGACATCGCCATCCAGAGCGCGGATTCCGCGGAAAGCTTCGGCATTCCCGCCCGGGTGGCGATGATTAGCTATTCCACCGGCGAATCCGGAAGCGGTCAGGACGTGGAAAAAGTGCGTGAAGCCACCCGCATCGCGAAACAAAAACGCCCGGATCTGCTGATCGACGGCCCTCTGCAATACGACGCGGCTTCCACGGCGGACGTGGCGAAAAAGAAGGCCCCGGACAGTCCGGTGGCCGGACGTGCGACCGTTTTCGTCTTTCCCGACCTGAACACCGGAAATACCACCTACAAGGCGGTGCAACGCAGCGCGAACGTCATCAGCATCGGCCCGATGTTGCAGGGATTGAAGCGTCCGGTGAACGATCTTTCCCGGGGTGCGCTGGTTGAGGACATCGTTTACACCATCGCCCTGACCGCGATTCAGGCGAACGAAAGGTGAAAGCGTTGGAGGAAATTGGAGCACGGACTTCAGTCCGACCCGGAGCATCCAGCCATCGAAGCCAAACGGACTGAAGTCCGTGCTCCAATTCCGGCAGAATATTTGGCAATGGGGCTATAGCGGCATGATAAGGAGAATCCTCGCGGCCTCCTCACGGCTCCTCGCCGACGTGAACGTCAGCGGGTCGTCTCGATAGACTTGTTGGGCCTTTTGGGTGGAAAGAGGAATGCAATAAGTGGAAAAAAGAGGAGGGAACTGATTGTCCAAACGAAAACAGTCGAAATCGTAGGGTTCTTTTGGTTGTTCGCGATAACCACGAGAATGAAAAACAGCAGCATCCAGATGCCAAAACTCAAACCGTAGAGTCTGATTGCTGTTCCAATCCTCGCATCAACAGAACCTGGAATAATCCGGGCGATCTCCGGAATGCCAAAAGTCAACAATCCGGAAATCAGGGTGAAGATACCGATGAAAGTTCTTCTTGGCATGAAGCCGTCGGCCACTCCTGAAGAATTGAAGTGGGACGCTACTTCGAGTGGTAAAAGTAAGAATCCCAAGAGCGGAATCAAAGCAACGAGAACGAATTTGATTTTGAAGGTGTTCATCGAGGGCTTTCGTGTAGGCTATTCTTCTCGTCCTAACAAATTTTAGTTCCTCCGCGAGGAGCTGGGAATGGTCGCGAAATTTTCGCCCGCCTTTTCAGGGATTCGCCGTGGGCTGAGGATTGAGCGTGGTGCCGAGGCGGTCCCAGCTCAGGCGGGTGACGCGTTTTTCGAGGGATTCCTGAAACGGTTCGTCGGAAGCGGCGGGAGAGGGAGGCGTCAGGGTGGAGCGGGTGAAATAGGCGCGGAGGACGTTGTAGAGCGTCTGGTTGGTCAGCGCGTCGAGATCTTCCTTTTCCCCGGCGGTGAACGAAATCACTTCGGTGGCGGGCGCATCCTTGGCCCCTCCGGAAAACCAGAGGGCGATGGGCGGTGCGGCGTCGTTGAAGGTCTGGCCCTTGCCGACGGTGATGTTGGTTTTCACCTTCAGCAGGCCGGAGGAGCTTTTTTCGATGTCCTTGGCGGCCTGTTCGAGGATGGGCTTGAGCCTTTTCACCACTTTCCTGCCGGTGCCGGCCTGAATGACGATGGTGTGGGCGGTGGCGGGATCGTCGTTCCAGGCGGCCATGCGTGGTTTCAGGCGCTTCATCGCATTGGTGGCGGAGCGGGTTTGCTCGGCGGTGGGCTTGGTGGAATCGAGGATGCGTTCCCAAGCGAGCGCGGCGCGGACGATGTGGCCTTCGTTTTCGAGGAAAGAGGCGAGCTCGATCAGGTATTCACCGCCCTTGAATGCCTGGTCGGCGTAAGTGTCGAGCTTGGCGGGAGCCGCCAGATTGCCCGGATCGATGGCGGGTTTCGGAGGTTCGACGGGCGCGGGTTCGGCGGGCGGAGTCTGTTGGCCGCCGGGTTGGCTGACGACCGGTATTTCATCCCGGGTCGGCGGCTTGACCAGCGAGGCTTCCACTTTCTGACGGATCTCCGCGAGTTTTTCCTCGGTGGGCGGCGTCATGAAATCCTTGTCGCGCGTACCGGCCCACCAGACCGTGGCGATCACGGCGAGGGAAAGCGGGATGACGATGAGGATGGGGATGCGCACGGGGGAAAGGTGGCGGGGCACCGGACATCCGAAAAGCGGGAAATCCGGATGCGCGGTGATTTTCCCGGTGTTTCCAGAAAAGCAAAACGCCCCATCCGGTGAAGGACGAGGCGTTTTCGGAAAACGATCCGCGAAAAGGATCAGTCGGCACTCTTCACGAGGAGGGCGCGCTTGCCGACGCGCTCGCGGAGGTAGTGGAGCTTGGCGCGGCGGACCTTGCCACGGTTGGTGAC
Organism: Luteolibacter sp.; assembly: GCA_047606285.1. Taxonomy (GTDB): domain Bacteria; phylum Verrucomicrobiota; class Verrucomicrobiia; order Verrucomicrobiales; family Akkermansiaceae; genus Luteolibacter. The sequence continues at coordinate 105,844 of JASGEP010000014.1, read as the reverse complement.
TTCGATCTTGGCGATGCGCGGGGTGTGCAGCGGGAAAACGCGCTCGACGCCTTCGCCGTAGGAAATTTTACGAACGGTGAATGCGGCATTCACACCGGAACCGCCACGGGCGATCACGAGACCTGCGAAGATCTGGATACGCTCCTTGTTGCCTTCCTGAACGCGGCAGTGAACTTTCACGCTGTCGCCAACGTTGAAAGAAACGACGTCCTGCTTCAGCTGCTCTTGTTCGATTTTTTTGATGATGTCCATGGGGTCCTCCTTCGCGGGAAATTCTGGGATGGCGCGTGGGAAAAACGGAAGCTTCCTGTCGCGCGGGGCGGGAGAGCTAGTGGATGCCCGGGGGAAATGCAATAGGAAATTGGAGGAAAAAAGATTCAAGACCGGAAGACCCAAGACGCAAGATTTGGGAAAACCTCTGTTTGCAGGCCCTCTTCCTCTTGAATCTTCAAGTCTTGGGTCTTGCGTCTCAAAACTTATTTCCCATACACCGCCGCCGGATCGAACGCGCGTTCGGCAGAGGTGAATTTCAGCTTCGAGCCGTTTTCCGTGCGCTCCACGCTGCGGTAGAAGCAGGAATTCCGGCCGGTGTGGCAGGCTCCGGCTCCGATTTGCTCGACGTAGAGGATCAGCGCGTCCTGATCGCAGTCCGTGCGGATTTCCACGATGCGCTGGATGTGGCCGGAGGTCGCTCCCTTGTGCCAGAACTCCTTGCGCGAGCGGGACCAGTAAACCGCCTCGCCGATTTCCAGAGTGCGGCGCAGGGATTCCTCATTCATATAAGCGAGCATCAGCGGCTCCTTGGTCTCGGCGTCCATCGCCAACGCCGGGATCAGGCCATCGGCATCGAATTTCGGCGCGAAATCCGCACCTTCCTCGACTTCGGCTTTTCCTCCACGCGCGGCAAAAAAATTCAGGCTGCTCATGGCGGGAACGTGAAATGGCCAAGGGGAAGACGCAAGACTCAAGAAATGGAGTGCCGACGTCCACGTCGGCTTGCGAAGATGATCTTGAGCCGATGTGAACGTCAGCGCTCCCCCTTGTGAATAACCTGCGAATTTCTGTGAACTGGTTTCGCTTGGGTTTTCCGAAAGGAACTCCTTAGTCTCCCGGTCCGCCCGATGCATTCCGAAAATCTCAGCCAGCGCCTCCAGGCATCCGTTTCGAAGGAATTTTTCCGTCCTCTCACGCGGCCATCGTCCGCGATTTACGTGGATTGCGCGGAGCGGTTGGTGGAGGAAGCCGGGGAGATCGGGCGGCTGCACCATGGCGAATCGCTTTTGCTGATCCGCGAGGTGCTCGGTTCTCATCCGGACATCGCGCTGGAAGAAGACGAAGGCGCGAATCTCCGCGACGCCCGCCAGCGCGCCAGCGTGCTTTTCAACCGCATGTGTGATGCGGGTTGGCTGGAAGACCAGCAAAACGGCCTGCATGAACGCTGGACGCTGGTTTCTCCGGGACTTCGCCCGCTTTTAAAACTGCTCAAGGAGCTCGCCGAAGACGAAATCGCCGAGCTGAAAACCTTCGCCGATACCGTGCGCGGTGTTTGTGAAACCTTGGAAAATCCCACCGTGCTCGATGCGCGGGTTCACACGCCGGAAGTGATCCGGGCGAAGGTTTCCGACATCAATCAGCGTCTGGAAAACGCGATTCTCCAACTCCACGGCGTGGAAAAACTGATCTCGCTTTTCGATTTCCGCCAGCGCCAGAGCGAATCTCCCTCGGAGACGCTGCGCTTGCTTTATTCCGAGTTCGGCACCGGCCAGCACATGGTCTGCTACGATGCGCTTCGTAGAAACGGCCTGCTCCCGCGCATCCAGGCGCTGCGCGCGCAAGTCGCGGACCGCTGCGACGACGTGCTTCTGAAAGAACGCCTCGCTGCCGGACTCGCGGAACACTATCATCTAAGCGAAGATGAAGCGTACGATCGCGCGACGGCCGCGTTGAAAAACATCGGGCACCGGCTTGCTGCGATCCGTCTGGTGGCGGATGCCATCGATTCGCGGATGGCTTCGTTCAACCAGCTTTCCCAACAGCGCTACCGCTATCAAACCGAGCTGCGCGGACGGCGCCCTGAAATCATCAAAGCGTATTGCGATGCGGTGAACGCCGCGTCGTCCGGCCGCCGCCTCGCATCGATGAAAGAAACCGAGCCGGATTTCACGCCGATGATTCCCGAGGTGAAGTTTTTCTACGGCATCGAGTCGCTGGCTCGCACGCGGCGCGTGAGAAACCCGGCGGATTTGAGTTTCGGGGATCGTCCGAATTCCTCCGAAAGCGAGGAAGCGACACTCGCCGCGCTGCGCGAACGCCAACGGCTCGCGCTCACGCCGCAACGCGCGGCCCGTTTCGTCGCCCGCCTGATTTCAGAAAAATCCGGCACCATCAGCACCGAGCATCTGAGAATCGACGACATCGATGAAATGCTCGATTTGCTCGCCACCGCCGCCTACGACCACGCGGTCACTCCCGACGGTACGCGGGTCCGCTGGACCGTCGATGGTCCGGGCCGCGAAATCGGTCTCACGCCCGGCGAAATCCCGCGCGATTCCCAAGCGGGCTGGAACGTCGAACGTTTCCAGATCGAGCGCCTCTAATTTCAAATCTCCAATTTCCCATCTCCCTTCCCATGTCCAATTGGCCCCGCTTCTGGTCCGACGTTCCTGAAAACGATCGCCCCTCCATCCGTGAAATCATCGCCGAGCTGCTTGGCCGCGGCACGCTCATCGGCACCACCGGTTCAGGCCGCGATTTATTTTTGTTAGCGCGCGATCATTACCGCGATCACCTCGTCGATTACCTCGCGCCGCTCGGGCTGGAACTCGTGATCGACGATGAATTCTGCATCCTGCAAGCCCGCCCGCGCCCCGAGTCCTGCCACTTGCTTTCGCAATTCACGAAGGATGAAACGTTGCTTCTGCTCGTGCTGTGGCGCGTGTGGGACGATCACCGGACCAACGAAGCGTCGTCCGCCGTGGTCATCACGGTGGATGAACTCTGGAGCCGATTCCGCGCGACATTCGACCGCATCGAGGCTCCGGAAAAAACGCATCTGGAAAACCTCGTCGCGCGCATGCGCCGTCATCGCCTGATCCGCACGCACAAGCCGGAAGGCTCCACGCAGATCGGCGAGATGCTGGTGGAAGTGCTGCCGAGTTTGCCGCGCACGATTCCTTTCGAATCGATCGAAGCCTACCTCGCCCGTGTTTCCCTTTATCAACCGGACGGTGAGGAAGAAGCCGTCACTCCACTTTCCGCCAACTCTTGAAAAAGAATAAAACCGCAGATGAACACAGATTCACGCAGATTTTCAAAGAGCCGGGTCCGAAATTTTTCCGAGCTTCTTAAAATGAACGTCCATCTGCGTTCATCTGCGGTTCATTTCCCTTTAGAAGCTATCTAATCCTCCCGCAGAGCCGATGTGGACATCGGCGCTCCAACCTTTCCCTTACGATATTTTATGCGCGTTCACCTCAGCCGCGTCATCGCCATCAACTGGTATGGCTACCGCCGTTTCATCGATCTCTCCGGCCTCACGCTCATCACGGGCGCGAACGGTTCGGGCAAGAGTGTGTTGCTGGACTTGATCCAGTTCGTCATGTTAGGCGAGCAACTCAGCCGTTTCAACAAGGCCGCCGCAGGCGCGGGAAGCGGGCGCTCGCTGCGCGGCTACTGCCTTTGCGATACGAACACGCAGGGCAATGACGGACAGGAAAAATACCTGCGTCCATCCGGTGTCACCATCGCCGGGCTTGAGTTCGCCTGGCCGGCCGTCGAAGGAGAGGAAACGAAGCGGGAAACCTGGGGCGCGCGCATCGAGTTCGAAGGCCCGACGTCGCGCCCGCGCACGGTCTGGTTCACGATTCCGGGCCGTCTTGAGCAGGAAGATTTCCTCACCACGGATCTCGGCTTGGAAGTCGATGGCCGCAGTCTTTCCTTCATGTCCGAGGAGGAATTCCGCGTGCATGTGAAACGCGATCTCGGCGGCGATGTATTCGACCGCCAGACCTCGTATCTCGCGGAAATGGCATCGCGCGGCCATCTCGCGTTCGACCGCGACCAGATGAACAAAACGCTACCGAACTCGATGGCATTTCAGCCGGTCGAGTCGTTCGAAAAATTCATTCGCGAATACCTGCTGGAGCCCGGCCTGCCGGATGTGAAAGCCGTGCGCACCAGTGTGGACGCGCATCGCCGCGCGCAGGAGCGGCTTGAGAAAATGCACGATCAGCTCGAACGCCTGACGCGCATTTCCGATGCTCATGAAAACTACCACGCCGCTTTGCGCGACGCGCGGCTGAACCTGCATGTGCGCGACGCATTGGCGCATGAGCAGAAGGCGGAAGTGCTCGCCGGACATCGCGATAAACTCGATCAACTGCGCGCGCAAAACGCCGAACATGTCGCCGATCACGAAGCCGCTTTGACTGAGCGGAACGAGAAAGAGCAACAGCTTTCCGAAGTAAGATTGAAGGCAGGCAATGATTCGCAAATCATCTATCTCGCCGAAAGCCGCGCGCGCCGCGAAGAAGTGGCGAAGGAAGTGGAAGCGCTCAATGAAGCATCGCGCACCGCCCGCCAATTCCTGCACGACCGCACGCAACATTGGAAACAATGGCTGCGCCACGCGCAGGATCTCGGTTTGGAAGAACCGGAGATGGCAACGAAGTGGCTGAAGGAAATGCAGGGCGATGAAGAACCCGCCGCGCTCGATGCCGCTGCCCGCATGCCGCGCATTTATCAGCAGCTTGTCAATGAAGCGCGCGAGCAACTTCGCCCGATCGAGGATCAGTTGAAAGACCTCGAATCCCGCGAAAGCCGTCTCGTTCGGGAACTCGATGATCTCGACCAAAAAGGCAGCGCCGCGCCATCGCCGTTGCTGGATGCGCTGAAGTCGCGCGGTCAACGTGCGGAGTCTCTGGGTCGCGTGATCGAAGTGAAAGAGGAAGCCGAAGACTGGTGGCCGTTGCTGGAGAGTTTGCTGGGAGAAAAGCGCAACGCCGTTTTGCCGGAAAACTTCAGCGCCGCATGGAATCATGCGTTGCGCCTCGGCCACAGCGGCGAATTGCTGGTGAATCCGGAAGAGCTGGATGGCGGGAAAAAATCCGGTGGTGTGGCGAAGTTTTTCGAAACGAAAAACGACCTCGCCGCGAACTATCTGAATCATCTGTTCGGCGATCTGGTGCCGGTGGAAACCGCCGCGCATCTGGACGCTCATCCGCGTGCTTTTTCGAAAGACGGTTGGTTGAAAGACCCGCCGCATCGTTTCCATCTGGAGCCGTCGCGTGAATTCACCATCGGCCAGGAAGGCTTGCGCCGTTTGCGGGAAATCCGTCAGGACGAGCTGCTGGAAATCAGCGAGCAGATCTCCATCACCCGCCGTTCGCGCGACGACTGGAAAATGTTCCTGCATCGCGGCGAGCAGGCGGAACTCGACAAGGGCGATGCGCCTGCCGGTTCGTCCAAACTCCGCGATCTTCCGCGCCTGCGCAAAGACTTGCTGCAACTCGATGAAAACATCCGCCTGCTCGCCACGCCGGAGCGTGAAGCGGTGGTGGAAAAACTCCGCGTGCTGGAGAAGACCTTCCAAGGGGTGATCGAGCGCATCGGCCGGCTTTCTTCCAAGATCGAAAAGTTCGCGCAGGAAGAACGCGAAACGCTCGATGCGATTGAGGAAACCGAGGAGGAAGAACGCGCTGCGTTTATTCAACGACAAACCACACGCGAGAAACTCGAAGGCGTGTTGGAAGGTGAGATTCAATCGATGATTTCATCGGTGATCGATCAGTTCCCGAAATGGCAGGATCGCATCGGCGCGGTTGGGGCGCTCGCGCAAACCCGCCAATACGATGCCGACAAGGCGCGGAACCTGCGCGATGTCGAACGCCGTGCTCTCGCGGAAACGCATTCGGAAATCAGCGCCGCGTTTGACCCGGCGGATGAATCGAACGCGCAGTACGATGCCCGCCGTATCGAGCTGGAGACGCACGAAATCGAACGCTTCAAGGCCGAAGCGGAAGACGCCCGCAAGGAATGGGAAAACCGCCTCCAGCATCAGGTGCTGGATGTGCTCAAGGAAAAGCTCGAAGAAGCCGAGCGCACGAAGCGCGAACTGAACAAGGCGATGGACCACGACATCGGCGGCTGGCGTTATCAGCTCACGATGCGCGCGGACCGCAGCCACTCCGCGATCTGGGCGTTGGTGGAAAAAGGCCTCAATCCGGGCTTGGAGTTGTTTGCCTCCGGCGCGCGCGAGGAAATCGAAAACGCCAAGGCCGAGCTGATGGCGGCGATCGAGAACAACGAGGATCCGCGTTTCCAGAAGAAACTCGATTACCGCTACTATCATCACTGGGACATCCAGGCCACGCCGACCGGCAAGGGCGAAGGCGCGGCGATTTCCCTGAACAAGAATGCGAAGAAGCAATCCGGCGGTGAAAACCAGGCACCGTTCTTCGTGGCGATGCTCGCCGCGTTCCAGCGCGTGTATGACATCGGTCGTCGCGAAGATCGCCAGAACCTTGGCATTGTCATCATGGACGAAGCGTTCTCGAAGTTGTCCGGTGACCGGATCGATGCGTGTCTTGCGCTCGCGCGGAACTTCGGCCTGCAACTCGTCATGGCCTTCCCGGAAGACCGCCTGCCGACGATGATCCGCCACGCGGAAACGGTGGTGCAGTGCCGAGTGGAGCGCCGTTACGACGGCAAAGGCGGGGCGATCAGCGACATCGAAAACTGGGTGGTAAAGGTGGATCGCGATAAACTCGCGGCGGCCCTTTCCTGATCAAAAAAATCATGAAAAAATGGATTCTCCCAAACCGATAAATCGATTCCCTGCATTCACGGTGTGCGCTGTTCTTGCCGTTCCGTGTCTTGTATATGCGTCGATTCCGGTTTGGAAAAGTTACTTCCAGCATCAAGCTCCCGAAGTTCCAGGTTTCGCCATTGCTGTCTCGCTGACCGTTGGCGCTTGCATTTCAGGAGCAGTGGCAGGGTTTCTTGGTCTTGGCTGTTGCGTGACGGGTGGAATCCGTCGTGAACGATGGAAGGGGCTGAGGATATTTGGTTATTTTCTGAACGTGGGAGCGATCCTTGTGGGGTTGAGTGGTTTTTTGCCGATTTTGTTAAAATCGAATCAATGATGGCGCATAAATATACTTGGCTCGTTGAGTTCCATCGCCGGTGGCATGCTGCGCGGGGAAAGCGTGTGAATGCTGCCAAGCGACCATTTTCATGTGAATGGGAGGATGAGTTCCTGAAAGGCGCGGGGATTTATACAGCGGAAGATGAAGCAACGGCAATGCGAGAGTTAGAGCATTTGGCGAAAAGCGGTTATCTTCGCATCAAATATTATAAACCGAAAAAAATTGAAAGGGTGGTCTTGCCGTTGGAGCAGGAAGCGTGGTTGTGCGGGCTTTTCGGAACGATTCCGGCGTATGGGAAGTTGAAGTCATCGCTGGAAATCCTGGCGGCTTATGATGCGAAGAATCATGCGAGATTTCCCGAGGAATGGCGGATGTTGTTGCTGAGATTGAAGGAAGCTTTTTCCGCCGGGCGATGTGTGGGACTGTTTTATTGGAATCGCTCGGAGGCGTTGGCTGAGTTGTTGGAAATGCTGTGGAAGCTGACGGAGCGTGAATGGGAAACCGGCACGGCGATTGAGTCAGCAAGTTCAGAAGTCTTTCAGGATGCTAAAGCAATCGGCAGAAACAGGCGCAGTTTAGAAGCCGGTATGACTCAATTGTTTGGTGCTACCATGAAATTGAAATCACTTGGGTTGGTAGTGGGTCATTCGTGCGTCGAACTTTCCGGTTCTCTTGAATTACATTTCGCGGATGGAGCGTCTCAGTCTTACCGTGCGGTGGATTTTGCTACAATCCAAGCGACTGACATGGCGAGGTGTGTAAGAATTACGACGACGGCAGAGCGCTTGTTAACAATAGAAAACAAGAAGGCGACTTTCCGGCAATTCGCGCAGGCGAACCGGGATCGCGGGACGTTGCTGGCGACGACTTCATTTCCATCACCGGTGTTTGTGGAGTTTCTTGAAAAGCTGCCGAAAGAGCTTCCGCATTTTCATTTTGGCGATACCGATCCGGCGGGCTGGTTGATTCTGGAAAAACTGCGGAAGGCGACGGCGCGGAAAGTGCGGACGTTTCACATGAAATGGCGCGCGGGACGAAAGAGCGAGCTGACGAAGTATGACTTGGCGCTGTTACCGAAGTTGCTGGCGAGCGATGCGTTGGAAGATGTAAGAGGGGAAATCGCCGCGATTTTGGAAAAGGAAGATCACGGGGATTTCGAGCAGGAATCACTGGGCGCGCCGACAATGCAGGGCTGGCCGTTTTTTATAAGCCATCTATTTTCTTTAAGCCGTAAGTCTCGCCAAGCCGGTGAGGACACCAGCGCTCCATGCTCTTGCGACATGATTGAGAAGGCCCCATAAATGGCTATACTACGAACCGATGGAACTGGATCTTTTGAATGAACATGCCGACCGCGCGTATCCGATCTTGGCCGGATTGGTGACGCCGCGGCCGATCGCGTGGGTGACGACATTGAATGAAGACGGGAGTGTGAATGCCGCGCCGTTTTCGTTTTTCAATGTGTTCGGTGCGGAGCCGCCGTTGGTGATTTTCGCACCGGGAAACCGGGATGATGGATCGCCGAAGGATTCAGCGAGAAACGCGCGGCGGACGGGCGAGTTCGTGGTGAATCTGGTGGATGAGGCGTTGGCCGCGGTGATGGTGCGGACTGCGGCATCGCATGCTTATGGCGTGAGCGAAATCCAAGTGGAGAAGCTGGAAACGGCGGATTCATCGGTGGTGGCTCCTCCGCGAATCAAAGGGGCTCCGGCAGCGTTGGAGTGCAAGGTCCACTCGATTCAGGAGATCGGTGAAAACCGGCTGGTGCTGGGGATCGTGCACCGGGTGCATGTGCGGGATGAATTTTTCGATAGAGAAGCCTTGCGAGTGAGAGGAGAGAAGTTTCATCCGGTGGGCCGGATGAGTGTGCCGAACTGGTATTGCCGGACGGGGGATTTGTTCGAGATGGTGAGGCCGGAGTAAGGAGCCTGCCTCACGCGGGTCGTTGTGGCCATCGGCGTTCCGTATTCGAGAACCGGATGCGGGGCAGCGGCTGGAAGTTTGGTTTGCGGAAACCTGCGGCCAGTTTCCAGATCCAGAGGCCAATCACGCCTACCCACAACCAGGCTGCGTACTGGTAGTGGGATAGGCGGATGTGGGCCATGAAGTCCGCACTGAAGCGGGTGAGTGCGGTGAAGAGAATGAGTCCGTGCACCCAATGGACCCACGGAAGTTTTCCGGTCAGCAGATCGGGGCGTCCGCCGTGGCTCCAGATCACCCGGATGGCGACGGCGAGGATGATGAGGCTGAGGCCTCCGATGAACATGAGGTGCAGTCCGGCGGTGCGGAACAGGGGATAGGCGAGGGTGGCGGCCCAGCCTAACAGCCCGAAGAGGATGGAAGATTGCAGGGCGAAGGCGATGGGGTTTTTGCCTTTCCAGCCGAGCCAACCGGGAAGGTGGAACAGTAAGAAAACGCCGACGCTGAGCAGCCGGAGCGTGGTGCCCAGCCGGAAGTGGCCTTGGGATTCCAGTACGATGCCGGTGAGGAAGATCGCGGTGGCGAGTGCGGTTTTTCCCGCCATGAGCGCCCAGCTTCGGGGTGTGGGTGTTGGTATCGGGGATTTGCCGAAAAACCGTGGCAATAGGAATGGTGCGACGCCGAGGATGGGAAGCCACGGGAATGCCTGGAAATTCAACAAGCGCCAGAGGTTCCGGGTTTCGAATGAAAAAGTTAGAAAGAGCTCCATGCCGAGCGCGATGGAGGAGGCTGCACCGATGAGTAGGCCGAGCACGGCGATGGGGAAGCCGGGTGGGGGTTGGTTTTTGCGGAAGCCGATCGCGCGGACCAGCAGGCTGAGCAGCACTCCGGTGAGCCACAGGCCGATGAGAAGATCGGCGGCATGGATTTTCCTCCATGACAGCACGGCCATCGCGATGACGGCCATGGTGGAATGCCAGAGAAATTCGAGGCGGAACCATGTGGGAGTGCCGAGTAGGCGGGGTCCGGCGGTGCCGAGGAATCCGACGATGAAACAGCCGGTGAAGCCCGCGATCATCATCCGGGTGTGCATTTCCAGCGGCCAGGTTTTCATCCAGCCGGAAAAATACATCGGCCAGAGCAGTACTCCGATGACAGCCATCAGGAGACCTAACGGAAAGAAGAAGCGGTAGGGCTCGGCGGAACAGGAGTCGAGATGGCGACCAAGAGTTTTCATGCGAAGGGGTGGGGAGGTCAGGCGCAGGCGGCTGCCAGACCGATTTCCTCGTCTTGCAGATAGCAGGCGGGGTCCGAGCCCCAGAGGTGGCCGTTGGCGAAAGCCGCGCGGGTGCGGAAGCCTCCGCCGCAGAGGTCGAACCATCTGCAATCCGAGCAACGGCCTTCCATGTAGGTTTTCCGGGTTTCCGCATCCATGAGGCCGACGGAGCGGATCGCTTCGAGAGATACGGCGCTGGCTTCGTGCCCGCCTTCCCAGATGGTGGAAAACGGCACCTGCTTGACGTTGCCGAGGACGATGTTCTGCCAGAACTGATCGGGGTGGACGTTGCCCTGGGTATCGATATTGGCGATTCCGCGTCCGGAGCTGTTCGCGCCTCCGCCGTTCCAGCTCAGCAGGCGGCGGGCTTCGTGGAGGTTCGGGTGGTTTTCCGCCTCCATCCGCAGCAGGAGGTAGGCGCCGTCGGCGGGTTGGGTGACGGTGAGCAGTTCGCGGTGGATGCCCTCGGCATGCCATTGTTCGACACGGGAGATGAGGGTGTCGATGGCGTGGCGCGATTCGTGCGGGGAAAGCACTTGCAGGGAGCTGCCGCGCCCGGCGGGAACGAGGTGATAGAAGCAGACGCGCTGGATTTCCTGTTCTTCGATGAAATCGAGGATGCGCTCGATGTTCTGCACGTTGTGGCGGGTCAGGGTGAGGCGGAGACCGGTTTTCTGATCGACTTCATGGCAGTAGTCGAAGCCACGGACGGCGGCTTCGAACGCGCCTTTTTTTCCACGGAATTGATCGTGGATTTCACCGATGCCATCGAGGGAAATGCCGACGTAGGCGACGTTCGCGGCTTTGAGGGCGGCGGCTTTTTCCGGGGTGATGAGAGTGCCGTTGGTGGAGATGGTGAGCTTGAGCCCGCTGTCGCTGGCGAGCTGGACGAGATCGAAGAACCGGGGGTGGATCATCGGTTCGCCGCCGGAGAGGAGGAGGGAGGGGATCTGATAGTTCGAGAGATCCCGGACGACGCTGCGCATTTGTTCCCAGTTCAGTTCGCCGGGGTATTTGCTGCCGGCGGAGTCGGAATAGCAATGGACGCAGCGGAGGTTGCAGGTGCGGGTGATGTTCCATACCACGATGGGGCGACGTGCCCGCGCGCTTTGAATCGCTCCGTGGCCATGGCCGTACCGGAGGTGGTCGGCGGGTTGTGCGTGTCCGGTCCAGAGGCGTGTCAGGTTAATCATAGCGAATGAGCGGGTTGGAAGAAGGGTTGCGGGGCGGTGGGTTGATAGGGGCAGGACGGGTCCGAGGCGAAGGGGTCGCCGGTGAGGCCGTAGGCTCGGGCGCGCGAACCGCCGCAGTGGTAGCGGAATTCACAGTGTCCGCATTTTCCGCCGAGCGCGTCGGAGTCCCGCAAGCTGACGAAGAGCGGGTGGTTCCGGTAAACGTTCGCGGGGTGGTCGCGGCGGATGTTTCCGCATACGAGCGGGAGGAAGCCGCTGGGGCAGATGTCTCCGGTGTGGGAAATGAACATGATGCCCCTGCCGTCCCGGATGCCCATGGGGGTACGCATGCCGGGGCGCCCGCCGGGGCCGATTTTTCCTCTTTGCAGGAGCACGCGGCGGAAGTGATGGCCTTCCGTGGTTTTGATGGAGAAGGGGACTTTTCCGGTGAGGTCCGCCATTTGTTCGAAAATGCGTTCGAGTTTGTCGGGCGGCGGAATGTCCTTGGCCCCGGCGCGGCCGGTGGGAACGAGGATGAAAACGCTCCACATTTCCGGGCAGACGCTGAGCATCAGCTCTTTGAAGAGATCGAATTCATGAATATTCCCCGCGGTGATGGTGGTGTTGATTTGCAGGGAAAGGTTCGCGGCGCGGGCGAGGCCGATGGCTTCGATGGTGCGGTCGAAGGTGCCGGAGATGCCGCGGAAGGCGTCGTGGGATTGGCGTGTGGCTCCATCGAGTGAGAGGGAGATGCGCTCGATCCCGGCTTTGCGGATGGCGGGGAAATCGTAGTTGATGAGCCGAGCCGTCGCGGCCGGGCTGAGGCCGACGCGCATGCCGGCCTGCGAGGCTCGTTCGGCGATCGCGAGCACGTCGCGCCGCATGAGGGGATCGCCGCCGGTGAGGATGAGCATGGGCGGAGCGAGTTCCGCGAGTTGATCGACGACAGTGAAGGCTTCGGAGGTCGAAAGTTCTTCCGGGTGGCGCTGGTGTTGCGCCACCGCGCGGCAATGCTGGCAGGAGAGGGCACAGGCACGGGTCAGCTCCCAGAATACGAGGAATGGCCGGTGGGCGAAGGGATCGCTTTCCGGGAAATCGGGGAGGCTGAACATGCCAGCACTTTAGGGACGTGTCATTCGGTTCGCCACGCGGTGCTGGCGATATTCCGAGCATATTTTGCGGTGATGCCCGCTTGGAAGCTGTCTTAAAATCCCCAAGGCTTCGTCGCATGATGGAGAGATGAAGAAATTTGAACCGCAGATGAACGAAAATGAACGCAGATGGAAGAAGGGATTTTACGAAACCAGAGGATCTCTTTTATCCGCGTCCATCCTGTTTATTTGACTCGGCGATTTTGGATTTCCAGTTCGTCCATGTCCGCTTCGCTCCCATTGCGGTTAGATAAATTTTTAAAAAGCCTCTTAGGACATATATTACCAGTTAGGCGTCACTTTTTCCAAAAGTGGTTCTTCTGAAACCAGCGAGCGGAGCAGATCTGAAACGGAAACCTGTTGGCCGGGGAGCACGAGTTCAGGGCGGATTTCCGCGAGGGGCTGGAGCACGAAACGGCGTTGCGCGAGCCGTGGATGTGGGAGAACCAGCGGGCCGCTCTCGACGACCTGATCGCCGAAATAGAGGAGATCGACATCGATCACACGCGGTGCGTTGCGGATGGCCTGGGAGGCGCGACCGAGGTTTTTCTCGATGGTCTGGGTGAGTTTCAGCAACTCGAAAGGACTGCCGGAGAAGGTGATTTCCACCACGCTGTTATAGAAATCGGGAGAATTTTCCGGGCAGGAGACGGGCTCGGTGCGGTAGATGGCGGCTTGCAGGAGCGGGCTTTCGGAAATTTCCAGAAGGAGGTCGCGGGCGGCTTGAAGATGGCCGGTGCGGTTTCCGAGGTTGGAACCGAGAGCGATGCCGACGCGATGCATGGGGAGGAAGGTAGCGTGTTCCCGCCGGGAACGCTGAGGTTTGAAATCGGACTGAAGTCCGTGCTCCCGGTGTTAGTCCACGAGGTTTTCGAGCTTGGAGATGCCGTAGTTTTCCCGCATCCGTTCGTTCGCTTCCTCGACCTGGGCGGAGGGGATGACGACGGGGCGGCTGGCGCCGTACAGCTCGATGACGAAAAATTCGGGTGCCGTTTCCGGGTGCAGAAGATCGTGGGCGTGCTGGAGGTCGGTGACTTCGACACCATTGATTTTCTCGACCGCGTAGCCGGCGAAGTCGCCGAGATGGCTGGTGACGGGATCGCTTTCGACGCGGGTGAGGATAACGATGTCCTTCTTTTTCAGGAAGATGCCTTTCGACATGTAGTCGGCGTAGAAGCGGCGGACGGTGACGTCGTTGAACTTGGCGGTGGCGAAAAGGTTGGTGTCGAGCGGTTGGAAGACGAGCCCGGCGAAGACCAGATAGCGCGGCGCTTTTTCGTATTGAATGGCGTACATGCGGCTCTGGGTGAGGGGCTTCAGCGGGACTTCCACGTCGTTCCAGCCTTGATCGCGGAGGAAGCGGAGCTTGATGGTGTCTCCGGAGAATTTGCGCTCGACGACTTCGGTGAACTCCATTTTCTGACCGTCCAGCAGGACCTCGCCGTTGCTGTCGATGGGCAGGTTGTCGATGGACATGAGAATGTCGCGGGGTTGCAGGAAGCCATCGCCGGAGCCGTCGGGGATGACGTTGGTGATGAGCACGCCGGTGTTGTCGTTTTTCAAGCCGAGCGCCGTGCGCATGGCGGGGTTGTAGAGCGGGAAGGTGCTGACGCCGAGATCGACGTACTGGTCGTATTGGCCGTCCTCGATGTCCTTGAGGAAACGGCGGATGACGGGGGTGGGAATGATGTAGCCGGTGTTGTCGGCCTGGCGCAGGCCCTGGAAGGCGACGCCGACGACTTTATCGCCCTGGAGGACGGGACCGCCGGAGTTTCCGGGGTTGATGGCGGCGTCGATCTGGACGGTGAGGTGGGTATCGGCGCGGGAGTGGGAGTAGGTGGAGTAGTCGATGCGGGAAACGACGCCGCGGGTGACGGAAAGGCGGTTGCCGCCGATGGGGTAGCCGATGACGCGGACCTGGGATTCGAGCTTGGGGATGTCGCCGAAGGAGAGGACGGGGAATTTTTCGAAGTCGGTGAAATCCTCGACTTCGAGCAGCGCGAGGTCGCAATCGTGGGCGATGTAGAGCACTTTCGCGGGGTATTTCGCGGCGTTGCCGTGGACGGTGAGGATCAGGCGGTTGGCGTTGGAAACGACGTGGGCGTTGGTGAGGATGCGGTTTTTACCGATGATGAAGCCGGTGCCGATGCCGCCGCCGAAGCGTCCGGAGTTCCACGGGCTTTCGTAGTCGGGGACCTGGTTGGCGGCCTCGATGCGCAGCACGGAGCGGTAAATGTCCGAGGGGGCGGGCGGCGGCGCGGATGGCGCGACGGGGGCCGGGGCCGAGAGTGCTTTCGGCGCGGCGCTGGCGACCAGGGAGAGAAGGAAAAGCGCGGTGAAACTGGCGAACAGGCGATGGATCATCCTGCGGGGGATGCTACGGCGGGATGGCTGCCGGGCAAGAGAAGAAAGTGCCGGGTGATCAGTGATCGGTGATCGGTGATCAGAGTCCGGCAAGTTGCCTTAAGACCGCTTTTTGGTCTTCCGGCCAGTCGAGGGAGTCGATGGTGGCGGCTTCCGCCCAGGCTGGATTCAGGTGGAGGAGGTCCTGGAAATATTGTTCCGCAGCGGCTTCGGCACCGCTGAGTTTCGCGGCGACGGCGGTGATGGCGCAGGCGGTTTCGCGTTTTTCCGGGGCGTAGCCGACGCGGTTCCCGGCGAGGAGGAATTCGAAGGCGCGCTCGGGATTTCCCGCCACGAGGGCGACCCAGCCGGCGCTGAGGATGAAATCGCTGTCTTCCGGGAAACGGTGGACGCCGACGGCGAGGATCTCGATGGCTTGCTCGTGGTGACCGGCTTGAGAGGTGGCGAAGGCGGCTTCGTCGTAGTCGGAGGATTTCTGGTCTCGCAGGTCGAAGTCGGTGATGAGGGAGACCCACAGCGGATGGGAATCGGCGTAGTTTCCCATGGCGTTGAGGGCCATGGCCTCGGCGCGGAGGCAGGGGACGGGTGGGGCGCCGAGTGCGCGGGCGAGATGGGCGAGGCGGAGGGTGGCGGGGTTTTCATCCATGCGCGGGGAGAACGCGAGGGCGGCATCCATGCAGGCGAGGGCGAGGCGTCTTCTACCGACGGTGACGAGGGTTTCGGGATTCGTGAGATGGTCGGTGAGCTGCTTGCGCTGCTCGGGGGTGGCGTTTTCCGGGAGCTTGAGGGCGTCGAGTTCCTGCCGGACGTGTGATTTCACGAGTTCGGCGGCGGGGGTGAAGTCGGCCTGTTCCCAGCCGAGCCAGTCTTCGCGTTCGCGGATTCCGGCGAGGTCGGAAAATTCGTCGGTCCATGGCTGGAGGGCGTCGGCTTTGCGGTTTTCCAGCCATGCGATGCGGGAGTGGGCGAGCTGAAGGAGAAAGGGTGGGAGTTTTTCGGCGGTGGTGAGGGAGGTGCGGATGGCGTCGGGTTGGTCGCCGAGGAGAGCGGTGAGGAGTTGTTTGGACGGGGTGTGCGAATCGGAAATTTCCGCGAGCTCGAGACGTCTGACGAGGGGGGCGAGTTTTTCGGCGGGGATGGTGGTGGGGGCCGGGGTGGTGATTTCGTGGGAGAGATCGAAGAAGGTGACGGTGCCGTTGGTCTCGCCGGTGACGAGTTGATGGGAGGTGCGGAGGGCGGCGGTGATGGGGGTGGTGGTTTGGGCTTCGGCGATGGATTCGGACAGGAAGGCGAGGGAGTTTTCCGAGATGTTCAGGATGGGAGTGGCGGAGCGGCGGAGGAGGCCGGACCAGATGGAGGGGGGCCGGGTCCACGGAAAGCGGGTGAGGAGGTCTGTGGGAGGGGTGCCGATGAGTTGGGGCGGGGTGTGGGGGCCGAGGTCTCCGAGGGCGAGGAGATCGCCGTCCGGAAGGTAGGTGGCGGCGAGGAGGGATGGTTGGGCCGACGTGAACGTCGACGCTCCATTTCCATGTTGGGGGAGGACGGGAGAGATGGGGATGAGGAGGTGGCTGCCGTCGGTTTGCAGGACGCGGAGCTGGCTGGCGTCGAAAGTGGCGGCGAGGGGCGTGCCGGAGGCGCGGGTGGAGCCGCGGAGGAGTTCGCCGGTGGCGGCGTCACGAATCTGCCAGAAAATGGCGGGGTCTTTTTCGGAAGCCTGAACGGGATGGGCGAAGAGCAGGCCGTTCGGGGAAAAGGCAATGACGGAGGAGGGGGTGAGGGTTTCCGGCAGCGGCGGCAGGGCGCGGATGGGTTTGAGCGTTTCGGCGTTGCACAGCAGGGTGACGCCGCCGCGTTCGAGAACGAGAAAGCGGCCGTCCGGGCTGAGGGTGAGGCTGCGGGTGGAATCGCCTCGGGTGGGGAAAAACACGGCCTCGATTTCCTGTTTTTCGAGGTTCCAGCGGACGAGCGTGTTCCAATCTCCGGAGAGGCTGACGAAGAGGTGCGATCCGGAAACGGCGAGGTGCTCGATGGGGTGGCCGAAGCGGATTTCCGTCACCGGGGTGGGCCACGCGATTTCGGCGAGCAGTTTTTTCCGCAGGTCGGCGGCTTCAGGGTTGGCGGGGTCTGCGATCAGGGCGGCGTCGCAGTGGGCGAGGGCGGCTTTGAAGTCGCGGCGGGCGAGTTTTTCCCTGGCGAGATCGAGCCGGGCGGCGGAGAGCTCGGTGTTCGAGGTGGGAGTGGGTGCGGAAATTTCCTGTTTCTCCGGTTTCCGGCAGCCGGTGAGGACGGCGGAGGCGAGGAGGATGACAAGGAGAGGACGCATGGGGCGGGCGGATTCTCTGGAAAACGGACTGAAGTCCGTGCTCCAATTTTTGAAGTGAAACGCCGCCGGGAGCCGGGAGTTGTTATGATTTCTTCGCGGCTGCCTTTTTGGCGGCGGCTTTTTTCGCCGGGCGCGGCGGGAAATCGAAGCCGATTTTTCCGTCCTTGGGATCGAAGGTGAGGTGGGCGTCGAAGGCGCGTTTGGTGCGGTTGGAGATGAAGCCCTTGATGACGTCGGTCTTGCCTTCGCCGATAAGCTTCAGCGCCTGATCGGCGGGGATTTCCTTTTGGAGGATGGATTTGCCGATGCGGATGCCGTTCGGGTCCTTTTTTGTGACCAGTTCGGGGACGTGGTAGGCTTTGTCGGTGGCGTAGACCTTGAAGGATTTTCCGTCCGGGGTGGTGGCGGTGCCGATGACCTGTTCCTCGGTGAGCTCGGGGGCGGCGTCCTTTTCCTCGTTGTCGAAGACGAAGTTGACCTTGAATTTGGCGTCGAGTTCCAGCCCGGCCTCGAAGGGTTTGTTGAACTTGGATTTGAATCCGGAAAGCGGGCCGATGAATTTTTTGGTGAAAAGCTCGGAGGCTTCCTCGTCGGTGAGCAATCGGCCGGCGATGTGCTTCTTCGCCTTGAATTTGCAGTCGGCCTCGCGGCACTCGTAGGTGGCGTCGGTCTGCTTGAGGGAGGGCGCGCCGCAGGCCGGGCAGGGGACCTTGAGGTCGGGAAATTCCTGGTTTTTCGCTTCGTCGGCGAGCTTGTGGGCCTTGGCCACGATCTCGTTCGTGTAGCCGATGATTTCCTTCATGAAATCGCCGCGCTTGAGGTTGCCCTGCTCCATTTGGCGGAGCTTGTATTCCCAGTCGCCGGTCATTTTCGGGGAATAAAGGCCCTCGATGTTCATGTCGTGGACGAGGGAGATGAGGCGCATGCCGCTGCCGGTGACGTGGAGTTCGCGGCCGTCCCGGGCGAGGTATTTCTGGGAAATGAGGCCTTCGATGGTGGCGGCGCGGGTGGCGGGGGTGCCGAGGCCGCGCTCGGCCATGGCTTCGCGCAGGGCTTCGTCCTCGATGAGCTTCCCGGCGCCTTCCATGGCGGAGAGGAGGGTCGCTTCGGTGAAACGGGCGGGCGGTTTGGTCTGGTCGTGGATGACTTCGATGGAATCGACGGCGGCGGATTCACCGGCGGAGACTCCGACGAGTTCGTCCTTTCCGGCGGCGACGCCGGGACGGCGGCCGTAAACTTCGAGCCAGCCGGGTTTCACGAGGATGCGGCCATCGGTCCGGAAGGTGTCGGTTTCGGCACCGTGGGAAATCCGGGTGAGGCGGGTGGTTTGCTCGAACTCGGCCACGGGGTAGAATACGGCGATGAAGCGTTTCACGATCATGTCGTACACCTTCTGCTCGGTGTCGCTGAGTTTCGCGGTTTTTCCGGTGGGGATGATGGCGAAGTGATCGGAGACTTTTTTGTTGTCGAAAACGCGGCGGGATTTGTGAAGGCGCGGGCCGTTTTCGGAAGCACCGGCGAGCACGGCCTTGGCGTACTGTGAGACTTCGAGGTCGCTATTGCCGATGTCCTGCAAGGTTTCGCGGACGTTGCCGGTATAATCTTCCGGCAGGTAGCGGGAGTCCGTTCTGGGGTAGGTGATGACCTTGTGTTTTTCGTAGAGGGCCTGCGCGATTTGCAGGGTGCCCTTGGCGGAGAACGGCGCTTCGCGTTGCAGGGTGGTGAGGTCGTAAAGCTGCGGGGCGATCTGAGTCTGGGTCTTCTTTTCCTCGGAAACGACGCCGTTTTTCCCTTCGCAGCGGGCGGCGATGGCTTCCGCGCGGGCTTGGTCCCAAAGGCGCTCGGGCTTGGAATGCGGGTTGGACTCGTCTTTTTTCCAGGCTTCGTCGATCCACTTGCCGAGGTAGTCTCCGGCCTGAACGGAAAAATTCGCGTGGACCTCGAAATACGGCGCTGGCTTGAAGGCGCGGATTTCCGCTTCGCGGGCGGCGAGGATGGCCAGCGTCGGCGTCTGCACGCGGCCAGCGGCGGTGATGTTGAAGCCGCCGTGGCGGGAATTGAAGCAGGTGAGGGCACGGGTGGCGTTCAGGCCGACGAGCCAGTCGGACTCGGAGCGGCACTTGGCGGCGTCCGCGAGCGGCTTCATCTGGTCTTCGCTGCGGAGTTTTTCCCACGCGGCGAGGATGGAATCATTGGTCATGGACTGCATCCAGAGCCGTTGGGTGGGCTTGGTGATGCCGCCGATTTCCATGATGTAGCGGAAAATCAGCTCGCCCTCGCGGCCGGCGTCGCAGGCATTGATGATGAGGTCCACGTCCTTGCGCTTGGCGAAGCGGAGCACCTGCTTCAGCCGCGCCTCGGAATCCGGGATGGGATCGAGCTCGAAGCGGTCCGGGATGGCGGGCAGGACGTCGAATTTCCACGGGAGTTTCTTGCCGTTCGGCCCCATCGGCATGCGGAGCTCGACGAGGTGGCCGACGGCGGAAGTGATGATCGCGGCGTCGTTTTCGAAGTAAACATCCCGCCCGGAGCCCTGTTTTTCGAATTTGCCAAGAACCTTCGCCAGCACGCGGCTGAGATCGGTCATGACGCTGGGTTTCTCTGCGATGATGAGTGTTTTTCCCATGGAATTTCGGGCCGGAAAACGGCGGGTTGGCGAGAGGGACTAGGCCGGGAGAGCGGGATTGTCGATGGAAGATTTTAAGTGCCGGGTGATCGGTGATCGGTGATCGGTGGGAAGATTTCCATTCGCTGCTCTTCACGGATCACTGATCACCGATCACTTGGCACTTTCCTAAGTTTCTGGTGATTAAAGATTATCGAAGGGCGTAGCGGAAGCCGGGGAGGGCCCGGATGAGGCGGCGCATTTCCAGTTTCATCAGGGTGGCGGTGACGGTGGGGGCGGGCAGGCCGGTTTTTTCGATGATGCGGTCCACGGGTTGTTCGTCCGGAGTGATGGCGGCGTAGACGAGGGCTTCTTCTTCAGGGAGGTCCGGGGTGTTTCCGGGTTCTTCCGGCAGGCCGGGGGAGGAAAAGGGGAGTTCGGAAAAATCGTCGAGGAGGTGGGAGGGATCGGCGACGAGGGTGGCACCATCGCGGATGAGCTGGTTGCAACCGGCGGAGGTCGGTTTGTCGATGGGGCCGGGGACGGCGTAGATGGTTTTACCGTATTCCGAGGCGAGATTGGCGGTGATGAGCGAGCCGGACCAGAGCGGGCACTCGGTGACGAGCAGTGCCTTGGACCATGCGGCGACGATGCGGTTCCGCATGGGAAATGTCTGCCTGTCCGGCGGGGTGTGAAGCGGGAACTCGGAAACGACCGCGCCGTTTCCGGAGGCGATGCGTTCGGCGAGCGCGAGGTTTTCCGGCGGGTAGAGCTTGCCCAGACCGGAGCCGATGACGGCGATGGTGCGGCCCTTGGCGGCGAGCGCGGCTTCATGGGCGGCGGTATCGATGCCCCGGGCGAGGCCGGAAAGAATGGTGAAGCCGGAGTGCGCAAGCTGGTAACCGAATTTTTTCGTCGTCTGGAGGCCGTAGTGGGTCGCCCGGCGGGAACCGACGATGCCGATGGCGTGGCGGTCCCGTACTTCGATTTTCCCCCACACATATAATAAGAGCGGTGGATCGTAGGCGTCACGCAGTGGCTCGGGGTAATCGGCATCGTCGCGGGTGACGATGGAAATTCCGCGCTGCTCCGCCTCGGCGATCTCGGCGGCGGGATCGGCGAAGGATTCCCATGAGCGGATGATCTTCGCGGTTTCCTCGCCGATGCCTTCGATGCGCATGAGCTGGTTCGCGGAAGCTCGTAAAATCGCCGGGGCATCACCGAATGCTTCGAGTAGCCGCCGCACGCGCACCGGCCCGATTTTCGGCAGGAGATTCAGGGCAACGAGAGCTTCGCGGGGTGACATGGGCGGAAGAAAACAGAAGAGACGGGAAATGGCGATGAGAAATTCGTTAGATCGAGTGATATAAGGAATCGGATTCCCATACGTGCCGGAGTTCGATAGCCTGCGGCCACGGCATGAATACGAAGAGGGCTGTGATTTTCGGGGGATACGGGCTCGCTTTTGGCGCTTCCTTCGCGAACACGGGGTTGTTGCTGCACACGGGGATTTCGGTGAGCCATTTGACGGGGGATATCGCGCGGTTGACGATCGGGGTGGCTCGGTGGTCGCCGGAGATGCTGCCGGATGTGCTGCGGGTGACGACGGCGGCGGTTTGCTTTTTCTGCG
Source organism: Luteolibacter sp. (assembly GCA_047606285.1). Taxonomy (GTDB): domain Bacteria; phylum Verrucomicrobiota; class Verrucomicrobiia; order Verrucomicrobiales; family Akkermansiaceae; genus Luteolibacter. The sequence continues at coordinate 84,258 of JASGEP010000014.1, read as the reverse complement.
GGGCCTTGCTGGCGGGGATACTGATTCACAATCCCACGCTGGATTTCAGGCGTCCGTATGGGCGGGCGATCACGAGCATCGGCATTCTGCTGCTGACGGCATCCCTGCTGGTGGGGCGTTTCCCGGTGGCGAGCATCGCGTTTTCCGCGCTGGGCTGCGGGATTCAGAACGCGCTGGCGGCGCATTACCGGGGGATCATGCTGCGGACGACGCACCTGACGGGGATGTTCACGGATTTCGGCGTGACGTTGGGGATGAGACTTCGCGGACACGAGATTCCGGTGTGGAAAATCGCGGTGCCGTTTCTCCTGATTACGTCATTTTTCCTGGGCGGGGTGATTTCCGCGATCGCGCAGTTCCACGGTGTGGACGCGATCGCCGTGGCTGGAGGAGGATACTGCGTGGCGGGGATCTCGTGGTCGCTCTGGAAACATTGCGTCCTGCGGCGGCGGGAGCCGGAAAACTGGTGATGCCGCCGCTTTGCAAAAACCCACTGCCCGGATGGCGGACAGTGGGCGATCCCGAGGGGGGAAACGACAAGCGACCTGAACCCGTCCAATGTGCATAAAAACGGGTTCAGGTCTTAGGCTTATACCAGAGGGTGCCTCTGGAAATCAATGCGTTTTTGCGAGCTTTTCAGGGCAGGTTTGCCGCAGGTTCCGGGCGACGGTGACGAGGTTGGCGAGGGAGGTTTTCACTTCCGGCCAGCCGCGGGTCTTGAGGCCGCAGTCCGGGTTGACCCACAGGTTTTCCACTGGCAGCAGGGCGGCGGCCTTGCGCATGAGGTTTTCCATTTCCTCTACGGTCGGTACGCGGGGCGAGTGGATGTCGTAAACGCCGGGACCGATTTCGTTCGGGTAATGGAAACCGACGAAGGCGTCCAGCAGCTCCATGTTAGAGCGCGAAGTCTCGATGGTGATGACATCGGCATCGAGGGCGGCGATGGAGTCGATGATGTCATTGAACTCGGAGTAGCACATATGGGTGTGGATCTGCGTTTCATCCTTCACGCCGCTGGAGCAGAGGCGGAAGGCGTGGACGGCCCAGGCGAGGTAGGCGTCCCAGTCCGCGCGGCGCAGTGGCAGGCCTTCGCGGATGGCGGGTTCGTCGATCTGGATGGCGGCAATGCCGGATTTTTCGAGGTCGGTGACTTCATCGCGGATGGCGAGGGCGATCTGGCGGGTGGTGACTTCACGCGGCTGGTCGTTTCTAACGAAGGACCATTGGAGAATGGTGACGGGGCCGGTGAGCATGCCTTTCATGGGCTTGTCGGTGAGCGTTTGGGCGTATTCGGCCCAATAGACGGTCATGGGGTTCGGGCGGCGGACGTCGCCGAAAATGATCGGTGGCTTGACGCAGCGGGAGCCGTAGCTTTGCACCCAGCCGTTGGCGGTGAAGGTAAAGCCGTCCAACTGCTCGCCGAAGTATTCGACCATGTCGTTGCGCTCGAATTCACCGTGGACGGGCATGTCGATGCCGATCTCGTTCTGGAATTCCACGCACTTGCGGGTTTCTTCTTTCAGGAACGTGTCGTAGTCCCCGGCGCTGAGTTCGCCTTTTTTCCACTTCGCACGGGCGGCGCGGACCTCGGCGGTCTGCGGGAAGGAGCCGATGGTGGTGGTGGGGAAGAGCGGGAGCCTGAGCTTTTCGCGTTGCTGTTTCTGGCGCTCGGCGAAGGGGGATTTCCGTTGGGAATCTTCGGGAATGACGAAACTGAGGCGGGCCTTGACGCGTGGATCGTGAATGCGCGGGCTGTCGCGGCGGGCGGCCTGGGATGCTTGGTTCGCTGATAGGGTTTCCGCCTTGCCGGTTCCGGCGAGCAGGTTGGAGAGGTCGGAGATCTCGACGAGTTTCTGGTCGGCGAAGGCGAGCCAGTCCTTGATCTCGGCATCGAGCTTCGTTTCGTTTTCGAGAGTCACGGGCGAGTGAAGCAGAGAGCACGATGGGGCGAGCCAGAGGCGATCGGGGCCGAGCTTGGCGAGCGCGGGGCGCAGGAGGTCGAGCGAGGCGGAGTAGTCGTTTTTCCAGACATTGCGGCCATCGACGATGCCGAGGGAGAGGACTTTGTTAGCCGGGAATGCGGCGGTGATTTTTTCCACTTCATCGGCCCCGCGCACGGCGTCGTGATGGAGGGCATCGACGGGCAGGCTGAGGAAAAGCGGCAGGTTGTCGCGGAGTTCTCCGAAGTAGCTGGCGACGATGAGTTTGGCGGAACCGGCGGCTTTTTTCAGGCGGGAGTAGGTTTCCGTGAGGGCGTCGATCTGTGTGGCGGTGAGGTCGAGGGCGAAAATCGGCTCGTCGAGCTGGATCCATCCGGCACCCTGAGCGGCGAGTCTGGCGAGGATTTCCTCGTAAACGGGCAGCAGTTTTTCCAGCAGGGAAAAGCGGTCGAAGTCCGGGTTTTCGGGGTCCTGAACTTTGCCGAGCGTGAGGTAGCTGACGGGCCCCAGCAGGACCGGCTTCGCGTTGTGGCCGAGGGCCTTGGCTTCGGCCAATTCGTCGAAAATCTTGGTGGCGCTGAGTTTGAAAGCAGTGTCCGCGCGGAATTCGGGGACGATGTAGTGGTAGTTCGTATCGAACCACTTGGTCATTTCACTGGCGAAGGTGGAGACGGTGTGCGAGCCGCAGCCGCACGCATTTTCGCCATGGGACGCAGTGTCACGCTGGCCGCGGGCGATGAGGAAGGCGGTGTCGAGGTCGGCGTTTTCGCCCTTCCAGCCGAAACGGGCCGGGACGTTGCCGACGAGGCAGGTGGTATCGAGGACCTGGTCATAGAAGGAGAAATCGTTGCACGGGATGAGGTCGATGCCGGCGGCGGCCTGCTTGCGCCAGTTCCGCTCGCGGAGGATGCGGCCGGTGGCTTCGAGTTCTTCGCGGCTGAGAGCGCCTTTCCAGTAAAGCTCGGTGGCTTTTTTCAGTTCGCGGCGCTCGCCGATGCGCGGGTAGCCCAGGTTGTGGGTGGTGATGTGTGACATGACCCTGCCAGTGTGGGAGGGGTTTGGCTATTCACAAAACGCATTATTTTTAGGATCGTCATTCGGATTATTTATGATCAAAACGATGGGGTCATGATCGAAATCCGCCATTTACGGGCCCTGATCGCGGTTGCGGAAACCGGGAATTTATCGAAGGCCGGGAAACGTCTGCATCTTTCGCAGCCCGCGCTTTCGCACCAGATGAAGGCGCTGGAAGAGCACATCGGAACGGAGGTGTTCCAGCGCAAGAGCAATCCGTTGCGGCTGAGCCCGGCGGGCGAGCGGCTGCTGGGGACGGCGTACGAGGTGGAAAAAGTATTGAGGCAGACGGAGCGGGACGTGGCGCGCATCGCCGAAGGGAAAGCGGGGCAACTGCGGATCGCGGTGGAGTGTCATTCGTGCTTCGACTGGCTGATGCCGAGCATGGACGCGTTCCGCGAGGGCTGGCCGGAGGTGGAGATGGATCTGGTTTCCGGGTTCCAGCCGGACCCGTCGGGATTGCTGGCGGAGGACAAGGCGGATCTGGTGATCGTGTCCTCGGCGAGACCCCGGGCGGGTGTGGTCTATCATCCGCTTTTCCGCTACGAGGTGCTGGCGCTGGTGGCGCGGCAGCATCCTTACGCGCACAAGCCGTACCTGACGGCGAAGGATTTTGCGAAGGAAACGCTGGTGACCTATCCGATCCCGGACGAGCGCATCGATGTGATCCGCGAAGTGCTGAAACCGGCGAACGTCGATCCGCCACGGCGGAAGACGGAACTGACGGTGGCGATTCTCCAGCTCGTGGCCAGCCAGCGCGCGATCGCGGCGATGCCGGGTTGGGCGGTGCAGCCGTTTCTGGATAAGAATTACGTGGCTTCCCGGCCGATCCGGAAGAATGGGCTGTTCGCGAATCTTTACGCGGCGACGAGTGAGGCGGGCTCGCAGGCGGCTTACATGAAGGAGTTTCTGGACACCATGCGGCGGATCAGTTTCTCGACGTTGAAGGGGATTACGGCGGTGGGGTGATGGCGCTCCTCAAAGAGCCGACGTGGACGTCGGCGCTCCGTTATTTCGCTTCGAAGGTTCTGGAAGCGGAGAGGGCGACGTTGGTGGGGTCGTACATGGATTCGACTTTGGCCTGTGGGGCGGTGGCGGTGCCGGCGACGGTGCAGCGGGCGAGGTAGCTGAGGGAGTAGGTGCCTTTTTTCCAGACTTCGTTGAGGAAGAAGACGGCTTTGTCGTCGCGGAGTTCGCTGTGGCTGACGCGCCAGTCGTTCCGGCTGGTGGCGGGGGCGTTGGCGGCGGATTGGGATTTGAAGTCGGTGTTGACGGTTTCGAAGATGGCGGGGAGGGGGTCTTCGATGACGAGATAACGGCTGTTATCGCGGGGCAGGGTCACTCGCAGGGTGACCTTGACGAGATCTCCTACGGCGGGTTGGGTGAGGATCTCGGTGGAACCGTCGGGCTTGACGCGTTCGTAGATGCGATCGATGGCCAGACCGTTGGCGGACATGGGCTTGAGGGGCGCGATGTCCGGCTTGGAGGCGAGTTTGACGCGGATGTAGGCTTTGCCGTCGCTGGTGGCGTCGAGCTTGAGGTCCGGGGCGAGTGGGTATTCGCGGTGGAATGTCGGGGTTTCCTCGGTGAGTTTGAGGGTTTCCGCGCCGAGCGTGATGCTGGCGGTGGGAGAGGCGTTTTCGAGGCTCGCGTACTGGGCGAGGGCGAGCAATGCCCAGCCGTTGTTCCAGGTGGTGCTCCAGTGGCCGTAGGGGTTGCGGTCACGCATCAGGAGTTCGAGAGCGCGGTGGGTTTCCTGCGCTTCGGGGTCGATGGCGAGCCAGGCGATGAGCTGATAGGCGTGATCGGGGGTGGCGGGCATCCAGCGGTCGTCAGTGCCCCTGAAGGGAATTTTGGAGGTGAGGATGGCTTTGGCCTGGGCCTTGAGGGCGGCGTTGTCTTCATCGGTCATGACGATGGCCATGGCGAGGAAGGTGCGGGCGTTCGGCGTGAGCTGCGCGAGGCGGTCCTTCAGGATGTTCTGATAGGATGGCTGCGGTTGTCCGGCGAGGGAGAGAACGAAGAGGGTGCGGGCGTGGATTTCGAGGCCGTAGGGGGATTTGGTGTCGGCGGCTCCGCGCAGGCTTTCGATGAGTGCCTTGGTGAGTTGGTCGATGGCGGTTTGAGGGACGTGGGCCTCGCCCCATTCGGAGGCCATGAGCAGGCCGAGACCGGCGTAGGAGGTGGCCCAATCGACGCGTTCGAGGTTACCGGGCCAGTAGCTGAAGGAGCCGTCCGGGAGCTGCATGGAGAGGAGCTGATTGACGCCGTGCTGAATGGCGTCCCGGACTTTTTCCTCGGAGTGGTTGGCGAGGGCGGGGACGTAGGGGCGCAGCGGCTCGACGGCGAACCATGGGATGAGGGCGGAGGTGGTTTGCTCCACGCAGCCGTAGGGGTAGCGGAGGAGGAAATCGATGGCGTCACCGGCCTCGACGAGGGGTGAGCTGGCGACTTCGAGTGTCAGGTCGCCACGGCCTTGAAGGAGGGATGGATCGAGATTGGCGAGGAGGTTTTGCGATTGGTTGGCGGTGAGGTGGAGGGAGCGGTGCTGACGGAGGAGCGGCACGGGGTAGTGGACGGGGAAACGGGTTTCCACGGCATCGGATAGGCGGTGGCGTTGTTCCGGGGTGATGTCGCCGGAGGCGAGGGTGACGGGTGTGGCGTTCCACTTGAGAATGGCTTCGCCGGTGTTGCTGGCGGTGGCGTCAAACACGACGGTGGCAGACGCGCCGGGGGCGAGGGTGACGGTTTGCTTGAGGTCTCCGCCGAGGGTGAGGGTGTCGTTTTCGGAAGCTAGGGTGATTTCCCATGTGCCGTTTTCGGCGGAGGCGTTCTGGACGAGGACCTGCGGGCGGAAAGTGTCGGTCTGGTTGGCGAAGCGCGGGGCCTTTGGCTCGAGCATCACGTCTTTCTTCACGACGATGGCGGATTCTCCGGTGCCGAATCGCGAGGCGGCGTGGTGGGCGACGGCGATGAGGCGGTAGCGGGTGAGGGTGTCCGGGACGGTGAAGGTGTGGGTGAATTTCCCGCTGGCGTCACAGGTGAGGGCGGGTGCCCAGGTGGCGCAGGGGTCGAAGTTTTTTCGATAGAGTTTGGCCAATTCTCCGAGGTCCGCGCCGCCGCCGATAAAGAAGCCTTTGTTATGGAAGGTTTGGTTTTCGGGGTCTTCGGAGATGAAGTGATCGGTGGAGACGCCGGTTTCCACGCCGAGGATGCGGGGGCTGTAGAAGAAGTTCATGGGGCGGGGCGTTTCGTATCCCATGACGGCGAGGGTGCCTTCGTCTTCGGCGTAGAGGGTGACTTCGGCACCGGCGGCGGGTTTGCCGTCGGCGAGGGAAATGGTGCCGCTGATGGTGATGGTGTCTCCGGGGCGGCAGGAGGGCGGTTGTTCGTCGTGCTCGAAGGCGACGTTGAGGCGGTCGTGGAGGTTTTCGACGATGAGTTCGCAATAGCCGAGGCGGAGCTGGGGCTCGGGGTGCTCGCGGGCGGAGTCGGCGGCGCCTTTCACGATGAGGATGGAAACGAAAACGTTGGGGGCGTCTTCGGCGGTGAGGGGGACTTCGATGACGGGGTTATCGGCTTTCAGCTCGACCTGGAAGGTGCGGAGCACGCGCTCGCGCTCGACGGTGACGAGGGCGGTGCCTTCGATGGGGGAGAGGACAAGGACGCGGGCGGTGTCACCGGGGCGGTAAGATTTTTTCTCGGAAACGGTTTTCACGCGCAGGCCGTCTTCGTATTTCCACGGGAATTCCCTGGCACCGTAAACGAGATGGCGGGTGACGGTGGCGAAGGGGCGTCCCTGAGAATCGGTGCCCCGGAGGGTGAGGAAGTGCTCGCCGTCCACGGTGGGGGTGAAGGTGAAGTCCTGCCCGTCTTTCGCGGAGGCGGCGGGATCGATGGTGATTTCTCCGGTGAAGACGGTTTCGGAGGAAACCTGGTTTTGGGTGGCGACTTCGCCGTTTTCGTTCCGGGACTTGGTGGCGCTGTTCACGTTCCGGCTGACGATGGCGGTGACGGTGACGGGGGAGGTGTGGGGATTTCCTTCGGGATCGATGGCGACGAGCTTGAGCGTGACGGGATCGCCGACGCGGATGAGGCGGTCGTCCCGGGAAACGCCGACGTAGACGTCCGCGGGGTGGACGGTGGTTTTGGAAACGGTGGAGAGCGTCTGGTGATTCGCGTCGGTGACGTCGGAGGAGATGGTGACTTCGCGGGCGGTGGGGAAGTCGGATTGGGGGAGGTCGATGTCCAGCGTGGCCTTGCCGTCGGCGGCGAGGGTGGCGGTGCCTTCGGCCTGCACGGAGGTGGTGTTTTGTTCGTCGTCCCAGTTGTAGCCGAAGTAGTGGTACCAGTATTGCCAGTCGTAGGTGCGGTGGTCTCCGAAGAGGAAATCGCGGAAACGTTCCGGATAGAGGTTGGTGGAGGTGACGCGGCTGTAGTAATCGACCTTGCCGGCGGCGACGGGCTGGCCCTGATAGTAGGCGGCGTGGAGGGCGGCGGATACGCGGGTGCCGCCGATTTCCGGAGTGGCGAGATTTTGGGTGAGCTCGAAGGCGTTGCGGCGGAATTCCTCGACCTGCACGTTGAGGTCGAAGCTGGCGTTGGTCTGGATCCGGTCCTTGAGTTCCCAGTCGTCGGTTTCCTCGGCTTTGGCGAGTTCGTCGGGGTATTCGAGGCGGAAGAGGTAGGTGCCGGTGACTCCGGAGGGGAGGGTGTAGGTGAGATCGAACGAGCCTTTTTCGGAAATTGTGAGGTCGGTGGAGGAGAGAGTGTTTTCCTGGGGATCGAGGATTTTCAGGAGTGCCTTGGAGGGCTCGGAGGCTTCGATGGCATTGCCGCGCTGGGTGCGGACGATGCCCTTGAGGCGGACGGTTTCACCGGGGCGGTAGAGGGAGCGGTCGGAGAAGAGGAAGGCGCGGCGCTGGGTTTCGGCGGGTTTGCTCCAGGAAAAGCGGACGGGGAAATGCCAGAGTCCGACGGTGGCGAGGCTGGAATCGAAGGCGGTGACGAAGCTGTCGCCGCCGAGGGTTGCCTGAAGGTGGCGGATGTCCGGGGTGCGGGTGAATTTCGCCTGACCGGTGGCGTCTGTGGTGACGGAGTGGAGCGGGGCGGCGTCTTCCCCCAAGAGGTGGAGGGTGACGTCGGGCAGGGGTTTTCCGGTCTGGCAGGAGAAGGCGTAAACGAGGGCTTCTTTTTCGGTGAGTTTCCAGGCGAGGCCGATGTCGGTGAGCTGGATGATGGCCTGGACGTTGCGTCTGCCTTCCTTGCCGATGTTTTCCAGCGGGGTGCCGACGATGTCGAGGAAGAGCGTGGTGTGCTTGAGATCGGGAGGGAGGATCTTGGTCCAGTCGAGGGTGATTTCCTGCGAGTGGTCGGCGGGGACTTCGAGCCGGATTTCCTTTTCGAGCAGGGTCTGGCCGTTGACGAGGGCGTAGGGGAGCGGTGCGGTGGGGGTGATGGTTTGCTGGTCGTGGCCGATGCCGGTGTAGTGGCGGTAGCCCTGGCCGGTGCGGATGAGGTCGCTGCCGGCGAGGCGCTTGATGCGGATGTGCAGTGAGCGGATGTTCACGACTTCCACGCGATAGGTGCGGTTGCCTTCGGAATATTGAGCCTGATCTTCGCTGGGCAGGCCGATACCGGGATCGATGTATTTGAATTCGAGATTCGCGGTTTTCGGGGCGGACAGGGTGAGACCGGTGCGGGAGGTGAGTGGCGGTTTCACGGTGACGACATGTTTTCCCTGAAAATCACCGCTCAGGGTGAGGGTGCGTTTGTCAATGGAGACTTTGAGGTTTTCGGGGCGGGGAGTGATTTCGAGATTGGAGTCGAAGGAAAACGTGGAGGGGTCCTCGGGGAGCAGGTGGTTGAAGGTGATTTCGATTTGCCGGGGCTGGTTTACCTCGACCACGCTGCGGATGGAGGTGACCTGGAACGGCTCGATTTTCCCGATGTTTTGGGCGGAGGGGACTTCGAAGCTGGCCTTGCCACTGGCGTTCGGCAGGCCCTTGCCGAGGATGAGCGCCCAGTCGTCGCCAACCGGCAGGGGCGATTCCGGGGAAACGACGAGGATGTGGGGAACTTCGGCGTTGGGATCGGTGGGTGCTGGCGTTTTTTCAGTCCGCGAGGTCCAGGAGCGGTAGCTGTGGATGTAATAGCCCGCTTCCTCCACGGTCGCGCGCCGGACGCTGGCCGGGATGACGACTCCTCCCTTGGCCTTGAAATGGATGTAGGGTTTGGCGGTGGCGGGATCGACATCATCGTTGAAAACGAGAGTCCAGGTCGCGGTGGTGGGGGAGTAATCCGAGCTCCAGCGGTTCAGGCTGCTGGCGAGGAAGAGCCGGAATTTTTCGGAATCGATGGTGGCGAATTTTCCGGCGGGCACGGGAGATCCGTCGAGGTGGGTTTGGTTCTTCCGGATGGAAAATTCGTAGGTCTCTCCCAGCGCGGGTGTCTGCTCCGGCACGTAGGAGAGGACGTTTTGGGCTCTCCAGACCAGTTTGCCGGGCAGGGTGGGTTTGACGTCCAGCCAGGTGTTTTCCACGGTTTTTCCAAGGGCGTCGGGAGCTACGGCGGGGTGATCGAGCACCACTTCGAGCGTCGATTCCGGAGTCAATGACGGGGTGGAAACGACGAGCCGTGGCTCGGCGAAGGCGGGAAGTGCGATGACGAGCAACGCCAAGGCAAGGAAAGGGGTGCGGAAGACGGTTTTCATGGGCGTGACGGATTGGAAACCTCCTATCGTCATATCGAAAAATTGTCGGATGAGAATGGAAATCTAGCACTCAGGGAAATTTCCGTGGGTGGGGAGCTCGGTTCGATCAATGATTGCCTTTGCCGTCGGATGCGGGAAAATCCGGGCATGATCGAGAGAATCGCCGCCCGCATCCACCGGGTTTCCGCCTGTCTTCTGGCGGGCGTCGTGGCATGCCTGCTGGCCGGATGCACGACGCCTTATTTCAAGACCATCAATCTGCCGAACGACCCGGCGGCACCGGTGAAGGGCGAGACGTTCGGGTATCGGAAATGGATTTCCGGAAAGGTGGAGCCGGATGTGATCGTGATCGGGATTCACGGGTTTTGCGGGGCTTCGATCGATTACGCGAATCTCGGGAATCACATGCTGAAGCACCAGCCGAAGACAGGCGTTTACGCTTACGAGGTGCGCGGTCAGGGCAGCGATCCGATCACCCATCGGCGGGGGGACATCGGAGACCCGAAGGATTGGTACAACGATCTTTTCGCCTTCACCAAGCTGGTGCGTTCGAAACATCCGAAGGCGAAGGTGGTGTGGTTCGGCGAGAGCATGGGAGCGTTGATCGCGGCTCACGCCTGGCGCGAGGCTCCCTCGAAACGCCCGCCGTGCGACGGGCTGATTCTTTCCTCCCCGGTGGTGCGTTTCCGCGACGATATTCCGGCGTGGACTCCGGCGCTGATCCAGATCGCCGCCACCACGCTGCCGCTCGCGCGGGTGCCGCTGGATACGCTGGCGTCCGGTCAGGATGTGCAGATGACGCAGACTTCGCATCACACGGAGCAGACGAAGAAAAATCCCTACAATGTGGAGGCCCACACCCTGCGGCTGCTCGGCACGCTGGCGGATCACATCAATACGATGAACACCTGTGCGGCCTCCATCCACTCGCCGGTGCTGGTGCTGCATGGCGATGAGGATTTTTTCAACACCGACGCCGATGTGCGTGGATTCGTGGCCCGGATTCCGGAAGGGGTGCCGAAGACCTACAAAAACTACCCGAAGGCGTATCACCTGCTGATGTATGACGAAAAGCGGGAGGTGATTTTCCGCGACGTGGGCCGCTGGCTGGACCGGCTGCGCACCGGCCGGTTTTGAGCGATTTTTCGAAAAACCGCGGAAAACATGGAGGATTCGTCTTGACGCCTTCGTTCCCGTGGCCATTCTCCCCGCCCCGCAACCCCGCACCTTTTTTCACTATGGCCCGTATTTGTATTATCCGAGGAAGCCGCGTCCGTTCTGGCGGCAAGATCCACCGTTCCGGTTTGGCGAAGAAAAAGGGCGGTATCGGTCGCCACGTCACCAAGGTCGTGAAGCGCACGGTTTCCCCGAACCTTCAAACCAAGCGCATCTGGGTGCCTGAGTTCGACGGTTACGTGAAGCTGAAGCTCAGTGCCCGCGCTCTCAAGACCATGAACAAGAATGGCGCCTACGCCACCCTGAAGAAGGCCGGTCTGGTCTGATTCCAAGAGTTTTTCTTACGAAGAAGCCCGGTGGGAACACCGGGCTTTTTTGTGTACCGGGAGCGCGCTCAGTCCTCCCCGGAGAATCCAGTAAAGCCAAACGGACTGAAGTCCGTGCTCCAATTTTTGGGAATGAGTCTATCCGTCAGCGGTGGGGGACGTTCGTGGCGGTCAGTTCCTGGGTTTCCCGGAGGATGAGCTTGTCCTTGTGATAGCGGACTTTTTCTTCACGGACGATGCCGTTGCCGGGGGAAAACCAGATGGTGCGGCGAAGTTCGAATTCTCCGTCCTTGCCGCTCATCAGCATGCGGACACAGGAAAAGGTCCCGGCGGGAACGGTCACGGATTCCCGGGCGATGATTTCGAGTTTCCGGGTGCGGTGGTCGCTGCCGAGATTGAATTCGCGGAGCTGGTCCCCGGCTTTGATACCGGCGGTGATGAATGGGATCGGTTGTTCATACCAAAGGGGTTTGGCCTCTTCGGTTTTGAGGTTCAGGGCACCGCGCAGCAGGATTTTATCGTCGTGGATTTCCACGAACTCCCGTTCGTCGGGAGAACCGGGCGTGGTGACTTCGAAGCAATCGGTGGCCGGGTACTCTTCACCGGGGCTGACTTTCCCGAGATAAACGCGGGTGCGGGTGGTGGTGAGGGATCGGGAGGGAGTTCCGGTTTGAGGGGTGTCCGCGGGGATTTCGATTTTCACTTCGTAGTCCCAGCGTGCTCCCTGGGTGATCGGCAGGAGGGGAATGTCACTTTGCGTTTCGGAACGGGCCGGTGGTTTCGGGGCACCGGATGTGGATTTTTTCTGGCAGGAAACGCTGCCGAGAGCACCGGAAAGGAGGAGGGTGAGAAAAACGAGGGTTTTCATCGGGAGTTGCTGGGAACTTCGAGGTCGAGCGTGACATGGTTCCCTCCGGCGTAAGGAGCGCCGAGGCGAGGGGTGATCGGAGGAATCGGGAAATGGAGGGGCTGGGCGGCGCGGCGGCGGCGCACGATCCACCAGATGAAAAGGGCCGCCGGAATCACGGAACAGGCGGTACCGAGCCCGATCGCCTTGAGGAGGAATTTTTTCCGTTGTTGTTCCTGGATCAGGACACTGCGTTGAAACTGGAAATTCTCGCCATAGCTCAACATGCCGCCGGTCCAGTAGCGGAGGAGATCGGAGGCTTCGGTGCAGGCGGCGAGGATCTTATGGCTGGCGTAGGGTTCGCTGGCGGCCCTGCGCTGGGCGACGGCGATTTTTTTTTCGACTTCGGCCGGTTTGATTGCCCTGAGGAATTTGCCTCCCGGCACGATCCATGGTCCGTCTTGCCGACCCGGGGAAAACAGGACGACGGCATGGACGGTGGCATCGCCCCAGGCTTCTCCGAAACGCTCGGCGACGTATTTCGGCGGTGCGTCTCCGAGGGTCGGCAGGACGACGGCGATGACGTCGATGTTGTCGTTTTTCATCACCTCTTGCAGGGGTTTGATGATTTTCGACGCCTGATCCGGGGTGAGGAAATTTTCGGGATCGAACAAAGGCGCCGCCGGGCGCGGACCGTATTCAAACGCGGGGCTGGCGTGCGCCAGGGTAGCGGCCAGAAGGAAAAGGAGCGGGAGCCGGAGGAAAATCATGGTGTGCGGGGTGAGCCGGTGTTTTTCCATTCTCGTTCGAGGATTCTGGCGGCGGCGTCGAGAAAGGCGGCGGCGGCCTTGCCGGATTCACCGATCCGCCAGAAGGGTTTCATCGCGGCGAGGGCGTCCTGCCAGGCGGAGGGGGTGACCCATGGCTCCGCCGCGTAGCCGGGAGCCACGGTGGCCTGGCCATTGGTGCGATTGATGACGACGACCACGGACCAGGCGCGCTGGTTGGCGGTTTCGGGCGGGGTGAGCGGGCTGGCGTTCAGCAGCCAGAATCCGAGCAGGTTGAGCGAGGTGGCGGCGGGCATTTCCACGGCGACGAAATGCCAGCGGAACTGAGGGAAACGTTTTTCCACCTTGCTCCGTGCGGCTTCGATGGCGCGGAGTCCGGCGGCGTTCCATACGGAGGCGACGTCGAGCACGGGCAGTAGGGGCGGGGCGCCGCCGGGGAAGAGCTTCATGGTGTCGGCCCCGGTGAAATGGCATCGCGGGCAATGCGTCGAGGTGGTCTCGATGGAGGTGCCGCATGCGGGGCAGGCTGGCCGGATGGCCGGGATGCGGCCGGAAGCTGGCGATGACGTGCCCGGTAATGCCATGGTGGTGTTTATTTTTCCAACCGGATGGCGGTGGAGCGTCCGTGGGCGTCGAGACCTTCGATCCGGGCGAATTCCTCGATGACGGGCAGGGATTTTTTCACCGATTTCTTGTCCAGCCGTACGATGCTGGTGCGGCGCTGGAATTGATCGGCACGCAAGCCGGAGAACGAGCGGCCGCCGCCACCGGTGGGCAGGGTGTGGCTCGGACCCGCGAGGAAGTCGCCGACGGCGACGGGTGAATCGGCCCCGAGGTAGATGGCTCCTGCGGTGCGGATTTCGGCGAGCCATTTGTCCTCGGAGGCGGTGATGAGGGAAAGGTGCTCCGGTGCGAAGGCGTTGGCGATGGCGACTCCTTCGGCGAAGGATTTCACGTGCAGCAGGAAGGTGCCGTTTTTCAATACGTCGCGGATGATCGGGCCGCGGGAGAGTGTGGGAAGCTGCCGCTCGATGGCCTTGGCGACTCGGTTGAGGAGTGGTTTGGAATCGGTGACGAAGCCGACCGCGCTGTCGCCGCCGTGTTCGGCCTGGGCGAGAATATCGGCGGCGATGTATTCCGGGTTTCCGGTTTTATCGGAAAGGATGAGGATTTCGCTCGGACCGGGCAGGAGGTCGATGGAAACGGCACCGACGAGCTGGCGTTTCGCCTCGACCACGAAGCGGTTGCCCGGGCCGAAAATGCGGTCGACGGGGGCGACGGATTGGGTGCCGAGCGCGATGGCCGCGATGGCCTGGGCTCCACCGACCTTGAGGGCTTCGGTCACACCCGCGGCCTTGAGCGCGTAGAGCAGGGCGTCGTTCACCTTGCCATCGGGCGAGCAGGGCGTGGCGGCGACGATTTCCGGCACACCGGCGGCTTGGGCGAACCCGGCGGTCATGACGACGGTGGAAACGAGCGGGGCTTTACCACCGGGAATGTAAACGCCGACGCGATCGAAGGGGACGAAGCGTTCGCCGACGGTGGCACCTTCCACGTTTTTGAAGGACCAGTCCTTGCGCAGGCTTTTTTTTGCGAAGGCGTGGACGTTTTTGAGGCTGCGGGCGATGGCTTCCTTGGTTTGTTCGGAAACGGCGGCTTCCGCGGCGGCGAATTCCTTTTCGCTCACCTTGAGTGTCCGGGCGGTGAGGGCGGCTCCGTCGAAGCGTTTGGTGTATTCGAACAAGGCCTTGTCGCCTTTCGCCGCTACGTCGGCGATGATGCCGCTGACGAGGTCCCTCACTCCGTCTTCCGGGATGGCGCGGCGGTTCAGGCGGCGGACAAAGGAGGCGTAGGCGGAATCGGTGTGGCTTAGAATTTTCATGCCCGGATGAGGTTCGCGGAATATGGCGGGTGATACGGCTTCCGCCAAGCCCGATCCTTGGCGGGTTTTTCCGGTATCAGGAATAATACGGGCGAAGCATCCAGTAACAGACGGGCCCGGTGATCGCGACGTAGAGCCACATCGGGTAAACCCAGCGGGCGAGCCTGCGATGGGCCTGGAAACGGTTGGTCAGCCCGGCGATGAAGGTGAAAAGGATGAACGGCAGGCTGACTCCGGCGAAGACGATGTGGCTGAGGAGCAGGGCGAGATAGAGCGGACGGGAACCGGCGACGGCGGCGCGTTCGGAGGCGTCGAGAACGCCATCGAAGTTCGCATCGCCATAGAGCACTTCGTGATTCGTGAAATGATAGGCGACGTAGCTGAGGAGGAACAGGACGGAGAGTCCCATTGCCGCGAAGATGAAGTTCCGATGCATGGCGATGCGGCCCGTTTTGACACAGATCAGGGCAGCGATGAGGACCAGCGCGGCGACCGCGTTCACGGCGGCGTGGAATGGCGGGAGGAAGCCGAAATCGACGCCTTCGGGAAGGGGGATTTTCAGCTCCGGACGGCGCATCAGCCCGACGAGGATCAATACGGCGCCGGTGAGAATCCACGCGACGATGCCGAGTTTTTTCGAAAGTTCTTCCTGCGGCTTCCGGGTGAGCCATTCGTTGCGTTCGGAAATCATCGGCTCTCGGAGGTGGAGGGTTTGTCGAGTTCGCTGCGGATGCGTTGATGGAGGTCCGCTTTCAGGCGATCGTAGAGGCCGGGATCGAGTTCCCTGGCCTGATCCGAGCGGGCGTCGGCGAGCGGCCATTTGCCGACGACGTTGAAATTCCGGTCGACGAGGATGAATCCGAGGTCGTGGGCGTAGCGGCCGTTGATGGCGATGTCGGCGGGATCGGTGCGGGGCCTGACGGTGAAAAATTTCAGCTCCTGCGAGAGGTAGGCGTGGGTTTCGGCATTGGTGCCGGAGTTGATGAACCACCATTTGTCGGGATCGGCCCCCAGCGCCTGGCTGTAATCGGCGAGTTTTCCGGGGGTGTCGGTTTCGGGATCGATGGAAACGCAGACGATGTGGAAATCCGGATGATCCTTGAAGGCTTCGGCGATTTCCCGGAGTTCCTGGCCGTTGCGTTGCGCGCAGTGCGGGCAAACGGCGAAGAACTCGGCCATGAGCCAGACCTTGCCCTTGAGGTCGGACAGTTTGACCTTTTCCTGCTTCTGATTGACGCCTTCAAGGTCCTTGGCGATCGGGAACCACTGGTCGATGTGGACTTTGCCTTTGTTGACGAGGGCTTCGTAGGCGGCGGGGTCCGGTTGTTCGCGCTTTTGCAGGTAGCGGAAGACGCTCAGGAGGAAGATGGAGAAAATGGCGACGCCGATGTAGAAGAGAACGACGGTAGTTTTGCGTTTCATGGCTGATAGGGCTCGGCGAGGAGCGCGTCGATGGTTTGGATCAGGAGGGTTTCGAGCTGTTGGGAGTTGGTCAGGTCGGTGCCGGTCTTGACGCCGCGGGCGTCCCACTTGGCAGCGAGGTCGAAATCGAAGGTGGCGACGAAAGGCGGTCCGCCCCGGTGCTGGTGGACGACGCCCCGGCGGATGTGACGGTTTTTATCCACTACGACGAGAGAGGTGTCGTACTTCCACACGCCGTCCTGGAGGTGGGGGAACTCGTTGGCCTGGAGTTCTTTTTTGACATATTTGTGAAGCAGCTCCGGCAGGTTGGTGCCGACCCACCATTGCGGGAGAGTCGCTCCGAGGCGTTCGGCGGCGGTGCTGACGGCGTTTTTGGCTTCTTCCGCCGGGCCGGGGTCGAGCACGAGGGTGACGAGGACGAAATCGGGATTTCCGGCGTAGTGTTTCGCCAGGCGTTGCATCACTTCGGAGCTGGGTTTCGCGGTTTCCGGTTGGCTGGCGGAGACGACCTGGATGATGTTGACCTTGCCGCGCAGTTCGTAAATTCCGGCGCGTGAGCCGTCCTGGCGGACCACGGGCAGATCGCGTTCGCCGGTGAGCCGGGCGATGAATGCGGGGCGATCATCCTGAACTTTCGCTGCCGACCAACGGTTGTAGGCGGTCAGGATGGCGACGCCGCCCACGATCATGAGCCCCACGAGAATGAAGGCGGTGCGTCGCAGTTTTTTAGGATCGCGCTCGGCGGGTTCGAGATAAACGGGAGGCTGGTTCATCGGACGGCGAAACGTAGTGCGGTGGAGCGGCTTGGCAAGGACTTCGGGTGAAAGAGGTGCCAGTGAAAAAGTGCCGGGTGATCAGTGATCGGTGATCAGTGGAAAGATTTTCGTTCGCGGCTCTTCACTGATCACTGATCACTTGGCACCTCATTCCTTCACCTGAATCCGGAACATGCGCGGCCAGTATTTTCCGGTGACGAGGAGGTGTTCGCCATCGGGAGTGCGGGCGATGCCGTTGAGGACTTCGGCGCGATGGGGTGCGGGAAGCTGGCGGCGGAGGCCGGAAAGATCGAGCCAGCCGGTGACGTGGCCGTTTTCGAGCGAAATCCGGGCGATCTTGTCGGTGGTGTAAATGTTGGCGTAAATCTCGCCGCCGACCATTTCGAGCTCGTTGAGTTTTTCGACCGGACGGCCGCCGTCGGTGACGCGGAGCGTTTTTTCGAGGGCGAAGGTTTTCGGGTTCCGGTATTTGAGCTGGTCACTGCCATCGCTCATGATGAGCGATTTGCCATCGGTGGCGAGGCCCCAGCCTTCGCCTTCGTAGGAGTAGGAACGGAGGAAACCGAGTGTGTCGGGATCGAGCACGGAGACGGTTTGTTCCTTCCACGTGAGCACCCACAGCTCGCCGTTGAGGAAGGTGATGCCTTCCGCGAAGGAGGTGCGGGGCATGGGGCGCTTGCGGAGGACTTCGCCGGTGGCGGGATCGACTTCCCGGACGGATGATTGGCCGTATTGACCGCCGCTTTCGAAAAGCCGCTGGCCGGAAAATTCCAGGCCCTGCGTGTAGCATTCCGGGTCGTGTGGAATGGTGGCGACCACCGTGTAGCTCAGGGTGGCCGGGCCGGAAGGACGGCAGGCGGTGAGGCCGAGAGCCAGAAACAGCGGGAGGAGCAGGGTTTTCATGAGGTGGCCAGGAGAGATCGGTACGCTTTCCAGCATTCGAGGAATCCGCTGGCGAAATCTTCCGGGCGGGCTTCCACCCAGGCCTGGATTTCTTCGGGCGGGAACCACATGGCGGCTTCGATTTCCGCCGCCGGGTAGGAAAGCGGGCCGTGGTGATGAACGCGGAACAGGCGGACGTGCTCCCAGCCTGTGGCGGCGGAGGGAGAAATCTTCGCGATTTCCTCGGGTGGAGAGTCCACCTTGATGCCCATTTCCTCCTCCAGTTCACGGATCGCGGCGGGGGTGTAATCCTCGCCGGAATCGAGATGTCCGGCGACGCTGGAATCCCACACGCCGGGGTGGACGTCCTTCAGGTGCGAGCGTTGCTGGAGCAGCAGATCGCCGCGTTTGTTGAAAACGAAGACGTGGACGGCGCGGTGCAGCAGGCCCCGGGCGTGGACTTCGCCACGGGTTTTCCGGTCGACGACCTGATCGTTTTCATCGACGACGTCGAAAATTTCGTCGGATTTTTGCGGCAGGTCCTTGAGCGGATGCGGATCGTATGCGCGGGTGAGGTCGATCCATTGGGCGAGGGAAAGTTCCTCGGCACGGGTGGTCGGGGAAAGACCGAGGCTGGAGGAGACGGTTTCCCACGCGGGCTGGACGGGGAGTTGTTTTTTGAGCTGCTTGCGGCGCTGGGCGAATCCCCGGCGGATGAGTTCGTCGAACAGCCGGGAATCGAATACGGGTGAATCGCCGCTACGGGGACGCAGGATCGCGACGCTGGAATCGATGGTCGGGCGCGGGTGAAACGCTTCCGGCGGCACGGTGCGGGTGATTTCCACGTCCCAATTCACCTGGGTGCAGAGGGTGAGAATGCCGTAGTCCTTCGTGCCGGGACCGGCACCGAGGCGCTCGATGACTTCCTTTTGCAGCATGATGACCGCACGGCTGAACGGATGCGGGCGGCTGAGCAGGTTTTTCATGATCGCCGAGCCGCAGGAGTAGGGGAGATTTCCGAGGAACTTGACCGGGCGGTGCTTGAAAAGCGTGCGGCGGTCGAATTTCGCGCCGTCGGCGTGATGGACTTCGACGTCTGGGCGATCCTTGAAACGTTCTTTCAGCGCGGCGGCCAGCTTGGCGTCGAACTCGATGAGAATGACGCGGCGGGCATTTCCGATCAGGTGTTCGGTGAGCGATCCCGCGCCGGGGCCGACTTCCACCACGGCTTCATCCGGCGAGAGATCAAGCTGGGAAACGATCCAGCGCGCCATGTTCGGATCGACGAGGAAGTTCTGTCCGAGTTGCTTGCTGGGCACGACGCCGATGTTTTCCAGCAGGTCCTTGATTTCCCGTCCGGTCATGAATTGAAGATTGGAGATTGAGGATAGAAGATTGAAGGAAATTGGAGCACGGACTTCAGTCCGCTTCGATTTGCAGGCTGGATTCTCCGGGGCCGACGTGGACGTCGGCGCTCCATCAATGAAATTTCGCGGCGCAAGCTTCGCGCATGTAGGGTTGTGGATTGGTTTCCGGGAACCAGTGCTGGAAGGCGAGAATGCCTTGGTGCAGCAGGAGGGAAAGGCCGTTGGCGGTTTTGCAATTCATGGTCCGGGCCAAGGCGAGCAGGGGTGTTTCGGCGGGAAGATAGATGGAATCGTAGACCATCTGGCCGCGACGCAGGCAGGACTGGGGAAGGATCGGCGGATCTCCGGTTTTCAGTCCGACGGAGGTGGTGTTTACGATCAGGTCGCAGTCGCGGAGGTGCTCGGCGAGTTGCGGATCTTCGAAGGAAAGAGGGGTGACTTTGGTGGTCGGGCCGGCGGCATTCAGGCGGGAAACCAGCGGCGCGAGTTTCGTGGTGGAACGATTGACGATGACCAGGTGCTCGACTCCCTGAAGGGCGCATTGCGTGGCGATGGCCTGTCCGGCTCCTCCGCCCGCACCGACGATGGCGACTTTGAGCGTGGAGAGCATTTCGTCGAATTCCTCCGAAATGGCGCGGACGAAACCGGGGCCGTCCGTATTGAAGCCGCGCGTGGTGTCGGCATCGAAACGCACGGTATTCACGGCTCCGAGCGAGCGGGCGCCGGGATGCACGTCGCCGCAGGCTTCGAGCGCTTCGATTTTATGAGGCACGGTGACGTTGCAACCGATGAAACCGAGGACCCGCAGGTGGGAGAAGGCGTTCGCGATTTGGCCGGGCTCGATGTTGAGGCGGATGTAGCGGGCATCGATCCCGAGGGCGTCGAGTGCCGGTTGGTGCATTTGCGGGGAAAATGAATGCGACACCGGGTGGCCGATGATCGCGAGACGGGCGGGCTTTTCCGCACCGGCATCGAGCCGTTCGCGGGAAATCAGGTCGTCGAGCGTGTAAACGTCAGGCATCGTAAAAATGGAGTGCGGATTTTAGTCCGCTTGGATTTGCTGGTTGGATTTTTTGGGTCGGACTGAAGTCCGTGCTCCCAGTGTGGGGCTGGATTTTTCGGGGCGCTCCCAGTGATTACAGAAGTTTCGAGAAATCACGAACGCGAGTTGAGCAACGATTCTGCCCGAGGATGTTCAAAATATCTGCAAGATCCGGACCGTGGCCGCGACCGGAAAGGGCGACGCGGAGGGGGAACATGAGCTGCCCGGGTTTCGCACCGGCGGCTTTCGCCTCCTCGGTCAGCGCGGCCTTCGCGGCATCGGCGGACCATTCGGAAAGTGTGGTGAAGGTTTCCGCAAGAGTCACGAGCAGGTCCTTCGCGGCGGCATTTCCACGGACCTTGGTGACGGCTTCTTCGTCGAGCGGGTAGGAATCGGAGAGCAGGAAATTGAGCGCCGCGGGCACTTCGCTGAGCAGGCGGACTTTTTCTTTCACTGCCGCGATGGCCGCGGGGTAGTTTTCGGAAACCGGCAGACCGGCGGCTTCGACGAAGGGTTTCGCGGCTGCGGCGAAGTCTTCGACACTGACGCTCAGGAGGTGCTGCTGGTTCACCCACTTGCATTTTTCGAAATCGAAGCGGCCGGGCGCGCGGTTGACGTTTTCGAGGGTGAAGCGCTCGATGAGTTGCTGCGGGGTGAAAATTTCCTCGTCGGTCTTCGAGGACCAGCCGAGCAGGGCGATGAAATTGACGACCGCGCTGGCGAGGAATCCCTGGCGCGGGTAGTCGTCGACGGCTGCACCGGTATCGCGCTTGGACATTTTCGAGCCGTCGGCATTGAGAATGAGCGGGATGTGGGCGTATTGGGGAGCTTTTCCGCCGAAGGCCTCGATGAGCTGGAGATGCTTCGGCGTATTCATCAGGTGGTCTTCACCGCGAATCACGTGGGTGATTTCCATTTCGAGATCATCGACGACGTTGACGAAATGGAACACGTAGGAGCCATCCGAGCGCTTCACCACCATGTCCGGGGTGTTCGATTCGTCGCGGTAATCGATGGTCACCTCGCCGCAGACGAGGTCTTGCATGGTCACCGGCTTGCGCTCGAAGCGGAAACGCCACGCACCGCCGTCTTCGTAAACGCGCCCGGCATCGACGAGCTTCTGGAACCAGCGGTCGTAGATCTCGCGGCGCTCGCTCTGGAAATACGGGCCGAAGTTTCCGCCTTTTCGTGGGCCTTCATCCCAATCCAGCCCGAGCCAGTCCATGCCGTCGAAAATCGCCTGTTTCGCTTCCTCGGTGTTCCGCGCTTCGTCGGTATCTTCCACGCGCAGGACGAAAACGCCGTCGTGCCTGCGGGCGAACAACCAGTTGAACAAAGCGGTGCGTGCCCCGCCGACGTGAAGGTAGCCGGTGGGAGAGGGGGCGAAGCGTGTGCGAACGGTCATGGCCGGGCTGTGTAAATGCCAGATGCCCCCCCGTCCAGAGCGGGGTGCTGAATCTTGTGAAAGATCCGGCGGGGTGGTGGAGAAATTTTCCACCGACGAGACTGGAATTTACCGCTAGAGTGCGGTCATGAGCATTACCCAAGTGCTGGAGGAAATGCCGACATTTTCCGTGGCGGAACGGCAGATGTTGCTGCGGCATGTTTTGGAATTGGATGACTCAGGACTGTCCGTCGAGGACGAGAAAATCGTTGAACAACGGTTGCGGGATCATCGGGAAAATCCGGCTTCTGCGGTTTCGCTGGAGGAAATGAAGACGGCTTTGCGCTCCCGGTTTGCCCGATGAACTGGCTGGTGGAATTTCGTCCGGAAGTTTACGAAGACGTTGCCATCGTCGCCATTCTTCATGCCGCGAGGCAGGACGGGAAATGGAGGGGGAGAGTCGAGTGACGATTTTGTGAAAGATCCGGAGGAGCGACCGAAGGTTTCCCCGCTTTCCCCACGATTTCTTCTTCACCCGGCGGCGTTTCAGCGATACTTGCTTCCGCCATGCACGGTTTCTCTTACAAAAACGGTTCGCTTTTCTGTGAAAACGTCGAACTTTCCGCTCTTGCGGCGGAGCACGGCACGCCTCTCTACGTCTACTCGGCGAACACGATTCTCGATCACTACACCCGCTTGGACAAGGCTCTGGAGGGGATCGATCACGAAGTGGCCTACGCGGTGAAGGCGAACTCGAATCTCTCCGTCCTGCGTCTTCTGGCCGAGCGGGGCGCGGGCTTCGACATTGTTTCCGGCGGTGAACTTTACCGCGTCATCAAGGCGGGCGGCGATCCGGCGCATTGCACCTTCGCCGGGGTTGGCAAGACCCGCGAGGAGATCGTCTACGCGCTGGAGCAGGGGATTTATTCCTTCAACGTCGAGAGCGAAGAGGAACTGCGCTATCTCAATCAGGTGGCGGGCGAACTCGGAAAAATCGCCCCGGCCGCGGTGCGGGTGAATCCGAACGTGGATGCGAAAACGCACAAATACATTTCCACCGGTAAGTCCGAGAACAAGTTCGGTGTCGATTTCGAGGCTATCGAGGGGCTTTACGAACGCGCGGCGTCGGAACTTCCGAACATCAAGTTGCGCGGTCTCCAGATGCACATCGGCTCGCAGCTCACCTCCATTTCCCCGTTCGTGGAAGCGGTGGAAAAAGTCACTCCGCTGGCGAAGAAGCTGAAGGAAAAGCACGGCATCGAGTTCTGGTCCATCGGCGGCGGCATCGGCATCATCTACAAGGATTCGCTCGCATCCGGCGCGGTGAATTGGTGGACCGAGCAACCGCAGGAAGAGCGCCCGCTGACGATCGAACTCTACGGCGAGGAACTGGTGCCGCGTTTGAAAGATCTCGGCCTGAAAATCCTGCTGGAGCCCGGCCGCTACATCGTCGGCAACGCGGGTGTGCTTCTCACCAAGTGCCTTTATGAAAAACGCGGCTCGGCGAAGACTTTCAAGATCGTCGACGCGGGCATGAACGACCTGATCCGTCCGGCGCTTTACGAAGGCCACCATGAGATCGTGCCACTGAAGGAGCCGAAAACGGGCGAGCTTCACAAGTTCGACGTCGTGGGGCCGATCTGCGAGAGCGGGGATTTCTTCTGTCAGGATCGCGAACTCCCCGATTTCCAGCCGGGCGAGTCGATCGCGCTGATGTCTTCCGGGGCTTACGGTTTCGTCATGGCCTCGAACTACAACACGCGCCCCCTGCCAGCGGAAATCCTGGTGGATGGAGCGTCCGCGAAGGTCATCCGCAAACGCCAGACGCTGGACGATGTTCTGGCAGGCGAGCTGTGAGGAGCCGGAGCGCCGACGTTCACGTCGGCTTGGCCTTGCCGGATTCTTTGGGCCGACTGAAGTCCGCGCTCCAATGGGTTTACAAACAGGACCGGCTGTGCATCGTTCTGTCATTCTTCCATGACGGAACCGACGAAACAGCCGATCCTTTTTTTTGCCCATGAACGCGGGGACGCCCGGATTCACAAGCGGATCAAGGCGTTTCAGGATCTCGGAAAAACGGTGATCGGTTTTACCTTTCACCGGGAGCGGGACCGGCTGGAGCCACCGGTCACCTGGCCGAACGTGGACTTGGGAACGACGGAAAACGGGAAATACCTTCGCCGTCTGTGGACGTTCGCGAAGTGCGTGGTGCTTCTATGGCGGAAGCGCGATTTGATCGGAGACGCTTCGGTGGTGTACGTGGTGAACTGGGACAACGCGCTGCTCGCGTTGCTCGGTCGCGTTTTCGCGGGTAGGAAAGTTCCCATGGTGCTGGAGATCGCCGATGTGATTTCGATCATGACGCGGCCGGGACCGCTTGCGAAAATTTTCCGTGCCGTCGAGCGTTTCGTCCTGCGGCGCACCGAGCTGCTGGTGACGACTTCCCCCGGATTCGTCCGCGAGTATTTCCTGCCGGTCCAGAAATTTTCCGGCGAGATTTTCCTGTTGGAAAACAAGGTCTATCCGAGTGCCGCCATTCCGGAACCTCTGCCATTCGGTGGTTATCCGGTGGAACAGGGCAGGCCGTGGAAAATCGGATTTTTCGGAGCCTTGCGCTGTGCGGAAAGCCTGATGTTGATGAAAGCGCTGGCGCTGAAACTCGGGGACAAGGTGGAGTTCATCCTGCGCGGCTACCCGTCCGGCAGGATCACCCACCGGTTTCGCGATCTCATCGCGGACGTGCCGAATCTGAAATACGGCGGAGCCTATCTCTATCCGGACGATCTGGCGGAATTGTACGAAGAGATCGACCTGAACTGGTGTTTCGACGAATCCGACGCCGGCGGGAATTCCGATTGGCTGTTGCCGAATCGGATTTACGAAGGCGGATGCTTCGGTGTTCCCGCACTGGCGGCGGCCCGTACGGAAACCGGCCGATGGATCGAGTCAAACGGTCTCGGCTGGGTGTTTGCCGATCCGTTGGAGAAAAGTCTCGCGAAGTTTCTCGACCAACTGACCGTCGCCCAATGGGAAAAGATGAAGCGTCAATGTCATCCCCGGGAGGATTTTTGCGGAGAGCCGGATTATGTGAAACTGGTGGCGAGGATGGAGAAGCTGTCTGAAAAATGGGAAAGGCAGGGACGTTTCTCCGAAACGTCCGGTGGTGAGCGGTCCTGAAATAAGGAAATACCCTACAACGACAGGGTGAACCGCCGTCCTGCCAATTTTTAGAAAAATTCTAACAAATAAAAAATGTAGCGGTCACAGACCGTCGCTGTAGGGAGGCTAACGGGAAAATCCGTGCTTTTTCAGCCAGACTTTGCACTTGCCCGTCCATGGGTGGCGGTGAAGAGGATCCCACTGACGGCTGCCGAGACCGATGCCGTGGGGGCCGCTCGGATAGAGGTGGAGTTCGAAGGGGACGCGGTGCTGTTTCAGGGCGGCGGCGAAGAGGCGGGCGTTTTCCACGCTGACGATGGCGTCGTCCTCGGTGTGGAAAATGAAGGTGGGAGGGGTATCGGGGCGGACCTGTTTTTCGGTCGAGAGAAGTTCGAGAAGCTCCCGGTTCGGCTCGCTGCCGAGGAGGTTTTTCCGGGTGTCCCGGTGGGTGTGTTTGCCGAGGGTGATGACGGGGTAGCAGAGGATGCCGAGATCGGGGCGGGAGCTTGCGCGATCGATGGGATCGCGCGCTTTGGGCTGG
This sequence comes from Luteolibacter sp., assembly GCA_047606285.1. GTDB lineage: Bacteria > Verrucomicrobiota > Verrucomicrobiia > Verrucomicrobiales > Akkermansiaceae > Luteolibacter. Next base: position 58,940 of record JASGEP010000014.1, on the reverse strand, counting down.
CCGGCATCGAAGTGGGTGAGGCAGGTGGAGGCGAGATGGCCGCCGGCGGAGGAGCCGAGGATGCCGATGCGGTTGGGATCGAGATTCCATTCCTTGGCCTTGGAGCGCACGTAGCGGATCGCGCGCTGGGCGTCGTTCATCATGGCGGGGTGGCGGTAGCCGTCGGTGCCGAGACGGTATTTGAGGACGAATGCGGTGATGCCCTGTTCGTTCAGCCACATGGCGTAGTAGACGCCTTCGTGGGCGGAGAGTTTGCCGTAGGCTCCGCCGGGGCAGATGATGATGGAGGCTCCGGTGGTGTTGGTGGGTGGGGCGAAGAACGGGGTGAGGGTGGGGATGTCGGCGGGGTTTTTCCCGCGTGCTCCGGGTGCTCCTTTCGACCAGAGGGGGAATTCGTCGCTCGGCATTTTCTGCCAGACGTCGGGACTCCATGTTTCAGCGGCGTGGGACAGGGTCGCCGTCAGCAAGGTGAGGAGAAAAAGGAAAGGAAATACGACACGCTTCATGTCAGCAGAAAATCTGGCTTACGGGGCGAACGCGGGGACGGCTTTGCCTTGATCCGAGAAATAAGGAGCGAGCGGATTTTCAGGCAAGGCGTTCAGGGCGGAGATGATGGAGGTGGCGTTGTAACGGGCGCCTTCCACGGTGGTATGGGTGGCGGCGTCGGCGAAGTGCTTTTTCACGGCTTCCGCGCCGATTTTTTCGTAACCTCGCGAACTGATTTCGTGGAGGTCGACGAACAGAGCACCGGATTGTCCGGCGGCTTCTTTCGCCCACGTGCCGTAGTTTTGATAGGCGCGGACGAGCTTGCCGTCCTCGGTCCAGGCCTGACGGGGAACCGGTGAGCAGATGATCGTCGTCACACCTTTTTCTTTGGCGGTGGTCACGTAATTCCGGAGATACCAACCGTAGGTGTGAACGGTTTCGGTTTTGCCGGTGATGATATTTTTTTCCACAAAAACCGTTTCCTCTCCATTGCCTTTGATGGTTCCACGGGCGCGGGTTTTTTTCGTGATGGGCGGGTCTTCGTTGATCGCACCACCGTCGTTGTGGCCGAACTGCATGATGACGAAATCACCGGGACGGAGTTCCTTGAGGATGTCGTCCCAGCGTCCGTCGGTGAGGAAGGTGCGGGAGCTGCGGCCACCGATGGCGCGATTGATGACGTTGATTTTCTCAAGGTCGAAAAAGGCGGAGAATTCTTCGCCCCAACCCCGGAACGGAAGGTTGGAGGATTTCACGGTGGAATCACCGATGATCCACAGCGTTGGAAGGCTGTCGTTGGTTTTGTGTTCGATGTCGGATTTTTTCTCCCGCACTACGGGGCGGTCGTCTTTTTTGGAATCGGCGGCGAAGAGAGAACCGCAGACGAGGAAGAGGAGGCAAAGGAGGGGAAAACGGAAGATGGAGCGCATGGCGGAATGTTTCAGTTGGTGAAGATTTCTTCCAGGGTTTTGCTTTCCACGGAGATCTTCGGATCGAATTGCGGCGAACCGGCGTAATCGAGCAGGCTGCGGGTGAATTGGCGGACTTCTGGGGCTTCCTGTTGGCTGGGGAGATCGGCGGAGCAGACGAGGAGCTTGCCGGAGCCGACCTTCACTTCCCATAGGAGTCCGAGTTTCTGGTTGCGGCTGAAGCTGTCGATCACCTGGACGATCGGGCGCAGTTCATTCGGAAGCTTGCCGAGTTTGAGGGTTCGGGAGTTTTTGGTGAGCCTCCACCATTGCCAGTCGCTGTGGAAGGAGGTGGGGAAACCGGCGAGCGCGGGATGGGCGGGATCGCAGAGAATGCCCATGGTGCCGGGAGGATTGTAGCGACGGAACATCGGGTAACACCAGAAGTCGGTGGCGAAGGCACCGTCGATGCTTTCGTTTTTCTGCACGTTTTCCGGGGCAGGGATAAGCACGACGTTTCCGCCGCGATCGAGCTCGGCACGGGCTTCGGCGAAGGAGTGGGTGACTTTTACTCCGGACGGAGGCGTGAGCGGGATTTTGGCGGGATAGATCCAGAGTGGGTATTCGTTGGAGAAATCGGTGTTGGGGAGCGAGAGGGTGAGAGTGAGCTTTTGGGGTGCCGGAATGTCGGACAAGGGAATGGAGATATTTCCAAGGGTGGAAAGTTTCCCTTGAGGAATATCGGTGGTCTTCAGGGTGCCTTCGACGAGAGATTTCCCTTCCGCGTCCCGCAGGATCCAGCGGGGGGTGATGTCACGGAGGGTTTCGGGGCCGTAATGGGCGACTTCGGCCTGGGCTTCGAAGGTCTGGTCGGTGGTCCAAGTGTAAGCTTTGTGCCGGATCAGCGGAACGATCGGGGAGCAGAAGCGCCGCCATTCCTCGGGGGTGATGAGGCCCTTGGAGTCCATGAAGGAGTCGAGGATGCCGACGAGGGCGGTGCCCTGGCCGGGGAAATCCTGGAGATCGAGCAACTGGAAACCGCCGAAACCGGGCGTGCGGAGGGCGGCTTCGATGTCTTCCCGGTAGCAGGTGACGGCGAGCGCTCCGGAAGCGCGGGCAAAGGCGTCCGCGAGATCGATCATTCCGGCGTTTGTGAGGTTCTGTTGGACGCGTTCGATGTTTCTCGCGCGCACCACCCCGGTGTATTTTTTGAGTTGGGCGAAGTCCGGGTAAAACTGGAATTGGCCGGTCTCGTGGCCGATCACGGGAACGGGGACCCCTTGCAGGGCTTCGCGGAAATCGAAGGAGGTGCCGACGGGCAGATTGTTGATATGGCCCACGGTGTGAGTGTTGGTGGAACCGCGCACCAGCTTGCCTTTCGTGTCGGCCCGGAACACGCCGGACTGGTAGTGACCGCCGGTGAGCATGGTGGTCCAGAAGTCGTCTCCCGGCATGAGGCTGGGCGTGTTCAGGAAGTTGTTGGAACCTTGCGCGAAAAGGCGGCGTCCACCGTCGAAAGTGCGGAATTCGGAAACCATTTGTCCCATGACTTCGCTGCTGCCGGACATTTCGTTGCCGAGAGCGAACATGACGAAGGAGGCGTGGTTGCCGAACTGGCGGAAGAGCCGCTTGCCTTCCGCTGTGAGGTAGCGGGTGCGTTCATCGAGATTGGTGGCGTCGCTCTTCTGCTCGACATCTTTCTTGTCCACGCGCGCAGCCCCGCCGATCGGCCCCCAGATGGGCAGCTCGGGCTGCATGTAGATGCCGACGATATCGGCGGCTGCGAACGCGGCGGCGGGCGGGCACCAGGTGTGGAAGCGGTAGTGGTTGATGCCGTAGGATTTCGCGATTTTCAGGATGCGCACCCATTCCTCGACGTCCATGGGCGCGTAGCCGGTGAGGGGGAAGACGCAGGCGTCGTGCTTGCCGCGCAGGAAGATGGTTTTTCCGTTGATGACGAATTGGGAGCCTGAAGCGGTGAAATCCCGCATGCCGAAGTCCACCTCTTGTCGGTCGCGGATGGGTTTGCCATCGAGTTCGCCGGTGAAATCGAGCGAAAGTTTGTAAAGCGTCGGGGAAAATTCGTCCCACGTTTGCATGCCTTCGCCGATCACGAGTTCGGCGTCGAAAGGTTCGTCACCGTTGGTCCGGACTGGAACTTTCACTGCGGGGACCTGATGGGGTGTGCCGCCGTTCCAGCTTTGGGCGGAAAGGGTGAGCGTGCCGCGTACGGGGACATTTCCGGTGCGGCCGAAGGTGACGCGGGCGCGGACCTTGCGGTTGGCGATGTCCGGATAAAGTTGCACGTCGTCGATCCAGATACGGTCGGTGGCTTTGAGCTCGATCCGCCCGACGATGCCGTTCCAGTTCGTCTGGGTCTGGTCGCTGATCTGGTGGGGATCGCCGACGGGTGGCTTTTTCTTGTTGTCGACGCGAACGGTGAGGCGGTGTTTGCCGGGGGAGAGGCTGTCGCTCAGGTCATAAACCTGTGAAGCGACGAGACTGTCCTGGGTGCCGATTTCCTTGTCGTTGACCCACACGGTGGCGGTCTTGGTCCGTTCGAGCAGGAGGGTGATGCGTTTCCCGCGCCATGATTCGGGGATGGAAATTTCGCGCTGATACCAGGCGGCACCGTCGTAAGGGTAAACGCGGGTGAAGCGCTTTGCGTCCCATCGGTTGTTTTCCTTGCCCTTTTTCCCTTCTTCGGTCGTTCCCGGCAGACTGATGGTATCGGAGAGCGGTTTCTGGAACCACGCGTCCTTGCCGCCTTCGTCTTTGGGATCGAGCTGGAAATTCCAGGTTCCGGCGAGAGATTGGATATTTTCGGGAGTGGTGTCCGCAGGGGCTGCGATGGCGCTGCCGAAACACAGGAAAAGGGAGCTGAGAAACGCAAGGGGTCGCATGGTCTGAAAGACTGAACCAGACGTTACGTGGCGTTGGAAGCCGTTCTTTCAGCAGCGGGCGAGGGCAGCGGAGTAACCGGCGGGGATTTTTCCTTCGGGGCGCTCGATATGGAAGGTTTCCAGACGCGGAATTGGAGAGTCGGAGCGGGCGCGGTTTCCCTCGATGAAAATCGTTTCCGGAGCGATGGACAGACCGGTGCCGAGGGCCTTGAGGACAGCCTCCTTGGCGGTCCAGATTTCCAGCAACTTGTTGGCACGCGCGTTGGATTCCTCGGGAAGATTTTCGATTTCCCGGGGATGACAGAATGAGGATTCGCAGCCGAGAAGAGACGCGGCGCGGGAGAGAGGTTCCAGATCGATGCCGACGGGGCCTTCGTCCGAAATCGCGAGGACGGCGAGGTCCGGACTGTGGCTGAGATTGAAGTGGAGGAAATCGTAGGGAGGAGCGAGCAGCGGTTTGCCGAAGGGGGAAGTGATGAGCGGGAGAGGAGCGCCGATGTTCACGTCGGCGCTCCCGGTCAGTTCTTCCGCGAGGAGGCGGCGCAGCTCGGCGCGGCAGGCGATCCAGTGGTTCGCATCCTTTTCGAAACGGAATTTCGCGGCGCGTTCCAGTTCCTCGGGTGTGAGATACAGAATCGCTTCCTGGCGGGAAATTTTTGCCGGATGGATGAGGTGGATTTTCATTCCGTTAGGTCGATCAGTGCGGCGAGTTCGCGCAAGGTCGGGTGATCGAGGATGGAGGAAAGCGGCAGGGATTTTCCGAAATCGCGATGGATGGCGGCGAAAAGGCGGAGGGCGAGTAGCGAGTGGCCGCCGCTGTGGAACCAATCGTCATCGCGGGAAACGAAGGGGCTGCCGAGCAATTCCCGCCAGATCGCGGCGAGACGGATTTCCGTTTCCGTGGCCGGTGGTTCGATCCAGCAACCGGCGGTGCGTTCGGGATCGGTAAGTTTTGAAACATCGACTTTGCCGCTGGCATTGAGCGGAAAATTTTCCACGCAACCGATGGCGGACGGGAGCATGTAAACCGGGAGACGTGAGTCGAGGTGCTCGCGCAGGCTGAGGAAATCCGGGGATTTTCCGGCGGCGGGGACGATCCATGCGAGCAAGCGGTCGGCACGCAGGGCGACTTTCGCCTGGGAAACTTCCGGGTGTGTGGCGAGTGCGGTTTCGATTTCGCCAAGCTCCACGCGGAAGCCGCGGATTTTCACCTGGCTGTCATTGCGACCGAGACATTCCAGTGAGCCATCGGCATTCCAGCGAGCGAGATCGCCGGTGCGGTAGGCGCGGGATTGCTCGAAGGAAACGAAACGCTCCGCAGTGAGATCTTCGCGTTTCCAGTAGCCGTCCGCGACGCCATCGCCGGAAATCCACAGTTCGCCGGTGACGCCGACGGGCGCTGGCGTGCCGTCTTCCGCGACGACGTGGCAGCCGGTGTTCGCGATGGGATTTCCGATGCGGATGGTTTCGGGATTTTTCGGAACCTGCCAGAGGCTGGACCAAACGGTGGTTTCCGTCGGGCCGTACATGTTCCAGAGTTGATGGCAAAGCGGACGGAGCTTGCGGGCGAAGGAAAGATCGAGCGCTTCGCCGCCGCAGAGCGCCTTCAGGTCCGGGCTGCCGCGCCAACCAGCGTCCATGAGCAAATGCCAGGTGGCGGGTGTGGCTTGGAGAACGGTGGCGCGTGATGTTGATAGGCGCTCCAGCAATTTCACTCCGTCGCGGGCGATGGTGCCAGGTACGATGTCCACCGAACCTCCGATGACGAGCGGCAGGAAAAGCTCGAGAGTGGAAATATCGAAGGAAACGGTAGTGACGGCGAGGAGCTTGTCCGCCTCGGTGAAACCGGGAGTTTCCGCCATGGAGAGCAGGAAATTCGCGAGCGCGCCGTGGCTGATGGCGACGCCCTTGGGTTTCCCGGTGGAGCCGGAAGTGTAGATGATGTAGGCGGTTTCCGCTGGTGAGGTTTGCTGGTCGGTGCCGGGGGGGGATTCGAGGGAAGAATCGAAGGGAATGATGGAAATTCCGGAGGGGAGTTTCTCGGCAAGCGAAGGTGAAACGAGGACCCGGATCGGCGCTTGGTCTTCGAGGATCAGGGCGAGACGTTCCGTGGGATTCGAGGCATCGAGCGGGACGTAGGTGGCCCCGGCCTTCCAGATCGAGAGAATCACGGCGGGAAGGAGTTCGTTCCGTTCCAGCAGGATGGCGACGCGCTCGCCGGGTTTGACGCCGTGGTTTCGCAATCCGGCGGCGAGGCGCGAGGATGTTTCGTGAAGTTCGGAATAGGTCAGGCTGGCGTCACCGGAAAAAGTGGCGAGGCGTTGTGGATTCAGCGCGCAGCGTTTTGCGATGAGGGCGGGTGTGGTTTGTTTCGGGAAACCGGGACGGGAGGGGCCTTGGGAGAGTTGTCCGAGTTGTTCGCGGTCTGCGGAAGTGAGCGCGCTGATTTTTTCGATGGTTAGAGAGGGATCGAGGGTAATGGTTTTGAGAAGATCGAGATAACGCTGGAGCAAGCGCTCTGCGGTTTCGCGGCGGAAGAGATCGGCGCGATATTCGATGACGGCCTGCTGACGGCCCGGCAGGGAAAACATGAGCAGGCTGAGATCGAACTGCACCGCGCCGCGATGGGCGAGCAAGGGCTTGCATTCGAGGTCGTCGCTCCATTGCTCGGGCAGCGGAAGTTCCTGATGGTCGAACATGACCTGCGCGAGCGGCGAATGATCTCGGCTGCGGTCCGGGCGCACGGCTTCGATGATTTTTTCGAACGGAGCATCCTGCGCGGCCTGCATCTCGAAGGATGCGTCGCGGATACGGACGAGCAGTTGCTCGAAGGATTCGGACGGGTCCAGTGTGCAGCGGAACGGCAGGGTATTGACGAGCGTGCCGATGAGATCTCCGGTGCAGGCGTGGTTGCGGTTCGCGACGGGAACGGCGATCACCTGGTCGGTTCCGGCTCCGTGACGATAGAGCAGGAGATGAAACGCGGCGAGTTGTACGATGAACGGAGTAGCCCGATGGGCGGCGGCGAGACGCTGGATGCGTTCCGACAGGTCGGGGGAAAGCGTGTGCTCGACCGCGCCGCCGTCCGAGGAGGAGACATTCGGGCGTGGGAAATCGGTAGGCAACGGCATGATTCCCGAATGCCCGGCGAGACGGTTTTTCCAGTAAGCGATCTGCGGGTCCACGGCTCCGCTTTCGATCCAGCCGCGATGCCACACGGCGTAATCGAGGTAAGCGGGGGCTTGGGAGTGGAGCGGGATTTTCCGGTAACGGGCCGCCAATTCCCGGGTGAGAATCCGGATCGACCAGCCATCGGCCACGATGTGATGGGCGCACAGGGCGAGCACGTGGTGACGGGGCGAGAGGGAAATCAGGCAACCGCGGACGGGGGATTCGGTGTCGAGCCGGAAGGGGCGACGGGAAAATTCCGTGAGGTGGCGGGTGACCTGTTCGAGGTCGCTGGCATCGAGCCGGGTCAGGGAAGGCGCGGGTGAGGGATCGATGAAAACGTGGGGTTTTCCCTCCAGATTGACGTGGCGGCTTTTGAGGATGGTGTGGTGCTCGATCACTTCGCGATAGGAGCGATCCAGTCCGTCGGGATCGAGCGGGCCGAAAAATTCGAGCGCGCCGAAGACGTGATAGGCGGCGCTTTCCGGCGCGAGGCCGTGGAGGAACCACATGCGTTCCTGCGAATGGGTGAGGCAATGGACATCGGTGCCGCTGCCGGGGAGGATAGCAGGGGCATGGGAAAGTTCCGGAGATGCTTGCTGGGCTAGCGCTTCGATGGAAGGAGCGGAGAACATTTCCGCGTGGGTGAAACGGCGGTGGGTCCGTTCCTGAACGAGAGCGATAACCCGCGTCACTTCAATGGAGCTCAGGCCGAGGGAAATCATGTCCTCGCTCGCTCCGATGGCTGGCTTGCCGCTGACTTCCCGCACGCAATCGAGCAGCGTGGGCAGGAGATCCGTCGAGGAATGGGTGACAGGCGTATCCTGATAGATCAGGCGCAGGGAGCCTTCGTCGATCGTTCGTTGGATCGCGTGACGCTGGATTTTTCCACTGGTGGTGCGCGGCAGCAGGCCGGGTCGGGTGAAATGGAGGTTTCCGGCAGTGAGTTCGAGAGCTTGGCCGAGTGCCAGGCGGATCGCACCGGCGAGTTCGCGAGGTGAGGAGGAGCGTGACGTTTCCAGGGCGATGTCGATGATTTCGCCGGAGGCGTCTTCCCGTGAAAAGGCAGCGGCGGCGGTGATTTCGGGATGCCTTTCCAGAATGGCTTGCTCGATGTCGTCCGGATAGAAGTTCTCGCCCTGGAAGACGATCAGGTCCTTGATGCGTCCTGATAGGTAAAGGTGGCCGTTTTCGAGGTAGCCGAGATCGCCGGTGCGGAGTAAGCGGTCCGGGAGGTCGGGTTGTTTCCAGTAGCCACTGGAAATGGAGGGGCCGGAGAGCAGGATCTCACCGGTTTGGCCGGGAGGGAGGGAAGTGCCGGTGGCGGGATCGACGATGCGGAGATCGATGCCCGGCAAGGGTTTCCCGTTCGAAACGAGCGTGCCGTGTTGCGGATGGTGAGAGTAAACCAGCGGCTCCCGGATGGGAAAGGCGGTGGCGACGAGCGTGGCTTCCGCCAGACCGTAGCCGGGCTTGAATGAGTCTTTTCGGAAACCGTATTTCGCGAAGCGGGAGGCGAATTTTTCCAGCGTTTCGGCGCGCACGCGTTCCGCTCCGCAGGCGACATGGGTCCAGTGCGAGAGGTCGATGCCTTCGATTTCCTCGTCGCGGATGGTGCGGGTGCAGAGTTCGAAGGCGAAGTTCGGAGCGCCACTGAAGTCCGCCCGATAGTGGCTGATCGCGCGAAGCCAGCGTGCGGGGCGCTGGATGAAATGTTCGGGTGAAAACCAGACGAAAGGCACGCCGAGCTCGATGGCGAACAGGATTTTCAGCATCAGTCCCATGTCGTGGTAGGGAGGGAGCCAGCTCACGAACGAACGTGGCGTGGCGTCGCCATGATGCGAAATCAGGGACTGGAAATGGCTGCGGATGTTGCCGTGGGAAATCCGGACGCCTTTCGGGGCGGAGGTGGAGCCGGAGGTGTATTGGATGAGGCAGGTCTCGGGAGGGTCGATGTCAGGGAAACGCTCGTCGGAATTTCCTGATAGGATGGAGTCGATGAGCTTGCAACCTTTCGGAACCGGTGTGCCCGGGGCGGCGAGCATGAGTGTGGCCCCGGAATCTTCGAGAATGGCGGCGAGGCGCTTGCGGTGGCGGCTGCCCTGTGGCGGGTAGGCCGGGACGGCGATGGCTCCGGCATACCAGCAGGCGAAGAGGCCGATGAGGAAATCGGGGCCGGGCGGGTAGGCGAGAATCACGGGATGGCCCGTGGCGCTTTTTTCTATCAGAAGGTTCGCCAATCGGCGCGCGCGGCGTGCGAGCGTGGCGTAATCGAGAGAAACTTCGGAAGTTTCCCCGTCGGTGAGGAAACGAAAAGCGGTCTGCTCCGGCTTGGAGGACGCGAGGTCTTCGAGCCGGAAGTGCAAACCTTCCTCGATCACTTCCGGCATGACGATCAGCGTTTTCTGCGAAGCAGGGTTCCGATTGCGGCGAGCGCGCCGAGCAGTGCGGTGGATGGCTCGGGGACGGGCATGAAGGCGCCGAAGTTTTCGGTATTTCCGCCGACGAGGTTCAGGCTGCCATCGAAGGCGGTGAAAATGCCGTGGGTGTTGCCCCAGCCGCCCGCGGGGCCGACCGCTTCGTGGGTGGTGGAAGCGGTGAGCTGGAAGCTGATGGAAGAGGTGTTTTCGAAATACGCGATGAAGCTGCCGGAGTCGTCGGTTTCGGAATGGTTCGCGCCGCGCGAGTGGAAGGTGACGGAATCTCCATCGGTATAGGTGGTGATGCCGCTGCCATCCCGGATCTGATAGCCCCGGAAGCCTTCGGAATAAAACGCGGTGAGAGATTCGGACTGGGAAGGTTCGCCATCGTGGTCGTAAACGAGAAAGCGGAACGCGGGCAACGCCATCTGAGTCTGGTAACGTTCGTCCGGCAGCAGCGAATCGCCGCCGGTGTAAAAAGTGATCTGATAGGTGAGGCCGCCGAGAGCGGGGGAACCTGCTTCGGGAGTGTCGCCGTTGTAGACCGCGTAGGCGCCGAGATGGCCGGGGTAGGACCCGCCTTGGTTGTTGTAATTGGGAATCCAGCCGACGAGATCATAGGAGCCTTGTGTTCCGGAAACGGTGACGATGGCGTCGACCGACGTGCCGTTGACGTTGGTCACATTGGTGAAATGAAACGAGCTTCCGTTGTAATAGTGTGGACCGAGACTCGAGTTGTTCGGCCACATGCTGTTGGTCGACTGGACGTGATGGCTGAAGTCCAGATCGACGAAAGTTTGCGCGGTGGATGGTAGGGCCGTGAACAGGACGAATCCCAGGCAGCGAAGGAGTAAGGGTGGGTGCATCAGCGGTGGGGGGACAAGGTTTGCGAGAGGGCGGTGGAAAGCGAGGCGATGTTTTCGGGATCGAACAGGGTGAGGTGCTCGCCTTCGATGTGGACGATCTCAAGGCCCTCCGTGGTGTGGCCGGACCAGCCGTAATCGGCGGGCCATTCGACTTTGTCATTGGGCAGGGTGGTTTTGAAGAGCGTGATTTTTCCCGAGAAGCGGCGCGGCTGATAGGCGAGCATCGCGCGCCAGTTTTCCTCGCGGACCTGGATGCGGCGGATGTCGGAAAACGGTTCGGCGGTGGGGGCGGAGCGTGCGGCTTTGATTTCGTCGCGGATACGGCGATGGGTGCGGACTCCGTTGACGATGCGGCGCAGGAGCCATTTCACGCGCTGGAAGAAGGGGGTGGCGTGGCGGTGTTGCCAGAAGACTTTCAGGCGCTCCAGCGGGCTGTAGTGGCGGGGACGGAGCGCGACGTTCTGGGTATCGAAGAGGCCGAGAAAGGAAACGTCGTGGCCGTTTTCCTGAAGCTGGCAGGCCATTTCGAAGGCGACGGCCCCTCCGAAGGAATAGCCTGCGAGACGATACGGTCCGGTGGGTTGGAAGCTTTGGAGTAGCTGGACGTAGGCCGTCGCGGTTTCTTCGACGGCGGTCGGCTGGATCGGCTGCGAGCTGCCGAGTTCGAGGGATTCGATGGCGTGGGCGGGGCAGATGCCTTGGAGCGTTTCGCCGAGTTCGCGGTAAAACAGCACGCCGCCATCGCCGCCGTGGATGCAGAACAGGGGGGCGCCGGAACCTTCGGTGCTGAGCGTGACGAGGTTGCCTTTTTGTTGGACGGGTGTGGCGGGTGCGGTTTTCGTCGGAGCGGGTGCCTGGGCATCGACGAGTTGGGCGAGCGCGCGGATGGTTGGATTGCTGATGAGAGCGGCGAGCGGCATGGAGACGCCGAATTCGCGTTTGATGCGGGAAAACATCCGCAGGGCCATCAGTGAGTGGCCGCCGAGGGAAAAGAAGGCATCATCGATTCCGACGGAGGGGACGGCTAACAAATCCTTCCAGATGACGGCGAGTTTTTCCCGGGTGTCGCCGTTTGTTGGAAGCGGGGATTCTTTCGGAGCTGTTGGGGCGAAGGAAGATTCGGGAGCGACCGGAATTTCGGGTGTCGCGGTTTTGGCGGAATCGAGCGAGACCGGTTCGATATTGCCATCGCGTGTCCAGCGGCAGCGGTCGCCGGTGGGATGGAGGGTGCCGAATTCCGGATGCTGGACGGAGGGCAGCGCCTTCGCGGTTTTTCCTCCGCTGAGATAGAGCGTGCCGGGGATGCCGACGGGGACGAGGCGAAGTGCTGAATCGAGGATGTAAACCGGTCCTTCGGCGGAGAGCGGTCCGTCAGGGCGCGGATAGGTCGGACGGGTGGCGGACCAGTTGTGGAGGATCTTGTTTTTCTCCGCATCGGTGAGGATTTCCAGTTCGGCAACGGTTTTTTCCGGGTGGTCGGCGATGTCCTGGAGCAGGCGCTCGAAGTGGGCGAGGATGCGCTCGGCGGTTTCCTTTTCGAAAAGATCCGTGCTGTAATCGCACGACGCGCGCCAGCCTTCATCGCGCTCGACCATGAAGACGTGCAGGTCGAAAATCGTGCCGGGCGAGCGGGACGGGATCGGGTTCATCGTCACGCCGCCGAACTCGCGCGTTTTGCTGAACGAACGGTGGTGGTTGAAATTGATCTGGAAAAGCGGATTGCGGCCCGGATCGCGGGTGGGGCGCAGGGCGTTGACGAGGTGTTCGAATGGGAGGTCTTGATTTTCGAGAGCTTCGAAAACGGTGTCTTTCACCTGATCGAGATATTGCCCGAAGGTGGGATTGGCGGAGAGATCGGTGCGGAGGATGAGGGAGTTGATGAAGACGCCGACGAGCGGTTCAAGTTCCTCGCGATTGCGGCCGGTGACCGGGGTGCCGATGGCGACATCGGTGGTGTCGCAATAGCGCGCCATGAGGATTTTGAAAGCGGCGAGCTGGAGTTGGAACAAAGTGGCTCCGCGGGTCGCGGCGTAGGTGTGCAGCTTGTCGGTGAGAGCTTTCGGCAGCAGGCGGGAAATGATTTCGCCGTTCCAGCTTTTGACCGGCGGGCGCGGGTGGTCGGTGGGAAGCGCGAGTTCCCGCATGCCGTGGAGCTTGGATTTCCAGTAGTCCAATTGGCGGTCGACTTCCGGGCTTGCGAGAAATTCCTGCTGCCAGACGCTGAAGTCGCCATACTGGATGTCGAGTGGCGGGAGCGGGTTCGGCTTGCCTTCCGCGAATGCCTGATAGATCGCGGCGAGCTCGCGGTTGATGACGGTCATGGACATGCCGTCGAAGAGCGAGTGGTGGATGGTGAGGTGGAAAATGTAGGAGTCCGGGCGGGTGCGGAGCAGCTCGGCCCGGATCATGGGACCGGTGGAAAGCTGGAAGGGACGCCGCGCCTCGATGCTGCCGAGGCGGTCGATTTCCTCCTGCAATCGGTTGTCGGGCAAATGCGTGATGTCGATCACCGTGAGGGGGAGATCGATGGACGGACTGACGACTTGCAGCAGTTCACCATCGTCTTCCTCGAAATGCGTGCGCAGTGCTTCGTGGCGGTCCACGAGGGCGTGCAGCGTTTTTTCCAACAAAGAAACATCGAGCGGCCCTTCCAAACGGAAACGCAGCGGGACATTGAAGGCGGTGACGCCGTGCTGGAAGAGTTCGAGATACCAGAACACCTGTTGCGCCACGGATGCGGGGAACGCGAGGACATCGCGTTCGGCGGACGGGCTGGTGGTGGCTGGTATTTCGTGCATCGGCTTAGATTTTACGTCGGTAAGCATCGCGATTAACCCGTTGGATGGAAAAACTCTTTGGCGCGTCGGCTTGGGTGGAGCTTTGGGTGCCAAGGGCGGAAATGGTGCGGTATTTGAACACCTGCGCGGGGGTGAGCGGAATCCCGGCACGTCCGGCGCGGGTGGTGATCTGGAAGATGAGGATGGAGTCTCCGCCGAGATCGAAGATGTCGTCCTCGATGCCGATGTCTTGTTTTCCGAGGACTTCCTTCCAGATGGCGAGCAGCTTGGTTTCCTTCTCGTCGCGCGGCATGACGATCTCGCGCGGAGCGGCGGGCGCGGCGATAGTGGATGGCTCGGGCAGCGCCTTGCGGTCCACTTTTCCGTTAGGCGTGAGCGGGAAACTTTCCAGCGTAACGAAGGCGGAAGGGATCATGTATTCCGGCAAGCGGGTGGCGAGGTGCCTGCGGAGTTCCGGCGAAAGGTCGGGGGTGGACGAGGATTTCGCGGATTTCGGCGTGTTGGCGTAGTTGCCGGAGGCGGTGGCTTGCGGTTCCGGCCAGGCGGGGAGCGCGGTGGTCGGCGGATGGATGAGAACAGCGTCCATCAGGCCGTCGGTGCCATCGGTGGACCAGCGGACGTGGGCGACGAAGCCGAATTGCTCGGCGAGCGTGAAGATTTCCTCGGCGGAAATCGCGTTCGCATGCGGCGGCGGGACCGGCGGCAAAGGCGCGTCATTCGCCGCTTGCGAAAGCGCGTGCTGGAAGCCGATGGCGGGAGCGAGACGCGCATCCGGGATGCCGGTGAGGAGAAGCGGCGTGGTGCTTTCCGCGAGAATCGCTTCGAGTTGCTCGATGTTGAGGTTGTTCCAGGGCGTCGCGGACGGAAGCGGCAACAGTGCCGGAGTGGAACCGATGTGGAGAATGACGTCGTAGTGATAGACGTTGGTTTCGTTCACGACCTTGCCTCGGCGCAGCAGGAACTCGATGTGGGAAATGGCGGGGACGCGTTGGCGCAGCAGCGTGAACCACGCGGGATCGAGGGAAAGCTCGGTTTCCGCATCGAGACGCGCGGCGACTTTTTCGCGGAGTTGGCCGGCGGTGACGTCCGGAGTGGCGCGTTTCTGGAATGCCTCGGCATGATGCACGGCGAGCAGCGCATTGCTCTGGATGTCACCGAGGAAAATGCGGCCGCCGGATTTCACGCTGCGTGCGGCATTTTCGAGAACGCCCGCGAGGTAATCCGCATCCGGGAAATACTGGGCGACGGAGTTGATGATGACGGTGTCGAATCCAGCGAGCGGGATCTCGGAAAAATCGTCCGCCGGGCGATGCAGGAGATTCACCTGAGTGAGCGGGTGGTTTTTCTTCAGCGCGTCGATGGCGACGTTGGAAATGTCCGCGCCCCAATACGCTTCGGCATCGGGTGCGAGGCGCGAGAGAATCTGGCCGGTGCCGCAACCGATTTCATAAAGACGCTTGGCGGGATAGCGGCGGATGCGGGCGACGGTGGAATCGATCCACTCGTTCACCTGATCGTCGAGGTTTTCCACACCGGCCCAACCGGCGATTACGGAGTCGAGGCGGTCGAGTTTTTCACTGCCGCTCTGATCGATGGCGGATTGATAGAGAAGATCCCACTGATCCTGCCAGATGGCGGTGCCGTCCGTGGATTTTCCGGTGTTGGGCCGGGTGAGGTAGGCGACGATGCGGTTGTCCCGCACGGTGGCGACGGCTTTTTCGACGGCGGGGGATTGTTCGAGCAGCGTTTCGATTTCGCCGAGTTCGATGCGGAAACCACGGACTTTGACCTGATGATCGAGGCGGCCCTGGAACTGGATGCGGCCATCGTGGAGGAAGCGCGCGCGGTCACCGGTGCGGTAGAGGCGGGTGCCGGGATCGAAGGGATTCGGTACGAATTTTTCCGCCGTGAGTTCCGGGCGTCCGAGGTAGCCACGGGCGAGGCCGGAGCCGCCGAGGTAAAGCTCGCCGGAAACACCGGGCGGGAGGAGTTTTCTGTTAGGATCGAGGATGTAAGCCTGCGTGTTGGAAATCGGGCGGCCGATGGTCGCTGGTTCGCCCGCTTCGCGTAGGGTGAAGGTGGAGTAAGTCGTGTCTTCGGACGGGCCGTAGAGGTCGTAAACTTTCCCGACTTTCGTCGAGGCGTAGATGCGATCGACGAGCTGTGTGGCGAGCGCTTCTCCGGCGAGGTTCACGATTTTCACGGTGTCCGGCACCAGCCCGGCGTCGAGCAGCTCGGCGATGGCGGAGGGCACGGTATTGATGAGCGTGATTTTGTCGCGGTGCGGATGATCGTGGAGATGCAGGGCGTTTTCCGCGAGGATCAGCGCGCCGCCGGTGGAGAGCGTCACGAACATTTCGAAGATCGAAAGGTCGAAGCAGATCGAGGTGGAGAACAGCACGCCCGCGAGATCGTCCTTGGAGAAAACCGATTGCGCCCAGCCGATGAAGGCGCGGGTGCAGCGGTGCTCGATGGCGACGCCTTTCGGTTGGCCGGTGGAGCCGGAGGTGTAGATCAGATAGGCGAGATCGGTGGTTTTATTGAGCGATGGCAAACGGTCGGCGCTGTGGCTGAGGGCGTTGTCGATGAAAATGCGGCGTGCGTTTGGAGCGGCGGTGAGTGTTTCCGCGATGCTTCGCTCGGTGAGCAGCACGGCGGTGTTCGCATCGTTGAGGATGTAATCGATGCGTTCCTGCGGATAATTCGGATCGACGGGAACGTAAGCCGCTCCGGCCTTCAGCGTGGCGAGAATCGCGACGAGCAATTCGGCGCGGCGGCGGGCGCAGATGCCGACGAGCGTTTCACGTCCGACGCCCGCTTCACGCAGGCGAGCGGCGAGTGCGTTCGCGTGGCGATCGATTTCCTGATAGGTGAAACTCCGGCCATCGGCGTAGAGCGCGGGTGCGTCCGGCGTGCGGTCCACCTGGGCTTCGACGAGCTGGTGGATCGTCGGCAGCCCGGGCAATGGCGCGGCGGTGTCGTTCCAGGTGTGGAGCAGTTTTTCGCGGTCTTCATCGCCGACGATTTCCAGCGCTTTCAACGGCGAGTCCGCGTGGGTGATGGCGGATTCGATCAGCGCTTCGTAGCCGGCGAGCCAGCTCAGGATCGTTTCGCGGTCGTGCAGATCAGTGTTGTATTCGCATTCGACGACGAGGCGCTCGTCGGTTTGCACGAGGTTGAAGAAGAGGTCGAAGTTGACGAACTGTTTCGGGTTCGTTTCGACGTCGAGCATGAGGCCATCGAGGTGGATTTGATCGAGGCCGGATTTATCGATGTTGAAAATGACGGAAACGAGCGGCACGCGGCTGGTGTCGCGTTCGTAGCTGATTTTCTGCAAGAGCGAGCCGAAGGTGTGATCCTGATGATCGTAGGCTTCGAGCACCTGCTCTTTCACGTTCGACGAGAAATCGCGGAACGGGGTGTCGGCGAGAGGGGCGAGGCGCAGCGGCAGGAAGTTCAGGCAGTGGCCGATGAGTTCGTCCTTGCCGATGCGGGTTTGTCCGGCGGCGGGCACGCCGATGACGACGTCTTCCTGATTCGTCAGGCGATGAAGCAGCGTGGCGAAGGATGCGAGCAAGGTGGCGAAGAGCGTGCCGCCGAGCTTCGGCGATGCTTGCTTGAGGCGGGCGTAGCGCGCGGGATCGAGGGTGATTTTTTCCATCGCGCCGTGGAAGGTGCGCGGGATCGGACGCGGGCGGTCGGTGGGAAGTTCGAGCACGGGGACGCCGTTGGAGAATTTGGAAATCCAGAATGCTTCGGCGGTTTTCACCGCTTCGGATTCTCGTTCGCGCACTTCGAGGCGGGCGTATTCCGCGAACGACATCGCGGGCGGAAGCTTCGGTAGCAGACCAGCTTTGCGTGCGTTGTAGGCGGTGGCGAGCTCGGCTAACAACATGCCGAAAGACCAGCCGTCGAAAATGATGTGATGCGCGGTGAAGAGGATTTCGTGGCGTTGTTCCGGCAGGTGGAGGAGATGGATGCGGACGAGCGGGCCGTGCGTGAGATCGAATGGCGTCGAGCTTTCGGCGGATTTGATGAGCGCGAGCGGAGCGAGCGAGGAACGCTGCGGAGCGTTGGAGAAATCGTGCTCCATGATTTCCAGTTCACGGGCGGAAGGGTGGAAATACTGGGTCGCGCCGTCTTCGGAGAACGTGCTGCGGAGAGCGGGGTGGCGCACGATGAGATCGTGCAGCGCGGTTTTCAACGCGGCGCGATCCAGTTCGCCGGTGAGTGAGATGATGTTGGATTCGTTGAACGAAGCGTTCGCTTCATCGCCCATTTGCACGGCGTGGAAAATCTCGCGCTGCGCTTCGGTGGTCGACGCGGAATCGTGGCGCGGGAATGTCGTGGGAGCTTCGGGCGCGTTCTCCGGCGATGCGGGAAGAAATCCTGCGGCCTGCATTTCCTGAACGGCGGAAGTGAAGGCGGCGACGAGCGCGTCGAAATCTTCATCCGTGTGCGCGGTGGTGAAATACAGCGGGCGGCCTTCCCAAATGTGGATGCCTTTTTCCCGCAGGAAATACCAGAGCAGGCTGGCGTATTTCAGGTCCGGAGCGTGCTCGATCACGGCGTAGGCGCTGAAGTGCGGAATGCGGATCGGCACTTGGATCGCCTCGAACCAATCGTTGAGCGTTCGGCAGAAACGGGAAACGCGTTCCTCCATGTCGATTTGCAGGCGCGGGCCTTCGCCTTTGAGATATTCGGCGACGCGCCAAGCGGCGGCGAGCGCGAGCGGATGGCGGACGAAGGTTCCGGCGAAAAACGTCACGCCGACTTCCGGGAAACTATTGTCGCCGTAGTTCCATGCGCCGCCGTCGAGGGCGTCCATGTATTCTTTTTTCCCGGCCAGCACGCCGATGGGCATGCCGCCGCCGATGACTTTGCCGTAAGTTGCGAGATCGGCTTCGATGCCGAAGTAGGCTTGCGCACCGCCGGGAGCGCAGCGGAAGCCGGTGACGACTTCATCGAAAATCAGCGCAGTGCCGGAATTTTTCGTGATGTCGCGCACGGCGTGCATGAACTCGCGCGGCTGCAATCCGGGCGCGCGGCTTTGCACCGGCTCGATCATCACGGCGGCGAGTTCGTGCGCGTGAGCTTTGAGAATTTCCAGCGATGCGGGATCGGCGTAATCGAGCACCAGCATGTTTTCCACCAGCGATTGCGGGATGCCGGGCGCGATGGGTTGGGCTTTGTAAACGCCATCGACCCATGCGCCGCGCACGAGCACTTCCTCGAACATGCCGTGATAGTCCCCGGTGAAATACGCGATGCGATTGCGGCCAGAAATCGTGCGGGCGAGGCGCATCGCGGCCATCACTGCTTCCGAGCCGGTGTTGCAAAACGTGACGCGGTCCAGTCCGGTGAGTTCGCTGATGGTTTTCGCGAGCTTGCCAGCGATGGGCGATTGCGGCCCGATTTCGATGCCGGTGTGAAGTTGTTCCTCGATGGCTTTGACGATCCAGTCCGGCGAGTGGCCGAAGAAATACGTGCCGAAGCCCATGGTGATATCGACGTATTCGTTGCCATCGATGTCCCAGATGCGGGCGTTTTTAGAACGGGCGGAAACGATCGGATAGACCATTTCCTTCCACAGCGATTTGAAACCGGAAACCGCGCGCGGATCGGCGTAATGCGGGCGATGCTCGGCGGTGTAGTTTTTCGAGCCGGGAGTTTTCGCGACGTAGCGGGAAATGAGTGCGTCGAGCGCGGTTTGCTGTTGCGTAGTGAGGCCGCCTTTTTCGCCTTTTTCAATCGGCTTGTAAGGACCGAAGCGTGCATTCGCGACGGTGGTGCGGTTGAGATGAGCGGGCCAGCGGACGACGGAAAGCCCGTTGTTGCTGCCCGGTGCGGCGGTTTGGGGCGCTTGCTGGTTTTGCGCCATGAAGGCCTGCATCAGTTGCAGTTGGTTCGCCATCAGTTGCTCCAGCGTGGTGTTGCCGGTTGGCGCGGCGACCGGTGCGGAAACGGTGGCGGGAGCGGGCGTTGCTACGACGGGTGACGTCGCGGGAAGTTGTTGGTCGAGATATTTGGCAATCGCGGCGACGGACGCGAGATCGCCGAGCATCTGGCGGAAGGTGATTTTTTGACCGAAGCGGGATTGGATCGCCTGGCTGGCTTGGGTGAGGAAAAGCGAATCGAAGCCAAGCTCGGTGAAAGTGGCGGCGTCATCGGTGACGTGGATGCCGGAGAGCTCCAGCACGATGGAGCGGAGTTGTTGCGCGAGATCGGGAAGGCGGTCCATGGGGGCTTTGGGGGCTGGTGTTTCAGCGGGAGCCGGAGGTGCGACGCTGATGACCGGGGTGGAAATGGGAGAAGGAGCGGGGAGTGAAGCGGAACGATCAATCCAGAAGCTTTGGCGCTCGAAGGGATACGTCGGGAGGTGAACGCGGGCGCGGCTTTGGTGCTGATAGAAGAGATGGAAATCGAGCGGCGCGGCGTTTTTCCAAAGCTCACCGGCGGCGGAAATCAGGTCGGCGAGATCGGTGGATGAACTTGGCAGCGTGGCGATGACGGCTTGCTGTTTTTTCGCCGGATGCTGGCGGGCGAATTGCGCGAGCGCCTGACCGGGGCCGACTTCGAGGAAAAGCAGCGATTCGTCCGCGAGCGCGGTTTCGAGAGCATCGGAGAAACGCACCTGCTGGCGGAGCTGGCGCGACCAGTAGGCTGGATCGGCGAGGGTTTCCGCGGTGATGGTGCTGCCGGTGCAGGTGGAAATCCATGTGATTTTCGGCGCGGATGCTTGGATTTTCGCAGCTTCGATGGTGAAGGCTTCGACCATCGGTTCCATCATCGCTGAATGGAATGCGTGCGAAGTTTTCAGCAAGCGGCACGGGATGTTTTGCGCTTCGAGAGATTTCTGGAACTCGGCGATGGCTTCGTGCGTGCCGGAAACGGTGCAGAGTTTCGGGCTGTTTCGTGCGGCGATGTCGATGTTTTGAGGAATGGCCAGTTCATCGGCTCCGGCGCGGATGGCGAGCATCGATCCGCCCGGAAGTTCCTGCATCATGCGGGCGCGGGTGGCGAGCAGACGCAGCGCATCGGGAAGCGCGAAGGTTTCCGCGAGGACGGCGGCGACGTATTCGCCGATGCTGTGGCCGATGAGAAGATCCGGCCGGATGCCCCAGGAAATCCAGAGTTTCGCGAGGGAATACTCGATGGCGAAAATGCACGGCTGGGTGAGCGCGGTGCGGTGGATGTCCTGTGCGGCGGCTTCGCGTTGCCCGGGCGATGGATAGAGTGTGGCGCGGATGTCGTGCCGGATCAGCGGCAGGAGCAGGTCCGCGCATTCGTCAAGGGCGGCTTTGAAGGCCGGTTCGGAATGATAGATTTCACGCGCCATGTCCGGGTATTGCGAACCTTGGCCGGGGAAGAGGAAGGCGACGCGCGGCGTGGAGTTCGGCGCGGTGGCGGATTTTCCGGCTTCGCGGAGTTTGGCGATGGCATCTTGGGAATTTCCGGCGACGACGATGCGGCGATGCGCGAAGGCTTTGCGGCCTTTGGCGAGGGTGAAGGCGACGTCGGGCAGATCGGTGGCGTTGTTTTGCAGATGATCGGCGAGACGTTGTGCGACGGCATCAAGCGCGGTTTCGGTTTTTGCGGAAAGCACGAGGAGTTCCTGCCCGCGTCCGTATGTCGTCGGCAGCGGTGCGGGGGCTTCTTCCATCACGACGTGGGCATTGGTGCCGCCGACGCCGAAGGCGCTGACGCCCGCGAGACGCGGTGCGCCGTTGCTCGTCCAATCGCGGGTTTCGCTGGCGGGGGTGAACGGGCTGTTGGCGAAATCGATGCGCGGATTCGGCGCGTTGAAATGAAGCAGCGCGGGAATTTTCCGATGACGGAATTGTTGGATCGTTTTGATCAGACCGGTGACCCCGGCGGCGACATCGAGGTGGCCGATGTGGGTTTTTCCAGTGCCGATGATGCAGTAGCCGGAATCCGTGGCACCGCCTTCGCGGAAGGCCTTGGTGAGCGCGGCGATTTCGATGGGATCGCCGAGTGGCGTGCCGGTGCCGTGGGCCTCGATGTAGGAAATTTCCGACGGATGCACGCCCGCGGTGGCTTGGGCCATGGCGATGACATCCGCCTGGGAATTCACGCCGGGCGCGGCGAAGCCGATTTTATCCGAGCCGTCGTTGTTGACCGCCCAGCCTTTGATCACGGCGAGAATCGGATCGCGGTCGGCGATGGCTTCGCTGAGGCGTTTCATTAAAACGACGCCGCAACCGTGGCCGAAGACCGTTCCGGCGGCGTCCGCATCGAAGGCGCGGCAGGTGCCGTCCGGCGAGACCATGCCTTCCTCGGTGTAGCGGTAGAGGCGGTCCTGCGGGAAGGAAATCGAGACGCCGCCCGCGAGCGCGAGGTCGGTCTGATAGGTGAGCAGCGAGGTCGCGGCCTGGCAGATCGCGACGAGCGAAGTGGAGCACGCGCTTTGCACGGTCATGCTCGGGCCGCGCAGGTTCAGCTTGTAGGAGACGCGGACGGGGAGGAAGTCCTTGTCGTTGCCGAGCATGGTCTGGTATTCGGCGACCTGATAGTTTTTCGCGAGTTCGGCGGATTTCCCGAGGTTGTTGAGAAGATAGGTGTTCAGGCTGAGGCCCGCGTAAACGCCGATGAGGCCGGGGAAGCCGGTGGGTTCGTAGCCGCCGTGTTCCATGGCCTCGTAGGCGCATTCGAGGAAAACGCGGTGCTGCGGGTCCATGAGTTCGGCTTCTTTCGGATAGATGCCGAAAAAGGAGGCGTCGAATTTGTCGGGATCTTCGATCAAGCTGCGCGCGCCGACGTATTTCGAACCGTCGGCTTCCTCGCGGCCTTCGAAGCGGGTGATGCCGTCTTTTCCGGCGATGAGGTTTTGCCAGAATTCGTCCGGATTTTTGGCACCGGGAAAACGTCCGGACATGCCGATGACGGCGATGGCTTCAGGGGATGGTGGATCTTCGTTCATCGGGGGAGGGGGCGGCGGAAACGGGAAAAGCCGGCCTGGGCGAGGCGGGCGCGGTCTTGGGCGGTCGGCGCGGTGCCGGCGGTTTGTTCGGGGGAGAGGAATGCGGCGATGGCGCGGGCGGTGGGGAGCGCGAAAAGCTCGGTGATGGGGAAATCGCGGTTCGCCATTTTCACGAGGCGGACGTGGACGACGGCGAGGTGGATGGAATTTCCGCCGAGGTCGAAGAAATTCGCGGTGGCGTCGTGGAGGGGTTTGCCGAGGATTTCGGACCAGAGTGCGAGGATGGATTTTTCCAGCGTGGTGGCGTTGGTGGAAATTGTGGTCGG
The DNA here is from genome assembly GCA_047606285.1 of Luteolibacter sp. GTDB lineage: Bacteria > Verrucomicrobiota > Verrucomicrobiia > Verrucomicrobiales > Akkermansiaceae > Luteolibacter. Next base: position 36,124 of record JASGEP010000014.1, on the reverse strand, counting down.
CGCGGAAACTTCGGTGAGTGCCTTGCGATCGATTTTGCCGTTCGGCGTGAGCGGGAAGGTTTCCACGAAATGGAATTCCGCCGGGATCATGTAAGCGGGCAGGCGCGCGGCGAGGTGATCGCGGAGGGTGGAAACGGCGGCGTCGCCCTGAATGTGAGCGATCAGGCGGTTTTCGCAGGCGATGACGACGGCTTCGCGGACGCTGGCGTGCTGGCTGAGTGAGAGCTCGATTTCGCCGAGTTCGATGCGGAAACCGTTCACTTTTACCTGATAGTCCGCGCGGCCGCGGAACTCGAAGGTGCCGCAGGCGTGGCGTTTTCCGAGGTCGCCGGTTTTATAGATGCCGTCGATGAAGCGGGAGGCGGTTTTTTCCGGATCGTTCAGGTAGCCTTCGCCGAGGCTGACGCCGCCGATGCAGATTTCGCCGATCTCACCGTCGGGCACGGGCTGGAGATTTTCATCGCGGAGGGTGACTTCCACGTTGGGGATTTCATGTCCGAGCGGGACGAAGGGAAAATCGTTGAGATTGCCACGATGCAGGCGATGGATCAGGCAAATGTCCGTGCATTCGGTGGGGCCGTAGGAGTTCATCACTTCCGCCCGGCAATTCGGATGTTCCAGCCACGCGCGGAGACGAGGGATGGAGATCGGCTCGCCACCGAGCACGGCGAAGCGGAGGGAGGAAAGGTCGCGGAAATCATCGGCAGCGGCGGCATCCACGAGCGGATAGAAAGCGCTGGGCGTGCAGTTGATGAGCGAGACGCGATTTTCCCGGATGAGACGGGAAATACGGGTGATGTCGTAGGTGGATTCCTCGTCGAATACGAGGGTGCCGCCCGCGACGAGGGGCGCGTAGAAGTTTTTTTGCGTCAGATCGAAGCTCGGGGAGCTGATGACCAGCGCGGTGTCGTCCGGGGAGAGCGTGAGTTCGGTGCGATACCAGTCGAGAAGATTGGAAAATCCCCGATGATAAACGGCGGCGGCTTTCGGGATGCCGGTGGAGCCGGAGGTGAAAATGGCGTAGATCCGTTGATCGCCTGAAATGGAAATCGCGGGTGGATTTTCGGAAAACGCGGCGAGTTCGGATTCGTCCAGCGCGTGGGTGACGTGTTCCAAACCGGCGGAGGCGATCATTTGCTCAAGCCGCGCGGCGGGGTAGGAAGGATCGAGCGGCACGTAGGCTGCGCCGATTTTCAAAATGCCGAGCAGGGCGGTGATGAGTTCAATGCCGCGATTCAGGCCGAGGCCGATGAGGTCACCGGGTTGGTGGCCACGGGAGAGGAGAAGGTGGGCGAATTGGTTCGAGCGCGTTTCGAGCCAGGAATAGGTCAGCGAGCGCTTGCCGGAAATGACGGCGGTTTTTCCCGGTGTGCGCGAGGCGTGGCCGGAAATCGAGGTCAGCCAGGTGCCGGGGTTGGCATCGGTGCCCGAACCTGAAATGGATGAGGGGAAAAGGGACATCACGAAGGGGGCCGTGAATCGGAAATTCTAAGGGGGAAAGCTCTCTAAAAAAGGACGATTTTTTATAGTTAACTTATATTGATGATAATTATTCGGGGGTGATAAGGGATGCTGTCGTGGACAGTTGTATCATGAATAATGGTTCTTCGTATTACGCAATCGCGTATTACTCGTGAAGGTGAAAAGTCTTGCGAAGAGGTTATGGATTTGGCAAGGTCTGCGCATCGCATCCCCCCTGCGCTATGTCTATTCTCCAAACCAAGCCCCCCCGCTCGGTTGTTGTGGTTCTGGCCTTTTTACAGGCTTTCGCCATTGCGACCTGCCTTGCCGACGAGGTGTCCCCGATCGTGGACGACCGGGTGAAGGGAGATATAGTTCAGCATCCTGAAATATCGCAAATTCCGGAAAAGAAAGCGGGGTGGAAATTACAGGCGATTATTTCGGCGGCTTACGATAATAATATTTATCTTTCCAAAACGAACCCGGAATCCGACCACGTTTATCGTGTGGGTCCGAAGATTTCCTATGCGAAAGGCGATGTGACGGAAGGTTCCGGCGGTTTCGTCCAGTTCGCCTACAATCCGACGGCGGTTTATTATGCGAAGGCTTCGAGCGAAAGCCGGATCGATCAACGGGCGACCTGGACCGCCGGTTGGCGCGGTAAGGCGACGGTGGTGGCTTACGATGGATCGATTCTGAAAACGGCGGACGCGCTCGCCGATGTGGGCCGCAAGACGGACCGGATGGAAACCGAAAACCGGGTCAAGATCGGTTGGACGCCGCGTGAGAAGCACACCTACGAGGTGAGCGCGGGCCATGCCTCGACGAATTACGAGGATCGCGGATTGATCGATTCTTCGTCGGTTTACGGGGAAGTCGCGTGGCAATACGCCTATTCCCCGAAAACCCGCGCCGGGTTGGCGTATCGGGCCAGCCGCCTGAAGGTGGAACGCTCCGAAGATCAGATCGCGCATCAGGTGACGGGACGGCTCGAATGGCAGCCACGGGAGAAAATCCGCGTGCAGCTCGAAGCCGGTGCGGAATCCCGCAGGACGGAAAACGGTTCGAAGGTGAATCCGGTGATCGATGGCCGGATCGAGTGGCAACCCCGCGTGGGCACTGCGTTTTACCTCACCGCCTATCAGCGCGAAGTGGCTTCCGCCTATCTGGCCGGGCAGAACTACCGTCAGCTCGGAATGACCGCCGGGGTTTCACAACGTCTCGGAAAACGCTGGACGGCGAGGCTTGAGGGCGGACGCGAGCGGGCGAAGTACACGCAGGTTTCCGGCGACGGTGCGGACCGGCGCGAAGACCGCAGTTGGTTCGTCCGGCCCGCGCTGGAATACACCTTCACGGATCGCCTGAGGGCCGAAGTGTTTTACCGCGTTTCGAAGAATCAATCGAATTTCCGGAACCTCGGATACGATCAGGACCTCGCGGGTCTGCAACTCAGCTACGAATTCTAGGCTTATGAAAACCAACACTTTTCGCTTCATTCTGCTGCTCATCGGCGTGCTCGGCGTCGCCAATCTCCTCCATGGTCAAACGGAACCGGGCGGAGGCGCCGGGATCATCGGTCGCATGGATTCGGTGGAAATCCGAGTGTTCCGCGAGGACGACCTGACCACGCGCGGCCAGCTTTCGGAGAACGGCACGATTTCCATGCCCCTGATCGGACAGGTGCGCCTCGAAGGGCTTTCCACGGATCAGGCCGCTCAGGCGATCACCCGTCGTCTGGCCGATGGCTATCTGGTGCGTCCGGAGGTCAAGGTTTCCATCGAAAACCGCATCCGGCGCACCGTCACAGTGCTGGGCCAGGCGCAACGCCCGGGAGTTTTCGAACTGCCCGCTCACCGCGAGCTGACCATCGTCGAGGCGATCGGGATGGCGGGTGGTGCCACGCGCATCGCCAATCCGAAAAAAATCAGCCTCAAGCGCGGCGGCAAAATCTATATCGTCAATCTGGAAGCGATCACCCGTGGAGACGGTAAGAACATTGCCCTGCGGGATGGAGATGTGGTTTCCATTCCGGAGAGCCTGTTCTGACCCGTTTTCGTTCACCCTTCACCCCATGTCACTCACCCCCTACAAAAACGACCTGCCGGGCACGGCGAGGTCCCATGAACTGGCGCTTCCCGGAAAGCCGGGAGATCCGACGGCGTTTTTGCCGAAGGTGGAGGCCGGGCGTTTCTGGAACACCCTGCTGAGGCGTGGCTGGATCGTTTTGCTGGCGGCGATTCTGGGTGGTGCCCTGATGTATCAGGTGGCGGGGAAAATGAACAAATTCTACCGCGCCACGGGCTCGGTCTATGTGAGCAGCCAGGCGCCTCAGGTGCTGGATATCAAATCGGTGACGTCCGAGGAAACCCGCGATCTGGAGCAGATGCGCTCCGTCGAGCAGGGGCTCGCGGCCTCCACGCTGTTGCTGCGGGTGATCGAAAAGCACGGTCTGGCGGACGATCCGACCTTCGCTCCTTCCGGGCTGAAACCGCAGGCGCTAGCGAAATTTTTCGCGGGTCGGGTGCAGGTGCAGTTGCGTCGCGGCACCCGCATCATCGACATTTCGGTGGACGATACCGATCCGCAGCGGGCGAAGCGGCTGGTGGAGTTGATCGTGAAGGAATACGAGTCCTGGACCACGGAGCGCCAGCAGCAGATCACGAAGCAGGCGAGCGAGGGATTGGCCAAGGAAGAGCAGCGCTTGCGCGAAAAGATGAACCAGTCCGCCGCGGAGCTTCAGGAGTTCCGGGAATCCCACCCGATTCCCGGTCTGGAAGGATCGGAAAGCGGTTCGCCGGTGCGCGATGAATTGAGCACCCTGAGCAGCCAGTTGACGACCGCCAAGGCGGAGCGCCTGAAGCTGGAAGCGGGATACGAGGCGATTTCGAAGTTCGATTCCGAAGATCCGCGTTCGCTCGCCGGACTGGAATCGACGGAGCGGGGCACGGAGGTGCTTTCCCAGTTGCGCAATCTTCAGGCGAAGGAGGCGGATTTTTCCCGGTTGAAGGAGCGCTACCTGCACAAGCATCCGCTTTACATCGAAGCGGCGAACGAAATCGCTTTGCTGAAGGAAAAACTGGCGGAAACGACCCGCGCGGCGGGGGATTCGATCAAGCAGCGTTACCAGGTGGCGATGGATAACGAAAAGAAGCTGGCTCACGAAGTGGAGCAGGCGCGCGAGCTGGCCGTGGTGACGGAAGGCGCCCGCCAGAAATTTCAGACGATGCAGCGGGCGGCGGAAGCGGACAGGACCTTGCATGCGGCCGTGGCGCTGCGTTTGAGCGAAACCACGATGTCGGCTTCCGTGCCGACTTCGGTGCTGCGCTGGGAGGATTACCCGCTGGTTCCGGAATTCACGAAGGGACCGGGCAGGATGATTTTTGCCGCCGTCGGAACGATGGCCGGATTTTTCGGCGGGTTGGTCCTGCTGATCGGGCTGGAACTGGCGGATGGCAAGGTGCGCGATTCCGCTGCGGCCGCGAAGGCTATCGGCACTCCCTTGCTCGCGGCGGTGCCCGCATCGAACCACGCGGCTGATTCGATGGTGCTGTTGTCCGATCCATCTTCGCCCGCGGCGGAGGCGTTCCGGCATCTGCGCACGGTGCTGGCTCCGGCACCCGGCGGCGAATCCGGCCGCACGGTGCTTTTCTCCAGCGCGAGAGCGGGCGAGGGGAAATCGTTCTGCGCGCTGAACTACGCCGCCGCTCTGGCATTGCAGGGATACCGCACGCTGTTGATCGATGCGGACCTGCGTCACGCCGGACTGAGCGCGGACCGGTCGCGGCCGGACGCGGACTCCGGTCTGGGCGGCTATCTTGCCGGGAAAATCGATCCGGCGCAGACCTGCCACCCGACATCCCTCGCGAATCTTTATTTCATCCACTCCGGTCCCTCCCGCCCGGACGCGGCGGAACTGCTGGCGGGCACCCGGTTTCCTTCTCTGCTGGAAGATGCGTATCGCTGGTTCGACCGTGTGGTCATCGACGGATCATCCGTGCTGACCACCAGCGACGTGCTGAGCATCGCCCGCTACGCGGATCGCTGCTGCCTGGTGGTCCGGAGCGGTGGCGCGCAGCGTCGCGATCTCAAGCGCGCGGCGGAGCTGACGCGCTCGGCCGGCGGCAATCTCTTTGGTTTCGTATGGAACGAAAGCGGCCATAAGTCTTCAGATTCGGCTGGTCATTCCGCTCCGGTTCGAGTACCGATTCATTCTCTTCCCGCTGGAAATTCCGGCGGGACGAATGCCCCCAAGCTCAACGTCTCGCGACCAGCGCCCCCCCGCTACGCCTGACGTTACCCCCAAACGCACAAATCGTCTCCCACCCCGGAGGCGGTGATCCCCCCACCCCCCAAAAACATGAACCTCCACAGCCGTGCGGTTGTGGACGAGGTACCCCCGTCTCGTCCGCATCCAGTGACAGCCACGTCCTCGCGTGAATCCTACACGCTGCGGCACCGGCCCCGCCCATGGGTTACCCATCAGAAACTGGTGATCGTCAGCTTTTTAGGCGATCTGTCCATCGTTCTGCTTTCGCTGGTGATGGCGTATGCGATCCGTTTCGAAACCGATCTGCGCGGGGTCGGTGTGCAAGACCCGACGGTGGGTCTGGAAAACTACCTCGGCCACGTGGTTTTCGGCACGTTGCTGATGATGTTCCTGCTGGCGAATTCCCGCCTGCACGATCCACGGCATTTCCTCGCGGTGAGGAAGACGTTCCTGATTATTTTCAAATCCAGCGCCTTGTGGGGCATCGGCTTTCTTGGGGCTTCGCTGGCGCTGAAAATCGATCCGCCGATCAGCCGGATTTATTGCTTTGTGGCCACCACCGTGATGGCGGCTGGATTGCTGGGCTGGCGCTGGGTGTTTTATTGCATCCTGCGGCGTGAACCGTTCGTCAGCGAGCTGCGGCAGAAGGTGGTGTTCGTCGGCTGGAACGGCGAGTGCGAGAAGGCGGTGCGGCGTTTTTCCGATGGCCGCTCGCATCAGCTCAGCGTGTGCGGGGTGGTGATCCCGACGCGGATGGACGAGTTTTCCGCTCCTTCGGAATTCCCGGTTTTAGGCTATTTCGACGGACTGCGTTCGATCATGCGCTCCACCGGTGCGGACATGGTGATGGTGGTGGACGGATCGCTCGAGCGGCATGAAATGATGGAACTCGTCGAGACCTGCGGCAGGGAGTTCGTGGACTTCAAGCTGATCCCGAGCTGTTTCCAGATCCTGGTTTCCCAGCTCAGTCTTGAAAGCGTCCACGGGATGCCGGTGCTCGGTTTCGGGAAAATGCCGTTGCATCACACCTGCAATCATCTTCTCAAGCGCGTGATCGACGTGATTGGGGCGGCGGTCGGCCTGGCCGTGTTCGCGCCGGTGATGGCGGTGTTCTCCCTGCTGGTCTATCTGGAGTCGCCGGGGCGCGTGATCTATCGCCAACGCCGCATCGGCCTGAACGGCAAGCCGTTCGATATCCTGAAAATCCGTAGCATGAAGCTGAATTCCGAAGTGGACGGCAAACCGGGTTGGACGGTCGAGAACGATCCGCGCCGGCTCCGTGTGGGGGCGTTCATGCGCGCGTGGAATATCGATGAACTTCCGCAGTTCTGGAACGTGCTGAAGGGGGAAATGAGCCTCGTCGGGCCACGTCCGGAGCGCCCGGAATTCATCGAGGAGTTCAAGGAAGTGATTCCCCACTACAACGTCCGCCACAACATCAAACCGGGCGTCACCGGCTGGGCGCAGGTGAACGGCTGCCGGGGGAACACGGACCTGACAGAGCGGGTGAAGTTCGATCTGGATTACATCGAGCGCTGGAATTTCCTGTTCGATTTCCAGATCATGCTGATGACCTTTTATCAGCGTAAAGGAGCTTGCTGATGCCGGGAACGCCGGGCTTTCATCGTTCACCTGCCGGTCGGGCCAAAGGCGATTCGTGCCTTTGTTCCGGCGGCCATTGATCAAGGCATGCAGTTGCTCAGGAAATTCCAGGCGTTCATCCCGCAATCGCGCACGCGCGGGCTGCTGACGGACAGCGTCTGGCAATTCAGCGAGATGGGCGTGCGGATGGGGCTGAATCTGGTGGTGGGGGCGCTCATCGCCCGTCACCTGTCCACCGCGGGCTTCGGCATGCTGAACTACGTGGCGGCGGTCATCACCTTCGTGTTTCCCATGGTGAAACTGGGATTGGATACCGTGATTCTGCGGGAGATCGCGGTTCATCCGGAAAAAACCGGCCCTGTTCTGAAAGCGGCCACCCGGGTCACTTCGTTTTCCGGGATTCTGGGAGCGGCGGGTATTCTCGCTTTTGCTTTTTCCGGCGGGCATGACCGGGAGCTGGCCTGGGCGCTGGCCGTGGGGGCGTTGGCCTGTATCGGGAATCCGCTGGGTGTTTATTACGGCGTCCTGAAGGCGAATTTCTACGCCGGGACCATTGCGAGATTCCGCATCGTGCTGGCGGTCGTTTTCGCCATCATTCGCCTGGGCCTCGTGTTCGCGGGTGCTCAGGCCATGGCCTTCGTTGCGGCGGTGGTGGTGGAGGAGATCGTCTCGAACGTGATCTGTTATATCCTCTGTCGTCGTTATTCTCTATTGGGATCGCTGGGGGATTCCCTGGAGTGGAAAGCGAAAGTGAAGCCTCTTGTTTCGGCGGGGTTTCCGCTCATGCTTTCCTTTCTTCTGATCGGCATCTATTCGCGGGTGGATGTGGTCATGCTGGAGCACCTGCGGGGCATGACCGATACGGGGATTTACGCGGCGGGCTACAAGATCAGCGAGCTGTGGAACTGTATTCCGGGGATTTTCGTGGGAACGTTCCTGCCGCATTTCGCCAAGTTGCGGGTGGGCGAACCGGAGGCGTTCCTCCGCATCATGAGGCGGTTCGCCGCAGGGTTTTTCTGGGGCGGGCTTTGCATCGTCGGGTTCACCGTGCTGGCCGCTCCCGTACTGGTGAGGTGGTTGTACGGAGCGGACTTCCTGGACGCCATCCCGGCCTTGCGCCTACATGTGCTTTGCTTTCCCGCCGTCTGCATGGGAGGTCTGCTGGGGCATTGGTACATTCTTGAGGAAAAGCCCTTTTATCTCGTTTTCGCCTCCATCGTGGGGCTGATCGTGAACGTCGGCTTCAATTATCTCTGGATCGTCCCTTACGGTGCCGCCGGTGCCTCCGCCGCCACCGCGTTATCCGCCTCCATCAATGTCGTGGCTCCGCTGATTTGTTTTCCCCGCACCCGCCTGATGGCGAAAACGGCGCTTCAGGGGATTTTCCTCCGCCTTCGCTGATTTTTTGCCATGTCGAAATCTCCATCGGAAATGAAAATCGTGGTCTGCGGACTGGCGCGGGATTGCCGGAAGAATCTCCGTCGGAACTGGCTTTCGCTCGAACCGCTGATGGCCCGTTACGGTTCCGTGGACTGGGTGATCGTCGAAAACGACAGCGTGGACGGCACGAGGGAATGGCTGGCAGAAAAGGCCGCGCGGAACTCCCGGATACACGTCATCGGAGAACCGATCGGGGAGAAATCGATGCCGGATCAGGCAACGGCGGGGACCGTCCGGCCCTGGTTTTCCCGTGCGCGGATCGGGAAAATGACGTTTTTCCGGAATCAGTATCTGGAATTCATCGGGACGCGCTTCGGGTTCGACAATGTGGACGCGGTGCTGGTGCTGGATTTCGACGTCCACCGGCTGCCGGTTTCGCGGATCGGTTGGTGGCTGGATCATTTCGAGCCGGATACCGCCGTCAGCGCCTTGGGCGTTTATTGGCGCAGTTTTACCCGGAAGGGATTCTACGACGCCTACGCTCATCTGGCGCTGGATGAATCCCTGCCGAAGAGCGAAAAAACGGTGCTGGATGGCCGCCGCGATCTTTACCTGAAATACCGGAACGAGCGGCGGCCCGTGCCGGTGCTTTCCAATTTCAACGGTTGCGCCATTTACCCCGGCCACCTGTTGGAAGGTGCCGCCTACCGGCTGTTACCGAATGCCGATCCGCACGTGGAATATCTGTGCGAACACATCAGCCTGCATCGGGCGCTGCACGAAAAAGGCGGTCGCCTGTTGCTCGATCCGGCGCTGAAAGTCGTCTACGCCCCGGCGCATGAGGACTGGAAACGCCATCTCGGGAACCTCCTGAAAGGTCGGCGGTAAAAGGCGGTCCCGGCGTTTCTGCATTGCGCGGATCTTTCATTGCGGCCATTTTCCGCAAGTGGCTGTCCGCCGCCGGCAGCAAGGGATTGGAAAAATGATGAATAAATCCACAGCAGGATCGTCCAAGAGCGAGCAGGGGAGTGAGATCCCGATCGACCCGTCTTTGGGAATGCCGGATGACGATCATCGGCTTGTGTCCCTTGCGCAAAATGGGGACATGCGCAGTTACGACGCGCTTGTCACCCGCCACCGGGGAAGAATCTACGCCATGATCCGCAACATGATCCATCAGGAAGCCGACGCCTGGGACCTCTCGCAGGAGGTCTTCATCAAGGCGTGGCATGCGTTGCCGAGGTTCGAGGCGAAAGCGCGGTTTTCCACCTGGCTCTACCGGATCGCCCACAACGTCGTTTACGACTGGACCCGGAAGCGGAAGATCGAGAGCGCGGGCGAGCTGAACGACGAAATTTTCGACCGCGACAGGATCGACCCCGCGGCCACCACCACACCGTTCGCGGCGGAATCCCCGGACGCTTCGATGGCGCATGGGGAGCTGAGATTGAAAATCGAGGCCGCCCTGGAAAAAATCTCTCCGGAACATCGCGAGGTGGTTCTCCTCAAGGATGTCCAGGGCCTGTCGTACAAAGAGATCGCTGACGTGATGGGAAGCTCTCTGGGCACGGTGATGAGCCGGCTTTTTTACGCCCGTCAGAAACTTCAGGCATTGCTGAAAGATGAATACGAATCCCGATGAAGCAAAGCTGGCCCTCTGGCTGGAAGACGAACTGCATGGCGAAGAACATGCGGCGGTCGAGCAATGGGCGGCCCAACAGCCGGAACATCTCGCCGCACGCGAGGAAATCCGCCGTTGGAAACAACTGCTCGCCGGGACCGTGCCCGCGAGTGAGGAGCCTCCGTTTCCCGATTTCTTCAACAGCCGCCTGATGCAGGCGATTCGTGAAACACCCGCCCCGGTAGCCATGGAGACGGGGGAGCGGAAGGAATCGTTCTGGCTCTCGTTCAGGTCCTGGTTCCTGCCCGCCTCCGCTTTCGCCGGTATGGCGCTGGCGTTCTGGGTGGGCATGAAAACCCAGTCTCCGGTTTCCTCTTCCGCGGTCGCCACCGAAGCCAAAACCGAATGGCATCCCATCGTCTACACACCGGACAATCTGGTGAATGCCGTCTGGAAAAATCACGACGAAGCCTCGGTGATCGTGCTGCAAGGCGTGAGGCCGATCCCGGATGAAATGGATTTCCCGGAAACCGTGGACGCGGGATTGCCCCGGGACATCGACGCCACTGCGGAGAAGGATATCCTGCCGCATTCTTACTAACCTGTTTTCCGAATGAATCCCCGCCGTCGATTTTTCCCGTTGCTTTTCGGTCTCTTGCTGGCCGTTCCCTTTATGGTGACGGCTCAGGAAGATCCGGGTAAGGAAAACATCGGGCACATCGCCGTGGGGGTGATCTACGCGACCAATGGAGATCCCACCCAGGCGGGGCGCCCTCTGACGGAACTTTCACCTAAACTCGAAAAACAGATTCGCTCCGAGGGGCAACTGGTGTTCAAGAACTATCGCTGGCTCGGGCGCGAGGTGAAACCGCTTTTCAGAAGCTATGAAAATTGGGCTCAGCCGCTCAAACCTTCCGACGAGGTGCTGGTGCGTTTCGAGGCGCGGACGCTTCCTTCGGACGGCCTGACACCGCTGGATCTTGAGCTTTGGCTCAGCCGCAAAAAAATCCTCAAGACCGATGTGATCCTGAAGGGCGACAAGCCGCTTCTCGTCCTCGGACCCGCGTGGCGGGGCGGTCACCTGATTATTTCCATCGCACTTGCGCCGGAGGTGAAACCGGTCTCTAAGTGACGTATGAGATTCGCGATCCTCTGGCTGTGGGCCTGTGCGGCATGGTTGCAAGCGGGAGAACTGGCTTTCCCGGAAACCTCCAAGGAACTCCACCCCGCGCCGGATGCGAAGACGATTTCCGTGGACTTCGATTTCAAGAACGAAACGGACAAGCCGCTCACCATCGCCAAATACGAAACCGCCTGCTCCTGCATGAGCCTGGGGATCGCGGGGAACAAGATGACCTATGCGCCCGGAGAGTCCGGCAAGGTGGAGGCGACCTTCGACATGGGTAATTTCTCCGGCGAAGTGGATAAGGAAATCCTGTTGTGGATGCGGGGTGATCCCGCAGACCGGCCTTCGCGGGTTCTCAAGGTGCGGGTGAACATTCCCGTGCTTGTCTCGATCGAGCCGCGCACCGTGAGGTGGCAGCTCGGGGAGAAACCCGCGAGCAAAACGTTGCGGATCACGATGAAGGACACCAAGCCCGTGAAAATCCTCGACGTTTCCACCGCCAGCAAGGCGTTCCAATACGAGCTGAAAACGCTGGAAGAGGGGAAAACCTACGAACTCGTCATCACTCCCGCCAGCACCGCCGAGCCGAATCTCGCCGTGTTCCGGATCAAAACCGATTGTTCATCGGAGCGGCATCGCGTGCAGCAGGCATTCGCCATCGTTCCGAAAAATGTCGGAGGCAATCCATGAGCGGTATCCCCGGAATGCTCTGAAGAATGAAACCGCTGCTTCAACTGGGTGCGATTCTCGGCATTTCCTTGATGGCCGCCGGAGCCACCTATCTGGTCAAAGGCGCACCCGCCCGCAAGCTGATCTGCGATCCGGCCTTGCTCAAACCGGATGAAATCTGCCTTGAGGCCGTTCCCACCGATCAGCCGATTCTGTGGGTGGACGCCCGTTCCCGGAAAGATTGGGAAGAGACCGGGAAACCCGGTTCGATGTTATGGAATCTCGACGCCACCGAAGACATGTCCGTCTTCGAAGCGGAGGCCGCGACGCGGCTGATGGATGCCCGGAGAGCCATCGTGTATTGTGGGGATGAAAACTGCGGGCTGAGCCGTCAGGTGGCGGACCGTATCCGCGCGCTCGGTCTGGCGGATCAGGTGCTGGTGCTGCACGGAGGCTGGCGGGCGTTGAAAGAAGCCGGGATGACGAAGGCGGGATATTGATAGGGCTTATAGGGCTTATAAAAAATGCCGCGCCCGATGAACGGACGCGGCATTTGATTTGGAGCAGCAGTGGGTTAGAACTTGTAGGTGGCCGTCAGAGTGGCCGAGCGGCCGGGCGCGACCACCGCGAAGAGACCGACGTGGGATGCGTCATAGATGGTCTCGTCGGTGAGGTTGTTGAGGTTGAGCCTGAGGTTGAAATTCTTGGTGATGTCGTAGCTGACCATCGCGTCGAAACGGTAGTAGGAGCCGAACGAGAGGGTGTTGGCGTCATTCATGAAGCGCTTGTCCATGTAGGTGAAGCCGCCACCGGCGGTGAGCTTGTCGGTGATGTCGTAGGAACTCCAGAGGCTGAGGCTGTGCTGGGAGACGAACTTGAGCTGGTTTCCGTCGAAATCGACTCCACCGCTGCGGTATTTCAGGATTTCCGGATCCATGTAGGTGTAACCGGCCCACAGGCTCCAGTCTTCGGTGAGGTTGCCACCGGCTCCGAGTTCAAGACCCCGGACGCGAGTGTTGCCATCGAGGCTGACGGTTCCGGTGGTGGGATCCTGGCTGCGGGCGTCGGTTTTTTCCGTCTGGAAGAGAGCGGCGGAAACCTGGAGCTGGTCGTTGAACAGGTTCCATTTCGTGCCGACTTCGACGCTGTAGCTTTTCTCGGGTTTCAGATCTTCGTTGATGCCACCGCCGGCGGCTCCGTCCGCTCCGCCGGATTGGCCCGCGGTTTCACCGGCGGGGTTCGAGGAGGTGCCGTAGGAGACATAGACGCTGCCATTCGGACGCGGCTTGTAGACGACGCCGACCTGATAGTTGAAGAGGTCGTCCTTGCGGGAGATGGTGCCGTTGTCGACATCGTAGTGGTCGTAGCGTCCGCCGAGATTCAGGAGCCATTGCTCGGTGAGCGTGATGGTATCGAAGACGTAGGCGGAGTAGCTTTCGGTGGTGGTGGGGTCGCCATAGGGAGTTTCAACCCGCGATCCGGAAACCGGAACGTGAGGATTGGGATTGTTGAGGTCTCCGTTCGGAGCGGAGATGTTGGCGTAGGAACCGCTCTTGATTTTTTCCTCGGAGTATTCGAGGCCACCGGCGAGGTTGTGCTTGATCTGGCCGGTTTTGAACTCGGCGGTGATGTCGGTCTGGTTGGTGATCGCGTCGCTGTGACGACGGCTTGCACGGAAGCCACGGGTGACGAGAGAAGGGTTCGCCGTCACGAGAGTCGGACGGGTCATGATGTAATCGTTGTCCGTTTCGAGCAGGCGGAAGGTGTTGCTGACGGTGATGTCTTCGGTGATGTCGTGCTCGACGCGGAAGGTCCCGATTTTCGCTTCGGTGTCGCGGAAGTCACGATTGAGGACGCCGTAGAAGTTGTCGCGATCGACATTGACCGGTTTGCTGGCTCCGAAGGGATGACCGAGGTCCGGCACTTCGTCGGTACGAAGATGATAGTAGCTCAGTGTGGCACGGGTGGCGGTACCGAGACCGAAGGTGATGGTGGGTGCGACGCCCCAGCGGCTGGACTCGACCCAATCGCGACCGGGAGTGTCCGCGTCGTGGAACATCGCGTTGAGGCGGAATGCGATGGTGTCGGTAAGGGCGTAGTTGGTGTCCGCAGTGGTGCGGAAATAATTGTCGGTGCCTCCGCCGAGGGTCAGTTCGGTGAAGTTCTTGTCCTTGGCGGTCTTGCTGGCGAGGTTGATGCTGCCGCCGGTGGAGCCACGGCCGGAATAAGCGGAGCCGGGGCCTTTGACGACTTCGACCTGCTCGACGTTGAAGGTTTCATGGGAAAAGCGGGCGAGGTCGCGCATGCCATCGATCATGATGTCGGTGGATGCTTCATAACCGCGGATGAAAGGACGGTCACCGACGGGAGTGCCGCCTTCTCCAGCGCCGAGGCTGACGCCGGGAGTGGTGCGAAGAACTTCCGAGAGCGAGGAAGCACCGCGCTCTTTCATGAGCTCCTGGGGAATGACGGTGATGGTTTTCGGGGTATCGAGGACCGGTGCGGTGAACTTGGTGTTTTCCAGTTTCTGCACGTTGTAGGTGCCCTCGTGGTTGGCGGTGACCACGATTTCATCGAGGGCGACTTCTCCCTCTTTCTTGGTGGTTTCTTTTTGCGCGGTGGAAGCGGGAGCGGCGCTTTGCGCGGCGGCGGAACCGATGGACAGGAAGGTGGCAAACGCCAGTGCTTCTCTGAGGGAAGGGCAGGTGTGGTGGAACTGTGTCATGGATGGGTAGGTCAGATGAGCGGTTGGTTGCGAACCGCATGGGTATAAACGCGATTGAATCTCAATAGCGATGATGCGTGTCAAGTGCTGAAAATCACTTACTTGGGATTTTGCCCAAAAGGGCAATAGGCGGAACGTTCACGCACGATGGCTCACAGTCGATACAACGTTGCCATAGAGGCCAGCCAAACCGGTTCTCCTACCACCATCTGAAAAACTCCCCGATTTTGTGCCAAGCCTCGTCGCCGGTTCTTGCAGCATATACCGCAAAGAAGGAGGTCGATGTGAGCCAAATGATGAGGCTCAAAGAAATCCCCCAGGAGTCGATGGCCCGTAAAATGAAGATTCCTGAAACTAATCCGAAAACAAGTGCCGCGCAGACAAATCGAATCCAGAATTCGCTTCGACTTGCGGGAGGGTGGCTCATCGTAGGGCTTGGTCAGATCGCTTTGGAAATTCAATCCGGGGGACCATGAAGATTCATGTTCCAGTCAAGATCCGGAAAGCGATGACCCGCAGCACCACCGATGGATCAATCATGCTGAGACTCAGTTTATGGATTCCAGTTCAGCGATTTGATGTTGATCGCTTCCAGATAGGGTTTGTTCCGGTCTTCTTCGGTGTTCCAGCGGAGGGTGACGGTGCAGGCTTTGGCCTGTCCGTAGCTCAAGCCGAAATCACGCTCGAGCATTTCCCCGATCCGGGAACGTTTTCCGAAAAAGGCGCGGGAGATCTCCTTGGTGTTGTCGCGCGCGAGCAGTTTCAAGGTCAGCTTTTTGTCGCGGTTCGGAACATGCTCGTCATAGCAGAAGGCACCGGCGGAGACGATGACTTCGAAGTTGGCGGGGCGATCCGAGGGGGTGGAGGCGTATTTTTTCAATCGGCCACCGTAGAGGTCGAGGAATGGATCAATGACGACTTTCGGCTCGGAGGATCCACGGGTGCGGACGAGGATAGTTTGCGGATTTACGGTACCGTCGGCCTCCTGGAAATCGACGTTGTAGAAGATGTCGGTGACCTTTTCGATCGAGTTGGTTTCCTGATAGTCGGTATCGATGCGGCTTGTGGCCGGAAGGGGGCGGGCGACGATGCTGCTTTCAAGCTCTTCCCGGGAGGTGCGGGTTTCGATCCACGGCAGGCGTTCTTCCAGGGTTTTTGCAGCGAGGAAATGATCGAGAACTTTCAGGGAGGTGAGGCCGGGAGCCGGGGCGGGGGATTCTACCGGTTTGGTAAGGGCTGTCGGCTGGGTTTCGGGGGCTTTCGGGGTTGTTTCCTTCGCGGGTGCGGAAACGGACGGCGGACTTTCCGTAGAGGGCTTTTCCCGGGGAACCCCGGTTGCCGGGGAAGCGGTGGAAGTTTGTGGACTGTCCGTCAGGAAATACAGGATGCCGGCGATCGTCGTGAGTACGAGCAGGATGAAAAGAACCGGCACGAGAATCCGTCGGGCTTTCTTTTTCCGGCTCTGATGCGAGGCGGAAGTGGGAGTATTCTGGACCGTCGAGTTGCGCGGATCGTGGAGCTGTTTGCCGAGGGGTTTCCGCAAGGGCTCCCGTGTGGGCAGTTGGCGAGGCTCGAGACGTAATTCAGCCGCCGGGAGATCGAGCCGTTCCGGGATTTCCTGCTGAGGGGGAAGCGGAGGCTCCGAGACGGGCGGAGAGGGTGGGGCCGCCGCATGTGCCGGGGCCGATGGTTGGACAGGAACGGGGGACGGTTGGGCGGGATAAGGTGCTCGGATGACCGTGCGGCAATGAGGGCAGGGTCCGGTCACGCCAGCGAGAGATGCGGGAATCGCTAGTGTGGTCGAGCAGGCGGGGCAGGGGAAGGTGATGGGAGAATCGGCCGTCAAAGTAGCCGGGATCTTACGGAATCAATGATTCGGCGTCAATATTTCAGCTTTCTTAAATTTTTCTTCCGGGATGTTTCAGGCCGCTTGTCGGATGAGAGCGACGAGAACTCCCTGAATGATGAGTTCGCGGGCGGGAATGAGATCGGGAAAATCGGGATTTTCCGCGTGGAGATAGGGTTTTCCTTTTTCCACGACGTAGCGCTTGAGGGTGGTCTCTCCATCGATCAGTGCGGCGACGATGTCGCCTTTGCGGGGTTCCCTGAATTCCATAACGACGAGATCTCCATCGCAGATATGGGCGTCGATCATGGAGTTGCCGCGGACTTTCAGGGCGAAGGTGCGGGCGTGGCGTGGAACGCCGAGGGTGCTTACATCGATGGAAATACATCCTTCGCGGCTGGATTCCACATCCTGAGCCATTCCGGCGGCGATGGTTCCATAAACGGGGATGTCGCGGATTTCCGCACGGTCGAGTTCTTCGGGAAAAACCACGGCGCGGGCCTTGCCAGGCAGGCGCTGGATGACGCCTTTCCGTTCCAGGGCACGCAGGTGGCTCATGGCAGCGGTCTGGCTGGCGAACCCGAAGTAGTGCTGGATTTCCCGTGTGGATGGCATGATGCCGGTCCGGCGCTGGGCCATGCGCAGGTATTCCAGGATCTCGTGTTGGCGCGTGGTGAGTTGGGTGGACATACGGTTTGAACAGTGTTCTTAAGAACAAAAACGGTCCACCCCGTTTCGGCAAGCGGAAAGAACGGAGAGACCCACCTGAGCGATCAAAATCGGGAGAAATTTAACCGCGAATGAACGCCAATGAACGCGAATAGGCACAACGTGAGGTATTTCTGAAAATGCTCCGGAGAAATGAAATCCGGATTTTTTCAGATTTCTGGGAAATTATGATGAATTCGCATCCATTGGCGTTCATTCGCGGTTGGAACATCCTAAACCCGGAGGGTATTCGAAAACGGAACTTCCCAGATCACGCCAGCTCACAGGCCAGCCGGATGGCGGCGTGCATGGAGGAGGGATTGGCGAGGCCCTCGCCCGCAATGGAAAAGGCCGTGCCGTGGTCCGGGCTGGTCCGGGGTTTCGGCAGGCCGAGCGTGACGTTTACGGCGGTGTCGAAATCGAGCAGTTTCAGCGGGATCAGTCCTTGGTCGTGATACATGGCGAGCACGGCGTGGAAATCACCGCGGGCGGCGTCGCGGAAAATCGCGTCGGGAACGCCGGGGCCGTGGAAATCCCCGATTTTCAGTGCGTTCAGGGCATCGATCGCCGGTTGGATGATGCGGGTTTCTTCGTCGCCGAAAGCTCCGTTTTCCCCGGCGTGGGGATTGAGCCCGGCCACGGCGACGCGCGGGGAGGAGATGCCGCGACGACGCAGGAAATCCGCCGTGAGCGTGCCGATGCGTAGGATTTTTTCTTTCGTCAGCAGGGAGGGGACGGCGGCGAGCGGCTCATGAATGGTGGCGAGCCCGACGCTGAGGGTTTCCCCGGTGAGCATCATGCCGTAATCCTCGACATCGAAGGCATGGGCGAAAAATTCGGTCTGACCGGGAAAGGGAAAACCGAGTGTCTGGAGACCTTCTTTGGAAACCGGGCCGGTGACCACGGCGTCGGCAATGCCTGAACGCAGGGCCGTCACCGATGCCTCGAGCGCGTCGAGGGCCGCGCGGGCGGAACGTTGGTCCGGTTTTCCGGGGCTGCCCGCGTTGCGATCCCCGATGATTTCGAAATCGCAATCGGCGGGGAAATTTCCCTGAGCCAAGGCGGCGTCGATGACTTCGGGGCCGATGCCCGCCGGGTCGCCCAAGGTGATGAGGATGCGTCGCATGTGTGGATCATTTCCGGAAGGACGGGAGCTGCCAAGGGTGGAGTGATTTCCCGAAGGGACTCATTTCTCCGCGCTTGCGGTCCGTGGGGGGACCTTCTTATGCTTTTCCGTATGCTGAAGCTCGGAGCGAAAATGGTGTGTTTGGCCGCCGGTGTTTTGATGTTGTGCCAATGCTCGACGACTTCGGGTCCGGGCAATATGGGCGGGCCGACGGTGGAGGAAAGAAACGCGAAGATCGCTTCGGAGCCGACCGGGAATTTCTACTATGGTCGCCGGTATTACGTGAAAAAAACCCGCTTTTGGGGATACCTCCGCTCTCCCCGTCAGTCGTGGGACCGCGCGAAGCTGGTGATGATGCGGGAGGACAAGAAGCTCGCGCCGGATCGCTTTTCCGAGGACGGCCCTCCGGGTCGCCGTTATGCGTTTGACCAAAACTACGAATACCGGATCACCGGCCATTACACCGGCAGGCAGGTGTATGATCCGAACAGCAACCAGATTCTTCCCGAGTTCATGCTGACGGGATACGAAGTGCTGGATCGTCAGCCGGGGTGGTTGTTCCGCCCGAGCGACCGCTACGATCCGAATCGCATGACGCTCCAGCCGCGCTGATCCTGCTGGAAGCGAACAGCCGGTGAGGACACCGGCGCTCCATTCCGCGTTCCAACGCGTAATTTCCGGAAACCTCGGCATGCGGTTTCCCGGGGTTGATTCTTCGGAGGTTAAGGGAAATGGTCGCCTGCCCATGAGCGAGACATCCACACTTCAGGGAGAGTTCGAGGAACCGCGGCCGGTGAACACGGTTTACGCGCTGCTGTTCGCCATCAGCTTTTCGCATTTGTTGAACGATACGATTCAGGCCTTGCTGCCGTCGATTTACCCTCTCCTGAAAAGTTCCTACGGCCTGACGTTTTCGGAGCTCGGTCTTATCACTTTCACCTTCCAGCTCTCGGCGTCTCTGTTGCAGCCGGTCATCGGGTTCGTCACGGACCGGAAACCGATGCCGTATTCGCTGGCGATCGGCATGGGGCTCACGTTGTGCGGCTTGATCGCGCTGGCGTATGCGGGAAGTTTCACGACGATTCTGTTATCCGCCGCGCTGGTGGGGTCCGGCTCGGCGATTTTCCATCCCGAAGCTTCGCGCGTGGCGCACATGGCGGCGGGACGGAAACGGGGTTTCGCGCAATCGCTGTTTCAGGTCGGCGGAAACGCGGGCAGCGCGATCGGGCCGCTGCTGGCCGCGTGGATCGTGGTGCCGCATGGCCAGAAATCGCTGGTGGTTTTCTCCGGGATTGCTTTGTTAGGTGTTCTGGTGCTGTTCCGAATCGGGAAATGGCAGGCCGGGAATCTTCACCGGGTGCTGAGAGGACCGAAGGTGCCGCGTGTCACGGGAGCGGCTCCGGCGCTTTCTCGGGGGCGGGTGATGCTGGCGCTGGGTATCCTGATGGCGCTGGTGTTTTCGAAGTATGTGTATCTGGCTTCGCTTACCAGTTATTACACGTTCTATCTGATGGATCGATTCCATGTTTCGGTGCGGAGTTCGCAGATTTATTTGTTCCTGCTGCTCTTCGCGGTGGCGGTGGGCACGATTGTCGGCGGACCGGTGGGAGACCGCATCGGGCGGAAAAAAGTGATCTGGGCTTCCATTCTGGGAGTCGCGCCTTTTTCGCTGCTGCTGCCGCACGCCGGGCTGGAAATGACGGCGGTGCTCAGCGTGATTATCGGCCTGATTCTGGCATCGGCGTTTTCGGCGATTCTGGTGTACGCGCAGGAATTGCTGCCGGGGAAGGTGGGCATGATCGCGGGGCTGTTTTTCGGCCTGGCTTTCGGCATCGCGGGGATCGGTTCGGCGGTTCTGGGAAAAATCGCGGACGCCCACGGGATCAATTTCGTGTTCCGCTGCTGCGCCTATCTGCCGTTGATCGGCCTGTTGACGGCATTTCTGCCTAACATTGAAGGGGAGAAAGAGGGGTGAGAAGGAAATAAAAGGCACCGCGAATTTGCGGACACCAATGATTTGGGAAGAGCCGACGTGAACGTCGGCGCTCCGCTTACGACAGAGGCAGTGCGACGCGGAAACAGGTGCCGGTTTGCGGGGTGCTTTCGAGGGTGATGGTGCCGCCGTGGTGGGTGACGATGGCCTTGACGATGGCGAGGCCGAGGCCGGAGTGGTCGCCGTGGGAGTGGCGGGAGGGGTCGACGCGGTAAAAGCGGTCGAAAACGTGCGGCTGGTGTTCTTCGGGAATGCCGGGGCCGCGGTCACGGACTTCCAGCAGCGCTTGATGGTTTTCGGAGCGGAGCGTGAGATACACGCTGCCGCCGGCGGGTTGGTGGTCGATGGCGTTGGAAAGGAGATTGAGGATGACCATGGACAGCTCGCGGCTGTTTCCCTGGCAGGTGACTTCGGAAAGTTTGTGGGAAATGGTGGTGTTCCTTTCGTTGGCGAGAGGTTGAAGCAACGAAATGGCGTCGAGAGTCAGGGTTTTCAGATCGCAGGAGGAAAGGGGATGGGCGGAGGTGTCGCGATCCTGATTGGCGAGGACGAGCAGGGATTCGACGAGGGTGCGCATGCGGGTGGCGGCATGAGCGCAGGTGGTGAGGATTTCGCGGTATTCGTCGGCGGGGCGCTCGCGCTTCAGGCCCCGGCTGGTTTCTGATAGGATGACGGTGATGGGGGTGCGCAGCTCGTGGGAGGCGTCGGCGGTGAATTGTTGCTGGCGTTTGATCGCTCCTTCGAGACGGTCAAAGGTGTCGTTGAGAATGCGGCTGAGTCGGCTCAGTTCGTCATCGGTTTTCGCCACGTCGATGCGTTCGGAAACGGCGCCTTCGGCGATGCGGGTGGCGGTTTGGCTGATGGCGTCGATGGGTTGGATGACTCTTCCGGCGAGCCACCAGCCGCCGACGAGACCGAGCAGCCAGAGCGCGGTGCCGGACAGGGAGATTTGCCAGGCGAGGTTTCGCAAGGCGGTGCGATCGGAGGAAATGTCGCGACCGGTGACGCTGAGCATACCGCGCGGCCCGTTGTGGATTTGTTCGCGGTAGTTTTGGCGCATGCGCAGGTAGTGGTCCTGATCCGAGGGCGGTCGTCCGGGGAGGGAAAGATCGCGCGGCGCGTTTTCGGAAACGAAGATGACCTTGCCCGAGCCGTCCCAGATGGCGAGGTAGATGCTGCCGGTGGCGCTCGGATCGAAGAGGTTCCGCATTTCTAGCGGGAGATCGGGAATGTCTTCGAGGTTCTGGAGGGTGTCGCGCAGGCGGTCGGGGGAGGGTGGTCTTCGCTCGCCTTTGTTGCGATTGGCGAGTTCCCAGACGTGCCGCACGAAGCCCCGTTCGTAGGTGGCGAGTTCCTGATCGATGCGTTCCTTTTTGTCGTAGGTAATCAGGCGATGGGCGAGGATGCAGAGCAGGGCGATGACGACCATCAGGATGAGCGCGTGCCAGATTTGCAGACGCCAGCGGACGGAATGGAGCAGCGGTGGCACGGGTGTCAGGTGGGGATTTCGATGCTGTATCCGTGGCCGCGACGGGTGGAAATGAAATCGGGCCGGAGTTTTTTCCTCACGTTGGAAACGTGGACGTCCAGCAGGTTGGAGAGGGTGTCGTCGTCTTCATCGAAGAGGTGTTCGTAGAGTTCGCTGCGGCTGACGACGCTGCCGGCGTGGCGGGCGAGGTATTCGACGAGGGCGTATTCGCGCGGGGTGAGGGGAATGGTTTGCCCTTCGGAAATGACGGTGCGTGCGGCAGTGTCGATGGTGATTTCTCCGATGTGGATGAGGTTGCTGGCATGGCCGGAGCTGCGGCGGATGAGGGCGCGGACGCGGGCGAGGAGTTCTTCGAGATCGAAGGGCTTGGTCAAATAATCGTCGGCTCCGGAATTGAGGCCGCGCACGCGGTCCGGGATGGCGTCGCGGGCGGTGAGCATGAGGACGGGTGTGGTTTTGGTTTCCCGCAGGCGGCGGAGGAGTTCCCAGCCGTCGAAGACGGGCAGCATGCCGTCCAGCAGAATGCAGTCGTAGTCCGAGGTGGTGGCTTTGTGAAGTCCATCCTCTCCATCGGTGGCGGTGTCCACGGCGTAGTTTTCCTCGCGCATGCTGGCGGCCAGGCTGCGGAGGAGCAGGGGATCGTCTTCGATGATGAGGAGTCTCATTTGGTTGATGGTTTCGGGTTGATAGTTGATAGTGAAGAGTCGTGGTATGGAGTTTTTCTTTCCATCAACCATCAACTTCCAACCATCAACTATTCGTGTCTCAAAGCATCGATGGGGTCGAGCTTCGCGGCGCGGCGGGCGGGCATGAAGCCGAAGAGGATGCCGATGGCGGCGGAGAAAATCACGGCGGTGATGTTGATCTGGGGATCGAAGAGGAATGGCGCGCCGACGACTTTGGCGAGGTTCACGCACAGCGCGTAGGCGAGCAGGACTCCGGCGACTCCGCCGACGCAGGAGAGGGTGACGGCTTCGATGAGGAATTGCAGCAGCACTTCGTAGGCGCGCGCGCCGATGGCGAGACGGATGCCGATCTCGCGGGTGCGCTCGGTCACGGAGACGAGCATGATGTTCATGATGCCGATGCCGCCGACGAGCAGACTGACACCGGCGACAGCGCCTAACAGGGATGTCATGACCTTGGTGCTGGAACTGACGGCGTCGGCGATTTCGCGGGTGTCCACGATCATGAAGTTGTCCTGCTCGGTGCCGCGGATGCCCCGGCGTTCGCGCATCAGCGAGGAGACGTTGTCGGAGATGGTGGTGGAGTCGTAGCCATCCTTTCCGGAAATCATGATCTGGCTGATGCTTTGCTTGTTGAGCTTGCCGGTCAGCCGTCGCTGGAGGGTGGTGATGGGGATGATGATGTTGTCGTCCTGGTCGTTGCCGAATCCGGCCTGACCTTTGGCGGCGAGCAGGCCGATGACGACCATCGAGGTGTTTTTCACGCGGATGCGCTGGCCGATGGGGTTCCGGCCCTGGAAAAGCTCGCGTTTCACGGTTTGTCCGATGACGCAGACGGTACTGCCTTCGGTGACTTCCTTGTCATCGAAGAAACGCCCGTCGGCGAGTTTCCAGTTGCCGATGGTGAAGTATTCGGGGTGGCTGCCGGTGACCTTGCCGGTGCGGGATTCTTCGAGGTAGGCGGTGGGCACGTTGGTTTCGATCACCGGCGCGACGGCCTGGACGCCGGGAACCTGTTCCTGGATCAGGTTCATGTCCACCAGGCTGAACTGGGGCGTTCCGGCGGGGGCGCGCCAGCCTTGGCCGGGGCGCAGGACGAGGAGGTTGCTGCCGAGGCCGGAAATCTGGGATTTGACGGTCTCGGTCGCGCCTTGCCCGAGGGTGACCATGGTGATGACGGCGGCGACGCCGATGACGATGCCGATGACGGTGAGAAAGGCGCGGGTGAGGTTCCGCCGGATTTCCCGCAGGGCGATGATGAATGCGTTCCAGTACATGGCTCAGTGTTTCGCTGCGCGGCGGCGGTGGGTGTTGCGGATGTCGGACTCGATGAGGCCGTCTTTCACGCGCACGATGCGGCCGGCGTATTCGGCGACGTCGTCTTCGTGGGTGACCATGAGAATGGTGATGCCGCGTTCTTCATTGAGCTGGCTGAGCAGTTCCATGATTTCCGTGGTGGTGGTGGAATCGAGGTTTCCGGTCGGTTCGTCGGCGAAGAGGGTGCCGGGGTGGGTGACGATGGCGCGGGCGATGGCGACGCGCTGTTGCTGGCCGCCGGAAAGCTCGGCGGGGGTGTTGCGCTCCTTGGTGGGCAGGCCCACTTTCGCCAGAGCTTCGCGGGCGAGATCATGACGCGTCTGGCGCTTGTAGCCGCGATAGAGGAGGGGCAGCTCGACGTTTTCGAGGGCGGATGTGCGGGCTAACAGGTTGAAGCCCTGGAAAATGAAGCCGAGCGCGTGGCGGCGCAGCAGGGAGCGCTGGTCTTTGTTCAGGGTGTGAACGGCGATGTCCTCGAAGAAGTATTCCCCGCCGGTGGGGGTATCGAGGCAACCCAGCAGGTTCATGAGGGTGGATTTCCCCGAACCGCTGGGGCCCATGACGGCGACGAATTCTCCTTTGTAGATGTCGAGATCGACGCCCTTGAGGGCCTGGAACATGGCGTCGCCGGCACCGTAGGTCTTGGTGATGCCGCGCAGCCGGATCAGAGGTTTATCACTCATTCCGGGTGGGCAGGGTGGCGTTGAGGATGATGGCCATGCCTTCGGTGAGGCCTTCTCCGGAAATTTCGGTATTCCGGCCATCGGTCAGGCCGGTGGTCACTTCGATGGCGACGGGCTGACCATCGCGCAGGGTGTAAACGGTGCCTTGGTCCAGAGGGCGTTCGTCGGCATCGCTGGCGCGCGGGTTTCTGCGATTGGAGTTGAAGCGCATGCGGCGTGGCGGTGGGCCGAGGGATTCGACGAGCGTTTTCTTTTTCTCGTCGGTTTTTTCGACTTTCTTGAGGGATTCCGGATCGAAGCGGAGAGCGGAGTTCGGAACCAGCAGGACGTTTTCGCTTTTCGCCACGGAAATGTCGGCGGTGGCGGTCATGCCGGGGCGGAGGCTGAGGTCGTCGTTGGCGACTTCGAGTTCGACGTTGTAGGTGACGACGTTGTTGGTGAGGGTGGAGCCGAAGTAAACTTTGTTAGTGTTGGCTTTGAAGACGCGGTTTGGCCAGGCGTCGACGGTGAAGGTGGCGGGCTGGCCTTTTTCCACGCGGCCGATGTCGGCTTCGGCGACGGCGACGACGAGGTCCATCTTGCGGAGGTCTTCGGCGAGAATGAAGAGTTCGGGTGCGGAGAGGGAGGCGGCGACGGTCTGGCCGGGCTCGAGAGCGCGGGTGAGGACCACGCCGTTGACGGGAGAGCGGATGATGGTTTTGGAGAGATCGCGCTCGTTGTTCTTGAGGTTGGCTTCGGCGACGGCGACGGAGGCTTTGGAACTTTCGAGGTCGGCCTTGGCGCGATTGACGGTGGCGAGGGAGGTGTCCATTTCCGCCTGTGAGGGGGTTTTCCCGCCGCTGATTTCGTGGAGTTTCAGGTTCCGGTTGTAGTTCGCCTGGGCTTCGGTGAGGGTGGCTTCGGCCTGGGTGACGGAGGCTTTGGCGGAGAGCAGGCTGGCTTGGCTGGCGTTGGTTTGCTGGGTGAGTTTGGAGGTGTCGAGCTTCGCCAACGGCTGGCCTTTCTGGACCTGATCGTTGTTGTCCACATAGACCTCGGCGGCGGTGCCGGAAAGTTCGCTGCCGACGGTCACCTGGTTGGTGGGGGCGAGGTTTCCGGTGGCGGAAATCTCGATGGAAATATTCCCGCGTTCGAGGGGTTTGGTTTCGAATTTCGGGCCTCCGGTGTCGGAGGGGTTTTTCAGTTTGTAGGCGTAGTATCCGCCTCCGAGGAGGAGCAGGATGCCGAGCCAGGTGAGCCATTTGCGGATCGGTTTATCCGCACCTTTGGCAATGGTGGTGGTGAGGTTCTCGGAGTCTTTCATGTGTGGAGAAAACGGGAATGCAAGGGAATGAGATGAGGGGAAATAACAGATCAGCTCCAGCCGCCGCCGAGGGCTTTGTAGAGCTGGATGTAGGCGATGGTGCGGTCGGCGCGGGCGCTGATGAGGCTTTCTTCGAGGCTGAGCAGGGTGCGCTGGGAATCGAGCACGGTGGTGATGTCGGTGATGCCGGCTTCGTATTTCTGGCGGGCGAGGGTGTCTGCCTCACGGGCGGCGGCGGTGGCGCGTTCCAGGATGGTGATGCGCTCGGCGGTGCGCTTGCAGGCGATGAGGGAGTCTTCGACTTCCGAGAGGGCGGTGAGGACGGTGCCCTGATAGTTCAGGAGGGCCTGTTCCTGCACGGCGGTTTGGGCCTTGATGTTCGCACTGATGCGGCCTGCGTCGAAAATCGGGGCGGAAACCCTGCCGATGAGGCCGGTGCTGGTGTTTTCGGGATTGAAGATTTTGGAGCTGCTGAGGGTGTTGATGCCGAGGGAGCCGGAGAGGGAGAAACTGGGGTAGCGCTCGGCCTTGGCGGCGTTGGTATTGGCGACCTGGGCGATCCATTGGTAGGCGGCGAGGCGAAGGTCTGGCCGCTGGCGGATGGTGTCGGCGGGGATGCCGATGGCGAGATTGGTGGAAGGATTCGGCAGGCCGGCTTTGCGTGACGAGAGAGAACCATCGAGGGTGCCGGGGTTTTGTCCGATGAGGACGGCGAGGAGGTTCCGGGATTGGGAGGCGGATTGTTCGAGCGAGGGGATGGAGGCCTTGGCTTGTTCGAGGCTGCTGAGTGCCTGGCTGGCTTCGAGGTTGTCGATCTTGCCGGCTTCGAGACGCCATTTGGCGATTTGATAGGTTTCCTCGCGGCTTTTCAGGCTGCGGCGGGTGACATCGAGCCGGGCTTCGGTGGCGCGGAGGGAGGTGTAGGCGATGGCGATTTCGGAAGCGAGGGAGGCCTGGACGGAGTGGAAGTTTTCTTCGGAGGCACCGACCTGGGCGGTGGCGGCGAGGACGTTGTTGCGACGCTTGCCGAAGAAATCCAGTTCCCAGGCGGCATCGAGGCCGGCGCTGTAGGAGGTGCTGGTGGTGGTGATGCCGGAGCGGTCACTGCTGCTGAAGCTCCGGTTCGCGCCCGCGTCGAGACCGGGGAACAGGCTGGCGGCGGTGGCGGCACGATTGGCGCGGGATTCGCGGACGCGGGCGGAAGCGGCGGCAACATCGGGATTTTGAGCGAGAGCGCTGGAAATCAGGCGATTGAGTGTTGCGTCGTTGAAGCGTTTCCACCAGCGGGAGAGGTCTTGCTGGGGAGAAGCGACGGGAAAGTTCGCGGCGTTTTTCCAGTCCTGCGGAATATTCGCTTCGGGAGTTTTGGCCGGAATGACGGCGCAGGCGCTGAGCAGTAAGATCAGGCTGCAGGTGCTGAAAGCGGGGAGGAAGCGGGAAACGGGCATGAGATTCTATGAATCACTCTACGTGAAGAACGCGGACGTTCTTTCCGATCGTTGTGATCGGTGAGGTGATTTTTTCGACCGCAGCCTAACGCGGTGAACCTTTAGGAAGAGTGAAGAGGGGAGATTTTGCCATGGAGGGTGGCGGAAAACTGCCGCCTCCACCGTATTCCGGGGTTCAAAGCGCGCCGAAACGGCGGTGGCGGCTCTGGTATTCCGCAACGGCGGATTTGAGATCTTCGCGGCGGAATTCCGGCCAGAATTTTTTCACGATGACCATTTCCGCGTAGCTGATCTGCCAGAGCAGGAAGTTGGAAACACGCATTTCGCCGGAGGTGCGAATGAGCAGGTCGGGGTCGGGAAATCCGGAAGTTTGCAGGCGGGAGGAGAAGAGCGAGGCGTCGATGGTGTCCGGGGAAAGCGTCCCGTTCGCGGCGTCGGTGGCCAGCGATCTGGCGGCTTCGACGATTTCTTCCCGGGCGCCATAGGAGAGGGCGAGGATCAGGGTGAGCGAGGTGTTACCGGCGGTTTCCACGATGATTTTTTCGAGAAGTGCACGGGTGCTGGCCGGGAGGCGGTGGAGTTGGCCGATGGCTTGCAGGCGGACGTTTTGCTTTTTCAGGTCCACGGATTTTTCCTGAAGGAACTCTTCGAGAAGCTTCATCAGGGCATCGACCTCGGAGGCGGGGCGGTTCCAGTTTTCCGAGGAGAAGGCATAGAGGGTGAGAAATTCGACGCCGAGTTCCTTGCAGCCCTCGGTGACCTCCCGGACGGATTCGGCCCCGGCACGGTGGCCGAAGAGGCGGGGTTTTCCGCGTTCTTTCGCCCACCTGCCATTGCCGTCCATGATGATGGCGATGTGCCGAGGAATGTGCTGGCTGGCTTCCGGCGTGGTGGGCGCGGGAGCTGCTGCGAATTTCCTCAGACCGGGGATCTTCACGGGCGGGGTAGCGGTGGAAGGTTGTGTGGGTTCAGACGACGAGCGTCTGGGCGCGATCCGGGCCGACGCCGACGAAGGCGATAGGAGCACCGCAGAGTTCGGAAAAGCGGGTGAGGTAGGCTCTGGCGTTCTCGGGGAGCTGATCGTAGCGGGTGCAGGCGGAGGTGTCCGTTTGCCAGCCGGGAAGGGTTTCGTAAACGGGCACGGCGCGGTCCCAGGCGGAGCGGTCGGCGGGAGGGAGGTCGTGGATGGTGCCGTCGATGTCGTAACCGGTGCAGATTTGCAGGGTTTCGTAGGCGTCGAGCCCGTCGAGGTTGGTGACGGCGAGGCCAGTCACGCCGTTGACCATGCAGGCGAAACGGAGCAGCACGGTATCGAGCCAGCCGCAACCGCGCGGACGGCCGGTGGTGGCGCCGAATTCGCGGCCGAGGCCGTGGAGGTATTCGGAGAGTCCTTCGTCGCCGGTCGGGAACGGGCCGGAGCCGACGCGGGTGGTGTAGGCTTTGCAGACGCCGATGACGGCATCGATAGCGGTCGGAGGCAGGCCGGAGCCGGTGCAGGAGCCGCCGGCGGTGGTGTTGGAGGAGGTGACGAAGGGGTAGGTGCCGAAATCGATGTCGAGCAGGGTGCCCTGTGCGCCTTCAAACAGCAGGGTTTTCCCGGATTTCCAAGAGGTGTAAACGCTGGCGATGGTGTTGGAAATATGAGGGCGGAGGCGCTCGAAGGCGGTGTAGACTTCTTCGATGACGGCTTTGGCGGTGAAGGTCGGAAGGTTGAATTTCGCGAGCACTTCGTTGGCTTCCTCGACGCGCTTTTCGATGCGGGCTTCGGTGAACGGGCGGTCGAGGAGGTCCGCCATGCGGAGACCGCAGCGGTTGATCTTGTCCGCGTAGGCGGGGCCGATGCCGCGCTTGGTGGTGCCGATTTTCTGGTCGCCGAGGGCGGCTTCACGGGCGGCGTCAAGTTCTTTGTGAAGCGGGAGAACGACGTGGGCGCGGTCTGAAATGAGCAGCTTGTCCGGCGTGATGGCGATGCCCTGGCCTTCGATGCGCTCGATTTCCTGTACGAGGCCGATGGGATCGATGACGACGCCGTTGGCGATGACGTTGGTCTTGTCATCCCAGAGGATGCCGGAAGGGAGAAGGTGAAGGACGTATTTGGTGCCGTTGGCGATGACGGTGTGACCGGCGTTGTTGCCGCCCTGGCCGCGGATCACGACGTCAGCGGATTCCGTGAGGTAATCGACGATTTTGCCTTTGCCTTCGTCTCCCCACTGGAGACCGACGATGATGGTGTTCATGAGAAATGGTGGGTCGGATCGGACTGATCGGACGGATTATTTGGTTTGATCGATCAGAGCGGCGAATTCCTCGAAGAAATAGGCGGCGTCGTTCGGGCCGGGGGCGGCTTCGGGGTGGTATTGCACGCTGAAGACGGGGTGGTCCTTGTGGCGCATGCCTTCGACGGTGCCATCGTTGAGGTTTACGTGGGTGACTTCGACGTTGTCGGGAAGCGACGCGGGGTCGACGGCGAAGCCGTGGTTCTGGGAGGTGATGGAGATTTTCCCGGTGCGGAGGTCCTTGACGGGCTGGTTTCCGCCGCGATGGCCGAACTTGAGCTTGAAGGTGCTGCCGCCGAAGGCGTGGGCGAGGAGCTGGTTGCCGAGGCAGATGCCGAAGATGGGCTTCTGGCCGATGAGTTTTTTCAGCTCGTCGTGGATGTAGCCGAGGGCTGCGGGATCGCCGGGGCCGTTGGAGAGGAAAACGCCGTCGGGATTTTTCGCGAGGACTTCCTCGGCGGTGGCGGTGGAGTTGACGACTTCCACTTCGAAGCCCGCCTGGCGGAGGCGGCGGAGGATGTTGTATTTGATCCCGAAATCGTAGGCGACGATGCGATGGCGCACGGGTGGCAGCTCGGCGTATTGTTCGAAATCGTTGGCCAGAGCGTTCGGCAGCTTCCATTCGCGGGATTCCTCTTCCCACTTGTAGCCGGTGGGGGTGGAAACTTCCTTCACGTAGTCCATACCTTCCATGGACGGGGATTCCTTGGCGGCGGCGATGGCGGCTTCGCGATCGAGCTCGGTGGTGACGCAGGCGCGCATGGCTCCGCGCGAGCGGAGGTGCTTGGTGAGGGAGCGGGTGTCGATGCCTTCGATGCCGAGGATATCGTGTTCGGAGAGGTATTCGGAGAGGGGCTGGATGGAG
Source organism: Luteolibacter sp. (assembly GCA_047606285.1). Classification (GTDB taxonomy): domain Bacteria; phylum Verrucomicrobiota; class Verrucomicrobiia; order Verrucomicrobiales; family Akkermansiaceae; genus Luteolibacter. The sequence continues at coordinate 5,533 of JASGEP010000014.1, read as the reverse complement.
CGCCAGTTCGACGGGACTTCGCAAAGCTCACCGATGACGAAGGCGCGGATGTGGGGTTCCTTCGATTCTCCGTCCTCGGGATTGACTCCGTAGTTTCCGATCTGCGGATAGGTCATGGCCACGATTTGGCCGCGGTAGGACGGATCGGTAATCACTTCCTGATATCCGGACATGGAAGTGTTGAAACAGATTTCTCCAGTGGTGGTTCCGGTGGCTCCGAAGGCGTAACCTTCGAAACAGCGTCCGTCTTCAAGGGCAAGAATGGCGTTAATCGGCACGGCGGGGCGACCGTAGGCAGCGCATTCGGGGGATGCAAGAGCAGGTTTTAGGGCATGGAACGTGGGTGTCTTCACCGGCACGCGACTGGGAAGAAAAGCCGGTGAGGACACCGGCGCTCCATGCCATTTACTCCCGGTTTTTCGAGTCGATGAGAATGGTGACGGGGCCGTCGTTGACGAGGGCGACTTTCATGTCGGCTCCGAAAATCCCGCGTCCCACGGGTTTTCCGAGTTCTTTTTCGAGAGCGAAGCAGAAGGCTTCGTAAAGCGGCTCGGAGATGCCGGGAGCGGCGGCGCGGAGAAAGGAGGGGCGATTTCCTTTTTTGGTGGAGGCGTGGAGGGTGAACTGGCTGACGACGATGATCTCGCCGCCGATGTCTCGAACAGAGAGGTTCATTTTTCCGGCGGGGTCGGAGAAAATCCGCATCTGGGCGATTTTCGGAGCAAGCCAGGCGATGTCGTCGTTTCCATCGCCGTCTTCGATGCCAAGGAGGACAAGCAGGCCGGGACCGATTTTTGAAACGACGATGCCGTCCACGGTGACGGAGGCTTCGAGGGAGCGTTGGAGGATGGTGCGCATGGGAAGTGGGGAAGTTTTCAGTGTTCAGTTTTCAGGGAAGAGGAAAAGTGCCGAGTGAGCGGTGATCAGTGATCGGTGCAGACGAAAATTTGTCATCCGCATGGCAGTTGCGGCTTTTCGGGCGAAATCAGTCACTTAGTGAGATCTGCCCAAGTTATTAACATTAAGTGATATTGACCACGATGCGAGAGGTTGAGCATAGTTTCTTCCCCTTCATGCCAGCCGACACCCAAGCTCCACCTTCATTTCCGAAAACTGCCGCATTTCTCCAGCAAAATGCGACTCCTCCGGCGGAGGATGTGACGCGCGCGCTGCCGCATGCGCTGGGGCCGGAGAAGAGTTTGTTGTCCTCAATGTTGCAGGAGCCGCAGGATTATATCGGGATCGCGATCGAGGAAAAGCTGACGAAGGAGCATTTTTATCTGCCGTCCCATTCCACTCTTTACGGATTCCTTGTGGAGCTTTTCGAGGCCGGGGCCGAAGTGGAGCTGGTCTCGCTGGTGCAGAAGCTTTTAGACAAGGGTTTGCTGGACCGGGTGGGGGGACCGGCCTCGATTTCGGAGCTCTATACTTATGCTCCGTCGCCCGGGCATTTCCGGCATCACCTGCAGATGGTGAAGGAGAAGTTCGTGCTGCGTTCGATCATCCAGAATTCGAACGAGGCGATTGCCCAGGCCTACGATGCACCGGATGAGGTGGCGACCTTGCTGGACACGGTGGAGGCGAAGATTCTGGCGATTCGGGAAGGTTCGGAAACGAATGTGGCACCGACGATCAAGTCGTCCGTGAAAGAGGTGATCGATCAGTTTCAGGCGTTGCTCGCGGGTGAAAAAGGCGCTCAGGGGGTGCCCACCGGCTTTGAGGTGCTGGACCGGATGAGCGGTGGTCTGAAACCCGGGGAAATGTTCGTCGTCGCGGCCCGTCCCTCGATGGGAAAGACCTCGTTTATGATGAATATCGTCGAGCACATCTGCATGAACGAAGGGAAGCCGACGATGGTGTTTTCCTGCGAAATGAGCGCCTTCCAGATCGTGCAACGTCTGGTGTTTTCCCGGTCGAAATTCGCGATGAGCCAGCTTTCGCGGGGTTATACGCCGACCAAGGGCGATCTGATGCGGATCAAGCGGTCGGCGGAGGAAACGGCGAAGTCGAAGCTTTTCATCGACGACACTCCGGGCATCACCATCAACGAGTTGCGAGCGAAGGCGCGGCGCAAGAAGCGTGACGAGGATATTCAGTTCATTGCTATCGACTATCTCCAGCTCATGAAATCCCGCACCAAGCAGGCGGAAAACTCCCGGGAGCGGGAAATTGCGGAAATTTCCGCCGGGATCAAGGGGCTGGCGAAAGAACTGGGAATCCCGATCCTGATCCTCGCCCAGCTGAACCGGGGGCCGGAAAGCCGGACGGGAAAATCGCTGGGTGTGCCGCGGATGTCGGACCTGCGGGAATCCGGCTCCATCGAGCAGGACGCGGACATGGTGGGGCTGCTTTACCGGACCGCCTACTATGCGGAATCCGAGGAAGAAAAAGCCGCAGAAGCCGGACGCGCCGAGCTGGTGCTGGCGAAAAACCGGAACGGCGAGACCGGCCACATTCCGCTCACCTTCATCGCGGACCTGATGCGCTTCGAGACCGGCGAACCGGCGCAGGAAGAGCATTGAGAGCGATCGATTTTCATTAGGGTAAGATCGTCTTACTGGACAAGAGGCTTTTCCGGAGTAGGGTGGCTGTATGGTTACCACGACGCTTTCCAGCAAAGGGCAGGTTGTTTTGCCCCGATTGGTCCGGAGCCAGTTGCACCTGACGCCGGGGACCAAGTTCGTGTGCGTGGTGGAGGGGGATTCGGTGATTTTGCGGCCCGAGGTTCCGAAAAAAACCGTGAGGGAATATCGGATCGATCCTGCTACGGGTCTTCGGGTGACGAAAGCGCCTCAAGGGGTGGAGCCTGTCACCAGTGAGATGATTCAGGAGCTTTTGGAGGAGGAACCGTGAGTCTTCTGCTCGATGTCAATGTCCTGATCGCTCTGGCACATGGTGGCCACGCGGAGCACGTTCGGGTGTTGCGATGGTTTGCTTCGCTGATCGGTTCCGAGGAGCGGTTGGCCACTTGTGCGATCACCGAGTTGGGGTTTGTGCGGGTGAGTGTTCAGGCCGGATTTGAAAATGACATCCCCGGCGCGGTGGAGACGTTGGAGGGCTTGAAGGAGACGAGCAAGGTCCCGTTCGTGTTGTTACCCGATGGTCTGAGCGCCAAGGACTTGCCCGCGTATGTTTTGAGCGCGAAGCAGGTCACGGACGGTCACTTGCTGCGATTGGCCGACAGCATGTCGATGCAGCTGGTCACGCTGGATAAGAGAATTCCGGACGCGTATGTGATTCCGTAGTGGAGTCACACCAGCTCCGCCGCGATGGGATCGACGAGTGCGCGACCGTGGTGGATGAGGATGAGTCGGTCGTTTTCGATGGTGGCGAGGTTTTCGTCCGTGAGCATCCGGGCACGGGAGAGGCCGTCCCGGTGGAGCAGGGCAAGCGGGATGCCTTCTTTGGTGCGCAGGCCGAGGGCGATGCGTTCGAGGCGGCGGTCCTCGGGATCGAGGGCTTCACTTTCGACAAGGGCATGGCCGAGGGTGTTGATCCGGGCGACGTATTGCGCGGTGTCCGCGATGTTTTTCGAACGGACGGAATCGATGGTGGAAACGGCGGAGGGTCCGAGGCCGAGATAGTCTTCGCCGCGCCAGTAGCCGTGGTTGTGGGAGGATTGATGGCCGGGGCGGGCGTAATTCGAGGTTTCGTAGTGGTCGAATCCGGCGGCGGAAAGGAGATCGTCGGCGAGGTGGAAGAAGTCGGCGTCGTGGTCTTCGTTTTCCCGCATTTCGCCGCGTTTCAGGGATTCGAAAAAGGCGGTGTCTTCCTCGTAGGTGAGGTTGTAGGCGGAAATGTGGTCGGGTTTCAGCGAAATCGCGTGGCGCAGGGTGGTTTCCCAATCGTCCCGTGACTGGCCGGGGATAGAGAACATGAGATCGATATTGATCGAGGGCATTCCGGCTTCGCGGAGGATTTCCACGGCTTGGCTGGCTTGCTCGGCGGAGTGTTCGCGACCGAGGATTTTCAGGACGTGCGGGGTAAAGGACTGGATGCCGAGGGAAATGCGGGTGACGCCGAGATCGCGGAACAGGCGGGCTTTGGCGAGGTCGAAAGTCGCGGGATTGGCTTCGAGCGTGACGTCATCCAGCGTGGAGAAATCGAGTTGTTCGTGGAGCGAGCCGAATAGTTTTTTCAAATGCGACGGCGAGAGCATGCTGGGCGTGCCGCCACCGAGATAGAGCGTGCGCGGTTTTTCCGGGAGGGCGGAAATGCGGTGTCGGGCTTCTTTTCCGAGAGCCTCCACAAACGCGCCGATGGGTGTGCTGCCCGGAGTGTGCTTGTAAAACGAGCAGTAGGGGCAGACCCGATGGCAAAACGGGATGTGGAGGTAGAGGAGCACGAAGGAAAATTGGAGCGCGGACTTTAGTCCGCTTGGCTTTGCTGGCTGGATTCTGGAGCACGGACTTCAGTCCGTTTCGCTTTGTTGGCCGGATTCTTTGGATCGGACTGAAGTCCCCGTGCTCCCAGTGGGCGGAGTTCTTGGGTTCTTTCCATCAACCATCAACCAAAAACCATCAACTTCCCCGCACCTTGGAAATGTAACGTTCCACGGCGGTGCGGATAGCTCCGGCGACATCGGCTTCCGGTTTGGCGAAGGGAGGGACGAACCACGGGTAGGAGCCGATCAGGTCGGTGATGACGGCGACTTCGCCGTCGCAGGTGGCCTCGCCGCAACCGATGCCGATGGTCGGGATGGGGGAGGCGGCGGTGATTTTCCGGGCGGTGTCGGCGACGATGGATTCGAGGACGACGGAAAACGCTCCGGCGTCGGCGAGGGCGAGAATGTCGGTGACGAGGGCTTCGGCCTGCTCGGGGGTTTTGCCTTTTTTGCGATAGCCGCCTTCTTCGAGGACCTGTTGGGGCAGCATGCCCAGGTGGCCCATGAGCGGGATTCCGGCTTCGGTGATGGCGCGGACGTGGAGAGCTTTGGAAAGACCGCCTTCGAGTTTCACGGCCTCGGCTCCGGCGGCGACGAGTTTTCGGGCGGTGGCGAGTGCTTGCTCGGGCGTTTCGTAGGTGTGGATCGGCAGGTCGCCGACGATGAGCGCTTTCGGTTGGGCGCGGGCCACGGCGGCGATATGGTGCAGCATGTGATCGAGCGTGACGTGGGTGGTGTCCGGAAATCCGAGCACGACCATGCCGAGGGAGTCTCCGACGAGCAGCACGTCGACGCCTGTTTCATCGAGCAAACGTGCCGTCGGATAATCGTAGGCCGTCAACGCGGCGACGGGCCGCCGACCTTTGCGGGCGAGCACGGCGGAGGCTTTTTCGGAAGCGGTCACGGTGGAAGAGTTGGATGGTCTTGGGTTGAGGGTTGATGGAAAGAGGAAGAATGATCCCGGCGGCGCAACTCTGGTTCTTCACCATCAACCATCAACTCCAAACCATCAACCCGATGAAAAAGGAAAAGGCCTCCGCCGTGTGAGCAGAGGCCTTTGTTTGGCAACCCGTAAGGGAATCGAACCCTTCTTGCCAGAATGAAAATCTGGAGTCCTAACCGATAGACGAACGGGTCGTTCGTTGTGTT
>JASGEP010000013.1:0-164952 GCA_047606285.1 Luteolibacter sp. | reverse complement strand
GGAAACGCTGGCGGAGTTCGGAGCGCTCGGCTTCGATGACTTCGCGGCGGGAAAGGACGATGTTTTTGCGCTCGTCGTTGACCTTGACGATCTTGAATTCGTAGACGTTGCCGACGTATTCGTTGAGGTCTTTCGGCGGGATGATGTCCACTTGGGAGCCTGGAAGGAAGGCTTCGACGCCGACGTTGACGGTAAGGCCACCTTTGACGACGGACTTGACCTTGCCGCGAACGAGACCGCCATCCTGGAACACCTTGACGATCTTTTCCCAGTTTTGCTTGTGAGCGGCCTTTTCCTTGGAAAGGACGACCATGCCTTCGTCGTTTTCGAGCTTTTCGAGGAGAACTTCGATTTCGTCACCGACTTCGATTTCTTCGTCTTCGAATTCGTTGGACGGGATGGCGCCTTCGGACTTGTAGCCGATGTCCACGAGGACGACTTGTGGACGGATTTCAAGAATCGTGCCCTTTACGATCGATCCTTCGCGGAATTCGCGGAATTTGGAATCGATGAGACTGACGAGTTCTTGGTTTGGTTCCGCAATTGCGTAAGCCATTTTGGTTGTTTGGTTTATGGTTTGGTTATTGGTTCGTTTTCCTGCCGGCGTTGCCCTGTGGGATAGTTCCGCGGACGCCAGGGCGCCAACTGTCCACGGAAAATAGAAAAACGGAGGGCGAGACTAGTGGACGGAGACGACTTGGCAAGGGTAAAGAAGGGGGGCGGGGAATTGACAAATCTCCCGTAATGATAAATGATAACGCCATCATGAGAACGATCATTGATCTTCCTGAAAGCCAATTGGGGGAACTCAGCGAATATTGCCATGAGTTGGGGATTTCCCGGGCCGAGGCTGTCAGGCGTGCGGTCGCACAACTTCTTGAGCGGAGAGAAAAAAACTCCCGCCACACGGCATTTGGCGCGTGGAAGAGCAAGAAGTTGGACGTGCCGAACTTTATCCGGGAAATGCGTGAGGAGTGGGACTCATGAAAGCGGTCATCGATAGTGATGTGCTGATCGATTACTTGCAGGGTGACGAGCGGGCGAAGGCTGAACTCGATCAATACGACGATCCGTGTTATTCGATCATTTCCTGGATGGAAATCATGTGTGGGGCGGATCGTGATGCCGAGAAGGAAGCTGCGGAAATTCTTTTGGGTTCCATGCGGCAAGTGGCGCTTTCTATGGATGTCGCCCGTAAGGCGGTGGCACTGAGGAAATCAGCCCGCCTCAAACTGCCGGATGCGATCATTCTCGCAACGGCAGATGTGGAGGGCTGTATTTTGGTGACGAGAAATACGAAGGATTTCAAAGTCTCCGATCCGCGAATACGGGTTCCGTATTCAGGATGAATGAGAGCGATGCGGCGTGGGGCCGACGTGGACGTCGGCGGTCCGGAAGAGGCTGCGGATGGTGCTGGTGACGCGGGCGAGGAGGCGCAAGCGCGCGGTTTTCGGGAGCGGGCTGACGGTTTCCAGATACTCGACCATTTCCCGGTGGCCGAAGAGCGCGGCGAAGTGGATGGGAAAACGGCCGCCACCTTGGTCCGCATTCGGATCGGCGCCGTGCTCGACGAGGAGTTTGGCGATTTCGAGCCCGCCCTTGAAGGCGACGCCGGCGAGGGGTGTCTGGTTGCGGGCGTTGCGTTGGTCGGGGGAAGCCCCCGCCCGCAGGAGCAGGCGGGAGGTTTCCAGATTGCCATGATAAGAGGCGAGCATGAGCAGGCTGTTGCCCTTTTCGTCGGCGAGGTTGACGGGCATTCCGGCTTCGAGCATCGGGGCGAGCACGGCGTCGTCGCCGGTGCGGGCGGCGTCGAGCGCCATTTGCTGGAGCTCGGCGTAGCGGGTTTCTTCCTCGGGCGTGATCATGAGGGTTCGGCTTGGGGTTCTTCCTGGACGGAAATGTTGTTGGTGACTTCGTCGGAGAGAGCGGCGAGCGCGGAACGGACTCCGGCACCGTAGGCGGGATCCGCGCGATCGAAGTGGACGAGCTGGCGATCGACGATTTCCTGAGGCACGCCCTGCATGGCTTCGGCGATGTTGAAGAAAAGCTGGCCCTGCTGATTTTCGCTCATCAGGCGGAACAGGTTGCCGGGCTGGGTGTAGTCGTCGTTCCCGTCGCGATGATTCCAGCGGTCGGCATCGCCGGAAATTTTCAGCGGTGGCTCGGCGAAACGGGCGTCCTCGACCGGTCCGTTGAAGCTGTTCGGCTCGTAGTAGGCGTTTGAGGAGGTGCTGTAGCCCGCGTTCATCGTGCCGTCCTGATGGTAGTGGTTGACCGGGCTTTTCGGGCGGTTGACCGGAAGTGCGGCATACCAGGTGCCGACGCGGTAGCGGTGGGCGTCGGCATAGGAGAAGATGCGGGCTTGCAGCATTTTATCCGGGGAAAATCCGATGCCGGGCACGATGTTCGACGGGGAAAAGGCGGCTTGTTCGATCTGTTGGAAGTAGTGTTCCGGATTCCGGTTCAGCTCCAGCACGCCGACGTCGATCAGCGGATAATCCGCGTGCGGCCAGACCTTGGTGAGATCGAAGGGATTGAACGGGCAATTTTCCGCGTCCTCTTCGGGCATGATCTGGATTTTCATGTCCCATTGCGGGAAATTCCCGGCTTCGATGGCTTCGTAGAGGTCTTTTTGCGAGGATTCGCGGTCTTTGGCGATGACCTGTTCGCCTTCGCGGTTGGTCATGGTCTTGATGCCCTGGCGGGTCTTGAAGTGGAATTTCACCCAGAACCGTTCTCCGGCCGCATTGAGCAGAGAGTAGGTGTGGGAGCCGTAGCCGTTTGTGTGGCGGTAGCTCAGCGGCAGGCCGCGATCGGACATGAGGATGGTGACCTGATGGAGGGATTCGGGCGAGAGAGACCAGAAGTCCCACATGGCTGTGGCGCTGCGCATGTTGGTGCGGGGGTGGCGCTTCTGGGTGTGGATGAAGTCCGGGAATTTCAGAGGATCGCGGACGAAGAAGACGGGGGTGTTGTTCCCGACGAGATCCCAGTTTCCTTCGTCGGTGTAAAATTTCAGCGCCCAGCCGCGCACGTCGCGTTCGGCATCGGCGGCACCGCGTTCTCCGGCGACGGTGGAAAAACGCAGCAGCACGTCGGTTTTCTTGCCGATTTGGGAAAACACCGAGGCCTTCGAGTAGCGCGTGATGTCGTGGGTGATGGTGAGCGTGCCGAAGGCACCGGAGCCTTTGGCGTGAACCGTCCGCTCCGGAATCCGTTCGCGGTTCTGGTGGGCGAGTTTTTCGATGAGTTGATAGTCCTGCAACAGCAGCGGTCCGCGTGGTCCGGCGCTGAGGGAGTTTTGGTTATCGGAAATCGGGTTTCCGCCGGTGGTGGTGAGTTGGGTTGCCATGGGGAAGGTCATAGCGGAATCCATCCAGAAGAAAAATGACTGGATTCCAATGTCTGATATAGTTATTTCCTATATCAATGGAATTGCGGCAACTCGAATACGTGGTGGCGATCTTGCAGGAAGGCTCGATTACGAAGGCCGCGCGGAAATGCCATGTTTCCCAGCCATCGTTGAGCCAGCAGTTGAAGTTGCTGGAGGAAGAACTCGGCGAGCCGCTGGTCCGTCGGCAGCCGCGCGGTGTGGAGCCGACGGCGGCGGGAAAAATTTTCCTGGAGCATGCCTTGGCGGTTCTCGACGCGACGGACGCCTTGAAAGCGCGGTTTGCCCAACGGCAGGAAATCCATGAAGGAAGGCTCGTTTTCGGAGTGATCCCGACGATCGCGCCTTATCTGTTACCGAAAATCCTCGGGCCGTTTCGCGAGGCGTTTCCTCGCATGGACTTGCAGGTGCGCGAGGGAAAAACGGGCGGGCTGATCCAGCAGGTGGTGGATGGCAGCATCGAATTCGCGATTCTCAGCGATGTGACGCCGCAGGATCTCAAGAAGTGGTCCCTGCATATGAAGGTGCTGTTTTACGAGCCTTTGCTGCTCGCCACGCCGCTCGATCATCCGTTGGCCGGAGGAAAGCGGCTGCCGCGTCCGGAGGATTTGCAGCCGGAAACGCTGATCCACCTGAGCGATGGCCATTGCCTGACGGATCGGACGTTGAAAATCTGCCGTCTCGAACGGCTCGACCCGAAGCTGGAATGCGACCAGTTGGAAACCGCGCTGGCGATGGTCGGGGCCGGAATGGGTATCGCGGTGGTGCCGGAGCTGGCGGTGGCGTCGCGGCGGTTGCCGCTGGTGAATCTGCGGAGGTTTCAGGACCCGATGCCGGAGCGGACGATCTGTTTGTTGAAAAAGCGCGGGATTCCGCTGTCGAAACCGGCGGAGGAACTGGTGGAGTTGATCGAAAAGTAGCTGGGCCATCTTGGCCCAGGCAGTTGCCGGGGCTTCCAGCCCCGCTTTTATCACACACCGGAGCGAGACGCTCCGGGAACGGACTGGGCCGGGACGGCCCAGCTACTTTCACGCTCACTCCTTCCACTTGATATTGCAGCCGCTGCTCGGATACGGCTTCGCGGGCGGGGTTTCGCCGGAGAGGAGGAGGTCGATGGCGTTTTCCAGGTCCTTGCCGGTGGCGGGCTGGCCGCTTTTCGGGCGGGTTTCGTCGAATTGCCCGGCGTAGAACAGTTTTCCCTCGCCATCGAAGAGGAAGAAATCCGGGGTGCAGGCGGCACCGTAGGCTTTGGCGATTTCCTGGGACTCGTCCAGCAGATAGGGAAATTCCCAGCCGTGGTCGTCGGAGAAGGTTTTCATGAACTCGGGACCATCCTGCGGGTATTTTTCGAGATCGTTCGAATTGATCGCGACGGTGCCGACGCCCATCGGGAAAATCTGTTCGGCAAGTTGGCCGAGAACGTCGGCGAGGTGGACGACGTAAGGACAATGATTGCAGGCGAAAACGACGAGCAGGCCGCGCGGGCCTCGCACGTCGGAGAGCGTGCGGATCGCTCCGTCGGCGGTGGGAAGGGAAAAATCGGGAGCGGCGGTGCCGACGGAGAGTTGGAAGGTGGATTGGACTTCGGCCATGGCGGGAAGCTATCGCGAAGCGGGCGGATCTTGCGAATAAGAATTGCTGGAAATGCCGGGCCGATTCAGGGTATTCCTGCTTTTCCAAGACCACCGGAGCTTCCGGCGTCTGTTTTCATGTTCAGAGATCGGTCCACCGACTCGCTTGCGGTTTTTTTCACGATGATCTTATGAAACTTGAATTCATCCACGCGCTCATTGGCGGGGTGCTGATCGGGCTGGCCAGTCTGATCGCTTCTCTGGCCACGGGGAAAATTCCGGGACTCTCCGGGGTTTTCAGCAGATTTTTCCTCTTCAAGCCGGGCGATACGTTCTGGCGAGGGCTGTTTTTGCTAGGCCTGATCGTGGGCGGCATTCTGGCGTTTCCGTTGAATCCGGCCTATCATCCGGTGAAGTCGCTGGTGGTGGTGGCGCTCGCCGGATTGCTGGTCGGCTTCGGCACCCGGCTGGGCGGTGGCTGCACCAGTGGCCACGGTGTCTGCGGAATGGGCCTGGGCGCAAAGGATTCCATCGTTGCCACGTTGACCTTCATGGCGGCGGGATTCGTTACGGTTTATCTCACCCACCACGTTTTTTGACGGTTATGAAACTCTTCGTTTTACTGATCGCGGGTATTCTGTTCGGTGCGGGTCTGGTGATTTCCGGCATGGCCGATCCGGGGAAGGTGATCGGTTTCCTCGACTTGGCGGGAAACTGGGACCCGACGCTGGCGTTCGTGATGGCGGGCGCGCTGGCGACCTATGGTGGCGGCATGTTTCTCTGGCGGAAAATTTCCGGCGGAAGGGGATTTTTTGGAAACAGTCTGCCGAGCGGTGGCAACGATCCGGTGACGAAACGGCTGATCGCGGGTGCGGTGATTTTCGGGATCGGCTGGGGACTCTCTGGGTTTTGTCCCGGACCGGCGATCGTTTCGCTTGGCGCGCTGCGGCTGGAAGCGTTGGTGTTTGTGCCGATGATGCTGGCCGGGATGCTGATCGCGAGATTCGCGTTCAGGGCGGAATAAGGAGTCGGGACACTCTTGTCCCGAAGGGTTTCAAGAAACAGGGACAGGAGTGTCCCTGCTCCATAAGAAAAGCCCGCCGATTTTGGGAATCGGCGGGCTTTTCAGATTCGATATTCAGCAACGGAAATTTTAGTTGCCATTTCATTTGTAAGAAGGTGTAACAGGCATGTCCGTTTCCACGGGCAGGGATGTCAGAGTCCTTCATAGCAAGCGGTCAGCATCGACCGCAACGATGCTGCCAAACCGACACAAGGTCGGGGAGGCAGCGGCGCATGTTCAAGCCGCAGCCTACGGGTTCCGGCTAAAGGCCGTTGCGGTCGTCTTGCTACGACTCTCTGAACTCCCCGGCCACCGGAAAGGACTTCTTTACCTCCTTCCGTATGAATTCAGAGCCTCAAGAAAACCAAAATGCACCGGTTATCCCTGATCAGGTGGTGCCAGTGAGATCCGATCAAGTGGTGCATGCCCCGGTTTTTTATGAAGTGCCACAGCACCAGATACAGCCTGCTCCTCCACAAACCATCATCGTCCAGCAGCAACAACCGAACGGCGTTGTCGGTGAATCCAACGATCTGGGAACGGCTGGCTTCGTGTTGTCCATTCTCGGATTGTTTTCATGTGGATTGACTTCCATTTTTGGACTCATTTTCAGTTTGTGTGCTCTCCATAAAAAGCCTCGTGGACTTGCGAATGCTGGATCGATTATCGGAGCTTTGCCCTTTATTCCAATTTTTATGATAGGGCTTAACCCCTTGATTTCGTTTTGTACCGGATTGTTGGATTTCGGCAAATCCGCCAGTGAAGGCACCAGTTCGGTGAGTGAATTCTTCGGCGACTCCAAGAAGGAAACCCAGACAGATGCGGCTTTGAAAGACGCGATCATCAGAATTGAAAAGCGGAAGGTTGGCGGGAAGTCGCTTGATGCGACGATTGCCCAATATCTCATCAACGGGATGAAAGATGCTTGGGGAAATCAGATCGTTTATGAAGCGTATTCTTCGGGTGCGGGCTTTTCCGTTCGTTCGCTTGGTAAGGATGGGATCAAGGATACCAGTGATGACCGCACGTTTTCCCTTGGTGAATATCAAGCCAAGCAAGCGCTGGATGCCGTTAAAAAAGTGGTGAAGTAAATAGAAATTTTTGGATCATGAAAGATCGAATTTTTAGCTGTGTTCCGGCAATCATTGCACTTGTTATCCTTTCCCCGCAGATTTCGTTGGGGCAGAGCCAATTGCTCCAATCCCGGCGAGTTCAGATGAGCGACGCCAAACTCAATGCGACTTATCGGGTTTTGTTGGGCTATTTGAACGATCGTGGGAAAGAGCTTCTTAAAACCTCGCAACGTTCATGGATCGATTTCAGGGATGCTGAATCCCTGCTAGCCTCGGGTTTAAACCACACGAGTCAGGAAGAGGAGCTTGCGAGACTGACCTCGGAACGGGAAAAAGTGTTGGCCTCGATGGTTCGGAAAATCACGGGGCTTCGTGATGAGGAGCCTACCGCATATCGTCCGGTTAACACGGATTCATCCACGCAAAGCCGGGCCGAGGCGGATGCGATTCTTCAAAAAGCCCGGGCGGAAGCTGCCGAAATCCTGAATCGTGCGAAGAGCGAAGCTTTGTCGGAAGTGAATCGTGTTAAAGAGAAACCAGCGGAAGGAACTTCGGCTGTGCAAGCGAATGGAACATCAGAGGAAGGCTTAAAAAAAGCACGGGAGTATGATGCTATCTTTGCAAAGGCCAGCGATTTACTTAAGGAAGGAAAGTATTCTGAAGCGACAACGGAATTAACCAAGGTGAATACCAATGTATTCAAGGGTGTGGATGAGTCTTTGATTAATGATTACACTATTCAAAAAATGACTATTCAAGCTGCGATTCTTGGTGCGGAAGGAATGAAAAATAAGGAGTTTGATGATTCCGTTGCAGCAAAAATTGATCCGCTTATCGAAAATGTCGTGAATTTGATCAAGGACGGTAAGAATAACGAGGCTAAGTTGGAGTTGCTTCGCGTGAATTGCATGGAGTTTAAAGATATTGCTCGAAGAATTATCTATGAAGGACGGGTCTCACAATTGAAGAGAATGATAGATGGGGAAAAGTGATTTTTTTTAATGTAGATATGTAGATTATGGCGACGCCACCACCCCTGCCAAGAAATGTTTTGTATGTGCCGACTTCCGGAAATGTTCCCTCTGTCACTTTGAACAAGAGTCCGAAATGGCTTGTTGTTTATTCGATGGTATCTTCCGTGTCGACTTTCGTATTGTTAATCATCGTGATTGTTACATGGACGTCCGGTGAATCCACCGAGTCTCTTGCCGATGTCAAGGCTCGCACAGTCGAGCTTGAGAAACAGCGCATTGCTGCGGAACAGGAGGCCAAGCGTCGTTCGGCTATTACCAGAATTGAAGGCCTCGAAAACCAGCTTTCGATTTTGGGGCAGTCGTTAGCCGCAACCCAAGTAGAGAAGGATGCTCACGCCACAAAAATGAAAGACTACGCGATGGACCATAAAATGGCCATTGCAGCGATGGGTATTGCCGCAGGTAGCGGCGCTGTCGCACTGAGTGACAAGAGCAGCGATGATGAGAAGACTGTTGCGGGTATAGGAGCTGCCGCGGCAGGAATCTATGTTTTGGCGAACGCCAGCGAATGTGCCGAAGTCGCCGACAGAATTAGCAAGGCCAAGGCGATGGAGGCGGATTACGATGCAAAGATCTCGAAAACCAAAAGCACGATTTCCAGCCTTCAATCCCGGATTGATAAAGAAAAAGCAGATCTCCAATGGTAGAAGAAACTAACGATGCCAATCTCAATCGTAAATAACACTGTGATCGCTGGCGGAACCTCTATCCCATTTGAGGATTTTCCCAAATGGCACGCGTATCATCTTGAACGTGTTGCCGGCACTCAGCAACTAGAGCGAGATGGCGCAGCGCTAATTGGGTCGGGATTTCAGTTTCCCCAGTTAGAGGATTTTATTCGCGCCGTTTGCCGTTGGGGAGGTTATGCAGGCATTGCGGGCCGCATCCTCAATCGGAACAGTCAACAGGCAATCATTTCAAGCTTTAGTAGCACCATTCCCGCGTTTGCATGTCATCATCCGGCTTCATCCGCATTGGTTGCGCTCAATCACTTGTCAGACCTAGGCACTCCTTCGTTTGCTTCTAAACACCTTCGATTTCTCCGTCCTGACGTCTGTCCTGTTCTTGATCGATTACTTTCTCAGAGTCTTGGTTACCGATTTACGCCTGTGGGCTACCAACAGTTTTCAACGGATTGCAGCACGATTGCCCAGCAGCTTATTACATCAGGAATTTTTCAAGCATCCGGTAAGCGATGGGGTTCAGCAGATGTCGAGATGTCTATTTTCGCACGCCTTCATCTAAGCCATTAAACCAAAATGAATCAAGAGAAACAACTATACTTAAATCGAATTCGCAATAATACAGCATATCCTGTTTTTAGGGGTATTATAGGTTTTATTGCTGGATTGGGTTACGTTCTTGCAATTATTTGTGGTTCAATGGCTTTTCTTGCTGGCGTTAGTACAATGATGGATTCGTTAATTGGTGGTGTAGGGATTCTTATCGGAGGCCTGGTTGCGGCGGTGCTCATTTTTCTTTTAGCGCGGTTTTTGCAAGAGGCCGCGCTGATTCTCGCTGACATCGGTGACTCGATAACCGATTCCAAATGATCTCGATAATAACGTCGAAGGGTTTTAAGAAACAGGGACAGGAATGTCCCTGCTCCATCAAAAAGCCCGCCGATTCTGGGAATCGGCGGGCTTTTGATATTGCTGCGGGACGCAGCAACCACTTTCAGATTTTAAATTCCGGCGAGGATGTCGTTGAAGGTGGCGCTCGGGAGCAGGGCGGCGGAGGCTTTTTCGTCGCAAGGTTTGTAGTAGCCGCCGATGTCGGTGGGCTTGCCTTGGACGTTGTTCAACTCTTCGACGATCTTGGTTTCCTGGGCGGCGAGGGCTTCGGCGGCGGGGGCGAAGAGCGCTTTCAGTTCGGCGTCTTCGTTTTGCGAGGCGAGCGCCTGCGCCCAGTAGAGGGCGAGGTAGAAGTGGGAGCCGCGGTTGTCGATGGTGCCGAGCTTGCGGCCGGGGCTGCGGTCGAAATCGAGGAACTTGCCGGTGGCGGCGTCGAGCGTGTCGGCGAGGACTTTGGCCTTGGAAAGCCCGAAGGTCTCGGCGATGTGCTCGAAGGACGGGACGAGGGCGAAGAACTCACCGAGGGAATCCCAGCGGAGGTAGTTTTCCTCGAGGAACTGCTGGACGTGCTTCGGTGCGGAACCGCCCGCTCCGGTTTCGAAGAGGCCGCCGCCGTTGATGAGCGGGACGATGGAAAGCATCTTGGCGGAGGTGCCGACTTCGAGGATGGGGAAGAGGTCGGTGAGGTAGTCGCGGAGGACGTTGCCGGTGACGGAAATGGTGTCCTGCCCTTTGACGATGCGTTCGAGGCTGTAGGTGCAGGCTTCGGCGGGAGGAAGGATCTCGATGGTGAGGCCGGTGGTGTCGTGGTTTTTGAGGTAGGCCTCGACTTTGGCGATGAGTTGGGCGTCGTGGGCGCGGTTTTTATCGAGCCAGAAAACGGCGGGGTCACCGGTGGCGCGGGCGCGGTTGACGGCGAGTTTCACCCAATCCTGGATCGGGATGTCCTTGGTCTGGCAGGCGCGCCAGATGTCACCGGCCTCGACTTCGTGGGAAAGGAGGACGTTGCCCTTGTCATCGACGATGCGGACGGTGCCGTCGGCGGGGATTTCGAAAGTTTTGTTATGGGAACCGTATTCCTCGGCGGCTTTGGCCATGAGGCCGACGTTCGGGACGGAGCCGATGGTGACGGGATCGAGCGGGCCGTTGGCTTTGCAGAAGTCGATGACGGCCTGATAGACCCCGGCGTAGGAGCGGTCCGGGATGAGGGCGAGGGTATCGGCGAGGTCGCCTTTGGCGTCCCAGACCTTGCCGCCGTTGCGGATGAGCGGGGGCATGGAGGCGTCGATGATGACGTCGGACGGGACGTTGAGGTTGGTGATGCCTTTGTCGGAATTGACCATGCTGAGGCCGGGGCCGTGGGCGTAGGCGGCCTGGATGTCCGCTTCGATGGCGGCTTTTTGGTCGGCGGGAAGGGTTTCAATTTTCGCGAGCAGGTCACCGAAGCCGTTGTTGAAGTTCACGCCGAGGCTTTCGAGCGTGGCGGCGTGTTTGGCGATGAGATCTTTGAAGAAGACCTTCACGGCGTGGCCGAAAATGATGGGATCGGAGACCTTCATCATGGTGGCCTTGAGGTGGAGGGAGAGGAGGATGCCTTCGGCTTTGGCGGTGTCGATCTGTTCCTGATAGTAAGCGGTAAGGGCCTTCTTGCTGAGGAAGGTGGCGTCGAGGATTTCACCGGCGAGGAGCGGGAGCTTCGGCAGCAGGGTCTGGGTGGAGCCGTCTTTTTTCACCAGTTCGATGCTGGCGGTGGTGGCTTCGGCGAGGGTGACGGATTTTTCGTTGCTGAAGAAATCACCGGCGGAAAGGGAGGCGACGCGGGTTTTGGAATCGGCCGGGATGGGGCGGTTTTTGTGCGGGTGCTTGCGGGCGTAGTCCTTGACGGCCTTCGGTGCGCGGCGGTCGGAGTTGCCTTCGCGGAGGACGGGATTGACGGCGGAGCCCATGACCTTTGCGTAGCGGGCCTTGATTTCCTTTTCGGAGTCGGTGGTCGGGTTTTCGGGGTAGTCCGGGAGCTTGTAGCCTTTCGCCTGAAGCTCGGCGACGGCGGCCTTGAGCTGGGGCACGGAGGCGGAAATATTCGGCAGCTTGATGATGTTGGCTTCCGGCTTGAGCGTCAGCGCACCGAGTTCGGAAAGGGCGTCACCGATTTTTTGGTCATCGGTGAGGGCTTCGGGAAAATTGGCGATGATGCGTCCGGCGAGGGAAATGTCGCGGGTTTCCACGGTGATGCCGGAATGTTTGGTGAACGCCTGGACGATCGGGAGAAACGAGTAAGTAGCGAGCGCCGGGGCTTCGTCGGTCTGGGTATAAATGATAGTGGGAGTCGCGGACATGATGATCGTCGGAGTTAACGGCCTGTGGTCTAGGGAATCCGGGGTGGGTGGTCAAAGGCAAACGGCCATGGAATGTGGCAGGGCGATCAAGGCAGGAAGAAATTTAACCGCGAATGAACGCCAATGGACACGAATCGGCACAGATTGAGGAATCTTCGGAGTTCTGGAGAAGTGGAATCCGGATTTTCCAAATTTTTGGCAGATCATGAGGAATTCGCGTCCATTGGCGTTCATTCGCGGTTGGAGAATCCTGATCGGGAAGGTCTGCTTTCCAAGGTATGAAAATGGCCCGGCTTTGAGGAAAGCGGGCCATTCAGGCGAAACGGGAGGTGGAGGGAATCATTCAGTCGGTGGCTTGGGCACGTTGCAGGGCGACCTGATAGCGGTCCCGGTGAAGAACAAGGCCGGAGGCTCCGGAGCGGACCTGCCAACTGCCGATGGCGACGGCGCGGCGGGAATTTTCTTCGGAAGCACCGATCACCAAGGTGCCGGTTTCCGGATCGAGCTGCCAGACGAGGAGCTTGACCTGAACGCGGGGATTTTCGCGAAGGGAAACGGCGACGGTGCCGTGGGTCTTGCCGCGCTCAATGGCCTGTCCGAAGTCGAGGAACCATTCCCGGTTCGCCGCGTTGGGGAAAATCGGGTCCGAGCTTTGGACGATCTTGTAATATCCGGTCGGGGCGGGAACGGCGGAGCGGCCTTGGAAATCCACCGCCTTGAGCGGCAGAAGGGAGATCGCGAGAAGGATGAGCGACCATGCAGGCACCCGAAGAGCCCGCTTTGGATTTGCGGATTTGGAAGTGTTCATGGCGTCGGATATCCTAGCGCATGATGTGCCGAATGTATAGTTGCGCCGGAAATCCTTGTGGCAGGGGGAGTTGCAGGATGGCGCGTCAGCGAAGAGGTGGGTGACCGTTGCAGCTTGGGTGGTGAGAAGATGCAAAATGCATGGGAAATCGACGGGAGGGATGGGGTATTGGACGGCCGCATCACGCCGCAATCCGCTCAACCGTTCAAACCGAACCAGCAATGGCCGGGGAAATCCGTGTGAACGGGCCTCGGTCGCTTTTTCTATCCGTAAATGCCGTCTCAAGGAGGGAGCGGCGTGTCGTCCGGGAGAATGAAGGTTTTGATGCGGGAGCTGCCGCCTTTATCGAGTGAGATCCGGGATTTCGGCAGGCCGAGCGATTTGGCGAGAAATTCCCGGAGAGCGGCGTTTGCCTGACCGTCAACCGGCGGGGCGGCGATGCGGATTTTCAGAACCGGGCCGATGAGGGGATCGGTTTCCCAACCGATGATTTCGCTGGTCCGGGCGTTGGGCGTGGCACGGATGTGGAGTTTCATTCGGCAA
This sequence comes from Luteolibacter sp., assembly GCA_047606285.1. GTDB lineage: Bacteria > Verrucomicrobiota > Verrucomicrobiia > Verrucomicrobiales > Akkermansiaceae > Luteolibacter. Next base: position 151,559 of record JASGEP010000013.1, on the reverse strand, counting down.
AACGGGGTCTTGCGGGCAAAAAAGAAGCGGCCCGATTGATGTTCCCCGGGAAAAACCCAAAAACCCAAAGGGATGCTCAATCGGGCCGCCTACAAGTGTCGCGACACCGAGAGGTAAGCATTCCGGGCGGAGGTCGTCAAGCCATGAATGCGAAAATTTCGGAATTTTTTCCGTGGGATATTACCGGTTGTCTCGTCAGGAATGCGGAGGATTCACGAAAGATTGCGGAATTTTTCTCCTCGTTCCGTCAGGGAGTTTGCTTTTATTTTGTTGGCGTCGCGGTGCGGTAAATCCCACACTTTCAGCGTCGACCCCGATCTTCAACCCTCAGCACCTCCATGAATCTCACTCTGAAAGTTTGGCGCCAGTCAGGCCCGAATTCCCAAGGTAAAATCGAAACCTACGATGCGAAGGATATTCCTACGGAAGCTTCCTTTCTGGAGATGCTCGATATCGTCAATGAGCGCATCATCGAGGCGGGGCGGGAGCCGATTCACTTCGATCACGATTGCCGCGAGGGGATTTGCGGTGCCTGCTCGTTGACGATCAACGGGATTCCGCACGGCAAGGATCGCGGAGTGACCACCTGCCAGCTTCACATGCGGAAGTTTTCCGATGGCGATACGATCTGGATCGAGCCTTTCCGGGCGAACGCTTTCCCGGTGATCCGCGACCTGATCGTGGACCGTTCCGCCTTCGACCGCATCATCGCGGCGGGTGGCTACATCGACGTCCGCACGGGTTCGGCCGTGGATGCGAACGCGCTTCCGATTCCGAAGGCGGATGCCGAAAATTCCTTCGACGCGGCGGCCTGCATCGGTTGCGGCGCTTGTGTGGCGGCCTGTAAAAACGCTTCCGCGATGCTTTTCGTTTCCGCCAAGGTTTCCCACCTCGGTCACCTGCCGCAAGGCCAGCCGGAGCGCGAGAAACGGGTGCTGGCGATGGTTCGCCAAATGGATGCGGAAGGTTTCGGCAACTGCACGAACCAGTACGAGTGCGAAGCCGCCTGTCCGAAGGAAATCAGCGTGGATCATATCGCGCGCATGAACCGCGATTTCGAAAAGGCGGTGTTCACCAGCGAGTTCGCCTGAGCCGTTTCATTTGCCGCCATGGCAGCGGGTGAAGGGTGGTGGCACTTGTTTTCAAACCTCCATCAACCCCGTTGCCAGAGATGAAAATCTCTGCTAAGGAGTCAGTCGATGGCCCGCGGCTCGCCACAACTGGAGTTCAGATGGAACGCGTGGCTCCGTTTGCGGAAGGTATCCGCCCCGGTGAAGCCGACAAATGAGGATTCCTCACTGACGGCGTGGTGTGTGGAAACGTCCCGGGCGTTCGGACTGACCGAGCTTTCCCGGAAGGTCCGGGTTTCCTGGAATCCGCGCATGCGGACCACCGCGGGGCGTGCCTGGTGGCCGGACCGGTCGATCGAGCTGAATCCCAAACTCCACGAGTGCGGGCAGGACGAACTCTGGCGCACGCTGAAGCACGAGCTGGCCCACCTGATCGCTTACGAACGCAGCGGACGCCGCAGGATCGAGCCGCATGGGGTGGAGTGGCGCATGGCGTGCGCGGAGCTGGGGATCGCCAACGAAAAACCGTATCACAATCTGCCGTTCAAGCGCCGGAGGATGAAGCGGAACCATTCCTATGTCTGTCCGCATTGCGAGTTCACGATTCACCGGGTGAAACCGATCCGCCGGGCGGTGGCGTGTTACAGTTGCTGCCGGAAATACAACCAGGGGATCTATCACGATCAGTATCGGCTGGTGGAAAAGAAATGCAACGGCGGTCCGTGACCGTCGTTACATGGCCAGCAGGGCTTCGTCCCAGTCTTTCCATACCGGATCGAGGTTTTTCCGGCGCAGCATGGCGGCGATTTCCGCCGCGGAGCGGTGGTCGGTGATCTGGAATTGTTCGGTGGCGCGTTCGCAACCGGTTTTTCGGGTGAGTTCGACGCGGCGGCCTTTGACGGTGAGGTGAACGTCGTCGTGCCCCGCTCCGGTGTAGCCGCCGGGTTCGGTGCGCGCGCCGGCGGACATGGTGGTGATACCGAGGGTGGCGATGGCGTCGCGCAAGGCGGCGGGTTCGCGGGTGGAGAGGACGATGCCGACCTGCGGGAAGAGCTGGCGGAATACGGTGATGAGGCGCACGAAGTTTTTATCCGAGAGATAGAGGTCGGGATTCGGCTCGTATTCGTAGTTTCCGGCGTAGGGGCGCATGCGCGGGAAGGCGATGGTGAATTGGGCCTTCCAGCAGTGTTTGTAGAGGTATTCGAGATGGGCGCAGAGGGCGAGGGCCTCGTGTCTCCAATCGGCGAGGCCGAAAAGTGCGCCGATACCGATGCGGCGGAAGCCTCCGGCGTAGGCGCGTTCCGGGCAGTTCAGCCGCCAGTCCATGTTTTTCTTGGGACCGGCGGTGTGGAGTTTCTGATAGGTTTCCCGGTGATAGGTTTCCTGGTAGACGACGAGTCCTTCGGCGCCGTGGCCGACGATTTCGGCGTACTGGTCATCTTCCATGGGGCCGACTTCGAGGCCGAGGGTGGGAATGAAGGATTTCAGGGCGTCCAGGCATTCCTGAAGATAGCCGTCGGAGACGAATTTCGGGTGCTCTCCGGCGACGAGCAGGAGGTTGCGGAATCCGAGGTCGTGGAGGTGCTTCGCCTCACGCACGACCTGATCGACGGTGAGTGTGGTGCGGAGGATGGGTGCGTCGCGGGAGAAACCGCAGTAGGAGCAGTTGTTGACGCACTCGTTGGAGACGTAGAGCGGCGCGAAGAGCCGCATGGTGCGGCCGAAGTGGCGGCGTGTGAGAAGCTGGCTTTGGCGTGCGAGTTCTTCCAGCGGAGGGCCGGTTTTCACGTCGATGAGGCGCAGGAAGCGCCGCATCAGGGGCGTGGGGCGCTCCATGAGCTGTGGGAAAACATCGGCGAATGCCATGACGCGCGGAATGTGCGGCGGCTGGCCTTGTTGGGCAAGTGATAAGTCCTATAGGTCCTATGAGTCTTATAGGGCTTATGAGTCCAGGTAACTGCTGAGCGCTTCTCTCAGCGTAGTGCGCGCCCGGAAGAGCAGGCTTTTCACGGCGGAAACGGAGAGGCCGAGGACGGCGGCGATGTCCTCGTAGGGCATGTTTTCGTAGCGGCGGAGCACGACGGCCATGCGCTGGGTTTCCGGCAGGGCGGCGATGGCGTTATCGACGGCTTTTTGCAGCTCGGCCTGGAGGAGTTCGGAGTCCGGCTGGAGGTCGGGGCTGGCTTCGGCCTGGAGCGAGGGGTGTTCCTCGCGTTCATCGGCGGAGACTTCCTTTTTCCGGCTGCGGCGGCGGGTCTCGTTGAAAACGAGGTTCCGGGTGATGGTGAAGAGGTAGGTGGTGAATTTGGCGTCCGGGCGGTAGCGCTTGGCGTGACGCCAGACGCGAAGAAAAGCTTGTTGGGCGATGTCCTCGGCTTCGGAGGCGTTTCCGAGCATTTTGGCGACGGTGCCGATGACGGCGTTCTGGTGCCGCTCGACCAGTATCCGGAATGCCTGATGGTCCCCGGCTCCGATCCGCTCCATGAGCGTGTGATCCTGGGTGTCGTCGTCCGTGGGGATGTAAGTGGGCTTTTCCTCCATGGCAGGATAGTCGAGGCTCGATGCTATCGCGACACTCAGCATGCAGGGTGGAACGCCCGGAGCGAGCGAAAGTTGCGGATGGAGACGGAAGACTTGGAGACGGAAGAAAAGAACTCAAAGAGGTGTTTCCTGGGCCCATGCCTCGACTTCGGGGTCGAGGAAAACGGCGTCGAGTGCTTCGCGGGCCCAATCTTCTTTTTGGGCGAGGCGCTGGAGCATGCGCCAGGCGACGACCTGCACGGCGGGGAATTCGCTCCAGACGGCTTCGGCGAGGATCTGCCATTGGCGGCCGGCAAGAGTGGAGGGTTTTTCGAGTGCGGCGTGGACGGCTTCGCACAGGAGGAGGGTGCGCTCGATGTCCGGCTCGGCGGGGGCGGGGGGAATTTCGTAGGGACGAAGGGGAACGCCGCAGGCACCGGTGAGTTCGCATTTCGACTTGGCTCGGCGTGCGAGGTCCTTGCCGAGGAGTTGCAGGGCTTCGAGGCGGGCTTGGTGTTTTTCGAGTCCTTTGGCCATGGAGGAAGAATCAAGACTGGAAGAAGCAAGACACAAGACAAGAGAAGAAGTATACGCGGCTCTTTTCTTGAATCTTCCAGTCTTGCGTCTTGGGTCTGAATGAAAAAAGCCACGCAGCGGGAAACTGCGTGGCTTTTTGAAATCAGGTCGCGATGTGCGAGGGAATTACGCTCCGGCGATTTCCTCGATGAGCTTTTCGAGCTTCACGATGTCGGCGGCGAAGCCGCGGATGCCTTGGGCGGTTTTCTCGGTGGCCATGGCGTCTTCGTTGAAGAGGAAACGGAAGGTTTTCTCGTCGTAGCTGACTTTTTCGAGGTCGAGTGCGGCGGCGCTTTCGGTGGAAAGCTTGCGCTCGAGCGGTTCGGTGGATGCCTGAAGCTGGGCGAGCAGACCGGGACTGATGGTGAGGAGGTCGCAACCGGCGAGGGAGGTGATTTCGCTGGTGTTGCGGAAGGAGGCGCCCATGACTTCGGTTTTGTAGCCGAATTTTTTGTAGTAGTTGTAGATCTGCTTCACGGAGATCACGCCCGGATCTTCGTCGCCTTGATAGTCCTTGCCGGTGGAGGCTTTGTACCAGTCGAGAATGCGGCCGACGAAGGGGGAGATGAGCTGGACTCCGGCTTCGGCGCAGGCGACGGCCTGGGCGAAGGAAAAGAGGAGGGTGAGGTTGCAGCGGATGCCTTCTTTTTCGAGGGCTTCGGCGGCCTTGATGCCTTCCCAGGTGGAGGCGATCTTGATGAGGATACGCTCTTTGGCGATGCCTTCGGCTTCGTAGGCGGCGATGAGTTCCTTGGCCTTGGCGATGGTGCCTTCGGTGTCGAAGGAAAGGCGGGCGTCCACTTCGGTGGAGACGCGGCCGGGAACGATCTTGAGAATTTCGAGGCCGAAGAGGACGAGGATGCGGTCCATGATGGCTTCGGTGCGGGCGGCACCGGTGATGCCTTTGGCCTTGATTTCAGCCACGGCTTTTTCCACGAGGTGGCGGTATTCCGGCTTGGCGGCGGCCTGCAGGATGAGGGACGGGTTGGTGGTGGCGTCCTGCGGCTGATACACTTTCATCGACTCGAAATCGCCGGTATCGGCAACGACGGTGGTGAATTGTTTCAGTTGTTCGAGTTGGTTGAGACTCATGATGGGGCTTCGTAGGCACAGAGCCGGGCTTAGGGAAGAAAAAATCCCGGATTTGGCCGGGTGCGGGCATGAATGCTACTTCACGACGCGATGAACGAGGCGGAAGACGAGGGCGCCGCAGGTGGCTCCGGCAAGGTCGGCGAACCAGTCGAAGAGATCGTTTCCGCTGCGACCGGGGGTGAAGGATTGGTGGAATTCGTCGAGAATGCCGACGAGGGCGAGGATGAGAATGGAGGAGAGCAGGATGACCGGCCAGTCGGGGTTTTCGGGATTTCTCCGGTAGAACCAGGCGGTCAGCAAACCACCACCGCCGAAGAAGTAGCCGAAATGGGCGATTTTGTCGGAAAATTTGATCGGGGGAAGCTGGGTGTCGGAGCCGGAAATGGAGGAGAGGATCCAGAGCGTGACGAGCCACACGATGAAACAGCCGAGCCAGAACCCGGATTTGCGCCGAAGACGAAGCATGAAAGGGGGATGCTGCGTTTTATTGTTTGCGCATTTCTTCTTCGAGGCGCTCGGCGAGCCACTGCTTCATCATGGACTGGTAGTTGAGGAAGCGGGAGCGGGCGATGCGCTTGATGCGGGAGAGCATACGGGGATCGAAGCGCAGGGTGATGGTGGTGGATTCGCGCGCGTCGGCTTCATGCAGGGAGGCGGCCATCAGGCGGGGATCGAGCTCGTGGTTTTCCCAGAATTCCGCTTCGGTGGCTTCATCGGGGAAATCCGGGATTTCGGACCATTGGGTGACGGGAGTCATGGGAAAAAGGGCGTTCAACGGTATTCCGCGTATTTGCGGTCGTAGAATTTTTGCTCGGCTTCGGTCATTTCGCGGGAAGCGACGACGCGGATGGTTTTGCCATCGGTGCCGAAGGCGACAAAGAGGTAGCGGTCGGCGACGGTCCGGCCGAGGGCGTAATAGCGCGAGGCGCCATCGGGGCGGTCCTCATCCGGGAGGAAACGCACGCAAAACGGGTCCTCGAGGGCTTCTTCCAGCTCGCGCGGCTTGATGTGTCGGAGGTCGAACTGAACGTCGATGAGGTCGAGTTCCATGACATGCAACACTCGGGAGAGATCCGGCGGGACGCAAGGACGGATTGGGGAGAACGTCGAACGTTAGACAGGGAATGCCGGAATGAAAGGGATTCCCGCGCCGGAAATCATTTTTGGAAACGTCGTGTTCCGAAGCCGGTATGGCGGCGATGGTGTCGCACCACCCAGACGCGAAGGGAATCCGGTCCGAGATCGTAAAGGAAATGGTAGGGGAAACGTTCCAGATTGCAGCGTCTCAGTCCGCAGGCATCGAAATGACAAAACTGTGGATGACGGGATATTTTGTCGATGCCGATCCGGAATTCCGCCAGAAAATCCTCGGCGAGTTGTTCGGAAATCGCGTCGTATTTTTCGAGGATTTGCTCCAGATCCTGTTGAACGAGACGATGAAAATCAATTTCCACGACGTTTGAGTCCTGAAACCAACTGATCGAAGGTCAACCAGACGGAAGGGTCGTTTTCTGCTTCCCGAATGCGGCTCAGGACGTCTTCGTCTGAAACTTCATAGACGGGGCTTTCCAAGCCATGGAGCAACCGGGAGGCGAGAGCGGCTCTCTCTTTCTCGGTAAGTTGCGAAGCCTCGACGGCGATTTCTTCCAGCTTCATCGTGGGCCGACCTTACTCGAAATCTCGTTTCCACTCCAGTGGCATTTTCCGCCATTTTAGAAGAGCCGATGTGGACGTCGGCGCTCCATCACAGCGTATGCCCCATGCGGAGGCGCTTGGTTTCGAGGTATTTTTCGTTGTGGGGATTGGAGGGGAGGGCGATGGGGAGTTGTTCGACGATTTCGAGGCCGTAGCCGCCGAGGCCGATGACTTTTTTCGGGTTGTTGGTCAGCAGGCGGATGCGGCGGATGCCGAGGTCGCAAAGGATCTGGGCACCCATGCCGTAGTCGCGGAGGTCTTCGCCGAAGCCGAGTTTGACGTTGGCTTCGATGGTATCGAGGCCTTGTTCCTGAAGCTTGTAGGCGTGGATTTTCGCGGGCAGGCCGATGCCGCGGCCTTCCTGCCGGAGGTAGAGGAGGACGCCGCCTTCCTTTGAAATGTGTTCCATGGCGGCGGCGAGCTGACCGCCGCAATCGCAACGCTGGGAGTGAAATACGTCGCCGGTGAGGCATTCGGAGTGGACGCGGACGAGCGTGGGCTTTTCGGGATCGATTTCGCCGTGGGTAAGGGCGAGGTGGTGGGAGCCGTCGGTCTGGACGCGGTAGAGGTGACAGTCGAATTCGCCGAAATCGGTGGGCATTTTGATGGTTTGCTCGCAATAGACGAGTTTCTCGGAGCGGCGGCGGTATTCGATGAGCTGGCCGATGGTGCAGGCCTTGAGGCCGTGTTTTTCCTGATAGGGGCCGAGCTGGCCGACGCGGGCCATGGTGCCGTCGTCGTTGATGATTTCGCAGATGAATCCGGCGGGCGGCAGACCGGCGAGTGTGGCGAGGTCGGTGGCGGCTTCGGTGTGGCCGGCGCGGCGCAGGACTCCGCCGGAGGCGGACTGGAGAGGGAAGACGTGTCCGGGTTGGACGAGGGAATCCGCCGTTGCGTTTTCATCGGCGAGCAGGCGGATGGTGTGGGCGCGATCGGCGGTGGAAATGCCGGTGGTGATGCCTTCGGCGGCGTCCACGCTGATGGTGAAAGCGGTTTTGTGGCCCTCGCGGTTGCGGCGGGACATCTGAGGGAGGTCGAGTTGCTCGGCGCGCTCGCGGGTGATGGGGGCGCAAATCAGGCCGCGGGCGTGGACGGCCATGAAGTTGACGAGATCGGCGGTGCAGAGGGAGGCGGCACCGATGAGGTCGGCTTCGTTTTCACGGCTCGGATCATCGGCGACGATGACCAGACGACCGGCTGCGATTTCGGCGATGATTTCGTCGATGGGACTGAAAGTGAGCGATGAGGCTGGCATGGCTGGGTACGTTCAGGATGAACCGTGGGGCCATCGGTGCGAAATAGGCGGGGAAATGGGAAGCTTCAATTTAAGATGAAGCGCAGGGGGATTCGGAGAAAGGTTTTGAACCGCAGATGAACGTTGATGCACGCAGATATGGAAGAATGAATCCAGCCGTTCTTATCTTCTTTTCCATCTGCGTTCATTCACGTTCATCTGCGGTTGAAGTAATCCTGAATGGGGCTGATCGGTCTAGTTGAGAATGGGATTCGCAGGAGCTTCGGCGAGGATCCGGTGCAGAGGGGAGATGCCGCCCATGACGTGGTTCCATAATTTCGGATCGTGCTCCAGACCGAGCAGGCCGGATGGCGGCGGGGTGACGATCCAGGTATTTCGTTTCAGCTCGTTTTCCAACTGGCCGGGGCTCCAGCTGGAGTAGCCGATGAAGGCACGCACGAGGGTGCCGGAGCGTTGGGAGTGCTGGATGGCTTCCTCGGCGGAAATGCGGATCGCCCATTCCAGCCCGCGCTCGGGCGTGCGCCAGAAGGCGGAAAAGGTCAATTGGTCCGGGCTGACGGGGCCGCCGGTGTGGACGGGGAGGTGTTTCAGGGAGACGAAGTCTTTTCCCTTGAGGAAATCTCCGACGACGTTGCCGGTGGGGTGATTGAGGATCAGGCCGTGGGCGCCTTCGAGCGGCAGGTGTTCGGAAATCAGGACGACGGAGCGGAAAAAGGTGCCGTCGCGGAGAGAAGGATCGGCGAGCAGCAGTTGGCCGCGAACTCGTGGAGAAGCACTCGAATGGGGAGAATCACCAGGCACGGGTTCAATCTAAGGCGGGTGACAGGATTGTCGATTTGAGCTTGAGGTTGTTGCGGAGGGACGCCGCGACCCCTTTCGCATTCTAAAATCACGGCAGGAATGCCGTGACTCCTTATTGCTCTTATTGCCGGAAATTCGGGACGGAGATTTTTTTGCGCTTCGTGGGAGCGGGTGGTGCGGTTTCGTAGGAGACGTCGCCTTTGCTGGTGACTTCCGTGACGGGTGGGGTGGAGGCGGGGCCGTCGGCGAAGCGGCGGGTGTCGCCGGAGGTTTTGTAACGGCGGTCTACATCGGCCTGAACGTCATCGAGTGTGCGGGTGTCGCTGACGATGGAGGGCTGGATGAAAACGAGGAGTTCGGCGCGTTCCTTGTTCTTGTCCCTGGTTCCGAACAGCGGGCCGACTACCGGAATACGGCTGAGAACCGGAATGCCCGTGCGTCCGTCGGTCGTGTTTTCCGTAATCAAGCCGCCTAGAGCGATGGTTTCGTTGTTAGGAACGGTAACGGTGGTGACGAGCTGGCGGTTGAGAATGTCTGGAATGAAATAGGCGTTGTCTCCGGTGCCGACCTGCCGGTCCTGGCCGACGTCGTCGCTGGTGAGGAAAATCTGGAGAGTGACTTCACGCTGTGAATTGACCAAGGGGATCACCTCCAGTTTCAGAGCCACGTCTTGGTATTCGAAGTTCGTCGTGGGCGATGAGGTGTTGCTGTAAGAGTAGCTGCTGGTGGGAATGGCGATCCGGGTGCCGCTGACAATTACGCCTTTCTGATTGTTGGCGGTGTAGATGGTGGGCCGGGAGAGAACTTTGAAGTTCGAATCGTTCTGTTTGGCGTTCAGATAGACGTTCAGGTTGTCGCCGATGCGGCCATACAGTCCGAGGCCTGCGGAGGCAGCAATGGAGCCGGGATTGAAGGCGGTGCCGTCGAGAGGAATGGAAGGCGCGCTGCCGCTGCCGCCACGCCCCGCGACTCGATAAGTGCCGAGAGCCTGAGCGTAGTCCATGCCGAAGCTCCAGCCATCGATGAGGGTAAGTTGTCCGAAGACGCAGGAAATCATGACCTGATCGGCTTTGACGTCGATCTGGTCGAGCAAGCGTTGGATGATTTCGACGCCGGCGGGCGGGCCCTGGACGACGATGGAGTTGGTGATGTTATCGGCGACGAGCAGGGTGCGGCCGACGAGGCGGGATTCGGGAGCGGTGGAAATGTCCGGAGCGGCGAGGGAGCTGATTCCGGCGTTGGTGGCGCCGGTGGAGGAGCCGCCACCGACGTTCGAGGTCGGTTGATTGCGGGTGGTGGTTTGCTGCTGGGTTTGGCGGCCCTGGGTATTGCCTTGGCCGGGTTGACCGGTGGTTCCCGCCACGGTACCGGTGCCGGTGAAGGCGCGGGTGAGGGCGTCTTCGGCGATGGGCAGGAATTCGGAAACCTTGAGGAAACGCAGCTTGCGGCGGAGGAAGTTTTTCTGGTCGGTCTCGGTATCGAATTCGCGGATGAGTCCTTCGACGAACATGAGATCGACGGGGCGGCCCATAGCGAAGATGCGGTTGGTGCGTGGATCCGGCACGATCTGGACGGGAGTTTCTTCGGCGCCGACGGTGGCCTGTCCCGCCTGGGCATTGCCGCCCTGATTCTGGTTGAAATTCTGGTTCCGCTGGAAACCGGCGGTTTGCTGGCCGGTTTTCTGCGGGTTCAGCATGGTGGTGAGCGTGGTGGCCAGCTCGGTGACGTCGGCGTACTGGACCTTGATGAAGCGGGTGCTGACCTGGGAGGAAGGTTTGTCGATTTCCTCCTTGAGCTGGACGAGCTTGCGGATGAGCGAGGTGTTATCGGTGATGACGATGGCGGAGGCGTTCGGCACGGCGGCGATGGTGCCGTATTCGCCGAATTGGCCGACGATCTGGGTGAAGGTGCGCACGGCTTCGTCCGGCTTGATGTAGCGGAGGCTCATGACGTAGGAGATCACGGCGTCGCCTTGCGGGAGGGTGCTGGTTTCGTTGAAAACTTCGAGGCCGCGGGTGGAGGGTTTGAGGCCCTGGCCGGCGAGGGTGAGGATGTCGAGGTTCGGATCGGTGGCGTCCGGGACGAAGACGAAGTTTTCGACGGTAGCGGCTTTTCTTAGGAGCGCGGCGGCTTGGGCGTAGGTGAGGGGATCCTGAGGGCTGGCTTCCTGCACGAAGGAAAATTCGGCGGCAGCGGCGGCGGAGGTGACGATGACTCGGCGACCGGTGTATTTTCGATAGAGTCCGGCGAGGGCGTTACCGCTCAATTTCGGTTCGGTGATGTCTTCGGTGATTTTGGTGTCCGGGCTGATGGCGACGCTTTGCCCGGTTTCCGGGATGACGGGTGGGGCTTCCGGGGCGGGGACTGACTCGACTTCCGGCGGTTGCGCGGTGGCGATAGAGGTGCTCAGTGCGGAGAGCGCGAGGAAGGAGATGGAACGGCGGGCGAGAGACACGGGAAAGGAGCTTTGAGTGAAATTGAGCGGAATGGCGGAGAAGGGCAAGATCATCTAGCGGGCGGAATTCGGCCCGCGGCCGCGGTTCTGGTTTTGTTGGCCGGGAGGGAGCACGCGCGGGCGGCGTTCCTGATTGCCGGTGTTCTGGCGGTTCTGGTTTTGTGCGTTCGGTGTGGGTTGAACCGCGCCGTCCTGGTTTTGTTGCGAGGGATTGTTTTGCTGGCCGTTGTTCTGGTTCGGGTTTTGGGCCGGGGCCGGAGGGGCTTTGAGGACCAGCAGTTTTTCGTCGAAGCTGACGAAGCCGGTGTTCCGGCCATGGCTCATGCGGACGGTGGTGCCGAGGGGCTCGCCGGGTTTGCGATTGATGGAGAGGATTTTGAACTCGCCGCGGGGGTTGTCGCTATCAACGGTGATGCGGTCGTCCGGTTGTTTCCGGTTGATGAGCGTCACGCGATAGCCGCCTCCGATGGGGGAGACGCCGAGCAGGGCGTAATCGTTGAGAGGGTTGACCACGCCGGGTGCCTGATCGGGCGGGGGCTTGGAGGTGAAGGGGGAATTGGTCCACAGGCCGGTGTAGCGGGTGAGCGGGGCCTTGCGGGGGACTTCCGCCATGGCCTGACCCGCCAGCCCCGCCAATCCCAGCAGGGAAAGCAGGGTGGGAAGGAGTTTGAAAGGAAGGAAGATTTTCATCGGGGCATGCGGTTTGGAAATCAGGCGGGTGGGATGAACCATTGTTCGATGGTGGCGGAGCAGTCGATCAGGGTGTCATCGGTTTTGTTGGGAGAGAGCTTGATGTGGGTGGCGGCACGGAAGGCGGCGGGGTCGTTCAGTTGATTGAACCATCGATAGAGCGCTTCCTCCCGGCCGCTGACGGAAATCTGGAATTTGGCGCGGTGATAGGCGTTGCCGGGCGTGGCATCGGTCGGAAGGAATTTCTGGGTGCCGACGGAGAGGGAGGCGGCGAGGGCTTCCTTGGAAACGAGTTGCTGGAGGCGGGTCTGGACGTCCTGGCTGGGCATGGAGTCCGGCTGGTGCTCGGCGAGCCATTGCATTTCCGCCAGGATCTGCTCCTTGCTGGCGATGAGGACGCGGGTGTTGGCGAGTTTTTGTTCGGCGGCTTTGCGGGCCGATTGGGCACGGATGGCGGCCTGTTGGTAGAAGTTGAAGGCGACGAAGTTCAGGATGAGGAATCCTGCGATGCCGAGGAAGATCAGGAGCTTTTTTTCGCGATCGGACATGGGTCGTGGAGAAATGGGCGTAGGAAATCAGGGTTGGGCGAGGGCGGTCTGATTGAGACCGGTATATCGGAAATCCCATCCGCGTTCACGGTTGGTGGGCTCGGGAGTTTCCCAGGTGAAGGTGGCGAGATCGTTGCTCTTGCTGAGGTTCAGGCTGAATCTTTTCACGGCGTCCGGCAGGGGGGCTTCACCTCTGAGGTTGATTTCCCGGGAGCTGATTTCCGCGTCGGTCAGGCGCAGGCCGCTGTTGACGGGGATGCAGCGGGAAATGCGGTAGAGGATGTCCACGGGGGAGTTTTCCATCTGCACGGCGTCGGCGAGTTCGTCCCATTTTTGAAGATGGTCGATGTAGGCGGTGCTTTCCGGCGCGAGGGCGTTCGCCTCGGCATTGAGTTTTTTGGTTTCCGAGGTGGTTTTCCAGAGGTTGTAGCCGAACCAGGCGATGGCAGCGAGGTAAAGGGTGGCGAGGGCGGCTGCGGCGAGTGTGATCTGGCTGCGCCGTCTGGCTTTCTGGCGGGCCGCGCCGACATCGGCGGGAAGGATTTTACTGAGAGGAGTGGGAACGGTGGGGGCCGGGCGGGCGGAGCTGTTGACGGGAAGGCCCACGGTCCGGGACAGGATGGCGGGGGCGGGTTCCGTGTGGGAGGTCCAGAGGTCGAGCTGGGTGGGTGAGACTTCGATGCCCTGAAGGGAGAGCTGGGTGAGTGCGAGGCGGATGTCCTGTGCGCAGCGTTCGTCCGGGGTGGAATCGGTGGAGGAGGTCAGCTGGCAGTAGAGAAGGTGCCCGTTTTGATGAATGGCGAAGGCCCAGCGGCCGAATTCCTTCCAGACGGCGATCCGGTCTCCGGAGAGGGGATAGGCGCGGGCGGAAATGTCGAAGCCGTTCGGGCCGCGCTTCGGCAGGTCCTCTTCTTTCGGAGCGCAGAGGTGGAGGTTCAGAAGAACGCTGTTTTCCGGTTCGCGCGAGATGGCGAAGGTATCGGTGAGCTGGCCGGCCATGGGATCGGGCCGCAGGCCGAGGCGTTCGGCGTGGAGCGTGGCGAGGTCGTTGAAGAGCGATTCGTCGTCACTGGCGACTCGCATCGGCACGGCGGTGATGGATTTCGCCGGGAAAAACATCAGCAGCTCTCCGGCGGGCAGGTCTCCGATGTCGGCGGCGTGCTCCGCATCGGTGGCGCGCACGAGGGTGAAGCCGGTGCCTGGGTTGCCGGACCAGATTTCCCAGCCGGATTCGCCGGGGAGGAGTAGGATGTTTTCGGGGATCTTGCTCACGGAGTGGGAAGGATGGCTTCGGTGCGTTCGAGAATGGCGGGCTGACCGGTGCGGTTGCGGAGGATCAGGGTGATGCGTCTCACCGCGCCAGGAGTGGAACCCGTGCTTTCGATCCGGGTTGTGGCTTCATTCGCGGTAAATCGACCTGTGATATCCGATCGGTTCTGTACGTCCACCCCAATGGCCTGGAGCGCGTCGTTGACGCTGGTGAATGGCGTGTCGTCGTCGGTGTCCCGGATGCCGTCCGGTCCCTTGACCCGTTCGGGAATCTGATTGGCACTTTCGACGGAGACTTCGGCGGCGGCGGCGATGAGTTCGGCGGGGGCTTCGTTGATGTCCAGCCTGCCGCTGCTCCAGAGGGTGAAGGAGTCCCGCCAGTTTGGCCGCACGGCTTCGAGCCGGTCCATGCCACGGACGAGGCTGGCTTCCTCAAGGTTGTAAAACGGACGGTTGAAGGGTTGGTTCAGGCGGCCGATGCCTTCGTAGTAGGAGGTTTCGGCTCCGTTGAGAGCGGTCTGGTCGTCGGCGTCCACCCAGTCCGCGAGGGCGTCGCAGAGGGCCTGGGATTCTTCAAGGGAAAGGCCCCAATCGATGAACAGCGAGCGCAGCAGGGATTTGTCTTCGCCCATGACCAGGAAGTTCAGGTTCAGGCGGGCACCTTCGGAAACGATGGAAACGTCGAAGCCTTCGCCGGTTTCGGGATCCCGCTGGTGGAGGAGGGGATCGGAGCGTTTGACGAGCGGATTGCTGCCGAGGGCGATGCCTTTTTCGGCGAGCTGGCGGGCGGTGGAACCGTGGATTTTCGAGCCGGAAATTTCCAGGTCGAACTGGATGACGCGGATGGTCGCCATGCACGCCATGCTGAGAATGGCGATCAGCCAGAGGACGGCGATGAGCGCCGTGCCGCGTCGCGGGTGGTGGGATGTGGCGCGGGCGATCATGGGGGAGGTGGGGGTGGAGGGGATTCCCCGCCGCCGTCGGCACCTGGCCCGGTGGGAGGATTTCCGCCGTCTTCTCCGTCGCCACGGTTGCCTCGTGGTCTGTCGCGATCACGGTCATTGTCCCGGTTTCCTCCGCCCAGAGAGTTGGGATTTTGACCGGCGGATTGCATCAACTGCCGCATGAGGATGGAGGGATCGGCTTTCGGCGGGAGCCAGAAAACGTGGCGCAGCTCCGGCCCATCGGCTCCGAAGGCGATGTTGAGTTCCATTTGCAGGGGCAAGCGGCCTTTGGTGTCCCAGATGCTTCGCCATTCATCCATGTTGCGGCCATCGAGCACGCGCCATTCGAAGAAGCGGACGTTTTCGAGCAGGGTGATTTCGGCGAAGGGAGGATTGCCAAGGGCACTGGTGCGGAGGGTGCCGTCGGTGGTTCCGTCTTCGTTGGTGTCTTCGAGCAGCGGGTTTTCGTAGTAGCGCAGCACGATATCGAGGTAGCCGCTGCGGCGTTTCACGGTGGAGAGCTGGACGGCCTTGGCGGTGCGCGTCTGGCCTCCCCAGTCGAAATTCATCGGAGCGTTTTGCAGGGTGAGGTCGGAGAGGTAATGGGTGCCGGAATCGCTGGATGTAAGGTCGAGCCGGGTGTTTCCGGGCAGGGAGGAGAGGCGGCGGCCGAGAAATTCGAAAAACGCCTGATGCAGCATTTCCTCGTTCTGGGTTTCGACGACGGTGTTTCCGAGCTGGATGGAGCTTTTGGCGGTGCCGAACACCATGCCGGCGATCAGGGCGATCAGGGTCATGGCCAGCACCAGTTCCAGAAGGGTGAAACCGCCGCGCGAGGCCGGATCGCGACGGGAGGTCGCAATCGCTGGAAACGGGGCTGTCGGGCGGATGTTCACGGTTGGTAAAGGCGGCCGTAGCGCCAGGTTTCGACGGTGCGTTGCTGCCAATCGCCATTCTGGAACCAATGGGCGGTGACGCGGATGGCGTACATTTCCCGCAGGGTCTGGCCGTCTTCGTTGAGGAGGTTTTCCAGTTCGCGGATCTCGGTGACGAGCTCGATGCCGGAATCGACGTCTTCCCTCGATGTGACGCCGATGGTCATGGTGGGAATGGAGAGCGCTTCATCCAGTGAGCTGTCGAGCAGGCGGGTGAGCCGCAGTTCCTGCTGAGCGAGGTCCGCCGCCTGGGCCATGCGGTGCAGGGCGACCACGAAGCCGGTGGCGGCCATGCTGAAAACGGCCAGCGCGAGAACGACCTCCAGCAGGAGGAAGCCGTGTTTGCGGGGCGGCGGCGGGGAAGGGGTCATCGCGCTTCGGACTCGGTGGTCTGGATGGTGGCGGTCAGCGGGTGATAGGTGTCCTGCTGCCAGCTTTGACCGATCTGATAGCGGATGCCGATGGGTTCGGAAAGCCCCTCGGGATCGAATCTCCAGATCTGGGTGGCGTCATGCTGGATGCGGATCCATTTCTCGCCGGTATTCCAGCGGAGAATGGAGAGCTGCATGTCCTCGGGAAGGGTGACGACGGGATTCAATTCCGGCTCTTCTTCCGTGGTCCCATCGTGGGAAGAAGCGGCGGACGAAGATCCTCTGGGGCCGAAGGGTGCGAGGCTGGCGGTGCCGGCGTGGAAGACGATGGCGTAGGGCCGTTGTTTCAGAATCGCCTTTGTCCGTGCTTTTTTCGCCAGCACTTCGATTTGAGAGGAGGCGTCCCGCAGGGCGCGCTCGTCCGAGGAATATACCATCAGCCCGATCGCCCCGCCGACGATCATGGCGGAGAGGGCGAGAACGATGACGATTTCCAGAAGGGTGAATCCGCCACGCAGATCATTTCGGATCCTGACTGCTGAAGTCGTCATCGGTGTCTAGTTGTCCGTCCTTACCCTTGCTTATCAACTCGAACTCCGAGGCATCCTTGCTGCCGGGAAAGCGATAGAGGTAATCCTCTCCCCACGGGTCTTTCGGAACGGAGTCCGCGAGTTTTGTCCAGCGGCGGGGAATAGGGGTGGTGGTCGGTTTGTTTACCAGTGCGCCGAGACCTTGCTGGGTCGAAGGGTAGGTCCCGGCATTGAGCTTGTAGGTCTTGAGAGCCGCGCTGATGGCGTTGAAATCGCCCTCTACTCGCTGGAGCTTCGCGCCTTCACCCAGTCCTCCGATCAGGGCGATGGAGCCACCCAAGAGCACGGCGATGATGCCGAGAACGATGACCATTTCGAGCAGGGTGAAGCCGGAACGATAAAAGGAAGAAGTGGAACGATGGATTTTCATAGATGGGTCGCGTGGTGCGGGGCACTAAACTGTCAGGGATTAAAACGCGGGGCGATGGAAAAGTTGCCGAAAAAAATCCTCCCTCCGGCGGATTCGTCACGGGGAAGTTCTTGCCATGAAGGCGGGTTTCTCGCAGGGCTTGTCGCACGAATTTATGAACAAGGTCCTAATCATTGGCGCCGGCGGTGTCGGCAGCGTTGTGGCGCACAAGTGCGCGATGGTTCCCGAGGTTTTTGGCGAGATCACCCTGGCGTCCCGCACGGTTTCCAAGTGCGAGGCCATCGCGGAAAGCGTGAAACAGCGCACCGGACGGACGATCGCCACCGCTCAGGTGGATGCGGATAATCCGGAGGAAACCGCCGCGCTGATCCGCAGGACCGGCGCGACCCTGCTCATCAACGTCGCCTTGCCGTATCAGGACCTCAATCTCATGGACGCCTGTCTGCTTGCGGGCATCGACTACCTCGATACCGCGAACTACGAGCCGCTCGACGTAGCGAAATTCGAGTATTCCTGGCAGTGGGCGTATCAGGAAAAGTTCGAAAAAGCCGGTCTCTCCGCGTTGCTCGGCTCCGGCTTCGATCCCGGCGTGACCAACGTTTTCACCGCCTGGGCGCTGAAGCATCATTTCGATGAAATCCACACGCTCGACATCATCGACGTGAACGGCGGCAACCACGGCAAGGCTTTCGCGACGAACTTCAACCCGGAAATCAACATCCGCGAGGTCACCGCCGAGTGCCGCCACTTCGAGGACGGCGGATTCGTGGAAACCGCGCCGATGTCGAAACACCAGGAATTCACCTGTCCGGATGGCGTCGGCACCTACGAAATCTATCGCATGTATCACGAGGAGCTCGAATCGCTCGTGAAACACATCCCGACGCTCAAACGCGCGCAATTCTGGATGTCCTTCTCGCCGAACTACCTGAAGCACCTTGAAGTGCTCCAGAACGTCGGCATGACCCGGATCGATCCGGTGGTTTACAACGGCGTGGAAATTGTCCCGCTTCAGTTCCTCAAGGCCGTGCTGCCGAATCCCGGCGACCTCGGCGAGACGACCAAGGGCAAGACCTGCATCGGCAACGTCATCACCGGTCTCAAGGACGGAAAATTCAAGGCGATCTACGTTTACAACATCTGCGACCACGAAGCCTGCTTCGCGGAAGTCGGCTCGCAGGCGATTTCCTACACTACTGGCGTCCCGGCGATGATCGGCTCGAAACAGATGCTCGTGGGGGACTGGAAGAAACCCGGTGTCTGGAACATGGAACAGCACGATCCGGATGCCTTCATGGCGGATCTGAACGTGCACGGCCTGCCGTGGCAGTTCGTCGAGCTGACGGAGGAGCAGGCGAAGGCGCTGCAGGTGGTCTGAAGGCATGGAGCGCCGACGTTCACGTCGGCTCATCTTTCCATTCGAGCCGGTGTGAACACCGGCGCTCCGAACTTTTTTCTTCCCGGATCGTTTTTCGCATCGGAAGGTGCTGGCGGGTGAGGGTGGGCCCCATTTCCGAGACCCGCGCAGCACATTTCTGGTATGATCGTCACTTCCGAGGAACTCATTCACCATCTGAACGCAAGTCGTTCCGGGACAGAGCGTCCCGTCTGTGCCGTGGATACGGAGGCGGACAGCCTTCACCGCTACCGGGAGTCACTCTGTCTCGTCCAGTTTGCCGTTCGCGGTCAATGCGTGCTCATCGATCCGCTGGCGATCCCCGATCTCTCGCCGCTGGGCGAGTATCTGGCGGACGCCATCGTGTGGATGCACGGGGCGGATTACGACATGACGATGTTCAAGCGGCAGTTTGGCAAATTGCCGCCCGTTGTCTATGACACCCAGATCGGTGCCCGTTTGCTCGGTGTGCGCCGTTTCGGCCTCGGGGATCTGGTGCAGCAATACTTCGGCGTCGAGCTTTCGAAATCCTCGCAAAAGGCGGACTGGGGCAAGCGCCCGCTCTCGCCGAAAATGGTGGAATACGCGCTCAACGACGTGCATTACCTGCTCGATATGGGGGATTTGATCGTTTCCCAACTGAAGGAAAAAGGTCGCTACGAGTGGTTCGTCGAGAGCTGCGAAGCCGCCCGTCGCAAGGTGCTGGAACGCGACGATACCAAGGAAGAAAGCTGGCGGATTCAAGGGTCCGGCCGCCTCGACGCTCATGGACTGGCCTATTTACGCGGTCTGTGGAACTGGCGCGATGAGGAGGCGAAGGCGTGGGATCGCCCGTCTTTCATGGTGTTGACGAACCGGCAGCTACTGGAATGGAGCGAACAGCTCGCCGCGGGTCGCAAGATCGTTTTGCCGAATCACTACCGCTCGGATCGCCAGAAGCGTTTTCACTCGACCGTGGAAGCCGTCGCCGCCCTTTCCCGCCCGGAATGGCCCGCGAGAGCGATCGGGAAACGCCGGAAGCGCGACAAGGACTTCGATCTTCGGGTGGAAGGTTTCCTGAAAAAACGCGAGTCCGTGGCGGGCAAACTGGATATCGACAGCTCGCTCATCGCTCCCCGTGCCGTGCTGGAAAGCATCGCGGCGAATGAAGTGGAGCCGATGGACGTGCTGCTGAACTGGCAGCGACAGTGTCTGGGCTTCGAGTGAGAGGGGCGGCCTTCTCAGAGCCCGCGACGTAGTTCCGCCTTGAAAAACCAGCGGTTTCGTATCTCTTTCCGGGTGTGACCTCTCCCCCCTCCGCAGGATCACCGGGCATGCCCCAAAGGCTGCGTTTTTTCTGTCCGCATTGCCATCAGGCATTGTCGGTGGGTGTGGAGGCGGCGGGTGTGAGGGGACCGTGCCCGCATTGCGGAGGATGGTTGGTGGCGCCACAGGTGCCCGTTCCCGTCCAGGAAGCTCCTCCGATCCAGTCGTTGCCTCATCCAGCGCGTTCAAGGACGCGTTCGGGGGCTTTGTCACCGCCTCGTGGCGGGCGTGTGATGGCGGATAGCATGTTGGATCATACCGATCTGGAAAACCGGGAGTTCCGCAAAACCCTGCGCATTCTGGCCTGTTTCATTCTGGCAATCGCCGTCTTCGTCGCCGTTTCCTGGTTTTTGAAAAGCCACCATCAGGGTGGGTGATTTTTAAATGACTCAAATTCAATGACTTGAATTGCTTAAAAATTCAGGAAATTTCTTGTCTCGTCCGGGTGGATTTCGGATTCTGTCCCAGCCCTATGTCAGAGATCGAGAACGAGCCGAAAAAAGCGGAAACCCAAGTGGGTGCGCAGCAGGAATACAATGCTGGGCAGATCGATAAACTGGAAGGTCTCGAGGCCGTCCGCAAGCGCCCCGGCATGTATATCGGCGATCCGGACGAGCGCGGCCTGCATCACTGCGTTTTCGAGGTTCTGGACAACTCGATCGACGAGCACCTCGCGGGCTATTGCGACCGCATCAAGGTCTCGATCCACGTCGATGGCTCCGCTTCCATCGCCGACAACGGCCGGGGCATCCCGGTCGATATGCACCCGAAATTCGGTATTCCCGCCGTCGAGCTGGTGCTGACGAATCTGCACGCCGGCGGTAAATTCGGCCAAGGCGCATATAAATACTCCGGCGGTCTCCACGGTGTGGGTGCGAAGTGCGTGAATGCGCTTTCCGATTGGTTCCGCGCCGACATCATGCGCGGCGGTAAGGTCCACCGGATTTCCTTCGAACGCGGGAAAACCACCGAGCAACTGCACGTTGTCGGCGATGTGGACGCGGCCCGCACCGGTACCACCATCACGTTTTTCCCGGACGCCACGATTTTCGTCGATACCATCGAGTTCAAATTCGACCGCCTCGCGACCCGCCTGCGCGAACTCGCCTTCCTCAACCCCGGCCTGACCATCGATCTCGAGGATGAGCGCCCGGAATCCGCGAAAAAGACCTCGTTTTTCTATGCGAAGGGCATCAAGGAATTCGTCGTCCAGCTTGGTGAAAACAAAACCGTCATTCACGAAGACCCCGTCGTCCTTAACGGAAAACGCCAGATCGAGCTCGATTACGACGGGAAAAAATCCACCGACGACGTGTTCGCGGACGTCGTTTTCCAATACAACGATTCCTACAACGACCAGATTCTCTGTTTCGCGAACTCCATTCCGAACGGCGACGGCGGCACCCACCTCACCGGTTTCCGCACCGCGCTGACCCGCAGCATCAATCAGTACGCCAAGGCGAACAAGATCCTCAAGGACAAGGACCCGGCACTTTCCGGTGACGACGTGCGTGAGGGGCTGGTGTGCGTGATCTCGGTGAAAATGCCGAACCCGCGCTTCAGCTCGCAGACCAAGGATAAGCTGGTGAACGCGGAGATCGAAGGCGTCGTTTCCTCCATCGTTTACGAGGGACTGATGCAATATTTCGAGGAAAACCCGGCGCTCGCCCGCAAGGTGATCGAGAAATCCGTGAACGCCGCCCGCGCCCGCGAAGCCGCCCGCAAGGCGCGCGAAACGGTCCGCAAATCCGCCCTTTCCGGCGGTGGCCTGCCCGGCAAGCTCGCCGACTGCTCCGAGCGCGATCCGGCGAAATCCGAGCTTTATATCGTCGAGGGTGATTCCGCGGGCGGTTCCGCCAAACAAGGCCGCGACCGCCGCACGCAGGCGATCCTTCCGTTGCGTGGCAAGCTCATCAACGTCGAGAAAGCCCGCCTCCACCGTGCGCTCCAGAACAAGGAAATCCAGTCCATGATTACCGCCATCGGTGCCGGTATCGGCGATGGCGAGCAGGAAGGTTCCTTCAACATCGACAAGGTGCGCTATCACAAAATCGTCATCATGACCGATGCCGATGTGGACGGCTCCCACATCCGCACCCTGCTGCTCACCTTCTTCTGCCGCCACATGCCCGAGTTGGTGAAACGCGGCTACCTCTACATCGCCCAGCCGCCGCTCTACCTCGTCACGCGCAAGAAGCGCTCCGAGTATGTGCAGGACAACGACCAGCTCAACCGCATCCTCATCGATCTCGGTGCCGGTGAAGTCATACTCCGCAAACCTGATGGCTCCCGCGAATTTTCCGCCGACGAGTTGAAAACCGTCCTCGAAAACCTCTCCTCTCTTTCCCGCTACATCCGTTCCATCGAAGGCCACGGCGGGAATTTCCGCGAATACCTCGATGCCCGGGGCGCCAACGGCCACCTGCCGGAATACATGGTGCGCATCCGTACCGGTAACCACGAAACGGTCCATTATTTCTCCAACGAAGAAAGCCTGCGTGCGTTCTCCTCGGAAAACCGAGACCTGCGGTTGTTCGACGAGCTTCTTACCGAGGAAGAACTCGCCGCTCTCACCGGACCGTCGCGTCGTGCGAACCTCCACGAACTCCACGAATCCCACGCCATCGACAAGATTTTCTCCCGCCTCGCCGAAACCGGCGTGGATGTGAAAACCTTCTTCGCCGACGATTTTCCGCTGTTCGAACTCGTCGAAGGCGATGGCGAAAAACAAAACCTCACCCCGATTTTCAACATCCACGACATTCTCGACCGCGCCCTCGAAGTCGGTCGCCGTGGCGTGCAGATCAAGCGCTTCAAGGGCCTCGGTGAAATGAACGCCAAGGAGCTCTTCGAGACCACCATGGACCCGGCCCGCCGCCAGTTCCTGCGCGTGCGCCTCGATGAAGACAACGCCGTCGAAGCCGATAAAATGTTCGACGTTCTGATGGGCGACATCGTGGAGCCTCGCAAACGTTTCATCGAAGACAACGCGCTCAACGTCCGGAATCTGGATGTCTGATGATCGCATGTGTCATTTCTGATTGCTTAAAACTCTGTTATAATTTCCATGTCCCAAGATTCTATCAAACCGATTAACGTTGCTGAGGAGCTTTCGCAATCGTTCCTCGAGTATTCGATGTCGGTGATTATTTCCCGCGCATTGCCGGATGTGCGTGACGGTTTGAAGCCTTCCCAGCGCCGCATTCTTTACGCGATGCGGGAGCTGAACCTCGCTCCCGGCAAGCAGCACATCAAGTGCGCGAAAATCTGCGGTGATACTTCCGGTAACTACCACCCTCACGGTGAAGCGGTGATCTATCCGACGCTCGTGAACATGGGCCAGAAGTGGTCGATGCGGGACACGCTGATCGACGGGCAGGGGAACTTCGGTTCCGTGGAAGGCGATCCTCCCGCCGCGATGCGTTACACCGAGGCCCGCCTCACGCACCTCGGTCTGGCGATGATGGACGATCTCGACAAGAGCACCGTCGATTTCGTGCCGAACTACGACGAGCGCCTCACCGAGCCGACCGTCCTGCCCTCCGCTTTCCCGAACTTCCTCGTCAATGGCGGCACCGGCATCGCCGTCGGCATGGCGACGAACCTCGCGCCGCACAACCTCGGCGAAGTCATCGACGGCATCACCGCCCAAATCGACAATCCGCAGATCACCCTGCCGGAGCTGATGCAGTTCATCAAAGGTCCGGATTTCCCCGTTTCCTGTGAAATCCGTGGCATGCGCGGCATCGAGGAATACTTCCGCACCGGTCGCGGTTCCATGCGCCTTCGTGGCAAGGTGGAGATCGACGAAAACGAAAATGGGAAATCCATGATCGTCATCCGTGAGGTGCCTTACGGCGTGAACCGCGCCACACTTCAGGAACGTATCGCGGAGCTGGTGAACGAAAAAACGCTCACCGGCATTTCCGGTATGCGCGACCTCTCCGACGAGGAAACCCGCATCGAGATCGAGCTGAAACGCGATGCCCGCCCGCAGGTGGTCGTCAACCAGCTCTTCAAGCTCACCGCGCTGGAAACCTCCTTCAGCGTGAACATGCTGGCGATTCACAAGAACCGCCCGAAACAGCTTTCCCTCAAGGAAGCGATCGACGCCTACATCGAGCACCGCCGCGAAGTCGTCATCCGCCGCACCCGCTACCTGCTCGGAAAAGCCGAGGAACGCGCGGAACTCCTCGAAGCCTATCTCCTCGCGCTCGGTCATCTCGACGATTTCATCAAGATCATCCGCGATTCGAAAAACCGCGACGAAGCCCGCCAGCGCCTCGCCGCTTACACCTTCCCGGTCGGGACCGCCGAGCAGCTCGGCATTCACATTCGCTCGCAGGCATCGGTGCAGGGTGACCGCTACGTTTTCTCCGAACGTCAGGTGGACGCGATCCTCGAACTCCGGCTCTATCAGCTCACCGGCATGGAGCAGGACAAGGTGAAGGGCGAATACGACGGCGTGTTGCTCAACATCAAGGACCTGCTCGACATTCTCGCCCGTGAGAGCCGCGTGCTCGGCATCATCAAGGACGAGCTCAAGACGATCCGCGACAAGTACGCGACTCCCCGCAAGTGCCCGATCGTGGCCGAAGTCGGCGAGGTGGCGATGGAAGACCTGATCGCCAACGACGCGATGATCGTCACCCTTTCGCATCGCGGCTACATCAAGCGCACGCCTGCCACCGAATACCGCCTGCAAGGTCGCGGCGGCAAGGGACTCAAGGGCATGGAAACCCGGGCGACGAAGAAAGACGAGGCGGACGATTTCGTGGAGCACCTGTTCTCCGTGCAGGCTCACGATTACCTCCTGTTCTTCACGAATACCGGCCGGATGTATGTCGAGCGGGTGTATGAACTCCCGGAAGGCTCCCGCACGTCGGTCGGCCGCAATATCCGGAACGTGCTCAACCTGAAGCCCGAGGAAAAAATCGCCGCGTTGTTGCGTCTGGAGCGCGCGGTGGATGACAACGGCAATGACATCACCTTCCGTGACGACGCCGGATTCGTGTTCTTCGCCACCCGCTCCGGCAAGGTGAAGAAAACCGCGCTGAACGATTTCCGCAATTACCGCAAGGACGGCATCATCGCGATCAATCTCGACGAAGGCAATGACCTCATCGGCGTGAGCCTCACCAGCGGCGAAGATGATATCATCCTCGTCACCAAAAACGGTCTCAGCATCCGCTTCACCGAAGGCGTTTACAAAAAACCGGTCGGAGAATCCGAAGACGGTGAAGAATCCGATGACGACTCCGGCGCGGAAGAAGCCGGTTCCGACGAGCCGGGCACACCGCAGATCCGTCCGCAAGGCCGCGCTACGGCAGGTGTCACCGGCATCCGTCTCGGAAAAGGCGACGCAGTGGTTGGCATGGCCATCGTCACCGAAGGTGCCACCTTGCTCGTTGCCGCTGAAAACGGCCTCGGCAAACGCACGCCGTTCGGCAGCTATCCATACCGCCGTCGCGGTGGTAAAGGCGTGAAAACGATGAATGTCACCGAGAAAACCGGCCTCGTCGTCAGCGCTGTCACCGTCACCGAGCAGGATGAGCTTATGCTCATGACCTCCACCGGCCAGAGTATCCGCATCCGTGTCAATGAGATCCGTGAAACCGGTCGCGTCGCGCAAGGCGTGAAACTTCTCACACTGAAGAACGAAGAAAAACTTCAGGACGTCTCCATCGTCATCCCGGATGGCGAAGATGCGCCGGGTGAGGAGAGTGAAGGAGGTGTGACCGATGTCACAGAAACCGATACCGAAACTTTATCCACCGAAGAAGGCGAAGTCTGATTCGAATGAAACCAAAACCTCCGCCACGGGAAACCGGGCGGAGGTTTTTTATGACTCATTTCTTAACTTTCAAACAAGGCTCGCGCAGGGACGCCGTGGCGCGGAGGAGAATTTGAAAAATCGCTGCGTCTCCGTGCCTCTGCACGAGAACTTTCCTTGCGGTAAATTGAGTTAATTTGGGTCATCGCGGCGGGACGCCGCAACCACGATAAGAACCACTATTGGCTTGCGCGGGGCGGCGGTCTGTCCTACGCCGCGCTCGTCCCGGCAGGCATCCGGCTTGCCATTTTCTCATTTTAATCCCTCAAAATCATGGCCGTTCTCGTTGGCAAACCCGCCCCATCGTTCCGTGCGAAAGCCGTCAAAGGCGAAACCATCATCGAGGATTTCTCCCTCGAGCAGTTCATCGGTAAGAAATACGTGGTGTTTTTCTTCTACCCGAAAGATTTCACCTTCGTTTGCCCGACCGAGCTTCATCGCTTCCAGGAAGAACTTCCGGAGTTCGAAAAGCGCGATGTCGCGGTGGTCGGTTGCTCCACCGATTCCGAATTCTCCCACTGGGCCTGGCTCCAGACCCCGAAAAGCAAAGGCGGCATCGAAGGCGTGAAATATCCGCTCGTCGCCGACATCAACAAGACCATTTCCGAAGCCTACGACGTGCTCGCCGGTGATTACTACACCGACGAAGACGGCAATATCGAGGTGCTCGGCGAGCTCGTCGCTTACCGCGGCCTGTTCCTGATCGACAAGCAAGGCATCGTCCGCCACCAGATCGTCAACGACATGCCGCTGGGCCGCTCGATCCGCGAGTGCCTCCGCGTGGTGGACGCCCTGCAACACTTCGAGCAATTCGGCGAAGTGTGCCCGATGGACTGGCAGAAAGGCGACGAAGCCATGAAGCCGGACCACGACGGCGTGAGCGGTTATCTTTCCAAGTAATTGCCCCTGATTTCAAAAAGCGGATCCCGTCACGGTGCGGGGTCCGCTTTTTTGTTGGGAAATGCCGGAATAGGAAAGTTTCAGAGGAAAGCCGACGTGAACGTCGGCGGTCCTTGTCTGTTTTTTCCATCAACCATCAACTATAGACTATCAACCATCAACTATCCACCATGACTTATAGCATCACCAGCATCGCGATCTGAGCGATGAGGATGCGCAGCAGCATGGTGAGCGGATAGACGTTCGCGTAGGCGAGGGAAGGGGCGTCCGAACCGCTGAGCTTGTTGGCGAAAGCGAGGGCGGGTGGGTCCGTCATGCTGCCGGCGAGCAAGCCGCTGAGCGTGAGGTAATTGATTTTCATGAACCTCCGGCCGACGAAGCCGAAGATCAACAGGGGGATCATGGTGACGGCGAGGCCCATCATCATCCAGTTCACCCCTTCCGGGGAAAAGGCGGTTTCCACGAATTTCCCGCCTGCCGCCAGGCCGACACAGCCGAGGAAGAGAATGATGCCGAGTTCGCGGAAGGCGGTGTTCGCGTTGATGGGCATGTGGATGACGAGCGGTCCGATGCGGCCCATGCGGCCCATCAGAATGGCGACGAGCAAGGGGCCACCGGTTAGGCCGAGGCGCAGCGGCACAGGCATGCCGGGGAGCGCCCACGGATAGAGTCCGAGCAGGACGCCGAAGGTGATGCCGAGGAAGATACTCGCGAAGCTGGTTTCGTTGATCTGGCGGATGGAGTTGCCGAGCGTTTCCTCCACGGCCTGCATCACGGATTCTTCACCGACGACGTTGACCATGTCGCCGAATTGCAGTTTCACGTCGGAATGGGCGGCGAGGATCATGTCCTGGCGGCTGAGACGGCTGATGGTGACGCCGAAGCGATCCTGCATGCGGAGTTCGCGCAGGCTTTTGCCGATGGTGTTGCGATTGGTGACGAGCAGGCGTTTCGCGACCACCGGACCGGGTGTGACGGTGAGGTCTTCGTTCGCTTCGCGGCCGATGCCGAGCGTGGCGCGCCTGAGTGTTTCCAGCCCGCCGACGGCCAGCAGGAGGTCGCCGGTGTGAACGATGCTGCAGCTTTTTCCGACTTCCACTTCACCAGTGGTCTTGCGGCGGATGCGGGAAATGATGACGCCGGAGTCACCGACGCCGGGAAGGGAGGCAAGCGGCGCTCCATCGAGGTTGGGATTGGTGACTTCGATGGTCAGCCGCTGGAGGTTGCTCGAAGCGCCGAGGCGCTCTTTTTCGAACTCGGCCGTTTCGTGTTCCAGACGGATGCGGAATATCACGCGCAAGATGACCAATGCGAGAATGATGCCGACGACCGCGAAGGGATAAACGAGCGCGTAGGCCATGGAGGCGCTGGTGGCCTGATTTCCCAGCAACTGCTGAGCCGCGCCGAGGGAAGGGGTGTTAGTGGTGGCGCCTGAAAAAATACCGGCCATCACCGCGGGTTTCCAGCCGAGCCATGTGCCTCCGCCGTAGATGATGGCGGCACCGGTGACGATAACGAGGGCAGCGAGCACATTGAGGCGCAGGCCGTCTTTTTTCAGGGAGTTGAAAAAGCCGGGTCCGAGTTGCAGGCCGACGGTGAAGACGAAGAGCACCAGCCCGGCTTCCTTGAGGAAGGTGAGCAGGTGTGGCTCCAGCGTAAGCCCGAAATGCCCGAGCAGCAGACCGCTGAAAAGCATGCCAGCGACTCCGAGCTTCAATCCCATCACGCGAATGCTGCCGATGAACAGGCCGAGCAGGGTGGTGAGGGCGATGACCAGAATGGGGGTGGCGTGAGGTGATATGGAGGTAATATTCTCGAACAGCTCTTTCACGTCTCGATAGACGCTGAAAACCGACCGGAAAGCAATGCGCGAAGCGGGATGTGCCGCGCATCATTTCCGTTTTGCTCGGCGTATTTTCCGGGGGGTGATCCGACCGGGCGATTTCCATCGGGATCGACGGAAATCGCCCGTTGGAAACGTGCTTATTTCCGCCTGCGCAGCATGAGTCCGCCGATGGCGACCAAGCTCAGCAGGATGCCGGATGGCTCCGGAATGGCGGTGATTACGACGTCGTTACCGGTGCCGCCGGTGTAGGAAATGGTGAACCGGGTGCCGTTGCTGGCGGTGAATTCGGCTCCTTCCGCGAGACCGGCGAAGGTGCCGGTGACGACGGCGTTTTCATCCTCCAGATCGAAGAGCGTGAAGAGGGTACCTTCGGCGACCTGATAATTCACGGCGAGGCTCAGCGAGCTGTTGGCGCCGAGTTCCAGATTGCCCGAGACGAGGGAAATCTGATCGTATCCTCCGGCGACTCCGGCGGTGGTTCCATCGAGCCGGAAATCGGAGGTGCCATTGAGAATGATGTCGCCCTGGGCAAGCGTCAGTGTTCCGGTGTCGGTTTCGGTGCCTGCGGCGATGTGGCCTCCGGCATCGACGGTGATGGCGGAAACGGGAGTGGAAAGCGTGATGACACCGTTGCCCGTCAGAGTGCCGTTGGTTTTCACCTGATAGGCGGAGCCATTGATGTGAGTGCCGTTCAGTTCGAGCTTCGCCGCCTGGGAATCTCCTCCAATGGTGGTGGAGCCAAGGTAGGTGGAATCTCCGTTGAGAGTGGTTGTTCCGGAAACCGCGTTGACGGTGTTGAAATTGGAGATCGCTCCGGAGTGGGTGAAGGTGTTCGAGGCGTCGCCAAGCTCGAAATTGAGAGTGTTGTCGCCGGTGCCTCCGTCGATGCCTCCGGTCACCGTCGCAGCGCCGCCGAGGATGTTCACTGTATCGTCGCCGTCTTCCATGGAGATGGCGGTGTGGGTATCGCCGAGGGCATGGATGATCGCTCCGGCGTTGTTCAGCACATCGTTGCCTCCTCCCATTTGAACGGCGGCGGACGCGGTGTCGAGATGGGTGCCGCGGATGACGCCTCCCGCGTTGTTGGAGATGGTGTCGGCGAAGGTACCGATCATTTTGATGGCGTAGCCGGAGCGGCCTTCGATCAGGCCTTCGTTCGTGATGCTAGTGGAGGAAAGGGCGTTTCCTCCGCTGCTGTTGTCGACGAGGATGCCATGACCTTCGCGGCTGGTATCGCCATTCGGTGCGTCACTTGCCAGGGTACTGCCGATGATACGGCCGGTGGCGTGGTTGACGATGGTGCCGCCACCGATGGAAATTCCTTCAGCGTTGTTAGGCAGGCCGTCGGAGCCGTTTCCCTTGGCTCCATAGCCGAGGATGTCGCCGGAGTTGGTGATGTGGGCGATGCCGTCGACGTCCACTCCGTCGCCATCGCCATTGACGGTGCTTGCCATGACGTTGCCCTGAATGGTGGCTCCGTGTTCGTTGAGAACGGTGACGATGTTGTCGGTGGTGAGGGCGCCGTCGGTATTGATGCCGGAACCGTTGACGCCCGAGATGAGGCCGCCGCTGAGGTTGTTTACGGTGAGCCGGTAGGTGGTGAGGGTTTCGCCGCCGGTAATGCCGGTGCGGCCGCTGATCGTGCCGTCGTTGGTGATGGTGTTGCCGGATTTCGCCTGAGTGTCGATGCCGTCGCTGCTGGAGCCTCCGCTATCGGGTGTGGCGGCGATGAGGCCGTGGTTGACGATGGTGGCGTTGGCACCGGCGCGGATGGCATCGGCATGGGTTGCGAGGATCTGGCCGCCGGCGTTGTTGGTGATGTTGACGACGCCTCCGGTGATGGCATCGAGATCGATGGCCTGGTTGCCCGCGGCCGAGGCGTTGTGAGACTGGATGATGCCATCGTTGGTGATGGTCCAGTTCGAGTTGGCGACGTCGCCACGGATCACGTCGGCATCGGCGGCGCTGATGATGCCGGTGGCGTGGTTGGTGATGATGAGGGTGGGTGAACCGCTGGTATTGTTCCGGATGGTGCGTCCGGTGCCGGTCTGGCTGATGGTACCGCTGTTGGTGAGTGTGGTGATGCCGTCGTTCGCGCCGAGGGTGATGGCGGTGCCGCTCGAGACGAGCAGGGAGACTCCGGTTTGCACGTTGCCGGTTTCTCCGGCGTTGAGAGTCCGGGAACTGGTGCTGTCGCCGCTCAAATCGAAATTAGCGGCATGAAGAGGAGGTGTCAGTGCGATGACGGTGATGAGTGGAAGGAATCGTGTGCGCATAATCGGGGTGGGAAAGGCGCACACCCTGCGGTGAACCGTTGGCGGGAAGAAATCCCGGCTTGGTCACAGTTTCGAAACAGATCATTCGCCGGATTTTCCGGCTTCCTCCAGCTCGGCGACGGTCACGCGGTCGCGTTTTTTCAGGAAGAAGAAGGCACCGAGCAGGGCCCAGAAGGTGTTGCAGGCGAAGCCGGTGAGTGAGGCGGCGATGGCGGTTTCCGCACCGACATTGGCCAGGTCGTGGAGGAGGATCTGGAAGGTGCTTTCGCGGACACCGACGCCCGCGACGGAGATGGGCATGGAGCTGAGGGCTTCGATGACCGGCATGGCGGAAACGACGGTGCCGAGGGAAGTGGTGCCGCCTACGGCGCGCAGGCCGCACCAGAAGGAGGCGAAGTAGGCGATGAGCAGGAGAAAGGAGCAGGCGAGACCGGCGAGCGAGAGTTTCCAGTTTTTACGATAGATGTCGTAGATCAGAGGAATCTGCACCATGAACGGCCATTTGGCGAAGCGGTCGTTGGCGTGGATTTTCCGGTGCATGGGAGGGGAGGCGCAGATGAAGATCAGCGCGATCAGGGCCAGACCGCCGCTGAACCAGAACCAGGAAAAATGGATGATGTCCCGCCCGAGACGGCTCTGGTGCGTGAGGGCGTCGAATTCCGCGGCGGAGACGGCGAAGAAAACGAGCGCGAGGGCGACGAGGCCCGCGAGGTGATCCATCATCACGGCCATGGCGACGACGAGTTTGCGCCCGGGATGATCGCGGATGAGCAGGAGGATGCGGGCGGCGTCTCCGCCGATGCCCGCGGTGGAGACGAGGTTGAAGAGGTTGCCGATCATGGTCAGCTCGATGGCGCGCCAGATGGAAACTTTCAGGGACTGAGCTTTGAGGAAAAACCACCAGCGGAAGGCGCACAGGATCATGCTGAGGCCGGCCATGGCGATGCCCGCGAATAACCATGGGTAATCGAGGGTGCCCGGTTGGGAGAAGATCGGGTGATTCCAGTCCACCCGGGAGAATGCCCACCAGAGGCCGCCTGCCGTGAGTGCGAGCTTGAGCAGGAAGAATATTCCGGCCCGGAATCGCTGCTTGCGGCGGGAAGGCTCGCTCACTGGGTCTTTTCGATTTCCTGCGCGATGGTTTCCACGCTGGTGAGAATCGATTTCGCGGCCTCGGAGTTTCCCACCTTGAGGCCGAAGTTTTTCTCTAGCGCCACGACGAGTTGCAGGGCGTCGACGGAGTCCAGCCCGAGGCCGTGACCGCCGAAGATCGCCGTTTTGTTGCCGATTTCTTCAGCCGCGTAGTCGAGCATGAGCTCTTCCACCATCACTTCCTTGATTTTTTGCCGCAGTGCCTCGCCTTGCATGATGAGATGTGTCAGAAAATTCCGCCGTCGATTTTGAGGGCCGCGCCGGTTATATATCCCGCTTCTTCCCCGGCAAGGAAGAACACGGCGGCGGCGACTTCTTCGGGTTTTCCGAAGCGGCGCATGGGAACGCCCATCCGGGCGTGTTTTTTCGCGTCGGCGTCCATTTCCGCGAGTGCTTCGGTTTCGATGTAGCCGGGCAGGATGGAGTTCACGGTGATCCCGGCGCGGGCGGTTTCCTTGGCGAGGGTGCGGCTGAAGGTGACGACTCCGGCCTTGGCGGCGGCGTAGTTCGTCTGGCCGAGGGGCGGGAGGATGGCGCTGAGCGAGGCGATATTGACGATCCTGCCGAAGCGCTGGCGCATCATCGGCCCGACGGCGGCTCGGCAGCCGTGGTAGACGGAATCGAGGTTGGAGGAAATCACGGAGTGCCACGCTTCGTCTTCCATGGCGGCGAGGAGGGAGTCTTTGTGAACGCCGGCGTTGTTGACGAGGACATCGAGTCGCCCGGTTTTTTCGAGGATGGTCCCGACGGCGGTTTTCCAAGCGGCGGGATCGGTGACTTCGAGATCGACGAGGTGGCAGCGATCGGGGAAGGCGGCGGCGAGTTCTTCGGCGCGGGTGCGGTTTCTGCGGACGCCGAGCCAGATGGAAGAGGCGGGTTCTTTTTCGAGAAAGTATCGCCCGATGGCGAGACCGAGGCCGCCGTTTCCGCCGGTGATGAGGATGGTGCGCATGGTGGAGAGTGGAGTGGATGGGGGTTGCGGCGTCCGGCCGTGATGGGATGTTGCCGCGGGACGCGTCAACCACGGTTTCATCGCTTCAGGATTCCGCGCAGTCGCAGGTCATCGCCGAAGCGGGTGTATTCGATTTCGTCGAGCTTGAGGGATTCGGGGAAGCTTTCGCCCGCGAGGGCGGGAGTGGTGCCGCCGCAGAGGAAGGGGGCGTAGTAGATGACGACTTCATCGATCAGACCGGCGGCGAAGAGGGTGGCGGAGAAGTTTCCTCCGGCTTCGACCATGGCGCTGAGAATGCCTTGCTCGGAAACGAGGCGGCGCAGCGAGGCTTCGAGGTCGTGGCGCGGGCGGACGAGGGTGTGGTGCTTCCATTCGTCGGAGAGCAGGGAGGCTTCGGCTGGGAGGGTTTCAGGGCGATCGGAAAAAATGACGCGCCACGGTTGCTGGCGGCCTTCGAGAAGTTCGGGTTCGCGGATGGTGAGTGCGGGGAGATCGCGGCGGACGGTTTCGCCGCTGGTGAGCATGGCGTCCACCTGGGAGCGGAGACGCTGGACATCGGCGCGGGAGAGTTCGTTGCTGAGCCATTGGTCTTCGCCGGGTGGCCGGGTGATGCGGCCATCGAGGCTCATGGCGGTTTTCCAGATGATCCATGGCAGACCGGTTTCCCGTGCCTTGAAGAAGGGGCGCAGGAGTTTTTCGGCTTCGGTCTGGAGAACGCCGGAGGTGACGGAAATGCCGGCATCGCGCAGCATGGCGTCGGCGCGTCCGGCGTGGGCGGGATTGCGATCCACGCAGGCGTAAACGACGCGGGTGATGCCG
Organism: Luteolibacter sp.; assembly: GCA_047606285.1. Lineage (GTDB taxonomy): Bacteria > Verrucomicrobiota > Verrucomicrobiia > Verrucomicrobiales > Akkermansiaceae > Luteolibacter. The sequence continues at coordinate 117,899 of JASGEP010000013.1, read as the reverse complement.
GCTTCGATGATGCCGGCGGTGCAGGGCGGGGTGCGGCCGTGGGTGGAACAGGGCTCGAGCGTGACGTAGATGGTGGAGCCGCGAATGGCTTCAACGCCCGCGGTTTTGCGGGCGTTGGCGAGTGCTTCGCGTTCGGCGTGGGGGTTCCCGGCGGCGCGGTGCCAGCCGCGACCGATGAGGTGGCCGTTTTTGACGATGACGGCTCCGACGGGTGGATTCGGCGCGGTTTTTCCGACGCCCTTGCGCGCTTCCTCCAAGGCGAGGGCCATCCAGTGTGCGTCAGGGCAGTTCACGGGTGGAGGCGGGTTGGGAGGGTGGTTCGGGTTCGGAGTGCGGGCGGGAAATTTCGAGCTGGAGGGGCTTGTCGGTGCGGAGGGCGTGATCGCGGGCCGGGGTGGGCATTTTGACTCCCGCTTCGGCGAAGCGTTTTTCGATCATGATGCGGACGTCGCTGGCGACGACATCGCCGTTGGTTTTGCTGTTGAACTCGGTCCAGTAATACATGCCGAAGACGAGCCCGGCGTCGGAGAAGTCTTCGAGCGTTACGACGGGAGCGGGGGTTTTGAGGATGAGGCCGTGGCGTTCGAGGCACTCCATGAGCAGTGGCAGGACTTGCTGGGGCGGGGTGCCGTATTCGGTGCGGACGGTGATGAATTTCCGCACCTGGCGGTTGTTGAGGGTGAGGTTGGTGACGCGGTTTTCGAGGAAGAGGGAGTTCGGAACGAGGGTTTCCTTGCCATCGCCGCCGCGCAGCACGGAGGAACGGGTGTTGATTTCGATGATGGTGCCGGAGAGACCGCCGAGGTCGATGATGTCGCCGATGCGGATCTTGCGCTCGAAGAGGACGATGATGCCACTGATGAAGTTCTTGATGAGCGTCTGGGTGCCGAAGCCGAGGCCGATGGCGAGGGCACCGCCGACGAAGGCGAAGAGGGTGAGCGGGATGCTGAGGAAATTCAGGGTGGCGATGGCGAGGCCGACGCCGACGAGGATCATGAGCCAGTTCCGCAGGGTGTTGGCCTGGGCTTCGCCGATATGCACACGGCGGACGGCGAGGCGCTGGAGGCGGCGGCTGAGGCGGGCGGCGATGTAGTAGGAAACGCCGAAAAACACGAGGGCGAGGATCACGCTTCCCAATGTGACGGGCCGTTCCTCGGTCTGGCCGTAGCCGAGGTTCACGTTGTATTTGGCGACGGGAAATTTCCAGATGTTCTGGAGCGTGGTCCAGGTGGAGGCGGCGGCATCCTCGATGTGGGCACCGAGGGATTTGAGGGCTCCTTTTTCGTTTTCGCGAATCCAGCGATCGAGCGACTTGCGGTGGCTGGCGATGGCTTGGGCCTGACGCTGGAGGAAGTTCTGTTTTTCCCAGAGAACGGCCCGCTGGTCGGCGACGATGGAAACGCGGGGGTCGTTGCCGGTGAGGGTGGCGGCGGTGTTGTTGAGCTGGCTGAGGTCGGCGTTGACGGCGGCGAGCTGGTTGTTGTTGACGATTTCCCAGGCGGCGAGGCGGTCGCGCAAGGTGATGAGGGATTCGAAGGCTTCGTCCCGGGCCTTGCGGGAGGCGTCCCGCTGGAGGATGCGGCGGCTTTCGTAGGCGGTGATCGGGTAGGTTCCGAGTTCTTCCTGATTGCCGAGGTTTTCGGTGATGAAAATGTAGGATTCGGCTTTGGATTCGGCGGCTTCGAGGGTGAAGCGGGCGAACTCGATTTCGGGAGAGTCGGGTGTGTCGGCGGGGTGTGCGGCGAGCAGGGTGTCGAGTGCGCGGCGTGCGCGGATTTTCTCGTCCTGGGCGGCTTTCTGTTTTTTCGCGATCGCGGCGATTTCTTTTTTGATGGCGGCCTGGTGGTCATCGGCGGCGGTTTGCAGCTTGGCGAGATCGGCGTCGCTGAACTGATAGTTCCGGCGGGCGAGGGCGAGTTGCTTTCCGACGAGATCGATCTGGAGCTGGTTGGTTTTCAGCTGGGTGTGCAGCAGGTCCAGATTGCTCTTCACGCTTTCCGCGCGGGCGGCGGCGAGTTGTTGCTTGAGCGCGGCGTTGGAGGCGTTCTTTTTGGCGGTTTCGCCGGAGTTTCCGTTGCCGGGGGATTCTCTGTCGGGAGGAGAAGTGGTGTCGCGTGTGAAGGTGCCGTCTTTCCGGACGTTCTCGATGGTGCGCAGGGAGGATTCGTAGCTGGCTCTTTTCTCGTTGAGCGTTTCGAGCCGGGTGGCGAGTTCATCGACGAGAAGGACGGAATAAGGCGGGGCGGTGTCGAAGCCGTTCCAGGATTTCAGGGTTTCGCGCGCTTTGTTGAAATCGTTGTGGGCGTTTTCCCCGGCGGTCAGCAGGGAGAGGTGGCGATTCAGGGTGCGGATGAGCTGGTCCAGATCGAGGCGGCGTTCCATCACGGAGGCGGATGTCATGCCCTCGGGAGGGGCTGCGTCCGGATCGGCGGGAAGGGCGGCGAGAGCGGCGCGTGCGTCGGCTAGATTTTTGCGGATGCGCCCGGCATCGTCAGGTGGCGCGGTGGGGGTGGAGTCCGCTGGTTGGGAGGTGGCACCTTTGGCGAGTTTTTCCAACTGCTGGAGTTGGGGAAAAGCAGGCTGGGTGAGAAAAAGAAGCGCCAGCAGAAAGGAAAGCGAACGAGGACGAGGGATCATGGCTGGAATAGGGTCAGATTTCGCCGCGGGCGTCTTTTTCCAGTTGGATGCGGTCTTCGAGGTTGCGGGCTTTGATGCTGGTGCGCTTGGCCCAGCGCTCGACGGCCATCTGGCGTTTTTTCGCGCGGCGCAGCAGTTCGGCGATTTCGTTTTCGAGGTTGAGGTAGCTTTCGTAACGGGCGGGATCGAGAGCGCTGGTTTCCACGGCGGCGCGGATGGCGCATCCGGCGTCCTTGCGGTGGCTGCAATCGGAGAATTTGCACTGGGCGGCGAGGGCGTCGACATCCGCGAAGCTGTTACGGAGAATGGTTTCATCGGTCCAGAGCTGGATTTCCCGCATGCCGGGGTTATCGATGAGCATGCCGCCGTGATCGAGCGGGACGAGCTCGCGGGAGGTGGTGGTGTGGCGGCCTTTGCCGGTGAGCTGGTTGACTTCGCCGGTCCATTGCCAGTCGTCGCCGTAGAGCTGGTTGACGAGGGTGGATTTCCCGACGCCGCTGGAGCCGACGATGCACATGGTGACGCCGCGCTTGAGGTATTTTCTGAGGATTTTCAGGCCGTTGCCGTTTACGGCGCTGGTGATGTGGACCTTGGCTTCATCCCAGAGGGCGGAGATCTGTTCGGCGGCTTCCTTGTTCTGTTCTTTCGGATAGAGATCGGATTTGTTGACGAGGACGACGGCCTGCGCGCCGCTGCGGCCGATGAGGGTGAAATAGCGCTCCATGCGGCGGAGGTTGAAATCGGGGCCGGCGTCGGTGACGACGGTGACGATGTCCACGTTCGCGCCGATGACCTGGGCCTGGCTGCTGTTTCCGGGCATTTTCCGGCTGAAGCAGGTTTTCCGGGGGAGCAGGGCACGGATGACGTTCGGGGTGTTCTCGTCACCCAGCTCGACGGCCACCCAGTCGCCGACGGCGGGCAGGTCGGCGTCGCAAATGGCTTCGTGCCAGAGGCGTCCGCAGAGGATGAGGTCGATTTCCTCGAGTTCGTCTTCGTCATCTTCCGGGAGAAACGCGCCGTAATTGATGGAGGTTTCCCGGATGAGGCGCGCGGGCACCCAGCCTTTTTCCCGGTAGGGTGCGAAGGCTTTTTCGAAGTCCGGATTCCATCCGAGGTCGCGTAAGGTCATGCGGTTTCAGACTAGCGCGGTTCGGGCCGGTGTCGATTCCGAGTTCTTTTGTGAAGAGTTTCCATCAGGATTTTTACAAATGGCTTTTCGAGAATCATCGGAACGGGGTAATGTCCTTACATGCAACAAGGGATTCAGGAGCGACTGGACGATTTTATCAGACGGAAAGGGCTGCGTCGGACGGAGCAGCGGGACGTGATCGTGAAGGCGGTGTTCTGCAAGGACGAGCATTTCACGGCGGATGAGCTGTATGACCGGGTGCGGAAAATGGATTCCGAAACCTCGCGGGCGACGGTCTACCGGACGCTGGGCTTGCTGGTGGAGGCGGACCTGCTGCGGGAAATCGATCTGGGGGAGAACCAGACGACTTACGATCCGAACTTCCTCGATAAGCCGTCTCACAATCACCTGGTGTGCATCGATTGCGGGAAGGTGATCGAGTTCGAGGATCCGAACATCGAGGTGATGAACGATTGCGTGACCCGCCGTCATGGATTCAAGGCGGTGCGGCAAACGATCAAGATCGAGGCGAATTGCGAGCAGCTCCGGAAAAACGGGATTTGCCCGAATCTGGTGGCGTCCCGGCTTTCCGGGAAGCGTCTCAGGAGGAAGCGGTGAAATCGGCCACGGCAGGCGTGTCGTGACTCCTTATTCGATCACGCAGGGCACGAGCACGCCGTCGCTCATGCCGTGGATTTTCTTTTTATCGACGGGGACGAGGGTGGCGAGGCAGCCGGCGAAGGTGGTTTCGCCGTGGATGTCGGTGAAGAAGTAGGGGCAGAGGCGGGCGCGGACCTGCATGATCTCGACGGTGCCGTCTTCGCGGAAGACGGGGTGTTCGATCTTCCGGCTTTCGCGGAATTCCTGAAGAATCCACGGTTGCTCGTCCGATTGCTCAAGGGCGGTGGCGAGGCGTTCTTTCCACTCGGGGCCGGAGAGGTCGTGGCCGATGTGGACGCCGCGCGAGCCCCACGCGAGTTCGTGGAAACCGCTGACCTTGAGGACGAGCTGGCGTTCTTTTTGGCTGAAATTCCCGACTTCCTCCCACGAGTGAGCGTCCATGCGGGGAAGGGCGGCGTGGGGTGGAAGCGGGGTGGGATCGAGCACCCAGCCGAAGGGGACGAGATCGCGGATGCGCTGGAGATGATTCCCGCGCATGGCTTGTTCCCAGATTTTCTTGAGAGCGGGGGACCAGAGCAGGGCGAGCCAGAGCTTGTCTTCGAGGTGGGGCTTGAAGGGCGGGGTGATGCGGAGTGCGCCTTCGGCGGCTGCTTCCGCGAGTTTGCGGGCGTTGGGGATGGATTCCCAGTCGAAGAGCTCGAAAAACCGGTAGAGGTCGCGGCCGTCCGGCTCGTATTCCTCGGCGGAACGGACGTCCCAGTCTGATCCAAGGCGGGAAACGAGCCATTCCATTTCGGAGCGATAGTCCCGGGATTCTTCGGAGACGAGGATGCTGCCGCCGTCCGGCAGCAGGGAGCGGAAGCCTTCGAGCATGCCGTCCGGGCCTCCGAGGATGTCGAAACCGGCGTCGCTGTAGATTTTCGAGAGCCATGCGGTGATGCCGATGCCGCCGGGCACGCTGTCGAGCTCGGTCATGGAAAATCCGTCCTCGGTGAGCATCAGGTCCGGGCGGATGACGCGGGGAAATTGGTCGGCGGTACCGGGGGAGCGCTGGAGCCGGACCATCCAGTCCGGCTTTCCGGCGTCGAGCAGCTCGGCGATCCAGAGCGGGAGCTTGCCGGTGGCGCTGCGGCGGTAGAGGGCGTCGCAGGCCTGCTGGAAGCGGGCGAGAGGGAAGCCCATGGCCATCATCTGGCGTGCCTCGGACTTGCCGAGTTTCAGGGGTTCGGGGGACCATTTCCATGTTCCGCCGCCGAAAAGGCCGTTTTCCGGTAAAGCTCCTTTCAGATCGGAAAGACTCGGTGGGCGCGGCTGCATGTGGCGACAACAGTTGACTCACTCCGCTCACTTGCCAAGTGCCGGAGTGGGGGAAATGTCGCTTTCGGGGAAAATTCCCGGAGCGGAACATGGGATCGACGGGTTCGTGCGATTTGCATCACATCGCATTCCGCATCGTGAAAATTGCGAGAGCCGTGTAGCTGACGGATTTTGAATGAGTTGGTCTAATGTTTTGGTTTCCAATGTTTTTCGGGTTTTTGAAGGAGTTGGCCATTTTCGTGCGGTAAAGTGGGGTAATCTCCCCCTTGCCATGATGTTTCAATGGACTGTCATTTTTTCCATTATCACGTTGATCGCCGGTTTTCTGGGATTTTCGCGTTGGGCGGGTTCCACCGCGGGCGTGGCGCAGGTGCTCTTTTATATTTTCCTCGGATTGACGCTGAGTTCTACTTTGACCCTGGCATTCAACCGAAAGTTGTACTGACTTCATTCCTGCCCGTTCCCTCGCTTTTCCCTTCGTTATGAAATTCCGACCTCTCCTTTGCTCGCTCGTTCCCTCGCTCCTTCTGGCAAACGTCGGCGTGGCGCAGACCTATCAAACCCCTTTGGAAACGGAGGAGCATCCCGCGCAGGCGGGCTATCTGACGTTTTATCTGGATAACGACCTGTTCGCGGGGAAGGACAAGGATTATACGAACGGGGCGCGGATTTCCTGGATTTCGAGCGACCGGACGGTGCGGGAATTGGGACGCATCCAGCAGGTTCTGCGGAGATTCTCGGGTGACGAGGAAAGTTTCGAACCGTTTCAAAGGGTCACCGGTTTCGACGAGCCTTCGAAAGTGCGCTACAACTACGGATTTTCCCTCACGCAGCTCATGTACACTCCGGCGGATGCGGAGCCATACACGCAGCCGGAGGGGCAGCGACGCTACGCCGGATGGGCGGGGCTGGGGTTTTCCCTCCACATCAAGGATGACTCGGTTCTGAACTCGGTCGAATTCACCATCGGCACAACCGGGCCGAACGCACAGGCGGAGACGACGCAGGATTTCATCCATTCGATCCAAGGGTCGCAAAAATTCAACGGCTGGGACGAGCAGATCCCTAACGAAATCACCGGCGACATCAGTTTCGTGCAAAAACGCCGTTCCGCGTTCCTCACGCATGGATCGGGGAATTTCACGATGGACGGACTTTCGGAATGGGGAGTGCGTCTCGGGACGTTCCGCACCTCCGCCCATATCGGCGGCATGTTCCGCCTCGGCTACAATCTTCCCTCGGATTTCTCGGACGCGCGCTTGAGCGATACGGCGTATTCGCACCGTTATTTCGGTAAGGACGAGGATTACTCGGGAAACTGGTCGGTGTACACTCTTTTCGGGGTGATGGGACGGGTGGTCGGCTACGACGCCACCCTGGACGGCCCGATGTTCCAGAGCTTCGAAACCGGAAACAGCCGCGAGCCCTTCGTCGGAGAAGCCTTCGCGGGGATCGGCGTGCGTTACAAAGCGGTCGAATGGAGCTACGTGCAAACGTGGCGCAGCCAGGAATACAAGGAGCAGAACGGCAGCACGGATTTCGGCTCCATCGCCCTTCGGGTCCGTTTTTGAACCTTCATTTTCTGAATCGTGCATAGTGCACGAATGTCATGCGGGAGACCTTGGCAGCCTCATCTTCGAAAAGAAGGTGAGGTTTTTCATTTCCGGTGTAAGTTGCTGGGAATGAAAAACGCAACCGGAGGATAACGGCTTTGGCACAACCGCTGCGAAAGGGAAATCAGTGCCACGGCCACTGAACCTCAACTTTCGCAAGCCATGAAAACCAGGACTTTTTCTTCGACCGGCATTCGGTCCGCGATGGTCGCCATCACCTTTTTATCGGGCTCCCACTTCGTGATAGCCACCCCGGAAGCCACTCCCACCGCGCCGGAGGAGGTGGCTCGTGTGATTGAAATGGACGTCCGCGCGGACATGGAAATGCGCGACACGGAAATCCGCGTGACCTTGCGCAATGGCATCGCGGTACTGGAAGGCAAAGTCGCCACTCTCAATCAGTCCGAACGCGCGATGGAGCGGGCGCTCGCTACCATCGGAGTGCGCGCGGTGGCGAATCTGGTGGAAATCCAGCCCGCTCGTGAACCCTTGAAATCCGAAGTGAGATCCTCGCTTCGCTCGCAAGTGTTGCTCGATGCTTCCAACATCACGATTTCCGAAAATCAGGGCCGAGTCGTTTTGGCGGGCACCGTCGGCACATGGGACGAGCAGGAATTGGCGCGGGAGCTCGTTTCCCGGGTAGCCGGAGTGTGGGCCATCGACAACCGGCTTGAGGTGACCTACGAGGGAATCCGTACCGACGCGCAGATCCAGGCGCAATTGAAAGAAATGATCGCCGACGATCCGCTGTATGCGGGCCTGGACCTCACGGCTACGGTGAAAGAAGGGGTGGTGAGCCTGAACGGAAAAGTCGGCAGCAAGGCGGAAATGGATCGCCTGATTCGCCGGAGCTACGTCACCGGGGTTTTCGAGGTGCAAACCGGCAAGCTGAGCATCGATCCGGATCTTGCGATGGAAATCCTGACCGACAAGGAACTGACTCCCGAGCAGACGCTTGCGACCTATCAGGAAGTTCTGGAATTGGATCCCCGGGTGGATGCCGCGTCGATCAAAGCCAGCTTGCATGAGGGTGTGATGACCCTGAGAGGCCACGTGCGCGACATGCGGGAAAAGGACGCCGCGGAAGCCAACGCGCGGGGCGTGCCCGGAGTGGACAAGGTTTCCAACGAACTTCGCGTGCGTGCGAATCGCGAGGTGGCGAAGCGGTGAAGGCCGGAGGCTGTTTTAGAAGCTTTTGGACGAGAGCCGACGGTGAACGTCGGCGCTCCTTTGGCCTTTCTCAAGTGGCGGGGAGGTTTTTCACGGCGCGGGACCAGGCCTCGGCGAAGGTGGGATGATAATGCGGGAGGGAGAGGTATTCCGCCGCGGTCATCTTTTGGGCGATGGCGAATTGCAGCAGGTGGGAGGTTTCGACGACTTCCGGACCGACGGCGACGGCACCGATGAGGCGGTCGTTTTCATCGGCGATGACTTTGACGAAACCATGCTTCGAACCGGCGATCATGCCTTTGCCGTGGTCGTTGTAGTGTTCCTTGCCGATGCGGACGCGCAGGCCTTTTTCGCGGGCTTTGTTCTCGCTGATGCCGATTTCGACGCTTTGCGGTTCGGTGAACCAACCGGCCATGGCGCTTTCAGGGTCCCATTCCAGTGCGGTCTGGGTGTAGCCATCGAGAATGTGTTTCGCCGCCTGGGTCGCGGCGGCTTCACCCTGAATGACGGCGAGGTGGACGACGCCGACGGGACTGGCGCAATCGCCTGCCGCGAAAATGTGGGGCAGGGATGTCACACAACGGGTGTCCATCAGAATGCGGCCTTTGTCGTGGGCGAGATGGATCGTATCGAGTCCGAGTTCCGATGTGTTAGGTTTTCGGCCGGTGGCGACGAGCAATGCTTCGGCTTCGGGAATGTTCGATCCATTTTCCGCATGCAGTGTGAACCGCGTGCCGTCGTGGGAGATGGATTCGAGGCGGGTATTTTGGTGGAAATGAATGCCGCGTTCTTCGCTTTCGCGTTCCAGAGCTTCCGCCAGATCGGGATCGTGCGAGGACAGGATGCGGTCGCCACGCAGAATCACATGGACTTCGCTGCCGAGCCCTTCGAAGAGATGTGCGCATTCCATGCCGATGGCCCCCGAGCCGAGAATGGCGATGCGCCGGGGAATTTCCGGCAGTTGAGGCAGATCGTCGCTGGTCCAGTAAGGGGTGGCGTTCAATCCATCGATTTCCGGGATCGCGGGTGACGAACCGGTGGCGATGATGAAGGTTTTCGCGGTGAGCCGGGTCGCTTGTTTTTCCGCATCGGTCAGTTCCAGTGTGTGGGGATCGAGAAAGCGGGCGGAGGCGCGATGAAGCTGATAGGTGCTGTCGGTCATCGCTTCCTCGCGGGCTTTTTGGAAGTCCTTCACGAGATGCCGGACCCGGGCACGCAAGGCCGGGAGATCGATTTCAGGTTTCCCTACGCGGATGCCGAAGCGTGATGCCTCGCGAATGGCGCGGGCTCGGTTGGCGGTTTCGATGAGTGCTTTGCTCGGCATGCAGCCGCGCAGGATGCAAAGACCGCCGAGTTCGGAAGCGGATTCGATCAGGGCGGTGGAAAGGCCGAGAGAAGATGCTTTGGCCGCCGCGGCGTGTCCGGCGCTGCCGCCTCCGATCACGATGAGATCGTAGGCGTGTTTCGGCTTCATGGTTGGAAAGGTAGCCGATAAGCGAGCGTGTTCAAATGCTGGCGGATCTTTTCTTCGAGAAGAAACGTTTCGCTCGAATGGCTACGCTGTTGGAGGAGTTGGAAAATCTGGCTCCATCCTTCGGCCGCCGGATTCGAAGGAGCGTCCCGCTCGATGAGTTGCCGCGCTTTTTCAAAGTCCAACTGGCGGGCGTAATGCATGCCTTCCGCGAAGTAGGAACGATGGGGATGCAGGATAAAATCGACGACGCCCCGCAGCTCGGGCGGACGGATCGGTTTCATGAGGTAGTCGACGACGCCGTGCTGGATGGCTTGCAGGGCGGAGGTGGGCGTCAGAGCGGCGGTGCACAGGACGATGGGCACGAGAGTGCCGACGGAGCGGAGTGCCTGGATGACGCCGAGGCCATCGATGTCGGGCATGCGGAGATCGAGAACGATCGCCTGGTAATCCCGCGTGGCGATCCGTTCCAGCGCCTGTCTGCCGGTGGCGGCGACGTCCACCTGGGTGGTTGGATTGGTTAGAGCGTAGGAAAAGCCGAGCCGCAGTGTGGGCTCGTCGTCAACTACCAGGAGTCGATGCGTTTTTTGATTGAGGAAATCGGCGCTGTCAGGCGATTGGAACATCGATGAAGAATTCGGTCTGATCGTTGAAGCGTTCTTTTAATCCGATCCGGCCTTCGTGCGCACGCATGATTTCGCGTGAAATAAAGAGTCCGAGTCCGATGCCGGACCCGCTTGCTTCGGATGCGCGGTAAAATCGCTCGAAAATGCGGGACTGGGCTTCCTCGGGGACGCCGGGGCCGTGATCGATGACGGAGACGCGAAGGAAATCCGCCTCGGGTTTGGTGATTCGCAGAATCACTTTCGAGGAGGGGGGGGTGTATTGAATGGCGTTGGAAATCAGGTGATTGAGCACTTCATCGAGCCGCAGCGGATCGATGAATACTTCGGGTGCGTCGTGGACCTGGGCATCCACTTCGAGGGTGATATTTTTCGCCTGGCCCTTTGCGGCGTAGGTTTTCGCGGCGTTTTCGACGCACTGGATCAATGAGGTATTGGCACGCTGAAGATGGGTGGAGCCACTTTCCGCGCGGGAAAGTTCGAGCATGCTGTTGAGTGTGAGAAGGAGCCGCTCGCAGTCTTCGGTGGCGGAGGTGACCATGGTTTTCTGAAGCTCATCGAGCTTGTTGTTCCGTTCTTCGAGCAGAAGGTGGAGGACCATGCGGATGCCGGTGAGGGGGGTTTTGATCTCGTGGCTGACGGTGGCGATGAGATTGGTTTTCATGTCGTCGAGCCAGCGGATGCGGCTGACGTTGTGCAGCAGGACGGCCCAGCCGGATTTGGCTTCCGGAGTCTGGCCGTCGGCTTCGAAGCGGAAGATGCGCGGCAGGTAGAAGTATTCTTTTTCCTCGATGCGGAAGAGCAGGGCTTCGCGGGGATCTTCGGGCAGGAAGTGGCTGCCGTGCTCGCGGCAGTCGTCGAAGATGCGCTGGATTTTCAAGGGCAGCCTGCCGCTGACGCCGAGTTTTTCCGAGAGGTTTTCGGCGGCGGGGTTCATCTGGACGACGGTGGTGTCGTCGTCCAGGACGTAGACGGGCGAAGGGATGGATTCGAGGATGGCGCGGTTGACGAGATTGGCGCGGGACAGGCTTTCATCCGTTTTGAGACGGAAGGAGCGGAGCTCGGCGGCCATGTCGTTGAAGGCGGCGGCGACGGCGGTGAATTCACTGTCGCTGCCGGGGACGGGAAGGGTGAGTTCGAAATTTCCCTTGCGGATTTCCTGGATGGAATGGGTGAGGCCGGAAACGGGATCGACGAGATGGCGGACGAGTTGATAGTAGACGAGGACGGCGATGCTGGTTCCTAACAGTATTAGTGTGACGATGAGCAGGACGTTTTTTCCGGTTTCGTATCCGAGGTTCTTGGTGCTGTTGAAGAGGTTGCTTTCCCCGAGCTTTATCAGGGATTCGGAAAGATCGGTCATGCGCTGGGTCTGCACGCTCATGTAGCGCATCATTTCGGCGCGTTCCGGCTGCAAGGACGAGGGTTTGCTTTTGAAATAGGTTTCGTAACCTTCGTTGTAGAGTCGCAGGGCGAGTTCGTAGCGGGCAGTGACATCCTCCCATTGGACGTTGCCTTTGGCGGCTTGCTTGATGACGGCGAGGTGGCTGTCCTGCTCGTTTTTGAGGCGATCGAACAGTTTGCGATCGAGCTCGATCTCCTCGGAGGAAGAGGCGAGCACGGGGAGGTAATAGCTGTTCAGCGTGGCGGTAATGGTCCGGGATGCCTGGGCGGCGGCGATGGCCCGATAGTCCGCCCGGAGGTTGGTGTCGTATTTTTTCGAGGCGTCCCGCATGAGCAGCAGGGCGGCGCCGCCGACTCCCCAGAGGAGGAGAGTGATGGTTAGAAGGCCGTAGAAAAGACGCAGGCGAAGCATGGGGGTGAACAGGGGAGGGTTCGAAAGAAGGCTTGTTTATTCCATGCCGTAGCGCTTGCGCTTTCGATAGAGGGTGGCTTTGTCGATGCCGAGGATCGCTGCGGCATCCTGAAGGGACGGTGCCCATTCGAGGACTTTCGCCATGTGGCATTGTTCGAGTTCCTCGAGGGTGTGCTCTCCGCCGATGCCAAGGGTTTTGTCACCGGATAGGCCGGGAGAGCCCGTGTTGTGACTCGGGCTGGGGAGGTCTTCGGCTTCGATTTTGTGGCCTCGTGCGAGGATGGCGGCGCGTTCGATGGCGTTGCGAAGTTCGCGCAGGTTGCCGGGCCAGGAGTGGCGGAGGATGGCGGTGCGGCCGCTTTCGCTGAAGCCGTCGATTTTCCGGCCCATCTGGGAGGAGAAATAAGCGAGGTATTCGTTGGCGAAACGGAGCAGGTCATCCGGGCGATCACGCAGGGAAGGCACGGTGATGGTGATGACGTTGAGGCGGTAATAAAGGTCTTCGCGGAAGGAGCCTTCGTTGACGCACTGGCGGAGGTCGCGGTTGGTGGCGGCGATGACGCGCACGTTGGAGGGCCGGGTTTTGTTTTCTCCCAGGCGTTCGTATTCTCGTTCCTGCAGGAGGCGGAGGAGCTTGGGCTGGATTTCGAGGGGAAGTTCTCCGATTTCATCGAGGAACAGCGTGCCGCCTTCGGCCGCGGCGACTTTGCCCCAGGTGTCCTTGACGGCACCGGTGAAGGAGCCTTTGACGTGGCCGAAGAGCACGCTTTCCAGCAGTTCCTTGGAAAGGCTGGGGCAACTGACGGTGACGAAGGGCTTGTCGTGCAAGTGGCTGCGGTCGTGCACTTCGCGGGCGATGACGCTTTTGCCGGTGCCGCTTTCACCGAGGATGAGGATGGAGGCGGGGGTGGCGGCGGCGCGGAAGAGGGTATCGAATTCCTGACGGGTGAATTCGTCGTCGGATTCGAAGCGGATGGGAGGTGAGGAGTGACGGGCTTCGGTTTTGAGTTCCTTGACGGTTTCCTTGAGGCGCACGACTTCGCCCTGGGTTTGGAGGGCTTTTTTGGCTTTGATGAGGATGGCGCGGAGCTGGTCCGGGGTGAAGGGTTTTTCGAGGTAGTCGAACGCGCCGAGCTGGGTCGCCTTGACGGCGGTGGAAATGGAGGCGTGGGCGGTGAAAATGGTGATGAGCTGTTGGGGCTTGATCTCCAAGATCCGTTGCAGGACTTCGAGTCCGTCTTCGTCGCCGAGCCGGAGATCGAGGAAAACGAGGTCGAAATTTTCCTCCTTCACGCGCTTGAGCGCGGTCGCCCGGTCCTCCGCGGTTTCCACATAATGTCCTTCGGCTTCCAGGGCCATCGAGGTGGTGAGGCGGATCGACTTTTCGTCATCAACAATGAGGATATCCATGCGGGCTTTCGGTTTCTGGGGTGAAAGATTTATTCCTTTTTATCATTCCATGTGCCGGGTTTGGTGGAAATGTAAGGAATTGGATTCGAATGATTTAAAGGTATTTCAAATCAGGTGGTAGAAGGATGAAACGGGTGTTGTGCACGGTTTTCTTTCAGTTTCATGCAAAATGCCTTTTGCGGTGGTGCGAAGGCGAGAGTTTTCCCGCGAATTTTTCCAGTATTTTCAACGGGTTATGTCTGTGGAGAAGAGATGGCCTGGTGGCTGCGAAAAGGGAGATGCTATGAAATTTACCACTTTTGCCCGCTCATCGTTTACCAAGTCCCGTTTCACCCGTGCCACGGCACTGAGTGTCGGCGGGGCGATGCTGATTCTCGGTATGACATCCTGCTCGACCGCCAGAGGCTTCGGCCGGGATGTGGAAAAAACCGGGGAAAAAATCCAGGATGCATCGACGCGCCGCTGACCGGATGTCTCTTTTAAGAGAAACCGGCACCGTCCATAAAAATGCGACGCTCATCGAGCGACGCTACCTTACTGAAAATGTCGCATCACGACCGATGCGGCATTTTCCGCGGTCAGGCCGTGCTGGAGGCGCAGGATTTCCGGTTTTCCGTGTTCGATAAACTCATCCGGCCAGCCGATGCGTTCGACCGGGGTGTGGATGCCTTTGCTGTGCAGGAGGTCGATGACGGCTGCGCCGAATCCGTTCTGGATTACGTGGTCTTCGAAGGTGCAGACGACCTTGCTGCGGGCCGCGTGGGTGGCGATGGCTTCCGCATCGAGCGGTTTGATGAAACGCGGGTTGATGAGGGTGGCGGAAAGGCCGTTGGTTTCTAGCAGTTCGCGGGTGCGCTCGGCCATTTCGAAAAAGGTGCCGAGGCCGATGAGCGTGACGTCGGTTCCTTCGGAAACGATCTCGGCCTTGCCGATTTCGAGCCGGACCGGTGAGTCCTTGACCGGGGTGCCGTGAATCGGGCCGCGCGGGTAACGGATGGCGGATGGCCCTTCGTCGTGAAGGGACATGGTGTAGAGCATGTCCACCAGTTCGTCCTCATCCTTGGGCTGCATGTGGACGAGGCCGGGGATGTGACGGAGGTAGCCGATGTCGAAGAGGCCGTGGTGGGTGGGGCCGTCGTCGCCGGAAAGGCCGCCGCGATCCATGCAGAGGCGGACGGGGAGTCCTTGCAGGGCGATGTCATGGATAATCATGTCGTAGGCCCGCTGCATGAAGGTGGAGTAAATGGCGAGGAAGGGGCGGAATCCTTCGGTGGCGAGGCCGCAGGCGAAAAGGGCGGCGTGTTCCTCGGCGATGCCGACGTCGTAGTAGCGCTCGGGGATTTCCTTTTTGAAAATCTCGAGCTTGGTGCCGCCGGGCATGGCGGCGGTGATGGCGACGATCTTGGGGTCCCGCTTCGCGAAATCCGTCACGGCGCGGCCGAAAATATCGGAGCAGGTGGGGGAGGCGACGGCATCGGTGGAGCCGTCGTCGATTTTGTAGGCTCCGAGACCGTGGAATTTGCCGGGGTTGTCGAGGGCGGGTTGGTAGCCGCGGCCTTTTTCGGTGATGATGTGAAGAATGACGGGTTCCTGAAGGGTTTTCAGGTGTTCGAAGGTGTGGATCAGCAGGGGGAGATCGTGGCCGTCAATGGGACCGAAGTAGCGAAGGCCGAATTTTTCGAAGAGAACGTTGGGAAACAGGAGGTTTTTCGCGCTTTCCTCGACTTTGTGGGCGAGGGAGCGGGCGCGCTTGCCGGCGACTTTCTCGATGAAATCCGCGGTGCGGCTGCGGATGGCGGCGTAGCCGGAATGGGTTTGCAGGGCGTTGAAATGGCGGGCGAGGGCGCCGACATTTTTATCGATCGACCATTCGTTGTCGTTTAGGACGACGATGAATTTCTTGGTGGTCTCGGCGATGTTGTTGAGGGCTTCGAGGGTGGGGCCGCAGGTGAAGGCGGCGTCTCCGGCGACGGCGACGACGTGGTTTTCCCCGCCATTGAGGTCACGGGCGGCGGCCATGCCGAGGGCGGCGGAAAGGGCGGTCCCGGCGTGACCGGCACCGTAGGCGTCATGCTCGGATTCGGAGCGGAGGAGGAATCCGTTCAGCCCCTTGTGGGCGCGGATGGTGTGGATCTGGGACGCACGGCCGGTGAGGAGTTTGTGGACATAGCCCTGATGGGAGACGTCGAAGACGAATTTATCGCCGGGGGTGGAAAAGACCCGGTGGAGGGCGATGGTGAGCTCGACGACGCCGAGGTTCGGGCCGAGGTGGCCGCCGGTGCGCGAGAGCGTGGTAATCAGGGTCTGGCGGATTTCCTCCGCCAGCGCCATCAGGTCTTCGGTGGCGAGTTTCTTGACATCCTCCGGTGAATGAATGGCTTGCAGCAGCGGCCCGAGGGCGGGCGGCTCAGAATAATCGGATGTCGTCATCGGCGTCTGAAGCGTCCGGTTCTTCGGACGGGGTGGAAAGCGGAGCTTGGAGGGTTTCCGGCGGGGATTCCAGCGTGATTTCCCCCTGATTGCGCAAGGTGATGAGCTCGATGCGACCGCGCGCGGCCTGAAGGATCGATTCGCAGCGGGTCAGGAGAGCGGAACCTTTTTCGTAATGGGCGACGAGTTCTTCCAGCGGCAATTGTTCGTGCTCCATGGCCTCGACGATTTCCTCAAGGTGTCCGAGCGCTTCCTCGAAGGTGGACGGTTGGGATTCGTCCGGATTTTTTTTACGGGCGGGCATGAAGTTCAGTTGTCGGAAGAGGATACGTCGGTCGGCGGAGCATCGCGGTAGAATGCCATATCGAGAGAGACAAGAGGAATGCGGAAGGGGTATCGTTTGGCGACAGGTGCGGTTTTCGGGTCTTTGTCGAAGAGGGTGAGGCCAGGAGGGAAGGTGGCGAGGGTGACGCGGCCGTCCATGACCAAAGCGGTGAAATCCTTGTAATTTTCAGCCACGTTGCGCATCGCTCCCGAACCGTGGGAAACGGGGGAGATCAGGATGCCGGAAACGGGCGTGGAGAGGTCCGAAGCGATGGATTCGAGTTTTTCGAAACCGCCCCGGGTCGGTGGCAGCCAGATGCTGATCCGATCGGCATACCAGGCGGTGGCCCAGGGTTGGTCGGAAAAAATGACCTGTTTTTCCGTCACGTAGCGTTTCAGGCCGCTGGTTTTGCTGTTCAGGGCGGGGGCGAAATAAGGAGGCCAGTGGGGGATGCCTCCGCTTTCCACGGTCAGGCCGATGCGGATCTGGCGTGGCAGGAGGAGAAGCATCGGCGCGGCGCAGATGAGGACGACGACGATCAGATGGGCATGGCGAAGCATCGGGATCGATTGCAGGGAATCGATGCGATTCCAGAGCACGGAGAGGAACGCGAGTCCGTAGGCGGCCATGATCGGAGCGAAGAGGAGATGGATCTGGTTCGGATCGAGTCCATCCTTGGTCAGGCCGAAAAAGGAGAGGCCGAAGGCGGCGCAAAGCCACATGGAGGCGATCAGCCAGCGGAAACTGGCGATGGGTGGGCGGCGGAACGGATGCAGCAGGGCGATGAAAAACAGCGGCGCCACGACCAGTCCGCCGAGATGTTGGACGATGTCGCTGAGCTGCGTCAGCGTCATGGAGGCGACCCGCATGACCAGCCCGTCGAGATCCAGGAGGTTGGTGTTGAGATCGTTTCCGCGCATGACGAAGTTTTCCGATCCGTTGCCGAGACCGTTGTAGAGTGTCAGGAATGCGGAGCCGAAGGGTGTGTCGCTGAGCGCTTCATTGCGGATGATCGGTCCGATGGCGGCGAGGATGAGCAGCACCAGCGTGGCCACGCCGACGATCGCGCGGGGGCGGAAGTTGATGGCGGCGAAAATGATGTAGCCGAGCGCGATCCATACGGTGAGCCAATGGGTGAGCGCCAGCAGGGTGAAGAAAACACCGGCGAGGATGCCGGGCACCAGCGAGACCCTGCCTTCGCGGGTCTCCTCGATGGCGCGAAAGGCGAAGTAGAGGCCGCAGGAGAAAAGCAGCAGCATGAGCATTTGTGGCAGACCGCTCAGCGCGTAGTTCCAGAATGTCTGGCATAGCAACATGAGCAGTGCGGTGACGCCGGCGATTTTCGCATCGAAGATCCGCGAAATGAGCAGGTAGGTCACGCCGATGGCCGTCAGGAAAAACAGGGTGGAAATGGTGGCGATAACGCGATCGAGCGGATAGACCACTTCTTTTTCGCTCATTTGCCAGGCCGAGGCGTCGTCCGCGCCGACGAGCTTGAGGACGCAGGCGTTGATCCATGGATTGAGCGGGGAGTGGTAGGTGTCCGGGAAATTGACCAGCGAGACGGGGCCGCCTTTGGCCTTCATGGCTTGTTCGTAGGCCATGGGACGGATCATTTTCGTGGAAAAGCCATTGCCGCGGGCGATCTCACGGGCGATCTGGGCCTGGTCCATCGCCTGGGGAGAGCTCAATCCGCGAAAGAATACGAACAGGTTTCCCAGCGTCAGGATCAGCAGCAGGAGAAAGAACAGAGAACGCCGGACGAGAATGCCCGTATCGATCTTGGAAGCGGAACGGCTCATGGATGGGGAGAATGGGGAGAAAGACGAGGGAGTTCAGAGTCCGAGCTCCTTGAGCTTGCGCTGGAGGGTCCGACGGCTGACCCCGAGAAGTTCGGCGGCATGCGTGCGGTTTCCTTCGGCTGTCGCCAGGGCGGCCCGGATCGTATTGGTTTCAAGCGCATGCAAGTTGAAATCGGGAATGCCAGCAAGGGTGTTTTTCGGCATGACGATGGGGGTGGCCGGGTGGGAGGAGGCCGTCGGGGCGTCGTGCAGGAAGGCGGGAAGGTGGGAAACATCGATGACGTCGTCGTTGCTCATG
This sequence comes from Luteolibacter sp., assembly GCA_047606285.1. Taxonomy (GTDB): domain Bacteria; phylum Verrucomicrobiota; class Verrucomicrobiia; order Verrucomicrobiales; family Akkermansiaceae; genus Luteolibacter. The sequence goes on along the minus strand of JASGEP010000013.1, from coordinate 99,237 downwards.
ACCACGCCGTGCTCGATGGCGGTGCGCAGTTCGCGGACGTTTCCGGGCCAGGAATAGGAAGTGAGGAGGTGCTGGGCGGCGTCGGTGAGCGGCTTGAAGGGCCGGTCGTTTTCCTTGGCGAATTCGTGCAGGAAGCTGTTGGCGAGCAGGATGATGTCCTCGCGGCGGGTGCGCAGCGGGGGCATCTCGATTTTCACGACGTTGAGACGAAAGTAGAGGTCTTCGCGGAATTCGCCACGGTCCACCATTTCACGCAGGTTTTTGTTGGTGGCGGCGATGACGCGGACATCGACCTTGATGGGGGAGTTGGAGCCGACTCGCTCGATGCTGCGTTCCGATAGGACGCGGAGGAGCTTGACCTGGGTGGCGGCGTCGATTTCGCCGATTTCGTCGAGAAACAGGGTGCCGCCGTCGGCTTGTTCAAAGCGGCCGATGCGGCGTTGGGCAGCCCCGGTGAAGGCGCCTTTTTCGTGGCCGAAGAGTTCGCTTTCAAGGAGTTGAGGGGAAAGGGCGGCGCAGTGGACGATGACCAGCTTGGCGGCTGGCCTGCCGGAAAGATGGTGCAGGGTGTGGGCGACGACTTCCTTGCCGGTACCGGATTCCCCCTCGATCAGGATGGTGGCCCGGGTGGGGGCGACCTGCTGGATCATGTCGGTGACGTGCCGCATGGCCGGGGATTTCCCGATCAGGCGGTCGAGCTTGCTGTTTTTCTGAACCTGCTGGGTGAGTTGTTTGTTTTCGACTTCGAGGTGGCGGGTGCGGAGGGCGCGCTTGAGGAGCATTTCCACCTCGTCGAGATTGAGCGGCTTGGTGACGAAGTGCCACGCGCCTCGGCGCATGGCTTCCACGGCAGTATCGACGGAGCCGTAGGCGGTCATCATGATGGCGACCGGCGGCTCGGGCAGGGCGAGGGCGGTTTCGAGCAGGTCCATGCCGGAGTCCGCGCCCATCCGGAGGTCGGTGAGCATGAGCTGGATCGGCTCGGATTTGAGAATGGCGAGGGCCTCGGCGTTACCGGAGGCGGTGTAAACGTCGAACTCCTCTTCCAGCGCGCTGCGCAGGCCATCGCGGGTGGCGCGTTCGTCATCGACGATGAGTAAGGTGGGAAGCATTGAAGGGGTAAAAGCGGAGGAAAGACTCAAGACTTGAAGACCCAAGAGGCAAGAGAAGAGCGCCGATACTGGCTCTTTTCTTGGCTCTTGCCGTCTTGTGTCTTGCGTCTTGATTTCATATTCAGAGATCGATGACCGGTGGGGATTCCGGGGCGGCGAGCATGCGGACGGAGCGTTGGGCGTGCGGGAGGTGAATCTGGACGCGGGTGCCTTCGTTGGTTTCGCTGTCGATTTCGATCTGGCCGCCGTGTTCGCGGACGATGCGGCGGACGATGAGCAGGCCGAGGCCGGTGCCGCCGGATTTGGTGGTGCGGTAGGGCTCGAACAACGCTCCCATGTGCTCGGGGGAAATGCCTCCGCCGTTGTCCTGAATGGTGACGAGGGTTTCGTAATCGTTGCTGGCGGTGCCGATGGCGATCCGTCCGGTATCGGTGGGGACGGCCTGATAGGCGTTGCGGATCAGGTTGTAGAAGACTTGCTGGAACTGACCGGGATCGATCTCGGCGGGCGGGAGGTTTTCCGCGAGGTCGAGGGCGACGGTGATACGGCGGGAGGAAATTTCGGGCTCCAACAGCTTGAGGGTGTCGTGGAGCAGTTGATGCAGATCCTGCCGTTCGCGGCGCGGGGTGGTGGGGCGGACGGCGTTGAGGAATTGCTTGAGGATGGTGTCCAGCCGCTGGATTTCCTGGCGGGCGGTGTCGAGGTTTTCCTCCAGCGGGGTGCGGTTGCCGGGTGGCAGTTTGCGGAGTTTCCGGCCGAGGAGCTGGAGGTGGATATCCAGTGAGTTCAGGGGGTTTCCGATTTCGTGGGCGACACCGGCGGCGAGCAGGGTGAGGGCGTTCAGGCGCTCGGATTCCAGCGTTTGTTCGGCTTCCTGGCGAGTGCTGGTGAGGTCGCGGACGAGCAGGACGTAGCCTTGCACGCCGTCGTTTTCATCGATGGGTGCGAGGTAGAAATTGAGGTAGCGGTTTTCCGGGTAGAAGACTTCCAGATCGCGATTCACGGTGCGGCCGGGGCGGGCGAGGGTGGCCCAGTTGAGGCCGCGCACCTGGCTGCTGAGCGAGGCTCCGACCGCGCGTTCGGGATCGAGGCCGAAAAACTGGCAGGCGGCGGGATTGACGAAATCGATGATCCCCTGGGGGGTGAGGAGGATGACGCCTTCGCGCAGGGCGTCGAAGACTTTCATGAAGTAGCCCTTTTCGCGGATCAGCCGGTCCACCAGCCGCTGGACTTCATCCGGCTTGAGCCGGTCGAGTCGTGCGACGAGTTTTTCCAGAAAACCGGGTTTCACCGAGGTAAAGGTTGCGGGGTTTCAGTTTCCGGTGTTCAGAAAAGGCATGCTGCTGGTGTTCTGCACATTTCCGGATTCCGAGAAGGCGCGACAGATTGGCACACTGTTGGTGGAAAGGCAACTTGTTGCGTGCGTGAATCTCCTGCCCGGCGTGGAAGCGATTTACCGGTGGCAGGGGAAAGTGGAAACCGCGGGCGAGGTGCTGGCGATTTTCAAGACGACGGCGGAGGTGTATCCGGCGTTCGAGAAAGCGCTCGCGGAATTGCATCCATACGAGGTGCCGGAAATCGTGGCAATTTCGCCCGAATCCGTCTCGGAACCTTACGCGAAGTGGCTGAAGGGGGAGCTTTGATCCCGGGAGGAACGTGTGTGTCCCCAATCCGTCAATCGACGATGACGGGGGTGCCGATTTCCACGTTTTCGAAGAACTTGGTGGACATCGCGTGCGGCATGCGGATGCAGCCGTGGGAGGCGGCGTAACCGGGAAGATAGCCGGTGTGCATGCCGATGCCGCCGTTGAAGCGCATGAAATTCGGCATCGGCGCGTTGTAGAAGATCTCGCTCGGTTTTGGCTTATCCACCCGGATGTCCACGTTGTCGTTGGTGGTCATGCCGGTCGCCCGGTCCTTGAAAACGCCGTAAGCGGAGGATTTGTGGTCCTTGCTTTTCTGAGTGATCTTGTAGCGTCCGGGCGGCGTGCCGTGGTCCTCGGTGCCGCTGGAAATCTTGGAAACTCCGACGAGCTGGCCGCCTTTGTAGAAATAGGCCCGCTGCTGGGCGCGGTTGATGCGGACGAGTGGAGATCCGGTCACGCCGTCGCCGTCCCAGTAGGAAACGTCGTCGTGAATCGCAGGCATTGAATGGTGGGGACCATTGGATGTCTGCTGTTGGATGGGACCGCCCATGCCGCGCATGTAGTTCGATTGCGGGTTGGACGGACCGCAGGAAATCACCGCCAGACTGGCGAGAGCGGAAATGGATGCTGTCAGGGAAGCCTTCATTTTGAGGCAGAAGATGGACAGATCGGCATTGAAGGTCAAGTAACGGAAATCTTTTCGGGGTTACAATTCCTGTATCAGGATTGCGAAACACTTCTGAACTTGATCGGTCCGCCTTCGAATGACCAACGTAACCGGGACGATGAAGGAGCAACTGGAGGAACTCGAGCGCTGGGGATCGGACGTGATCTTCGGTCGTGCGAAGGGCTTCCGGGCGACCCTGACCCGGGTGGTGATGCGCGGGTTTTCCTGGATTTTCCGGGGCATCGTTTTCATCCGGCTGTGGCGCTTCCGCAACGGCTGGAAACAGCAGCGGCATTTCGGCGTGCTGACGGTGGCGATTGGAAATCTCACGGTCGGAGGGACCGGGAAAACGCCGGTGGTGGAGTTGTTGTCGAAATCCCTGCGGGATCGAGGACGCGGCGTGGCGATTCTTTCCCGGGGTTACAAAAGCAAGAAACTGCTTCGTCCGCAAAAATGGAAGACCGCCGCCGGGAAGCGGATCCCTCCGGAAAAAATGCCGAAGGTAGTTTCGACGGGCAGCGCGTTGTTGCTGGATTCCCGTTACGCCGGTGACGAGCCGTTCATGTTGGCGCGGAATCTCGACGGCGTTTCGGTGGTGGTGGACAAGGACCGGGTAAAGGCGGCGAAATTCGCGATCACCCAGTTGGGTTGCGACACCCTGTTGCTGGACGACGGCATGCAGTATCTGAAGTTGGCGCACGCCATCGACATCGTGCTGGTGGATTCCACAGCGCCCTTCGGCACCGAGTATCTGCTGCCGCGCGGCACCCTGCGCGAACCACACCGGAACCTGTGCCGGGCGAGCTACATTCTCATCACGAAGTGCGATGGCTCGTCTAACGAAGCGCTGATCCGGCGCATCCGTCACTACAATGCCACCGCCGAGATCGTGGAATGCCGTCACGGGCCGATCCATCTGGAAAACGTCTTCACCCGCGAGCGGCAGCCGCTGGAGTATCTGAAGGACAAGTGGGTGGGTGCGATCAGTGCGATCGCGGTGCCGGAGGCGTTCGAGAGTTCACTGGAAAAACTCGGCGCGCGGGTGGAAATCCGCCGTCGTTTTTCCGACCACCACCGTTTTTCCAAGCGGGATGTGGAAAAATTCATGCAGCGTTGTGTGGAGCGGGACATGGACCTGATCCTGACCACCGAGAAGGATGCGGTGCGTTTCCCGCATCCGGCGGCGCTCGACGTGCCGGTGTATTTCCTGCGGATCGAGGTTGAAATTCTCAAGGGGCAGGAGGTATGGGACTCGATCGTGAACCGGATTTGCGATCCCCGCCCGCCGAAGGACAGCGTGCTGAGATACCGGCATGCTTATCGAATCTGAAATTTTTCTCAGTAGAACACCTTCCAGAGCGTCAATCCGTGGGCCGGGGCGTTCATGCCGCTGAGCTTGCGGTCTTTGCCGGCCAGCATGGCGGGCACCGCGTCCGCCGGGAATTTTCCGCTACCGATCTGGACCAGTGTGCCGACGATACCACGGCACATTTTGTAGAGGAATCCCTCGCCTTCGAGGATGAAGGTGAGGCGTTTCCCGGAACGGCGGATTTCGCAGCGCGTCAGTGTGCGCACCGGGTTTTCCAGCACGTCGCCACGATTCGCGGTGAAGGCGCTGAAATCGTGAGTGCCGAGAAACGCCGGGGCCGCACGGCGCATGCGTGGGAGATCGAGAGGCAGCGGAACGTGCCAGGCGGTCGTACGCAGCAGTGGATTCATGGCCGCGTCGTTCCACACCTGATAGCGGTATTGCTTGCCGAGTGCATCGAAGCGGGCGTGGAAATCCGGTGAAACCCGCTCGGCCGCCTGAATGCGGATGTCGTCCGGCAGGCAGGCATTGAGGGCCAGCACAAGGTGGCGCTCCGGCATTCTGAACTCCGCTTCCGGGATCGAGACGTGGGCGACCATGCCGAGCGCGTGCACCCCGGCATCCGTGCGGCTGGAGCCCGTCACCTGCGGATGGCTCGGGAAAAGCCGGGACAGTGCGTGCTCGATGACGTTCTGGACACCCTTGCCGGAACGCTGCGCCTGCCATCCCTGATAGGCGGTGCCGTCGAAGGCGATGGTGAGCTTGAAGTTCAGGGAAGGCACGGATTCGGAAAAAGAGAGATTGGAAAATCAAAGCAGGTGCGCAGAATCCGGCAAGCGCTCCGATCATGGATTCCCTCGCATCCTCCCCTACGCTTGTCGAACTCAAGTGCACGAACTGCGGCTCTCGCCTGTCGCCCGCCGAGATTTCTCCCCATCTGGCGGCGGCGCGCTGCTCCCATTGTCACGCTCTGTTCGCTTTGCCGACATCGGTGGTGAATACCGAGATGGTCCGGCCAGAGGTGGGGCTGCCGAAGAAAATGACGCTGGTGGATCTGGGAAACATTCTGGAAATCACCCGCAAATGGCGCGGCGCGGCGGCCTATGTGCTGATTCCTTTCACCCTCTTCTGGAATGGCTTTATGGTGGTGTGGCACACCATTTCCCTATCCCAGGGTATCTGGACGATGAGCCTTTTTGGTCTGCTGCATACCGGCGTGGGCCTCTTCCTGATCTATCTGGTCCTCGCGAAGCTCTTCAACACCACGGTGGTGCGGGTGAAAATGGGGCGGCTCACTGTGAACAGCGGCCCGATCCCATGGCCCGGCTCGAAGAATCTGGATGCTTCCGAGGTGACGCAGCTTTTCTGTAAGGAAAAAGTCACTCATAACAAAAACGGCAGCACCACGAAATACACTGTGGAGGCGATTCTGAAAGGACACAGGACGGAAACGCTCGTTAGCGATCTCGAAACCTACGAACAGGCGCTTTTCATCGAGCAGCAGCTTGAAAAACACCTGAAGATCATGGACGCGAAAGTGACGGGAGAGCACGGGAGATAAAAACCGGACGTTTCACCACAAAGATCACATAGAGCACAAAATTTAACGGATTTGCTTCGCGAAACACTTTTGTGATTTTTGTGTTCTTTGTAGTTAGAATCTGTCTGAAAAATGGGAATGGCAGGGACGTTTCTCCGAAACGTCCGGTGGTGAGCGGTCCTGAAATAAGGAAATCCCCCCAACGACAAGGTAAACCGCCATCCACCACAAAGATCACATAGAACACAAAATTTAGCGGATTTACTTCGCGAAAACCCTTTGTGATTTTTGTGTCCTTTGTGGTCGATTCTTTTGTTAATTTTCCGGGTTTTTTACGACCTCCAGATCAGCCGAAGACTATCCAGCCTCAGGCGTGGTGCGAGCAGTGCGGCGAGTGATTGCTCGCGCTGGATTTCCAGAGCGCAGATTTCTTCGTGGGATACCTGAGGGTTCCGGCTGGCGAGATCGTGAAGGCGGTCGATTTCAGCCGTGAGGGTGGTATTGGCCAGCGTGTGCGCGGCGTTGGCGGGCTGGAGCGCGGTGGTTTCCGCGAGCTTCCGTGCGGCGTCGAGCATGCCAGGGAAAAGTTCACGACGGAAGGTGTCCTGCTGGATCAGACGGCGGGCGTCGCCGGGTTGCAGCAGTGCGGTTGGCAGGTTTTCCGTGAACGGCGTGCCTTTGTGATCGACGACGACGCGCAGCAGCGTGGGTGGTAAAAAGCGGTCGAGATGCAGGCGGGTCGGCGCGATGCATTCGAGCACGAACGCGCATTCGAGCAGCAGGCCCTTGCCCTGACCGGTCTTCCAGTGGGCGAAGGCGGCGTTGCCGGTATTGCCATCCAGCAGGTGATCCAGTGCGCCGCGAAAGATCGGATGGTCCGGGGTGAGAAACGCGAGGTCTTCCCGGGAGAGTGCGGTGGACCGATCGAAGGTGGCGGAAAGTCCTTCTTCCTGCAAATCGGCGAAGGCTTCGCTTTGCCGCTGGCCGCGATGGAAATGATAGGACCGGGTGGACAGGTCGGAAACGTCCAGACCGAGGTGATCGAAGAGCGTGACGACGAATTTTTCGAAACGTGTGTCGGAATCCGCCGCGACGATGGCCTGCCGGAGTCCCTCGGCTTTTTCCGGGGCGGGCGCTCCGAGTTCCAGCAGCCGGTCGTGGCCGGTGTTGAGTTCTATCAGAATTTCTTTTTTTAGGTCGCGGCTGCGTTCGAGAAACGCAGAAAAATCCGTCTCCTCGTCCATCGCTTCGAGTTCCGGCAACAGCGTGGCGGCGAGGGTGGTGGCACCTTTCAGCGGAGCGGTGAAGGCGTCCAGCCCTTCGTGCAGCCAGCGTGCGTGGCGTTCCGACGCGCTGCCGACGCCGAAGGGAACGTGAATGTGGATGTCACCGGTCTGGCCGATGCGGTCGAGGCGGCCGATGCGTTGTTCTAGCAGCTCGGGATCGCGCGGCAGGCCGAAGAGCACCAGATGGCGGGCGAACTGGAAATTGCGGCCTTCGCTGCCGATTTCCGAACAGATCAGAATGCGTGCGCCTTCCGGATCGGCGAACCATGCGGCGTGGCGGTCGCGCTGCAACAGGCTGAGGTCTTCGTGAAACAGGGCGGACTCGACGTGGATCTGTTCCAGCAGTTTTTCCTGCACCGTGAGCGCCGCTTCCGGCGAGCTGGTGATGAGCAGCACTTTCTCGTTTTCCGGAAGCTCGCGCAGCAGCTCGGCCAGCCAGACGTAAGGGGAATGCCCGGGTGGCAGCGGATGGAGATGCGGGATGCGGCGAGGGAATCCGGTGAGCCGCTCCCGGGTGTTGCGGAACAGGACGCGACCGGTTCCGAAGGAATCGATCAGTTCGGAAACGAGAGCGGTGCGGGCGGGCTCGTCGCCTTTTCGCAGGGCGTCGAAATGCGCGGCGGCGCGGGGGGAGCGGGCGGTGAATGAGGCGATGGAGTCCGGTGTTTTTCCTGATTTCAAGGCTTCGACGGCTTCGGCCAACGGCGCGTAGCGATGCGTCTCGGCGAGGAAGGCTTCGAGATCGGAATAGCGATCCGGATCGAGCAATCGCAGACGCGCGAAGTGCCCGGCGGGGCCGAGTTGCTGGGGAGTGGCGGTGAGTAGCAAAAGCGCGGGAGCTTCACGAGCGAGGGATTCGATGGTCTGATAGGCGGGCGATGCGGCTTCCGGAGACCATTCCAGATGGTGGGCTTCATCGACGATCAGCAGATCGAATCCCGCTTGTTTCGCCTGCTCGGCGCGTTCGGGAAAGCGGGTGAGGAAATCGGTGGCGGCGAGGATCAACTGGGAATCGAGAAACGGATTCGTTTCCGCGTCGTGGGCTTCGATGGATTGGCAGCGTTCTTCGTCGAACAGGGCGAAGAGCAGGTTGAAGCGCCGCAGCAGCTCGACGAACCATTGATGAACGAGCGATTCCGGAACGAGGATGAGAATGCGCGAGGCTTGGCCGGTGAGGTGGAGGCGGTGAAGGATGAGGCAGGCCTCGATGGTTTTTCCGAGGCCGACTTCATCGGCTAACAGGATTCGGGGATTTGGCCTGTTGGCCGCTTCCGAGACGATGGCGAGCTGATGCGGGATGAGATCGATCCGCGCGCCGGTGTAGCCGCGTGCGGGGGACTGCCGCAGCCGAGCGTTCCAGCCGAGCGCCTGGAGCCTGAGATCGAAATCTCTCGGGTGATCGGTCAGCCCGGCAAGCAGACGTTTTTCGGGACGGATGAATTGCAGGGAATCCAGCAGGTCCTTTTCATGCAGGGAGAATCCGTTCCCCTGATAGATCGTCAGGCCGTTTTCATCGGCGACGGATTCCACCGTCATCGTGCGGCCATCACGATCGGAGATTGTGTCACCCGGATTGAAGCGCACGCGGATGAGCGGCGAGGTATCGAGCGAATAGAGACGTTTTTCGTCCACGGCGGGGAAGTGGACCAGCACTTTTCCGTCTTCCGTGTCGCGGATGAGGCCGAGGCCAAGGGCTGGCTCGGAGGGGGAAATCCATCGTTGACCGGGAAGCGGGGAGTGCATGCGGGCGTTCGTTACGCGCGGTGGAGGAAAGATGGAAGATGAAAACGGCGCGGTTTCCCGGGATATGGATTCCAATAAGTCACAAATCATTCGAATTTTAATCTCCCGGAGTTTGACGAACGATCTTGACGTCACTTCTTCGGACAAGCAAACAGGCTGTCATTCGCGTGGGATTGTTTCCGCGCATTCAAAACATACGACCATGAAACCGATCTCCTTGTTTGTCGCGATGGCGGCGATGCTTTCGTTAGCCGCTTGTAAAAAATCCACCGATGCCGCTGCCCCGGCGGCTCCCGAAGCGAAGGTGGAAGCCCCGGCTGTGGAAGCTCCGAAGGCTGTGGATTATGAGGCGGTGCTTCTCGATTCCTTCAAGGAATCCGGCCAGCTCATGAAGCAATTCGCCGAAGGTGGCAGCAAGGAAGACTTCATCAAGGGCATGCAGGCCTTGGCGGAGAAAAACAAGGCGCTGGAATCCGAAAGCCCCGAGTTCAAGGCGAAGGTGGAGGAAATCGCCAAAGGCGAGAAATTCAAAGCCGCCGTGCAGGATTTGCAGAAGGAGATGATGGACGTGATTACGAAGAATCCGGACTTCGCGCAGAAATTGGCCGATCCTGAAGTGCAGGCGGCGATGCAAGCGCTTGGCGAGCCGGAAGCCGGCGAGTAATTTTCGAATCATGGAGCGCTGATGTCCGCATCGGCGCTTTCATGTTTTTACCTGAACTGATTTTGGGGCGGCTGATAGAAGTAATCGGCCGCCTCCATTTTTTCGATAAGGGCCTGCGGGTCGATGTCGTGTTTTTTGACGAGATCTTCGAGGGAGTTGCAGTGATTCCGCAGTTCGGTATTGAGCAGCCCGACGAGAAGGTGCGGGTCCATCTTGAGGTAATTGGAAAGATCCATGGGCGGATGGTGAACTGCGCCTGGGTCGGTTGAAGTGTCAATAAGTGCCGGGTGATCGGTGGAAGAGCTGACTCTTCGATCCTTTCCATCAACCAACCACTATCAACAATCAACCATCTTAGAACGGGATCTCGTCGTCGTCGAAGTCGTCTTCGTTGCGAAGATCGGACACCGATGGTTCGGAGGAAGAGGAAGCAGTGGTGGCTTGCGGACGGGAGGAGGCCTGGGAGCCCGCGGCCTGGATTTTCCAGCATGAGAGGTTCACGTAATAGCGGCCGTTGTATTCGTTGCCGCGGATGTCGAAATTCACGACGACATCCTGATCCGGCTGGAAGCCATCGAGCAGCGAGCACTTTTCCTTCACGACTTCGAACTTCAGGTCTTGCGGATATTTGTCCTGGGTGGTGACGACGAATTCCCGCTTGGAGAACCCGCTGGCAAAGGTCTGGGTGTCGTAGATCAGTTTGAGTTTTCCCGAAGTTTCGTACATGGGGCGAGTCTCACCGGACGCGCGGAGATGTCAAACTTTCGAGGTGATTGACGTCGGGTAGATCCGGTGCGCGGGGGAGGCCGACGTTTACGTCGGCTCGCGGAGAAAAAGGAAGAGCCGACGTGGACGTCAGCGGTCCAACACGCGCTTGCAGAGCTGGAGGGCGAGCCCCCATGGGTCGCGTAGCATCATGAGGTGGGTGCCGTCCGGATTTTTTTGCTCGCTCACGAACGTGGCCCCTGCCGCGACGAGGCGCTCGCGGTCCGCATCGGGATCGGCGCTGACGAAAGCGATGTGCAGTTGCAGCGGGTCCATCGACGCGTAGTCCGGAAGGCAGGCGGGCTGCTGGTAGATTTCGATCATGCTGCCTTCCGAATCGGTGAGGAAATGGGTCTGGTTCGGCTCCGGAATATGGCGGGCGACGCGGAGATTGAAGTGTTCACTATACCAGGAAGCGAATGCGACCGGATCGGCCATGTTGATGGCGATGTGCTCGATTTTCATGGTGTTTTTCAAAGCTCCGCGATGGCGGACATGATACGTTTGGCGAGTTCGTCGTAGCCGTTTTTGCCGGTGGCGGCTTTGAGTTCTTCCGGGGTGAGGCGGATGGGTTTGCCGACGGTGACGGTGATACGGGAAAAACGGATGCGGGAGGAGCCGCGCGGCAGGGCTTCGCGGGCACCACGGATGCGGACGGGCTGGATGACGGCTCCGGATTTCGCGGCGATGAGGCCGATTCCCGGTGCGGCTTCACCGAGGTTGCCGTCGAGGGTGCGGGCGCCTTCGGGGAAGACGAGGACGCGGTGGCCTTCCTTGAGCTTGCGGATGATGGTCTTGAGGCTGGCCATGTCCGGGCGCTCCTGATCGACGGGGATGGCGTTCCACTGTTTGTAGAGCCATTTGAAAAAGCCGCGGAAGAGTGTCTTGCGGGCGAGGAAGACCATTTCGTCCTTGTAGAGATTCCCGATCAGTGGGGGATCGAGGAAGCTCTGGTGATTCGAGGCGACGAGTACGGGGCCTTCGGTGATGAGATTTTCCTCACCGATCACCCGCAGACCGAAGACGGTGCGGAAGGCGGAACCGAACAACATCCATCCGAGCCAGTAGATCCAACGCATGTCTGGGAGAGTGTGCTGAAAAAGGGTTTTAGAGAGGGAGGCCCTGGGCCTTGAGGATTTCCAGAGCGGCTTCGACGCCGCTTTCGATGGTGTGGTGGGTGGTGTCGAGGACCGTCGCGCCTTCGGCGACCTTGAGCGGGGCGGTGGCGCGCTGGCTGTCGGCGGCGTCGCGGGCGGTGACGGAATCGACTTCGCCGACGTCCGTGCGGCGGGCGGCGCGGACTTTTTCGCAGGCGGTGACGTAGAGTTTGTAAGGGGTGTCGGGGAAGACGACGGTGCCGATGTCCCGACCTTCCATGACGATGCTGGTGCGGTTCAGGTAGTCGCGCTGGAGGGCGACGAGCCGCTCGCGGACTGCGGGAATGGCGGAAACGGCGGAGACGTTGGCATTCACGGCTTCGCTGCGGAGTTCTTCGTCGAGTGGCCGGCCGTCCACGGCGATGGTGGAGAAGGTGCCGTTATCGCCGCAATCGAGCCGGGTGCGGTTGAGCAGGGCGACCACGGCGTCCGCATCGGCGGGGGAGATGCCTTCCTGGAGGACTTTCCAGGTGACGGCGCGGTACATGGCTCCGGAGTTCACCATCACGAGGCCGAGCCGCTCGGCGAGCAGGCGGGCGAGCGTGCTTTTGCCGGAGGCGGCGGGGCCATCGATGGCGATGGCGAAGCGGAGGTTCGTGGTGTTCACGCTTTGGGGATGGTCGGAAGGTTGAAGTCCTCGGGGGCGGAGCGCTCGTGGCGGATGGCGTCGAGGTGGTGGGCGAAGCCGGGGTAGGAGGTGTTCACGCAGCCGACGTTGCGGATGACGGTTTCGCCCTTGGCGAAGAGTCCGGCGATGGCGAAGGCCATGGCGATGCGGTGGTCTCCGAAGCTTTCGAGGATGGTGCCGTGCAGCGGCTTGCCGCCTTCGATTTCCATGCCGTCCTCGAATTCCTCGACCTCGGCTCCCATGGCGCGGAGGTTTTCCACGACGGTGGCGATGCGGTCGGTTTCCTTGACGCGGAGTTCGGAGGCGTTGCGGATGACGGTGCGGCCGTGGGCGAGGGCGGCGGCGACGGCGAGGACGGGGATTTCGTCGATGAGGTTGGGGATTTCCTCTTCGAGAATGGTGGTGCCGTGGAGTTCGGTGCCGTGGATTTCGATGTTGCCGATGGGCTCGCCTTCGGATCGGTGGACGATCTCGCTCATGTGGGCGCCCATGCGGCTGAGCACCTTGAGAATGGCGGTTCGGGTGGGATTGAGGCCGACGTCCTTGAGCAGGAGGCGGGAGCCGGGCAGGGCGGCGGCGGCGACGAGCCAGAAGGCGGCGCTGGAAATGTCGCCGGGGACGGTGAAGTCGCAGGATTCTGGGACCTGTCCGCCGTAGATGGTGATGGTCTGGCCTTCCTTGCGGGTGCTGACGCGGAAGTCGGCGAGCATGCGCTCGGTGTGGTCGCGGGTGTCGGCGGGCTGGGTGACGGAGGTTTTGCCTTCGGCGAACATGCCGGCGAGGAGGACGCAGCTTTTGACCTGGGCGCTGGCCATGGGCATGACGTAGTCGATGGCGCGGAGCTTGGCGGGGTGGATGAAAAGTGGGGCGCAGCCGGGCTTGGTGCCGCGGGTTTCGATTTTCGCACCCATTTCGGCGAGCGGAACCGTGACGCGACCCATGGGGCGGGAGGAGAGGGATTCGTCACCGAAGAGTTCGGAGGCGAAGGGTTGCCCGGCGAGCAGTCCGGCGAGGAGACGCATGCCGGTGCCGGCGTTGCCGCAATCGATGGGTGCGGTGGGGGCGTCGAGTTTCATGGATTTGCCATGAATGACGAGGTCGAGCGCGCCGTAGCCTTCGAGCTCGTTGAGAACCTCGTGTTTCGCGCCGAGCGCGGCCATGGCGTTGAGGGTGTTCAGGCAGTCTTCGCTGGGGAGGAAATTGCGGATGGTGCAGGGTCCGTTGGAAAGACCGCCGAGAATGGCGGCGCGGTGGGACATGCTTTTGTCTCCGGGGACGCTGAATTCGGCATGCAGGCGGGAGATGGATTTGACGCGAAATTCCGACATAAGAAGGTTGGGAAAATTAACGGGATGGAGCGAGGGCGGAGCGCAGGGTCTTGGCGTGCTCGAGCCAATGGAGGACGGCGTTTTGATCGCCGGTTTCGAGATTGGCGAGCAGGGAACGGAGATCGGCGAGGGTTTCCTGAAGCGGGCCGATCAGGGCTTCGCGGTTTTCGGTGAGGATTTCCGCCCACATGGTGGGGTTTCCCCCGGCGACGCGGGTGGTGTCGCGCAGGCCGCCGCCGCCGAATTTGCCGTCCGCGGGAGTTTGCAGGCAGACGCGGGCTCCACTGGCGGCGAGGATGTGGGGAAGGTGGCTGATGCGGGCGACGAGGGAGTCGTGCGCGGCGGCGCTCATCCAGGAAGTGCGGCAGCCGATGGCTTGCCAGAAACGTTCGAGTGCTTCGGCGAGAGGGGCCGGGGCGTTTTCGTCATTGGTGAGAAGACAGGCGGCGTCGTTGAAAAGATCGCGGTCGATGGCGGAAAGACCGTTGCGTTCCGAGCCTGCCATGGGGTGGCTGCCGATGAAGGGGAGGCGATGGGGGGCGAGCAGCGGCGGGATTTCGCGATGGGGCACGCCTTTGACGCTGCCGACGTCGGTAAAAAGGCAATTTTCCGGGACTCCGGCGGCGACGATTTGGGAAACCAGCGCGGGCATGGCTCCGACGGGGACGGCGAGCACGATGAGCTTCGCGTCTTTTACCGCAGCGGCGAGATCGGTGGTGGCGTGGGGGATGCCGCTTTGGCGGGCTTCCTCGGCCGTTTCTTCACGGCGGGCCCAGAGAGTGACGTGGGGTGGATTTTCCAATGCCCCTTCACCAGATAGCGCCAGGCAGAGGGAGCCTCCGAGCAGGCCTCCGCCGAGGATGGTGACATGGGAAAAATCCGCGTTCATGCGCTGGGTTGCAAAAAAAGAACCGGGTCCTGTGTCGGACCCGGTTGGCTGCCTTGAAGGAGATGGCAAAAATGAATTACCGGGAAAACACGACCGGGGCTCAGGGCACGCGGAAATATTTTTTCTGCTCGGCGGGATAGGTGGGGTCCTGAACGAGCGTGCCGGATGGAATATCGCGGACGTCCACGATTTTCTTGTTGTAAGGGCTGAGGACGAAGCCCGGACGGCCCGGAACCGGATCGGCGAATTGGTATTCGGTGCGCTTCGGCTCGACGGTGGGCTTGGAGGTGGTCTCGGCAGGAGCAACGCTGTTGCCGGCGGCTTGCCGGGCCTCTTGTTTGGCTTTTTCGGCGTCGTCCTTTTCTTTCAGCTTGTCGCGCTGTTCCTGGATTTTCTGCTGATTCTGGCTGGTGACGCTTTGGTCCGGCCCCTGGCTTGGTTTGCGGCGCGGGCCGTCTTCGATGGGATAGCAGGAAGCCATCACGAGGCAGCCGAGGGCCGCGGTTCCGGAGATGAGTCGTGTTTTCATGGAATTGAAAAAATGATAGCTTTGGGGCTCAGGTGCGAATCATGGAGAGAACGGGCGTGCAGTCAAGCAGGTGATGAAAAGATACAAGACTTGAAGACCCAAGACTCAAGATAAGAAAAAGATGGGAGTGCGGGATTTGTTGTCTTTAGGTGGCGGCGTGGCGAACGATGCGATGCTGAAGGAGGAATTGCTGGCGTGGATGCGCGGGGGTGATGCTTCTTTCGAGGAAATGGCGTTGCGGGTTTACGCTTACCAGATGGAGCGCAACCCGTCCTACCGGGCGTATGCGGAGGCGTTGGGAAAGGTTTCGGTGGGCGATTGGCGGGAGATCCCGGCGCTTCCGACGGATGCGTTCAAGTTTCCCCGGCATGCTTTGCGGTGTTTTCCGGAGGGGGAAATCCGGAGGTTTTTTCTGACTTCGGGGACGACGCGCGAGGTGCGGGGCTGCCATGAGTTCGCGACGATGGAGTTTTACGAAACGTCGATCCTCGGTGGCTGGAAGCGGCTGGGTCTGCCGGAGGTGAAAAATCCGTGGTTTTTGTCCCAGAGGCCGGAGGTGGCGCCAAATTCGTCGCTGGTGCATATGTTCCGGACGTTGGCGGAGGCGGGTGAGGAGCGATGGATGATCGATGCGGAGGGGGAAATGGATTTGGGTCAATTGCGACGGTCACAGACCGCTACAGCGTTGTTTTCGACGGCGCTGGCGTTGTTGCGGGTGCTGGAGTCCGAAGAGCCGTTCGTGCTGCCGGAGGGGTCGTGGATTTTTGAAACAGGTGGCTACAAGGGGCTGACGGAGACGTTGGAGCCTGAGGAGTTCCGGGAGAAGTTGGGGGAGTTTTTCGGGATTTCACCGCTGAAAATCCTCAACGAATACAGTATGACGGAGCTTTCCTCGCAATTTTACCGTTGGCCGGATGAGGTGGGGCATCGCGGGCCGTGCTGGACGCGCATCCGGGTGATCGATCCGGAAACGGGTGCCCCGGCGGGGGAAGGACAGCCGGGATATCTGGAAATCCTCGATCTGGCGAATGTGGATTCGGTGATGGCGATCCGCACGCAGGATCTGGCGATCGCGCGGGGGGATTCGGCTTTCACGTTGCTGGGTCGGGACCCGGGGGCCTTGCCGCGCGGTTGTTCGCGGTCGGCGGATGATTTGTTGCGGAGGTAAAATTGGAGCGCGGACTTCAGAATGTGGTTGCGGCGTCCCGCCGCATTATGAATCGATGCGGCGGGACGCCGCAACCACGTAATCCTTATGAATTACACGGAACAACGGATTCAGGCTTTGGTGGGGCAGGCGGAAACGCTGGTGCCGTGGGTGGGGGCGTACGAGAGGGATACGTTGCGCGAATGGCTGCGGGTGGAATTGGGAAATCCGGAGGCGCTGGATGGCTGGGTGGAGCATGGGGGAATTTTGACCCGCGCGGTGGCGCTTTCGCCGGTGTTGCACGTGGTGAGCGGGAATACTCCGCACGCGGCGTTTCAGTCGGTATTTCGCGGGTTATTGGTGGGATGTTTCAACCGGGTGAAGTTGCCGTCGGCGGGTTTGCCGGAGTTCGAGAGGTGGCTGGAGAATCTACCGCCGGTTTTGGCGGAGAGGATCGAGGTGCGTCACGATTTGCCTGAGAGCTGGCTGGGTTCGCAGGCGGCGGTGATTTTCGGGGATGAGACGACGATCGGAACGTTCCGAAGGAAATTGTCGGGAGGCACGCGGATCATCGAGCATGGTCCGAAGCTGGGAATCGCGGCGATTTTTTCACCGACGGGGGAGGTCGCGCGGAGGCTGGCGGAGGATATTCTGCGGCACGATCAGCGGGGTTGCCTGTCGGTGCAGGCGGTGTATGTGGATGCGCCGGAGGAGGAGATTCCGGCGTTCGCTCGCGATCTGGCGAGTGAGCTTCAGCGGTATCGGGAGGAGAATCCACGGTTGGAGCCGTCGCTTTCGGATTCCGGCGCGGTGTCGAATCTGCGTGAGCTGGTGAGGTTCCGGGCGGCGAATGGGGAGCGTTTGCAGCTTTTTGAAAGCGTGGGATCGACCGATTGGACGATCATTTTAGATCCGGATCCGGCTTTGTTGCCGGGACCGTTGAACGGGACGGTGCGCTTGCATCCGATGCCCGCGGAAATGAGTGGGGAAGCGCTCGGTGAGGAGGCGCGGCACCTTTCGACGGTGGTTTTGCATCCGTTCGATGAGGAAACGGCGATGCGTCTGGAAAGGCTTTCTCCGCCGCGACTTTGTGCGCCGGGCATGGCGCAGGAGCCGACGGTTTTCTGGCATCACGACGGTGGCAGGCCGTTGGCGTCGCTGGTGCGGTGGCGGGATTTGGGGTGAAGAGCCGACGTGAACGTCGGCGCTCCATTTCCGGATTGCGATGTGGGGCGGGCTGGGATGAATTGCGGCGATGCCAGACGCTACGATTCACGCCGCCGGGACGATTTTGGAAAACCTGAACCCGGTGCTCTATCGCGTTTCGTTGCCGAACGGGAAAAAGATCCTCGCGCATCTCTCGAAGCCGCTGACGGAGGAGAAAGCGGTGTTCGCCGTCGGCCAGGTGGTGATTCTGGAACTGACGGCGTTCGATTTCGAGCAGGCGAGGATTTTGCGGGCGGGGTAGGGAACGCCCATTTTCCACGCGAGCCGACGTGAACGTCGGCGGTCCATTTCAGCCGGTGGTGCGGAGGCCGGAGGCGATGGCGTTGATCGAGAGCAGGAGGTGTGGCAGGAGGGCGTCGGCTTCCTTGATGCGGTCGTGGTTGATGTGACCGCGCCATTCCTTGAGCAGGTTGATTTGTTGTTGGTGCAGGACGCGCAGGGGTGCCTCGCGGATGTCGAGGGTTTTGGCCATGCGGGGGCGGCGGGTTTTCATTTCGCCATCGAACAGCTCGGCGAGGCGTTCGCGGGTGCGCTCGAATTCCTCGATGATCCAGTTGAGGAATTTGTCCCGCAGTTCGTCGTTTTCGACGAGGCTGGAATATCCGCGGATGATGTCCAGGTTGGCGGAGGCGAGGTTGGTCTCCACGTTGGTGAGGACGTAGGTGAGGAAGGTGGATTGATGAAGGGCGACCTTGAGGTTGGCGAAATCTTCGGGAGATTCCTTTTTGAGCCGCTCCAGGGCGCTGCCGACGCCGAACCAGCCGGGGAGGTAGTAGCGCGCCTGGGTCCAGGAGAAGACCCATGGGATGGCGCGGAGGTCGTTGATGGAAATGCCTTTTTTACCGGTGCGGCGGGCCGGGCGGGAGCCGATGCGGGAGTGCTCGAGGGCATCGATCGGGGTGGCCTGGCGGTAGAATTCGATGAAGTCGTCGGCGCGCAGGAATTTCTGATACGCTTCCTGGCTGTAGCGGGAGAGGCGTTCGAGATAGGGTTCGGCGGGGTCGGCGCTGGGAGGCAGGAAACGATGATGGGCGGTGGTGACGGCGGCTCCGGCGACGAGGAGTTCCAGATTGAAGGTGGCGTTGGCGACGTTGGCGTATTTTTGGGCGATGGTTTCGCCCTGTTCGGTCATGCGGAATTCGCCGGACATCGCGCCGTGGGGAAGCGCGGCCATGAACCAGTGGGTGGGACCGGCACCGCGTGAAATGGTGCCGCCGCGACCGTGGAAGAAGCAGAGTTTGGTTTTCTTTTCGACACCCACCCGGGTGAGGGCGGTCTGGGCTTTCTTGAGGGCGTATTGGGCGGCGAGAATGCCGCAGTCCTTGTTCGAGTCCGAATAACCGAGCATGACCTGCTGGTTGGCGACGGTATCGCCGAGGGAACGGGCTTTGACGGACGCGGCGGTGAGCGGATGATCGAGGAAGGCTCCGAGGATGCCGGGAGAGCGTTCGAGATCATCCATGGTTTCGAACAGGGGAACGACCTGAAGGGGACAGACGAGACCGTCCGGTGTGAGGTCCATGAGTCCGGCCTCTCGGGCGAGGAGGTAAACGCTGAGGAGGTCGGAGAGCTTGCGGGTCATCGAGATGATGAGCGCGCCGAGCCCGGAGGTGCCCCAGTTCCGGCGATGGCGTACGAGGACGCGATAGCAGTCGAGCACGTCATCGGCTTCCGTTCCGATGCGGACGTCGTTGTGAAGGAACGGACGCGGGGAGAGCAGTTCGCGGTTGAGGAATTCGAGCCGTTTTTCCTCCGACCAGTCCGCCCAGTTTTCCGCGTCCGGCACTCCGGCGGCGGTGAGGATTTGGGAGACGGCTTTGTCGTGGAATTCGGAGTTCTGGCGGATATCGAGGGTGGCGAGGTGGAAGCCGAACGTTTCCAGTTTGTGACGGAGGGGACGGATCGCCTGTTCTTCGATGAGTTTGCAGCCAGCGGCGGAAAGCGTGGAGGAAAGGAGGTCGAGGTCCTCGACGAGTTCTTCCGGGCGGGAGTAGCCGGGTTTTCCACGGACTTGTTCGCGAAGGCGCAGGGTCATGAGATCGACCAGTTGTCGCCAGGGTTCTTCGGCGTGGCGGTCGAGGAGTTCGCGGGCTTCGTCTTCGGCGATGACGAGGAAGGAAAGTTCGTCGATGCGGGTCTGGAGTTCTTCCGGGACGGGGGTGAGGTGGCGGGAAAGGGTGAGCTGGCAGGAAAGGTTGTGGAGTTCGCGCTGCAGCAGCTCGAAAGCGGCGTGGCGGAGTTCCGCCAGCGTTTTTTCGGTGACGGCGGGGGTGACGAGGCTGTGGCCGTCACGGTCGCCGCCGATCCAGATGCCGAAGGTGAGCTGCGGGATGTTGCCGGCGGAGCGGAGGAGATCCAGAGGCAGGCCGCTGTCGCGCCAGGCTTCGGTGAAGTGGCTGTCGAGGCGGTTGATGGTGGAGGGGAAAAGATCGCGCAGGTAGTGGATGGCGCTGCGAAGTTCGCTGAAGATGTCGGGCCGGACGAAGTGGATCTCGGCGGTGCGCCAGAGGGTTTCGAGAATGCAGACGATGCGTTCGCGCAGGTTGTTCCGTTCGCGGTCGGTGAATTTCGGAAATTCGGTTTTGACCATTTCGGCGTAAAGTGCGCGGTGGCGTTCGCGGATGCTGGTGCGTTTCGCCTCGGTCGGGTGGGCGGTGAGGACGGGTTCGACGTGGACGTCCTTGAGGATTCCCAGGATCTGGTCCGGGGTGAGGCCGAGATTCCGGAGATCTTGAAGTGCCTTGGGCCAGAGGCCGCGGATGGATGATGCACCGAGCACATTTTCCCGTTCACGGCGGATTTCTCCGTCCACGCGCTCTTCGACCATGTTCAGCAATTGGAAGCCGATGGAGTAAAGTTGGGGGAGGCCATCGGGCATCTGGCCGTTTTTCGGCTCTTTGCCGGACCACGGCATGAAGGGAAGAAGTTTGTGCTCACCGGTGCTTTCCAGTGCCTCTTTCAAGCATCCCAACAAGTAGGTGAGTCGTTCATCGATAAGCCCGAATCCTTCCAAACGAAGCTGCTCACGGGTGGGATTTCCTGCCGAATCTGTCATGCGTGGGCGGAACTAAGCACAAACCGCGCCGAGTCGAAAAGGGGATTCAGCCAAGAAATCGCCGCAAATCCCAAAGCTCCAGTTCTCAGGGAAAATGGACGATGGAGCGGTGGCGGGCGGTTTTTGGAAGAGCGGTGGTCCGGAAAAAACGGAGCGGAATGAGACTTGGTGGGAGGCGGCGGGTAGGGTAGCAAGCGGGCGTGAACGCATGGTCGAAAGCATTGGGTGTGGTGGAGGAATGCCTTCGGGCGGGAGTGACGGATTTCGTCGTGTGTGCGGGAGCGAGGAACGCGGCGTTGCTGGAGGCGCTGGCCCGTGCGGAACAGGCGGGATTGGCCCGGGTGTGGCGGCATTTCGAGGAACGTTGCGCGGGGTTTTTCGCGTTGGGAAGGACGATGGAAACTTCTGCTCCCTGCGCGGTGGTGACGACGAGCGGCACGGCGGCGGCGGAGCTTCTACCCGCGGTGGTGGAGGCGTTTTATCAGGCGCGGCCTTTGGTCGCGATCACGGCGGATCGGCCGGGAGAGTTCCGTGGGACGGGTGCACCCCAGACGATCACGCAGCCGGGGATTTTCGGGGAACATGCGTTCCAGGGAAGTTTCGCGGAGTGGAATGGCCGGATGCCGTTGCATCTGAATGTGGAACTGGATGAGGAGTTCGCGGCGGGGACGGAGGATTTTTCGAACATCGCGGCAGGTGAATTTCAGCCAAAATCCGGGCGGATCGATGTTGCCGGGTTGGCGCGCTGGTTGCGCGAAGACTGGTATCGGGGATTGGTGGTTTTGCTGGGCGGGTTGGAGCCGGACGAGCGGGAAGAGGCGTTTCATTTTTGCCAGGCTTTGGGTGTGCCATTGGTCGCTGAGGCGACGAGCGGTTTGCGCGAGGCGTTGCAGGTGCTGGCGATCCCGGACGCGGATCGTGCTTTGAAGGAAAATCCGCCGGGAAAAGTGCTGAGGATCGGCGAGCTGCCGAGCGGGCGTTTCTGGCGGGATCTGGAGGAACTGCCGGAAGTCTCGGTGTGGTCGGTCTGCCGCAATGGCATGCCCGGATTGGCACGGGAAACGTCGGTTTCCCAAGGACCGGTGGATCGCGTCCTGCGGGCGCTCGGCGATATCGAGTGCATCGACGATGCCCGGGATTACCTGATTTCCGCAGGGGGACAGATGGCGAGGATCGATGAGTTGTTGGAAGCTTATCCGGACAGCGAGCCAGCGTTGCTGCGTACGCTTTCGACGTATGCTTCGATCGGCGGCGGGATTTTCCTTGGAAACAGCATGCCGATCCGCGAGTGGAATCTCTTCGCCCAGTGGGATCGGCCGATCCCTTCGGTGCGGGCGAATCGCGGAGTGAATGGCATCGACGGCCAGGTGAGCACGTGGCTGGGCTGGTCGGCGGAGCTGAGCGATAGCTGGGCGGTGGTGGGAGACCTTACGGCATTATACGATCTCGCGGCGCCATTCGTGCTGGAGCAGGTGTGTTGCGAAGGACGGGTGCTGGCGGTGGTGAATAATGGCGGAGGGAAAATTTTCGAACGGTTGCCCCGCCTGAAATCCATGAGCCCGCGGGCGGTGGAGTGGATGACCAATCCTCAGACGGCGGACCTTTCAGGTCTCGCGATTTTGTGGGGGATGGAATACCTGCGGATCGAATCGGTGGATGATTTCGACCGATTCGAGCCTGGGAAAAAAGCGTTGCTGATGGAAATCGTCCCGGATGCCGACCACACGCGGGCGTTTTGGAAGGCTTGGGATCAGGAGATTTGATCCGGATTGCGGCGGGCGGAAATCACCCAGTCCAGCGCGGCCAGCAGAATCAGCCAGTAGCCGAACATTTCCCCGCATTCTTCGATGAGGCGGGTGAAATCGCGGAGGTGGTGTTCCTTGAAAACCGCCTTGAGGAACGGGCCGTGACCGATCATCTGGGCGAATGGAATCGCGATGGTGAGACCGGAAAACATCAGGCCGAACGCCCGGTGGGAAAGAAAGGGGATCAGTTGGACGCTGAGTTCCTTCCGTTTCACGAAGCAGAAAACGGCGGCACCGAAAAGGATGATGATGAATGGCAACTGCCAGCCCAAAGCACCCAGCAGGCGGTCCAGATCGCGGTCGAATTCACGGACGCAGGCCAGCAGAGGAGGAGTGGTGAGAAGCCACATCAATGCCCGGAAGCGTGGAACGATGCGGCTGCCGATGGCGAAAATCGCGGCGGTCAGGAGCATGGTGCCGGATTGCGCCCATTCGAGCGGGCTGTTTTCCGAGAAGAGGTCGACGCCGAATGTTGTGGAAAGTTTCCACATGGCGACGATCAGCGCCAACAGGCTGACGAAGTAGATTCCGTAAATGAGGCAGATGCGGAAAATGGAATCGGGCCGGGGACCGAGAGTGACGTTGCGGGCGGAAGGAGGATTCATGCGGCGGAAACGTCACCAAATGGGACTTTCCTCAAACACGCCAGCGTTTTGTGAGGTCTCCGTAGGCATCGATCCGGCGATCGCGGAAAAACGGCCAGATGCGGCGGAAGTTTTCGACCTGGGGGTAGTCGATGTCGTGATAAAGGATTTCCTCGTTTTCCGTGGAGGCCTTCGCGACGATTTCGCCGTAGGGATTGGCGACGAACGAACGTCCCCAGAACTCGGTGTCGTCCTGGAATCCGGTGCGGTTGATGGCGGCCAGATAGCAACCGTTGGCGACGGCGTGGCCACGTTGCACGGTTTCCCAGGCGCAGTGCTGGGCGTCGCCGAGAATTGGTTTTTCCTCCGAAAGCCAGCCGATAGCGGTGGGGTAGAGCAGGAGTTCGGCACCGCCGAGGGCCATGAGCCGGGCCGCTTCCGGGTACCACTGGTCCCAGCAGATGAGGACGCCGATTTTTCCGAAACGGGTGTCCCACACCGGCCAATCCGTGTCGCCGGGGGTGAAGTAGAATTTTTCCTCGAAGCCCGGATCCTGCGGGATGTGGGATTTCCGGTAGAGTCCCAGCAGCGAGCCGTCGGCGTCGTGGATGGAGGCGGTATTGTGATACAGGCCGGGTCCGCGATGCTCGAAAAGCGAGGAAACGAGCACGATGCCGAGCTCGGCGGCCAGTTTTCCCAGACGATCGGTCACCGGGCCGGGCAGGGGATCGGCGAGGTCGAAAAGCGCGGGGTCTTCGACGGTGCAAAAGTAGGGAGTGAGAAACAGCTCCTGAGTGGCGATGATGTTGGCCCCATTCGCCGCGGCCTCGCGGATGAGTTTCTCGTGGTGGTCGAAGGCCTCGGTTTTCGAGGAAAACGTGCGGGACTGGAGCAGGGCGAGACGCGGCATGGGGGTGACTTAAAAGCGAATCGTTAAAAATTAAAGGGAAGAAATGGGCCGGAATCGTTCCCGTTCGGAGCATTGTGTGGCGACCGGATCGAGGCCGGGTGTGAATTTCTCGTAAACTTGGCTTGATTCCGCTGATTTCCGGACTACAACCGCGCCCCCTTCTTCCCGTGTCATTTCATGTCGGACTCGTCGAAAACACTTAAACTAGCGATCCCGAAAGGCAGCCTCGAGCAGCCTACCATCGACCTGCTTGCCAAGGCAGGTTACGAAATTTACGTGTCTTCGCGCGGCCTGCGCCCGGCTTCGAACGATCCGGAGCTGGATCTGTATCTCATTCGTGCTCAGGAAGTCGGTCGTTATCTTGGCCAGGGATTCATCGATTGCGGGATCACCGGTTACGACTGGGCCTATGAAAACGGCGTGGATCTGATCGATCTGGCCGAGCTTCCTTATTCCCGTGCCACGGTGCGCCCGACGAAGTGGGTGCTGGTGGTGCCGAAGGATTCGCCGATCCAGAAACCGGAAGACCTCGAAGGCAAGCGCATCGCCACCGAGGGCGTGGGCATCACCGAGCGCTATCTCAAGGAGCGCGGCATCCATGCCGAGATCGAATTTTCCTGGGGTGCGACCGAAGTGAAGGTGCCGGATCTGGTCGACGCCATCGTGGACGTGACCGAGACCGGTTCCTCGATCAAGGCCAACGGTTTGCGCATCGTGGATACGCTTCTTACTTCCTATCCGCACTTTTACGCCAACCCGGAAGCGGCCAAAGATCCTTGGAAAAAGGAAAAAATGGATCAGATCGCCATGCTGCTCAAAGGTGCGCTCGCAGCGCGCGGCAAGGTCGGCCTGAAAATGAATCTTCCGCAGGAAAAACTTTCCGCGCTGCTCGAAAAGCTGCCGTCTCTCCGCCGTCCCACGGTTTCCCATCTTTCCGAAGAAGGCTGGGTCGCTGTCGAGACCGTGATTGACGAAGTGATCGTTCGCGACATTATCCCCGAACTGAAACGTCTCGGGGCCGAGGGAATCATCGAATATCCGCTCAATAAAATCGTTCCCTGAAATTTTCACCGCATAACAACCCCGAACGTCAAACGCCATGGGCTCCATCAAGAAACGCCGTAAGACCAAGATCAACAAGCACAAGCGCAAGAAGCGCATGAAGCAGAACCGCCACAAGAAGCGTCTCCGCTACAAGTCCTAAGTTTTAGGATGATTTAGTTCTTACCAATGCCAGAGGCTCTTGTCTGACTAGGGTCTCTGGCATTTTCTTTTTCGCCATGAGCTTGCAGGTGGTCGTCAATTTCCAGGTGGTGGCCGAGAGCGACGACTGGATCGTGGTGGACAAGCCCGCGCCCCTGATCGTCCATCCGGCGAACAACAAACCGGAACCGACTTTGCTCGGAGGGATCGAAGTCCTGTTCGCCTACGAAATGGAAAATGGCGCGCGTCCGGCCATCGTCACCCGGCTGGACCGGGAGACCAGCGGGCTGGTGCTCGTGGCCATGCACCGGCGGGCGGCGCGTGAACTCGGGATGATTTTCGAGAGGCGCGAGGCGCATAAGGAATATCTGGCGATCGTCCACGGTTGGCCGGAAACGGAGGAATGGGAGTGTCGCGCGCCGATCCGGAGGGCGGGTGAACTCGGTCCCTCTCCGATCTGGGTGCGGCAGGTGGTGCACGAAACGGGCCGCGATTGCATGACGCGGTTTCGGGTGGAGCGCCGTTTCGAGCGGGAAGAGGGGAAATTCGCCGTCGTGCGATGTTTTCCGGAAACCGGACGAATGCATCAGCTCCGGGTGCACCTGAAGCATGGAGGTCATCCGATCGTCGGGGACAAATTGTATTCCGGGGACGGTTCGGAATACGTCGAATGGATGGCCACCGGCTGGACGGCCGCTTTGGAAAAACGTCTGCTGCTGCCCCGCCATGCGTTGCACGCCGCGAAATTGTCGGTGCCGTGGGAGGGGGAGCGGGTCGCATGGACGGCGGATCTGAGCGCCGATTTGCAAAATTTCGTCGATGGGGGTCCACCGTTGTCGATTCCGGATGTTGTCATCTGGAGTCGTCACGATTAGCGTTTCTCCATGATCGAGTTGCGGCGGCTGGCGGAGTACCTGGATGAGGAGTTGAAGATCGCGTCGATCACCGATTACCCGGGTGCGGTGAATGGTTTGCAATTGGAAAATCGAGGGCAGGTGGCGCGAATCGTCGCGGCGGTGGACGCCTCGCTTTCCGTGGTCGAGGAAGCGGCCAAAGGCGAACCGGCGTTTCTTTTGGTCCACCATGGCCTGTTCTGGCAGGGAGCGCGGCCGATCCGAGCGGGTCTTTACCGGAAATTGAAAACCGCGCTGGATGCGGAGCTGGCCATCTATTCCGCCCACCTGCCGCTGGATTTTCACCCGATCTGGGGGAACAACGTGCTGCTGGCACAGGCCATCGGGCTCGAGAATATGCGTCCATTTCTCGAATCCAAGGGTGTCGCCATGGGCCTGTGCGGCGAATGGCACGGGACGCGGGACGAACTGGCCTCGCGGATCGGACAGGCTGTCGGGGGTAAAGTCCATGTTTGCCCGGGTGGAAAGGATCGTATCGAAACGGTCGGACTGGTGACCGGTGGAGCAGGCTCGGAGGTGGCGAAAGTGGCCGCGACGCGGGTGGATGCCTTCGTGACCGGCGAGGGGCCGCACTGGAGTTATCCCTTGGCCGAAGAACTCGGGCTCAATGTTTTTTACGCGGGTCACTACGCCACGGAAACTTTTGGGGTGAAAGCGCTTGCCGAGGAACTTTCGAGCCGTTTCGGGCTGCCGTGGTCATTCATCGATCGTCCCACCGGCTTATGACTTGGTTGAACCACGATTTTTTTCGCCGCGATCCGCTCAGCTGCGCTCGCGAACTGGTGGGATGCACCTTTCTTTGGAAGGGAACATCCGCGAAAATCGTCGAAACCGAAGCCTATTTCGCCCTCGGAGACGAAGCCGCCCACACCTGGAGCCGCCCCAGCACGCGAGAGTTCGTCCGGCGGCAGCCCGTCGGAACCGCTTACGTTTACTTGAATTACGGTATCCATTGGCTTTTCAATATTTTGGTGAAAGACGGAAGCCATGAAGGCTTCGTTCTTTTCAGGGCCTTGGAATTTCCGGTTTCCGAAATATCGGATTCCAGGGATCGACAGACCTTGAGGATCGGAGCCGGTCCCGGGAAATTGACGAAAGCCTTGGGTATCAGTGGAGAGCATCATGGTTTGGACTTTCTCGGGCAGCCGGAAACCGGAATCGAATGGGGGAGGGCGCAGGAACTGGTCGTCGGCCCCCGGATCGGGATTTCGCGGGCGGTCGATTTTCCGTGGCGCTTTGGTGAAAAGAATTCCGTTGCCCTGAGCCGCCCTTTCCCGCGATGTGCGATGTCGCGCGGGGTTGAAAGCTCTTCGGGCTGAATGGTTAAGAAGTTTCAAAAAAAACTTGCGATCCTTGAGAAATCAGGTTTTTATCTGGCTCGGAAAGCGGGCATAGCTTAGTGGTAAAGCGCTATCCTTCCAAGTTAGACATGCGGGTTCGATTCCCGCTGCCCGCTCCATGATCTTTTTTCACCCAAAAAGCCTCTTCCGCTCATGAAAAAAACTGTCTTACTCGCCCTCGTGAGTTCGGGTATCGGACTTGCCGCCGCTCATGCGGAAGCCGACTGCTCCAAGCTCTCTCTTGAGATCAAGCGTGACGTTTCTGCTGATCGTTCCAAGGTCGTGGAAATCGTTTCCAAGGCTGTTGCAGCTTCTCCTTCTTGCGCTTGCGAAGTGGTGAAGGTGGCGGTTGAAACGGCTGAAGCGAAACCTGAAGTGGTGGCGGCGATCGTCGAGGCTGCGGCCAATGCGGCTCCCGAGCAGCTTCGTTTGGTCTCCCAGTGTGCGGTTGCCGTGGCGCCGGATTCCTTGGCTCAGGTCCAAGGTCTCCTTGCGAAACTTGACCCGAACGCGGGCGAGGAAGGTGCGAGCGCGAAAAGTGCAAAGAGCGCCAAAGGTGAGGTTTCCCCGGCGCAAAACGAAGTGGCGGATATGCCGAATCCTCTCGATTTCCCGGGCAAGGGTCCGATCGGTCCTCTTGTTTCCGGTCCTGGTGGCTACACCCTCTATCCCTTCGTTCCGCCGGTATTGGTCGATTTCCCGGTCGTCACCAACACGGATCCCAACTGAGCGAATCTTTTCTGCTTTCGTTGTCCCTCACCCGATTGTTTCCCCTTCAATTATCACTTTTTCATCATCACACCCATGAAAGCGAAACTTGCTCTAGGTCTGTTCGGTTTGGTTCTCGCGAGCCAGGCTTCCGCGCAAGGTCTTTACTATTCCGGAACCGAAGCCCAGGAGTCCATTCCTCTGAAATGGCAGGTGGGAGCAGATTATATCTATGACGACAACGTCAGCCCGGGTTACGGAAACGATGAGTCCGCCAGCAGCGTGGCGCCTTACGTCGGTCTTTCCTTCGTGAGTGTCGACCCGCAAACGACTTGGGATGTTTACGCCCGTTTGGGACTGATCTACTATCTCGATGGTCCGGACCACCTCGATTCCACCTACACGACCGCCCGTGCGGGAGTGGATTTCGCTCACCGCTTCTCCGAGCGCCTTCGGATTTCCAGCATCAACTTCATCTCTTACGAGCTTGAGCCGGATTATACCTACGGAATCAGCTCCAGCCGTTCCGCCGGTGAATACTTCTACTGGCAAACCGACAATTCCGTCGGTTTCCGCTGGTCCGAGCGTTTCGCGACCTACACCGGCTTCCGGCTTACCGGTCTCGACTATCAGGATGTCGATCACAACGACCGCTTTACCTGGACTCTCTACAACCAGTTCCGTTATCAGCTCACGCCGCAAACCGTGCTGACGGCTGAATATCGCTACGCCCAGACTTCCGGTAACGGTGCTTACACCGACGCCACCGACCACTACATCCTCGGCGGTCTTGAACATCGCTTCAGCCCGACGACGATCGGTCTCTTCCGCGTGGGTGCTCAGTTGCACGATGTGGATGGCGGGAACTCCTACACCAGCCCGTATGCCGAAGCCGCATTGAATTCCCGGGTCAACGAGCAATTCATGGTCAAGGCCTTCGTTCGCTACGGTATCGAGAACTTCAACACCGTGCATGTGGTGGATGGTTTGCTCACCGAGTTCTCCGATCGCCGCACCCTGCGCCTTGGCGTTTCCGGTAACTATTCCATTTCCAAGCGCCTCGGCCTGTTCGGTGGTGTCGATTACATCCCGACTTCCTATGAAGGTGGACATGTCGTCGCGACCGGAGCTTCCGTCGGTGATCGTGATGAAGATCTCATCAACGCCTACATCGGACTGTCGCTGCAATTCACCGACAATATTTTCGGCTCTCTGACTTACAACCACACCACCTCTGATTCGGACCTTCCGCGCAATGACTACGACCGCAATCGTATCAGCGTCGGCGTCCGTGCGGAATTCTAAGTTTCTTCCTGACTTACTTGAACCTGCATAAGAAGTGTTGATTTTGATCTCCCGCAATGTCTCATTGCGGGAGATTTTTTTCGGGGCCCATCCTCTTGATTTTACAGAAATACGCTACCAATGACTCCATCTCCTCTTCAGCAGAGTGAAGCGACTCTTCATGCGATCGATTATTGGCAGGTGATCAAAAACCGTTATGGCGTGATCCTTCTGACCCTTCTGTTGGTTTTCATGACCGCATCCGTCATCACTTACGTGATGCCGAAAAAGTATGAGAGCATGGCGACGATCCAGATCAAACCGAAGGCTCCCATTATCGCACCTTTGGGCCGGGACATGGCAACGGCGTCGGGCTCGACCCAACTCACTCCCCAGTTTTTCGCGACGGAATTCGAAGTCATCAAGAGCCGCAATTCCTTGGCCAAGGTGGTTGAGAAGCTTGAATTGGCCAACCATTGGAACATGACGCCTGAACAGGCGTTGTCGCTTCTCAAGGCGATTGTGAAAACGCAGAATATCCGGGGTACGGATTTGATTTCCGTCACGGTGCGTCATGAGAACAAGCAGGATGCCCGGGACATCACGGATGCGGTCGCACGTGCTTATAAGGATTATCGGACCCAGTTGGAGCGTCAGGATGCGGAAAAAGCTCTCAAGGAGCTTGAAAAGGCGGTGATTGCCCAAACCGATAAGACGGAAGAAAGCCGAAAATTCCTGATGTCGATCATCAAGTCCAAGGGAATCGTCGAGGCCGGACGGGATTCCGGCGTAGGAATGGGACTGGACCCGGATCAGACCGCCCGTCAGGCGTTGACGACTTACGATCAGACGAAATCGGACAAGGAAAGGCTGGAAGCGCAGATCAATAACCTCCTGAAACTGGATTCCGAGCAGCTTCTTGCATACGCCTCCGGTCTGGATATCGATGACAGCACCATCAAGACGCTCTACCCGACATACCTCGAGCAAAAGCGTACGCTGGAAGGCCTGAGGGCAAACGGTCTCGGGGAGCGTCACCCGACCATTGTCGCCGCGAAGCAGATTCTTGAGGTGACCAAGACCCAGTTGGATCAGGGGGTAATCAATTTGCGCGGATCGTTGAAAGCGAAACTGGATCTGGCGAATGACAACCTCGCCAAAATGGAGCAGTCGAAAAACGAATCCAAGGACGAGGCCATCGGTCGCCGTCTCGACCTGCAGGAATACCTCGATGCCAAGCGGAATTTCGAAGCGGATGAAGAAATTCTGAAAGCGCTTCGTCTCAAGAGTCTCGGTGAGCAGATTTCCGCCGGTGTGCCGGAAGACTCCATCACGGTGCATGAGCAACCGACTTTGCCGGAAGTTCCGGTCAGTCCGAACGTTACGCTGAATCTTGTGCTGGGAGCGGTCGTCGGGCTGATTTTCGGCGTCGGCATCGCCTTCTTCCTTGAGTATCTGGACACTTCGGTGAAGAGCCTTGAAGATGTGGAGCGCTATCTTCAGGTGCCGGTGCTCGCGGTCATTCCGAAGGATGTGGGTGTTCTCTACAAGCAGAGTGGTATGAGTCCGGATGCGGAGGCTTACCGGATTCTGCGTACGAACATCGAGTTCAACCGCAAGAATCCGGAAGACAATGCGATCACCGTGGTCTCGGGTGGTGCGGGTGAAGGAAAATCGACCACGCTGGTCAATCTGGCCTATATTTGTGCCCAGGGAGGCTACACCACGTTGATGATCGACGCCGACCTTCGTCGTCCCCGTCTTCACACGTTTTTCGACATCAACAATTCCGTCGGCCTGACGAATTACCTGACGACCGAACTGATGCTGGAGGACGTGATTCTTCAGACGCCTGTCGATAACCTTTACTTCATGCCCTCCGGGATTCTGCCGTCGGATGCGGCGGGAATCCTGAATTCGCGCAGAATGTCCGAACTGATCCAGGATGTGAAGCAACGCTTTGACCTGGTGTTGGTGGACAGCCCGCCGATCCTTGGCGTGAGCGATGCGTCCGTATTGGCGAGCGAGGTGGACCTGACCATGATCGTCGTGCAGCATCGCAAGCTGCCCCGCAACATGCTGCTTCGCGTGAAACAGGCGGTTGAAAACGTGGGCGGTCACGTGGTGGGCGTCGTGCTCAACAACGTGGATGTGCGCAGTGACAGCCAGTACCAGTATTACACCAGCTACTACACTTATTACGCTCCGGCGGAATCCCAGGTTGGGCCGCCGCTCGCCGCCCGTGCCGCGGAGATCGAGCCAAGGCCCGCGCGCGCCGCGAAGGATGCCGAACTTTATTGACCTCCCTTGATTATGAAAAAAATCACATTGCTTTTTTTACTGGTCGCCGCGTTTTCGGCGCAGGCGATGGCGCAATTGATTGCGCCGGGCCGAGCTATCCAGATCACTATTCAGGGCGTTCCGGTGGAGGAAAAATCCAAAGTGGACGCCATGTATCCGGTGGCTGAAAACGGCACCATCAACATGCCTTACATCGGCGTCATCAGGGCAGCCGGAATGCGCACCGATCAGCTCGCGGCCAGCATCCAGGCCCGCTACAAGGCGGAGGGAATTTACACGAACCCCACGATCCAAGTGATGTCGGACAGTATCGACAGTACGATCGTCGATCAGATGGTGCACGTCGGCGGGCAGGTCCGGAGAACGGGGCAGGTCAAGTATTCTCCCGGGCTGACGTTGTATCAGGCTATTCAGGCGGCCGGAGGGGCTACCGAGTTCGGCAGCATGAAAAGGATCAAGCTGATCCGGGCCGGAAAACAACTTCAATACGATTTGACGAAAGCACAGTTCATGGCAGTGCCGGTGCAGCCCAACGATACGATCGAAGTGCCTCAAAAGAATTGGATTGGCCAATAAATCAGGGTCTCCCTGTTTTGAGAGGATTGGTCTCAGGCGGGTGAGACCGATCCTTTCCCTCGAATCAGACAAAACCCCTTCCGCGACACCGCTATGAGTTGGGCGACCTCTCCTTCATCGGCGGCAAAGGGGGAAGAGCTCTTCAAAATTTTCTCAATCGACAAAGGCCGCTCGCGTGGCAGTTTTTTAGGTCTCAAACTTTTCCCGGTTTCACTTCCATGACTTTTTCCTGGTTCCGAAAAACAGCCTGCCTGGTTTCATTCTCGGCATTATCCTGCACGGCTTGTGCGCAACAGGCGAATTTTGACGAAGTGGGCAAGCAGATGGCGATCATGTTGCAAAACAGCCATTTCGCGAAATTGCCCTACGATGAAAAACTGAGTCAGCGGTTTTTGGACGATTTCCTGCGTGAACTGGATTTCCAGCGGCTGTATTTCACCCAGGAGGATGTGGATACCTTCAAGGAGAAGTATGGCAACACCCTGCACTGGCTTTTGCTGCAAGGGAAAGGCATGGGGGCCGCTTCCGAGATTTATGCCGTGTTTCAGAAGCGCGTCGAGGAGCGGGTCGCTCTGGCCGGCCGGATGCTGAAGGAAAAGGAGTTCGATTTCACGAAGGACGAAACGGTCCAGCTCAGCCGCAAGGACGCGCCGTGGCCGAAGAACGAAGCGGAAGCGACCGATCTATGGCGCAAGCAGATCAAGGAAGCCCTGCTTTCCGAAACCCTGCGCCGCGAAACGTTGACGAGAATGGCGAAGGAACAGGGGAAACCTGATCCGGGTGTGGATGATCGCGATCCGAAGGAAAAAATCTCGCTGCGCTACAAACGCTTTCTCAGCAGCGTGAAGGATGTGGATGAAGAGGAAATCGCGAATTATTTCCTCAGTTCCGTCGCGCGTTCCTACGATCCGCATACCGACTACATGAGTTTCCGGGAAATGAGCCGGTTCAAGGACGGGATGAAAAACGAGCTCGTCGGGATCGGTGCCTTGCTCCAGGCGGAGGAAGATGGAGCGACGAAAATCATGGGAATCGTGGTGGGAGGTCCGGCCGACCGTCAGAACGCTCTCAAACTGAACGACCGGGTCGTAGGGGTGGACAGCCTCAATACCGGCAAGGGTGAGGACATGGTGGACATCATGTTCATGAAGATCGACAAGGTCGTCGACCTGATCCGCGGTAAGGAAGGCACTTCCGTCGCCCTGAAGGTGCAGCCTGCGGGAGGCACTCCGGGCGAAACCAAGATCGTCGTGATCCAGCGCGGCAAGGTGGAGATGAAGGACGAGCAAGCCAGCGGCGAGGTGATCGAAATGAAATCGCCAAAAGGAGAGGTCCGTCGTCTGGGCGTCATCACACTTCCCTCGTTCTATGCGGATTTCGACGAAGGAAAGGTCCGCTGCTCGGTGGACGTGGAGCGGATTCTCAAGCGCCTCGTCGAGGAAAAAATCGACGGTTTGATTCTCGACCTCCGCAACAACGGTGGCGGTTCGCTCGACGAAGTGCGCCGCATGACAGGATTCTTTGTCCGTGGTCCGGCACCGGCCGTGCAGGTGAAAAGCAATATGGGCCGGACGCAGGTGAAGGAGACCGATAACGAAAAGCCCCTTTACGATGGACCGATGGTGGTGATGATCGACAAGAGCAGTGCCTCCGCCAGCGAGATTCTCGCCGGGGCGTTGCAGGATTACAACCGCGCGGTGGTCGTCGGGGAATCCTCGACCTTCGGCAAAGGCACCGTGCAACAGCCGATGGATATCGGTCGGATGCTGCCGCTGTTTTCCGCGCGGGATCGTGCCGGTTACCTCAAGGTGACGATCCAGAAATTCTATCGCCCTTCCGGTTCCTCGACCCAGATGGAAGGTGTCGTTTCCAGCATCGTGATGCCGAGTCTTACGGATGCTCTCGATGTGGGTGAAAAATACCTTTTCCATCCGCTGCCGCACGATCGCATCCGCCCGGCTCCGGATTTTCGTCCGCTGGAAGCTGGCAATCTTTTCATTCCCCGCCTGAAGGAACTGAGTGAGAAGCGGATCAATGCGAACAAGGATTTCGGCTACATCATCCAGGATGTGATGAAGGCGAAAGAGCGCATCAGGAAGAACATCATTTCCCTCAAGAAGTCGCAACGGGAGGAGGAACTTCTGAAAGCGGATACCGAGCAGAAGCAACGCAATCAGGAGCGTCGCGCTCGTTTCGCGAAGATCGCGGAAGAGGACAAAAAAGACTTCCGCTTCTTCAAGCTCACACTTCAGGACATCGAGGCCGGAGCGGACATCCATTTGTATGACCCATCCGCCGAGAGCGAATACATGCGCAAGGCGAAGGACGAAACGGCGGAGCTGGACGATTCTCCCAAGTGGCCGACCGGTCTGGACCCGGTGAAGCGTGAAACGATCTTCATTCTTTCCGACCTCGTGGGGCTTACGGAAAATGCCAAGCTGGCGGGCACTCTGAAGCCATCGGAAACACGCTGATGTCCGAAATCGCGGAGAACCTCGCCGAAATCCGTCAACGCATTTCCGCCGCTTGTGAACGTGCGGGCCGCGAGCTGGATGAGGTGAAACTTGTCGCGGTTTCCAAGACGTTTTCGGTGGAAGCGATCGAGGAGGCGATGGAGGCGGGACAGGCAGTTTTCGGAGAAAGCAAACTGCAGGAAGCCGAACCAAAGGCGGCGGCGTTGCCGGACTCGCTCGAATGGCATTTCATCGGCCGTGTCCAACGCAACAAGGTGCGGAAAATTCTCGGAATCGCCGGGGTGGTGCACGCCATCGATTCGCTCCGGCTCGCCTGTTATACGGATCAGATCGCGAAAGAACTCGGAAAGTGTCCGAAGATTTTTTTGCAGGTCAATCTCGCGGCGGAAGCGTCCAAGGGTGGATTCACCCCGGAAGCATTGCGTTCGGAGATCGTGGAAATTCAGGCTCTCGAGCACCTCGAAGTGCTTGGACTCATGACCATTCCTCCCGCCGATGACGGACGGACCCGCGAATGGTTCGTGAAATTGCGTGAGTTTCGCGACAAACTGGCATCGCAAGCCGGAGGGCGTTTGCCCTTTTTGAGCATGGGCATGAGCGACGATTACGAAATCGCCATCGAGGAAGGCGCGACGCATGTGCGCGTTGGTTCGGCGATTTTCGGGAAGCGCACGTATCGGGTGGACGGTGAGCTCGGCTGAAGGCTACCCTTCGCCATCATGTCTCTCGTTCTGGAAAATGCCGTGGTGATCGGCAATGAACTGGCGCTTTCTTTCTCCGATGCCACTGAACTCTATCTGCAACTTCCCTTGTTGCGCCGTGCGTGCCCATGCGCCACCTGTCAGGGCGAGCCGGACGCGCTCGGAAGGGTGGTGAAACCGAAGGTGGATTATGGACCACGGGCATTCGATCTCGTGAAATTCACCGTCGTCGGGGGCTACGCGATTCAGCTTTTCTGGGCGGACGGCCATTCGAACGGGATTTACGGGTTCGATTATTTGAAAAAGCTCTCCGCCCTCCAAAATAACTGACGGTATGGTTCCCGCTTCCCAGGTGCTTTCGGAAACGTCGCTGTTGAAAGGCAGCGAGGCGATCGCATTGGCGGGGGCGGGAATCCTGACGGGACGTGATGCGTTGGACTGGTTGCCCCGGCGTTACGAAGACCGGCGGAGGTTCGATGCTTTCCCGACGCAGTCAACCGCCCAGGCGGTGTGTCTCAGAGGCAGTGTGATCGATGCTTCCGTGCGGCATTTCGGTCCGGGGAGGAAATTTTTCGAAGCCGTGATCGAGGATGGTAGCGGAGGCGTGTTCGGCTCGGGGAAAATCACCTGTCGCTGGTTCAATATGCCCTATATCCAGCAGATGATTCTAACGGGTCATGAAATCGTGCTGTATGGAAAAGTGAAGGAAAGTGGAGGCCGCCTGATCGTCGATCACCCGGAATTCGAAATCCTGCGGGATGAAGCGGAATCGATCCACGTCGAGCGCATCGTGCCGATTTATCGCAACGTTTCCGGCATTCCGCAGCGCCGGTTGCGGGAGATCCTGTTCATGTTGTTGCAACAGATCGATTTCACGGATGAACGGACGGATCTGGACGAACCACTGGGACCTTTGTTCCAGCAGGTGCATTTCCCGGAGAGCATGGAGGAGTCCGTGAATGCGCGGCGGAGCTTCGCCCGTGAGGAATTTTTCCGGCTTCAGCTCAACGTCGTATGGCGGAGAAAGCGCTATCGGCAGAAGTCCGGTCGGGTGCTGGGAAAGAAAACGACCTTGCTCAAGGCGTTTTACGAAAGCTTACCCTTCGACCTGACTGGTGCGCAGAAGCGCTCGATCCGGGAAATCGCGGGTGATATGCGTTCCGACCTGCCGATGAACCGCTTGCTCCAGGGCGATGTCGGAGCGGGGAAAACCTTCGTCGCGATGGCAGCGATGCTGCTGGCGGTGGATTCGGGTTGTCAGGCCGCGTTGATGGCTCCCACGCAGATTCTGGCGGAGCAGCATTACCTGACGTTCTGCCGCTGGCTCCAGCCGCTCGGGGTGAAGGTCGCTCTGAAAACGGCGAGCCGCGATGAAACCAGTCATCTGGAAATGGAAGGCGAGCCTCAGATTCTGATAGGTACGCATGCCTTGTTGCAGGATTCCGTTTCGTTTCGCGATCTCGGACTGGTGGTCATCGACGAACAACACAAGTTCGGCGTCAGCCAACGTGCCACATTGATCCGGCAGGGCATCACGCCGGATGTGCTGGTGATGACCGCGACTCCGATCCCGCGCACTCTGACGATGACGATCTACGGCGATTTGGATGTTTCTTTGCTGGATGAAAAACCGCCGGGCCGGGGAAAGATCGTGACGGCCGTACGCGTGACGCCGAAGCTGACGGAGGTGACGAAATTCGTGCGCGAACAGCTCGAATCCGGGCGGCAGGCTTATCTGGTTTATCCATTGGTGGAGGAAGGCGGCGTGGTGAAAGCCGAGTCCGCGACGGAAGCGTTGGAAAAATGGCGGAAACGTTTGCCGAAGTTCGAGGTGGGAATGATCCACGGCAAGTTGAAGCCGGAGGAAAAGGAATCGATGATGGCACGGTTTCGCGGTGGTGAAATCGCGGCGCTGGTGGCGACGACGGTGATCGAGGTCGGCGTGGACGTTCCAAACGCCACGGTGATGTTGATCCATCATGCGGAACGTTACGGGCTCGCGCAGCTTCATCAGCTTCGCGGAAGGATCGGCCGCGGTGGCCACAAGGGCTATTGCGTGCTGTTGACGGATACGAAAGACCCGGTGGCCTTGGATAAACTCAAGGAACTGGAGCGTAGCTCGGACGGTTTTCAGATCGCGGAGGCCGATCTGAAGCTTCGCGGTCCCGGTGATGTGTTAGGAACGATGCAAAGCGGTCTCGGAGAGCTGAAATTCGTGGATTTTCTTTCGGATATCGACCTGCTGCGGGAAGCCCGGGCGATGGCGGATCGGGTGCTGGAAGAAGATCCGGAACTGACGGGCAGGCATGCGGGATTGAGGAGAAGGATCGTGACGGCGGAGGCAGGGGAGCTGGGAGGGGATTGAAAAAAGGCTAGGATAGTTCGTTTTTCTATCAATTACTTTCCAGGATCGCCGGTGCGAGTTCCGCTAGCCACGTGGCGAGTTCTCCGACTCTCGGAGTGGAAGGGAGTTTTTCGAGGTCGTACAAATCCCAGCGGAAACTCAGTTTGTAGCCGTCCCATTTTCCGGTACCGCCACATTCTATCAGCCAGTTCGCGGCCTGACGGTTGTCGACGATGGTGTGGCCGACGAGTTCGCGGATACCCGCGCGATAGGCGGTGAGCCACATGACGGCCAACAGCAGCGTCCCGACTCCGCGCCTCTGGTCTTCGTCGAGGATGATGGCGGAAATTTCCGCTTCCAGAGGAGTTTCCGGTTCCCTCCACCAGCTTGCGCCGCCGATGGGTGGGAAGTCCCGTTGGGGATCGAGGACGGCCCATGTCACATGCCGCGTCGGATCCTGATCGAGAATTTTGTCGAGCATCCTGTCGCCGATCATTTCTCCGGTATGAGTCCAGAATCGCTGGTAGCGGGCTTCGGGGGAAGCACGCCGGAACGCCTCCGCCAGTGCCGCCCGGTCTTCCGGGACCAGTGGCCTCAACACCACTGGAGTGCCGTCGCGCAATGTTACCGAGAGCTCCATCCGCTGCTCATCATGAGCGAGGAATGAGGGGACGACAACGGAGTTTTCGGTTGTTTTCCCGAATCAGATCTACCGCAAAGCCGCGAAGGTCGCGAAGGGACGCAAAGCTTTGGGAAATGGTGTTTCGCTGGATCTTAAAAACTTCGCGTTCCTTCGCGGCTTTGCGGTAGATCCGATTGGATGGTGCTGGTAAATGGGATCTTGCTGCGAAGTTATTTTTCCAATCGCTTGAAACGGACGGATTGCAGGCGGGCCGAGTCGGGGCCGACCATGGCGTCGAATTCGCCGGGTTCGACGAAGGGTTTGAAGTCGGGGCCGGGAAAGGAGAGGTGGGCGTCGGTGATTTCGAAGGTGACGGTTTTGGTTTCGCCGGGCTGGAGGGTGACGCGCTGATAGCCGCGCAGTTCTTTGAGTGGTCGGGTGACGAAACTGACGATATCGCGGAGGTAGAGCTGGAGCGTTTCGGTGGCGAGGAGGTTGGAGGTGTTGGTGATTTCCGCGCTTACCTGAATGCTGCCGCCGGGAGGCATTTCCGGTGAGCTGACTTTTACCGGGCCGTATTTGAAGGTGCCGTAGGTAAGGCCGTGACCGAACGGATAGAGCGGGTCGTTCGGGATATCGATGTATTTGGAGGTGTAGCGGATTTTGTCGTTGGCGGGTCGGCCGGTGTTTTTCGCGCGGTAGGTCATCGGCAGTTGTCCGACGGCGCGGGGAAAGCTCATGGTCAGTTTACCGACCGGTGCGAAGTCGCCGAAAAGCACGTCGGCAAGCGCGTTGCCACCTTCGGTGCCGAGCGCCCATGCCTGGACGATGGCCGGGAAACGGGAGCTTTCCCAACTGAGGTCGAGAGGACGGCCACTCATGACGATGAGGATGCAGGGCTTACCGGTGGCGAGCATGCGGCTGGCGAGGG
Organism: Luteolibacter sp.; assembly: GCA_047606285.1. Classification (GTDB taxonomy): domain Bacteria; phylum Verrucomicrobiota; class Verrucomicrobiia; order Verrucomicrobiales; family Akkermansiaceae; genus Luteolibacter. The sequence goes on along the minus strand of JASGEP010000013.1, from coordinate 59,848 downwards.
TGCGCTGGCACTCGGGCAGGCGGATGTCGGCGCGGCTGGCGGCTTCACCGTTCATTTCCCAGCTTTCCCCGAGCACGAGGATGATGGTATCGGCTTTGGCGGCGATCTTTTCGGCTTCGGCGAGCATTTCCTCGCTTCCTCGCGGATCGATTTCCGGGAAAAAACTGCCGCCGAGCCGGACGTGTTCGGAATCGTCCACATCGGAGCCGCGGGCGTGGAGGACGGTGGCGGTGGTGCCGAGGGTTTTCCTGACGCCATCGAGCGGACTGGCGGCGAGGTTGTCATTTCCGGCGGCGGCCCAGCAGCCGAGCATGTCGCGCCGGTTCGCGGCGAGCGGACCGATGAGGGCGATGGTGGCGGGAGATTTTTTCAGGGGCAGAGCGGCGTCCTGATTTTTGAGAAGGACGATGGATTCGCGGGCGGCCTGCCGGGCGAGGTCGCGGTGGCTTTCGTTGAGGAGGACGGATTTCGCGCGGGCTTCGTCGCAGCGGGCGAAGGGGTCTTTGAAAAGCCCGAGATCGCGCTTGAGGGTGAGCACGCGGCGCACGGCTTCGTCGAGCTGTTCTTCGCTGACGGCGCCGGATTTCACGAGGTCCGGTAGTTTTTTAAGATACAGTTCGGAAACCATGTCCATGTCCACTCCGGCCTGAAGCGCCTGGCGGGCGGCCTGCTCGCCATTTTCGGTGGTGCTGTGCTGGATCATTTCCTCGATGGCGGAGTAATCGGTGACGACGAGGCCGTCGAACCCCCATCTTTGGCGAAGGATGTCGTGCAGCAGCCAGCGGTTCCCGGTGGCGGGGATGCCGTCGATGTCGTTGAAGGAGGTCATCGCGGTGCGCACTCCTGCTGCGACGGCGGCGCGGTATGGGGGAAAATAGGTTTCTTCCATCAGGCGGCGGCTCATGTCGACGGTGTTGTAGTCGCGCCCGGCGGTGACGGCTCCGTAGAGAGCGAGATGTTTCACGCAGGCGGCCACGCTGTCGGGCGCGGTGAGATCGCCCGCCTGATAGCCTTGCACCATGGCTCGGGAGATTTCGGAGCCCAGCCACGGATCTTCGCCTGAGCCTTCGGCGACGCGACCCCAGCGGGCGTCGTGGGAAATGTCCACCATGGGGGAAAAGGTCCAGTTCAGGCCATCGGCGGCGGCTTCGGTGGCGGCGACGCGGGCGGTGCGGCGGATGAGGTCGGGATTCCACGAGCAGGAAAGGCCGAGAGGAATGGGGAAAATGGTGCGATGGCCGTGGATGACGTCGTAGCCGAAGAGCAGCGGGATTTTCAACCGGCTGCGCATGGCGATTTCCTGAAGCTGGCGGGTGGCGGCGGGGGTGTAGACGTTGAAAACACCGCCGCACTGGCCGCTGAGGATTTTCTGTTCCATGCCCTCGGAGGCGCGGGTGCCGGTGACGTCCATCGAGCCGGTCATGAGGTTCAGTTGCCCGGCTTTTTCCTCGATGGTCATGGACCGGATGAGGTCTTCAATCATCGGATCGGGTGCGGGTTGAGCGTGGAGAATGGCCATGCCGGTGAGGAAAATTAGAAGGATGCGGGGCATCGTAAGAGTTTGCGGGTTTTCAGTGTTCGGTTTTCAGGGCCGAGGCAATGAAACGGCAGAAAAATCTTTCCTGAAAACCGAACACTGAAAACTAGCAAACTTTCCTCACTTTCCGATGCAGAAACTGCTGAAAATGACGCCGAGCAGGTCTTCGGTGTCGACGCGGCCGGGGATCTCGCCGAGTGCGTCGAGTGCTTCGCGGAGATCGATGGAGGCCAGTTCGGTATCGATTTCGGGGTTATCGAGCAGGGCGAGGGCGGCCTGGAGGGCGCGCCGGGCGTTGAGCAGGCTGGCCTGATGGCGGGCGTTGATGGCGACGGCGTGTTCGCCCCAATCGGCGGTGTTGAAATGCAGGGCGTCGCGGATGGCTTCGGACAGGGTGTCGAAGCCTCTGCCGGTAGTGCAGGAGAGGCGGACGGCTTCGATGCCGGACCAGTCGGGGTGCTCGCCGAGGTCGCACTTGTTGAGGACGAGCAGGCGGTGGGCGTCGCTTTCGGGAAAATCGGGGGTTTCGGGGCGCGGTTGGCTGGCGTCGACGATTTCGAGGAGGATGTCGGCGGAGCGGACCTGTCGGGCGGTGCGCTCGATACCTTCGGCTTCGATTTCGTCTCCGGCTTGCCGGACGCCGGCGGTATCGACGAGGCGGAGAGGCAGGCCGTGGAGGTTGATGATTTCCTCGATGGTGTCCCGTGTGGTACCGGCGACTTCGCTGACGATGGCGCGGTCGAAGCCTAGGAGCCGGTTGAGGAGACTGGATTTTCCGACGTTGGGTTTTCCGAAAAGCACGGTGCGGACGCCTTCGCGGAGGACGCGGCCCTGATCGGCGGTGGCGAGGAGGGAATCGACGGTGGCGAGCACGTTGGCGACGCGGGTGCGGAGGAGGAGGCCGGTCTGGGGATCGATGTCCTCATCGGGGAAATCGATCCACGCTTCGAGGTGGGCAAGGGTTTCCAGCAGGGAATCGCGGGCGGCAGTGGTGCGTTTGCCGAGATTGCCTTCGAGCTGATTGCGCGCGGCGCGGAGGGAAAGGCGGGTTTGGGCGGAGATGAGGTCCATCACACCCTCGGCCTGGGTGAGGTCGAGTTTTCCGTTGATGAAGGCGCGTTGGGTGAATTCGCCGGGCGTGGCGGGGAGGGCACCGCAGGCGAGAAAGCGGGACAGGACTTCGCGGGTGACGAGCAGTCCGCCGTGGCCGGTGAATTCCACGCTGTCCTCGCCGGTGTAGCTGTGCGGGCCTTTGAAAAAGGTGAGCAGGCCGTCATCGAGCACGTCTCCGTGTTCGTCGAGGATACGGCAGTAGTGTGCGATTCTGGGGGTGGTTTCCGCGTGGATTTTTCCACCGGTGACGGCGGTGGCGACGGGCAGGGAATCCGGCCCGGAAAGGCGGATGAGCGAGACGGCGCCGACGCCAAGGGGAGAAGCGATGGCCGCGATGGTGGTGCGTCCGTCGGCAGGAGCGGTCATTGCGGAGGCTGCGGGTTGTTCGCTTCTTCTCCGCCGAGGCCGAGGAATTCCCAACAGATGAAACGGCTGATGGTGAGTTGGGGGGCGTTGGGTTCGCCCGCCCATTGCAGCTCGACGGTGGCGGTTTTCATCGTGGGCCGAGCGTTTTCGGTGCCGCGCCAGTTCAGGGGAGAAAGGGAGCGGCCGACATCGGAGTCCACGGCGACGCGGATTCGCTGGGAGTCGGACTGGTTCGCACAATCGATGAGGCGATAGGTGCGATAGCCGGTTTCGGCACGACCGGAATCGGGAACGTCTTCGAGGACGATGACGCGGAAGGTGGCTTTCAGGCCGATTTCGGGCAGGGTGATGAAATTCTGGAAGGTGCGGTATTTGGTCTGGACGAAGGTTTCCCAATCCAGTTTCAGGCCGTCCGGAGTGCGTTTGAAGAAGGCCTGGATGAGCAGGGGCTCGGTGGCGAAGTTTTTCACCTGGGCGACGGCGGTGAGGAGGATGTCCGCGTCGTCCATGCCATACTGAACTTCGATGGGTGCCAGCGGCCGGAAGTATTCCTTCATTTCGAATTGTGGCGGCAGGTTATACACCATCATGAAAATGCCGCGTTTTTTATCTCCTTCGGGAAGTTCGGTGAAGGAGTAGGTGCTGGCGGGGGTGTCCGAGTCGTTGATTTCGGCTCCGCCGTAGAAGATTTCCATTTTTTCCCTGAGATCCGGGCTGGGGATGACGTAGGGCAATTTGGTTTCCACCGAAGTGCCGGCGAGGAATTTTTCGAGCACTTCCCGGGCTTCTTTTTGCCAACCGATCCGCAGATAGTGCGCTTCCGAGGTGGCGGATTTCTGAGGCGTCACGGCGACGTCGGATTGAGCGGGTTTGTGCCGCATTTCTTTGAAGACCAGGTAGTAACCAGTCGCGAACAGAGTCAGAAGCAGGAGAAGAATTCCGAGAATGATCGCCACCATGCCGGCTTTGTTCGCCGGGGGGGCGGATTCCTTTTCGGGAAGAGGGGCGGATGCGGGTGTCTCCGTATGAGGTGCCGCGACAGGTTGCCGGGAAATTTCAGTTTCCGGTTGGGGCGGGGTTTCCCGGAAATCGGAAGGATGAGGTGCGGGCGGGGCGTATTGGGCCGGGGAGGCCGGTGTGTTTTCGGAAGAAGGAGGCGTTTCCCGGGGAGGCTGGGGAGAGGGTGAGGCGGGCAGCGCGGCAGCGACGGGAATAGGCTGAATGGGCTGGTAAGCGGGGGCCGCAGGTGTGGGGGAGCCTGCTCCGGTGGGAGCTGGTGGCAGATCGGTGTATTGAGGCGGAGAGGTGATGATGCCGCCGCAATGGGGACACGGGCCGGTGGTCGGGGGGAGATCGCGCGGGATCAGGATTTTCCCCGAACAATGGACACAGTGAAATTCCCGTTGGTGGCTGGTGAGAGCTGGATCTGACATGTGGTTTTTCCCTGTGGTATATGAATGGTGACCCGCTTCGCTTGCGTCAGACGGTGGCAGCGGCCAGGACGGAATCCAGCACTTCGAGGCAGCGAACGTTCTGATCCGGGGTGCCGATGGAAATGCGTACCCATCCCGGGAGTTTGTAGCTTCGCATGGCGCGGACGATCACGCCTTGGGCGAGCATTTCCTGGAAGACGCGGTCTCCGTCCCCGACTTTCACGAGGATGAAGTTGGCGAAGCTGGGAACGTATTCGAGGCCGCGTTCCTTGAAGGCTTCTTCGTAAAAGCGGAGACCTGCGCGGTTGATTTCGCGGGTTTTTTCGATGTGCTCGGCGTCGTTGAGAGCGGCGAGCGCTCCTGCCTGGGCGACGGCATTGACGTTGAAGGGCTGGCGGGCTTTTTGAAGCAGGGCGGCGACGTTTTTCGAAGCGATCCCGTAGCCGACGCGCAGGGCGGCGAGTCCGTGGATTTTCGAGCAGGTGCGGAGAACGCAGACGTTGCGGCCTTCGCGGACGTATTTGAGCGTGTCCAGCGGGACGTCGAGGAATTCGAAGTACGCTTCGTCGAAGGCGACGACGACGTGGTCCGGCACGCGGGCCATGAAGCGATCGATGGTGGCTTGGTCCACCAGGGTGCCTGTCGGGTTGTTCGGATTCGCAATGAAAACGAGGCGGGTGTTTTCCGTGATCGCATCGGCCATGGCGTCGAGGTCGTGGACGAATCCCGGATCGGGGACTTCGACGTATCTCGCACCGAAGAGGGTGGCCATCAGCTTGTAGACCACAAAGGCGTGTTCGGCGGCGATCAGTTCGGCGCCCGGGTTCAGGAAGGTGTGGCAGAGCAGTTCGATGATTTCGTTGGAACCATTGCCGAGCACGACGTTTTCGCGTTCCACGTCGAGCATGTCGGCGATGGCGGTGCGGAGACGATAGCCGCCGCCGTCCGGATAGATGTGGGCTTCATCGAGGGCTTTGACCATCGCGGCTTTGGCCTTCGGAGAAGGGCCGAGCGGGTTTTCATTGGACGCCACTTTGATGATCCGGGCGGGATCCATTCCCAATTCGCGGGCGGTTTCATCGATCGGCTTGCCCGGTTCGTAAGCTACGAGGTCGCAGACAAAAGCGTTCGCATATCGGTCAATGGTCATATGGGTGTGAAACGTAGAAGGAGATCGGGGTGTGGTCAAACCTTGGCGGATTGGCCGAAAAGAAAAAGAGTGGCCGTTTGCACGGCCACTCTGGGGAGCTAGATCGGTTGAACGACCTGCTTTTGCTTAGAAGCTGGCGCTGACAGCTACGCCGCCCACGAGCTCATTTCTTTGCTCGTCGGTGTTGACGTAGTATTGGGCAGCGTTGCCGTGGCCACCGCTGAGGTCGAGGGAGGCGGCGACGTATGGGGAGAGCTTGGCGTGCTCGGCGAAAGCGTAGTCGAGGGAGATCTTGCCGGTGAGGTGGGAAAGATGGCCTTCTTCGACGAGGTAGCCGAGGGTGCCACCCACGTTGAGCGTGAGGCACTGGTTAAGCTCGAAGCCTTTGGTGACAGCGAGGGCGGTGTAGCCGTCGTTGTCGCCGTTGTTCACTTGGCCGTCGACGTCCCAGTAATAGGTGAGGGAGGCGGCGACGAAGCCGAAGTCGCGGGAAACGGAGAAGTAAACTTCCTGAGCGTCACCCACGAAATTCTTCAGGATAGCTCCTTGTTGATCGTAGTAGATGTAACCCACGGCTGCAGTGACGAAACCGAAGTCCTTGGCGACTTGCGCGTAGAGGTCGAGCTCGTTGGCTTGCAAGAGGTCTCCGCCGAAGAAGTTCGAAATGGCACCGGCATAGCCGTTGTTGAGGTCGTAGCTGCCGTACCATGCGCCGGCGGAGAGGTTGAGACCGCCCACTTCGGAGGAGACGTTGACGCCTGCTTCGTAGAGGTCACGACCGAGGTTGATGCCACGGAACAGGTAATCCGAGGAATAACCAGCGTGCAGGTCGTAGTTCATTTCAACTGCCTGGGCGTTGCCCGCTGCGAGAGCGGAGGCAACCGCGAGGGCACCAATGAGTTTTCCGTAGTTTTGCATTTGTTGTATTTGATTCGGTTGCTGCTTGCTCCTTGCCCCTCTGTTGCCGGAGAGGAAAGAAAATGAGAGTTACCCGACGCTGGGATTCAACTGCCGAATAATTCCGATAAGGTGGATAGTCCACTTTATCGTAATATTGTCCAGAGTTAAATTGATCGCGCGGGCGACCTCGTGGACGTTGGATTACGAGTGGAACTCTTTCATGGCAAGTGATAAAGACGGTCGGGTTGCGAATTCCCCGCGAGAAAGTATGTGAGCGGGTGGATGCTATGTTGGCACGGAGTTTGCTTTTTCGGCCATTGCTGTCCTCCGGGATTCGGTAATTACGCCAATCAGGCAGCGATAGATCCGATTAACTCTGACCACCATGACCTGTAGATATCAAAACAAGTTGCGAGCCTGTCTGGCCGCGGCAGTCGCCTTTGTCGCAATCCCGCTGGCATCCACCGCCTTCGGACAAGAAGAACCCGCCCCGGCGCCACCGCCGGTAGAAGCCTCCGTGGAGGCGCAGCCGGCACCCTCGATCGAGGAACGCCTCGCTGCCCTGGAAAGTTCCTCGGAAGGGGTGAATTCGGGTGACAACGCCTGGATGCTGACGAGTTCCGCCCTGGTCCTCTTCATGTCCCTTCCGGGTCTGGCCCTGTTCTACGGGGGGATTGTCAGAAGGAAAAACGTGCTTTCCATCTTCGGTCAGATCTTCGCGATCGCCGGTATCGCCGCGATTGCGTGGTGGGCGGTGGGATACACCCTGGCGTTCGGTGCCGACGGAGGGAAATTCTTCGGCGGACTGGGCTCCACTTTCTTCAAGGGAGTGGGCGGTGATCCCGGCAGCCTGGGAACCGTGTCCGAAAACATCTTCGCGATCTTCCAGCTGACCTTCGCGATCATCACTCCGGCACTCATCATCGGAGCCGTCGCCGAGCGCATCAAATTCTCCGCGATCATCGCTTTCGTGGTTCTCTGGCTGTTCGCGGTTTACTTCCCCTTCGCCCACATGGTCTGGGGTGGCGGTCTCATCCACTCCTGGGACGCGATCGACTTCGCCGGTGGCACCGTGGTTCACATGACTTCCGGTTTCTCCGCTCTGACGCTCGCGATCATCCTCGGCAAGCGCAAGGGCTACGGCAAGGAGCCGCTTCCTCCGCACAGCGTGGTTCTCACCGCCATCGGCACCGGTATCCTCTGGGTCGGCTGGTATGGTTTCAATGCCGGTTCCGCCGGTGCAGCCGACGGTGTGGCGGGTAACGCCTTCGCTACGACCACCTTCGCCGCCGCTATCGCCGGTCTGAGCTGGGGTGCCGCCGAATGGCTCTTCAAGGGCAAGCCGAGTGTGCTGGGCATCTGCTCGGGCGTCATCGGTGGTCTCGTGGCGATCACTCCCGCCGCTGGTTTCGTCACGGTCGGTTCCTCGATCATCTTCGGTCTTCTCGGTGGTTTCGTCCCCTTCCTGGCGGTGGCTTACCTGAAGAAAATGCTCGGCTATGACGACGCGCTCGACACCTTCGGCGTGCACGGCGTGGGTGGCGCTCTCGGCGCGATCCTCACCGGTGTCTTCGCTAGCAGCGAGGTCAGCAGCACCGTTGCCGATCTGAACGCGGCGAACGTCAACCTGGTCCTTGCCCAAGTCAAGGCGGTCGCCCTCACCGCGGTCTGGAGCGTTGGTGCCACGATTGTCATCGCCTACCTCATCAAGGCGACCATCGGTCTGCGCCCATCGGAAGAAGTCGAAGAACTCGGCCTCGACCTTGCCGAACACGGCGAACAAGGCTACGAGCACTGATCTCTTCTCCTTCCCTTATTTCAAAGGCGGCCCTGTTTCGGGCCGCCTTTTTTGTTTGCATGGAAATCCGATGAACGATGCGCTGTGGCCGTGAAGTTTTCGAAAATACGGATCGTCCTGTGGATCATGCTACTTGTCGCTGGCGTGTTCGCCGCGTGGGCGTGGTTTCGGCCCTACGAATGGAAACCGGATCCCGCGGCGAATTCCAAAGTGGTCTGGAGCCTGGTTTCCCGGGATCACTCCCACTACTGGCTGACGGTGCATGTGAAGGTCGAGCCGGGGAAATCCCACGATTTTCAGAAACCGGTGCGTCTGATCTCGGAATCGAGGGAGCTGGAAGCGGCGGATACCACGTTGAGCGGGGACGCGGATCAATCCGTGACGGAACTCTGGTTCAAATTCTGGCTGACCCACGATGAAATGGCGTCCCCCCTGTTTCTCCAAATCAACGACGGCCGCCTGACGGTGAAAAAAAGTTCCGACGTGCCCGAACTTGCTCCCGGCAAGCCGATCTATCGAACTTCCTGCTCCTGGTAAATTCATGATCTGGCTTCTGGTCGATAACTCGAACACCCGGACGAAATTCGCCCTCGGTGACGAATCGGGCCTGCTCGCGTGGCGGGGTGTGATGTCAACGGCGGAAGTATCCGGTGCCAGTCTGGAAAAGTTGCTGACGGGAGTGGAATTCGACGCGGTGGTGGTGTGTTCGGTCGTGCCCGCGAAAGCCGAGGTGCTGCGCGACGTGCTATCCGGGAGGAGTCCGGTTCACTTCCTTTCCTGCGCCAGCCCTTTCGGGATGGAAATCGACTACCCTCATCCCATCCAGATCGGTGCGGACCGGTTGGCGAACGCGGCGGGTGTGTTAGGCCGTCACCGGGTGCCGGCGATCGTGATCGATTTCGGCACGGCCGTGACGTTCGACGTGATTTCCTCCGCACCTGCTTATTGCGGGGGAGTGATCGCTCCGGGATTGGGAGCGATGTCCGGTTATCTGACGCGCAGGACGGCGCTGCTTCCTGAGATCGAGCTTGAGGAACCGGACTCCGCCATCGGAAAATCGACGGTTCAGGCCATGCAGGTCGGTGCGGTGTATGGCTATCGCGGGTTGGTGAAAGAAATCATTGCCCGGATTTCCGAAGAAATGGATGGCTCTCCCATCATCATCGCCACCGGTGGGGACGCGGCCTTGATCGCGAAAGGTGTGCCGGAAATCGAAGTGGTCGATCCCGATTTGACGCTCGACGGACTCCGCCAGGTGGCTTCGAGGATTTCCTGGCCGTTTCGGACGGAATAAACGTGCCAAGCATGTTTCGCCCCCCTAGATTTCAAACCGCATATGAGCAATGATCCACTTTCCCTTGGCATTGATTTCGGCGGGACCACGGTAAAAATCGGGGTCGTCTCCGGCTGCGAGATTGTCGATCACGCACCACCGATCGCTACCCAGGAATTCGAGCGGCCAGCGGACCTGATCGATGCGATGGTGCGGGTGGTCGAGGATTTGCGGGCCCGCCACGGCGGCGTCACGGCGATCGGGATCGGGATGCCGGGGTTCGTCGATTTCGAACGCGGATACGTTTACAATCTAACGAACGTTCGGGGTTGGAAGGGAACGCCGCTCAAGGCGCTGATGCAGGAGAAAACCGGTCTAACTGTGTCGGTGGATAACGATGTGAACTGCATGGCCTACGCGGAGTGGAAACACGGTGCCGGTCGCGGCAAGCAGCATCTCGTTTGCATGGCGCTGGGGACCGGCGTGGGAGGAGGAATCATCGCAAACGGGCAAATGATCCGTGGTTTCCGCCATGGCGCGGGTGAGATCGGCCAGACATCCATCGACTATCAGGGACGTCGCGGACATTATGGAAACCTCGGCGCTTTGGAAGATTATATCGGCAACAACGAAATCATCGCGCGTGCGACGGCGGATTACGCTGCGGCGGGAATCGATCGTTCCCCGCAATCCTGCACACCTGCCGTTCTGGCGCAGGCCGCGCATAAGGGAGATGAAATCGCTCTCAGGATCTGGGACGACGTGGGGCGCATGCTTGCCACGGCGGCGATGAATTGTTGTTGGCTGCTGAATCCGGAAGCGCTTGTCATTGGTGGTGGCGTTTCCAAAGCAGGGGATGTCTTGTTCGAGCCCTTCAACCGCTACCTGATGGAGCAGCTATCAGGCCCCTTCAAGGATCACCTGAAGATTCTTCCGGCACGGTTCGGAAATGAGGCCGGTATGATCGGTGCGGCCACCATGGCGCTCGAGCTTGCGGGTTTCCCCATCGACGCGTGATTTTCCTGCTGCCAAGATTCCCGTTTGCTTTTTTTCCACCCACGGTTAATTGCTCCACTCTATGACTCCTTCCTCATCCCTCGACCGCCGTCATTTCGTAAAACTTGGCGCGCTGGCGGCCACGGCCGCAATGCTTCCGCTCTCGTCCCGTGCCGCGGAGGCCGGGAACAAAGGAGCCGAACTCACCTATCCCTACACGCTTCCGGATCTGCCTTATCCCGCCAATGCGCTGGAGCCGCACATCGATGCGAAGACGATGGAAATCCATCACGGTAAGCATCACGCCACTTATATCAAAAACCTCAACACCGCCCTGGAAAAGGAGCAGGACCTTGGCAAGAAGACACTCGGAGAGCTGCTCACCAGCCTCGATGGCGTGAAAGACGAGGCTTTGAAAGCCACGCTGCGAAACAATGGCGGCGGGCACTGGAATCACGCGTTTTTCTGGAACACGCTGGCCCCGGCCTCGGCCGTCGGCAAGGCATCCGACGAACTCGCAGCGGCGATCGATCGTGATTTCGGATCGCTCGATGCGTTCAAAACCGCTTTTGGCGAAGCCGCTTCGAAACGTTTCGGCTCCGGCTGGGCTTGGCTCATCGTGCAGGGCGGCAAACTCAAAATCGTCAGCACGGCGAATCAGGACAATCCCTACATGCAAGGGCTCGTTCCTTCTTCCGATCTCGGCACACCATTGCTTGGCCTTGATGTCTGGGAGCACGCCTATTACCTGAACTATCAGAATCGTCGCGCCGATTATATCAAGGCCTGGTGGAACGTCGTTAACTGGGACGTGGTTTCCCAACGATTCGCACAGGCATAACAACATCACAGGCGCCTTCCGCGAAGATGGCGCCTGTTTCGTGCAAATTCGTGGGGGGGCGAAAACCCGCTTATGACAGATCCTTGATGACGGTGGTCGGGCAGTTGGTGATGACGGATTGAATGCCGTTTTCCCTCGCGGGCTCCGAGCTGTACATTTCGCTGGCGCCGATCACCTGGCCATTCTGCGCGAGAAGATTGAAATACGGTTCGTCGCGCTTGGAGATTTTCCGCTCGAATCTTTCGTCTTTGGTGCCGTTCTTTTGCACCGAGGCGATTCCTTCCAGAGCACTCCGTTTTTCCGCGTACATCTGGCTGACGAGAATGATCTGGTGATTGCTGGCGTGGAGCGAAAAGTGGTATTTCCCGTTTTCGGATTTTTTCAGTGTGTAATAGCTGTTCATAGCGATGGGTTTCCAAGGTTGGAATGTCAGACCATCGGAACTCCGCGATCTGTCACCTGATACGGTAAGGATTCAAATATCGGGATGTCGATCCTTTTGCAGGGTCTTCATCCTGTATGATTTGAATTTTCCGAAAATTAACATATCCAAATAATAAGTTATAAATAACAATGCAGATATGATTTTGTGCTTGCGAGGAATGACGGAATAGAGGTATGACCTTTTCAAGTCCTGCCCCCCTCAGGATTTTTAATCACCCCCTACATATTCCCCCCATGAAAATCAAAGCTCCGCTTGCCGCGGTGCTGTCTGTCGCATTAACGGCGGCGGCCAGTGCGTTTACTCTCGATGCCGTCGGCTACGAAGGCCAGTCCCTTCCGCTTGAGCCGGTCACCATCCACGTTCCAGGTTACGGCGACCTGATTTTCCACGCGGGTCCCGGTTCGACCCTATCGGTAGGTTCCGACTACCAGAACGACAACGGTTTCGGCGGACCCTCACTGAATTTCAACGAACGGGATACGGTTCGAATCACCTTCGTCGGACCGGAAGCGCTGAATGTGGATTTCGATTTCGTCGGTCTCTCCTCGGGAGAGAGCTTCATCATCCAGCAGGATCCTTTCGATTCCCAATCTTACGTGCTGACCCTGCAAGGCAGCGGCGACGGTGCCGGGCTTTATGCGATCAGTTGGACGGCCGTGCCCGAGCCGACTTCGGCTCTGCTGGGTGTGCTCGGTGGAGCGATGCTCGTTTTCCGACGTCGTCGTTAGAAAGACGGGGCGAAAAGAGTTTTCATGTGTGTGGCGGCGCGGCATTCAGGGTGTTTGCCGCGTCGCTTTTTGTTATAAATGGCAGGAATGCTTTTCCATGGAAAAAGTCTCTTGCCCTTTCGCTTACAAACGAGCTTTCACGCGCTCGATCTCGTCCGAGAGCTCGCCCCAGCGGGTGTAGCCGGTTTCCAGTGCCTGGGTGGTTTTTTCCACGGAATGGGTTACTTCGCGGAGTTTGGCGGGATCACTGGAGACGGCTTCATCCGAAAGGTCTGCGGTGAGTTTTTTCTGCAAGGTTTCCAGCTCGGCGATTTTTGTTTCGAGCGCTTCGAACTCGGTTTCGAGAGGGCGCAGCACCTTGGAGCGGATTTCGCGGGCTTCGGCTTCGAGGCGGCGCTGGTCCTTGCGGCTGATGCCGGGTTTTTCCGGGGCCGGGGCGGCGGGGGCTTTGGAGGAGGGGGTGGGTGAAGATACCGGTTTGGAGGCGGGTGTTCCCTGGGCTTTGTCGGCGGCGGATTTTTCGAGGTAGTAGCTGATGTTGCCGTGGTAGAGCTTCGGATGCTCGCCGGGGCGGAATTCGAGGGTCTTGGTGACCATCGGATCGAGGAAGGAACGGTTGTGGGAAACGATGAGCACGCTGCCGGGGTAATCGGCGAGGGCGTGCTGGAGCACGTCCTGGGATTGCATGTCGAGGTGGTTCGTCGGTTCGTCGAGGATCAAGAAATTCGCCGGGCGCAGCAACATGCAGACGAGGGCGACGCGGGAACGCTCGCCGCCGGAAAGGACGCCGATTTTTTTGAAAACATCGTCACCCCGGAACAGGAAGCAGCCGAGCAGGTTGCGGGCGTGCGGTGCGGACTCGCGCGACGCGGCGGCTTCGACGGTTTCGAGGATGGTGCGGGTCGGATCGAGCTCGTCGGCGTGGTTTTGTGAGAAGAAGGAAGTGGCGACTTTGTGGCCGAAGGTGTGGGTGCCGGCGTCCGGTTCTTCCTGACCGGTGATGAGGCGGCAGAAGGTGGATTTTCCAGCGCCGTTCGGGCCGACGATGGCGATTTTTTCGCCCTTGTTGATCTCGAAATCGAAGCCGCTGAAGATGGTGAGTGGGCCGTAGGATTTGTTCACGCCTTCGAGTTTCGCGACCATGTGGCCGGAGTTGGGAGGTGGCGGGAATTTGAAATTCATCACCGCGTCATCGCGCTCGGGAGCGGGGATGCGCTCGATTTTCGCGAGCATCTTGATGCGGGATTGGACGAGTGTGGCCTTGTTGGCGGAGGCGCGGAAGCGATCGATGAAGCGCTGGATTTCCGCGATTTCGCGTTGCTGAGCTTCGTATTGCTTGAGCTGGATTTCCTTGCGGAGCACGGATTCGCGCTCGAAGTAGGAGAAATTCCCGGCGTATTCCTCGGCCCGGCCGTGGGCGAAGGCGATGGTGCGGGTGCAGAGCGTATCGAGCAGGCCGCGATCGTGGGAGATGAGCATGATCGCGCCGGGGTAGTTCACGAGGTATTGCTCGACCCAGACTTGGGTGTCGATGTCGAGGTGGTTCGTGGGTTCGTCGAGGAGTAGCACTTCCGGGCTTTGGAGGAAGAGTTTCGCCATGGCGATGCGCATCTGCCAGCCGCCGGAAAATTCGCCGCAATCCCGCGTGAAGTCCTTGGTCTGGAAACCGAGGCCCTTGAGCACGGATTCGATCTTCGGTTTCATCCGGTCCGGGTCCATGGTGTCGAGCCGGATTTCGAGGTCGCCGATTTCTTCCAGCAGGTCGCCGTAGGGGGAGGAGCGGGGGTCGAGCGTTTCGAGTTCGGCGGAAAGTCGCTCGATTTTATCGCGGAGGGCGATGGCCTCGCTGAATGCGGATTCGGTTTCCTTCCATAGCGTGATGCCTTTGACGTGGATGCCTTCCTGCGGCAGATAGCCGACGCGGGTGCCTTTCGGGGCGTTGATGCGGCCGCCGCTGGGCTGGATGATGCCCGCGATGCATTTCATCAGGGTGGATTTCCCCGCGCCGTTGTGCCCGGCGAAGGCGATGCGCTCCCTCGGCTGCACCGAGAAGGAAAGATCGTTGAAAAGAACGCGCGGACCGTATTCGACACGCAGAGACTGGACGGAAATCATCGGGGGCGCAGGGTGCACGCCAGAGCGTGCGGGTCAACGCTTATAGAATGCGGCAGCCTGTTGGCACGGGTTCGCAGCAGGCTGCTCATGGGAAAGCGACAACAGGCTGTCGCAGTCCAAGGCCTCAGGTCATGTTGGTGGATTTGAAATGTAAAACCACTACCCGGACTCCGAGAAGTAGCAGAAGTATGGCCACAAGACCTGTTGGGAAAATCCAGTTCTTGATCCCTTGAAAGCCGCCGTGCGTAAGGAATAAATCGATGAGCGCGAAAAGCCCCGGAAACAGCGTGAGGAAGGGGAAAATTCGTTTCATGAACAGAGGTAAATTCCGGAAATTTCTTCATGGCTGAAGAGATCGAACAAGCCGCGTGGACTGGCTTTGAGATCTTCCAAATCTTCACCTTGGGTCCAGTGGTCAGGAGTTTTCATATGGTATCGATACGCTTTTGTGGGCATGGTGCCCAGTTGGAAAATCTCGCTGTGGGTCAATGCTGGCGGGGTTCGCAGCAGGCTGCTCATGGGGATGGGGGCTCACGTTCGAGAAATTTCGAGCAAGAGCCGACGTGAACGTCGGCGCTCCTTACTGTTTTAATGATTCATTTCTACAAATGCAAAATTATTGCAAAAACAATTGACGGGCGGTTGGTCTGTCTGCTGAGGTGTCGCGGCTGGCGATGAACCGGCGTTTCCATGTTATGAAGACGATTTCATTTTTGATAGCGGGAGTGGCGGCGGCGACCGCGCATGAACTGCCGGAACTGACGGTTTCGGCGAGCCGGTTGGGAGAATCCGCCTCCGAAATGGCGCAGCCGGTGACAGTGCTGGAAGGGGACGAATTGCAGCGCGAGCTGGAGCCGACGCTCGGTGAGACGCTTTCGAGGCAGCCGGGTGTGAGATCGACCTACTTCGGCCCGGCGGCGAGTCGGCCGGTGATCCGGGGGCTGGATGGAGATCGGGTCCGGATTTTGCAGAATGGGCTCAATGCGATCGATGCCTCGGCGACGAGTTTCGATCACGCGGTGAGTCTGGATCCGGTGAGCGTTGCGAAGATCGAGGTGGTGCGTGGACCGGCGACGGTGTTGTTTGGACCGAATGCGATCGGCGGTGTGGTGAATGTCACCGACAACCGGATTCCTTCCGAGAAGATCGAGGAATGGATCCGGGGCAGCGTCGGGACGCGGGTGAGCTCGGCCGATCACGGATTGGGCTCGGATCTGATGCTCGAAGGTGGTGTGGGTGGCTTCGCCTGGCACATCGAGGGGTTCAAAAGAAATCATGAGGATCTGCGGATTCCCGGCAGGGCGGAGTCGAAGAGGTTCCGCGATGCCCGCGCGGAGGAGGATCATGACGACCATGACCACGACGATCATGATGATGACCATGACGATCATGACCATGACCACGCGCACGGCGAACTTGCGAACAGCGGGAAGAGACGTTTGAAAAACAGCCATCTGAACTCCGAGGGATTCTCGGTCGGTTCTTCCTATCTGTGGGATGGCGGGTATTTCGGTCTGGCGTATTCCGGTTACGATTCGGACTACGGTTCTCCTGCTGAAGAAGCGGTGACGATCGAAATGCGGAAGCGTCAGTGGAATTTCCAGGGCGCGTTTTTGGAACCGTTCGCGGGCATCGAGGAGATCCAGTATCGATTCGGGCTTTCGGATTACGAGCACACGGAATTCCACGATAGGGAGCCGGGGACGGTGTTCACGAACGAAGGTTATGATGGACGGATCGAGTTTCGCCACAAACAGGCCGGACCGTTTCAGGGGAAATTCGGCTATCAGACGCAGCGCAGCGATTTCGAGGCGGTGGGTGAAGAAAAATTTCTGCCGGAGGTGACGACGCGGAGCCACTCGGTCTTCGCTTTCGAGGAATTCCGCGTGAACGACAAGGTTCGCCTCGAAGGCGGCTTGAGATACGACCGCACCACCACGGACGCATCCGCCGATGAGGACTTCGGGCCGGGCAGGAACCGCTCTTTCGATGGCGTGAGCGGATCGATCGGTGTGGTTTTCGAACCGGATGAAGATTACGTGTTCGCACTCTCGACTTCGTTGACGCAACGCGCGCCGACCTATCAGGAGCTTTACGCCGGAGGACCGCATGTGGCGACCGCTTCGTTCGAGCTGGGAGATGACAGACTTTCGAAGGAAACGTCTCTGGGCTTTGATCTTTCCCTGCGGAAAAGGACAGGCCGGGTAACGGGAGGGGTGACGTTCTTTTACAATCGCTTCAACGATTTCATCGGGCTTTTCCCGACGGGAGATTTGGAGCACGGGTTGCCGGTTTACGCCTATCAGGCGACGGACGCGGAATTTTACGGAGCGGAAGTGGAGACGGTCTTTCATTTGCTCGCCCCCGTGGTGGCGGGTGAAGTCGCCGAGCATCAGCTGAATCTGGAACTCGGTGCGGACTATGTGCAGGCGAACGACACGAAGACGGGAGATCCGTTGCCGAGGATTTCTCCGTTCCATGCGAGGGCGGCGCTGGATTACCGGCAAGGTCCGTTCGGTGCGCGGGTGGAGAGTGTTTACTCCGCCCATCAGGCCGAGACGGCGGACTACGAACTGCCGACGGACAGCTACGTGATGTTCAACGCCGCTCTGAGCTATCGGTTGGTGCGCGGACGGGTGGCGACGGATTTTTATGTGAAGGGCGTGAACCTTACCAACGAGGAAGCGCGCGAACACACGTCGTTCCTGAAAGACATCGCGCCGCTTTCCGGAAGAGGCGTGGTGGCGGGAGTGAAGATGAGCTTCTGAATGGTTGCCGCGGTTGACTGACCATGACGGGGTGCCGGATGAAACCGGTGCCCCGTTTGCTTTACAGACTCGTGGCTTTTACGGCAGGTTTTCCTGAAACCAACCATGATCTGGGAAGCTTACCAACAAACCAAGATAGCGGGAGCCGAGAGGTCCGCCGAGCGTGCCATGTCCAAGGCGGATCGCTATGCGGACGACATCGCGGCCATCCGGCGTCATGTGGATCGTCTTTCACTGGCTTGTCAGGCGATGTGGGAGCTGCTGCGCGATCATTCCGATCTTACGGAAGAGGATATCGAAACCCAAATGCTGGAGATCGATGCGCGTGACGGGAAAATCGACGGAAGAATCGCCACGCAGTTGGTGGATTGTTCATCCTGCGGCAGACCGACCAACACGAAGCGGCTGACTTGTGTGATGTGTGGCGCACCGATGAAGCGGCAGCATCAGTTTGAGGTTTGAGCGAACAGCGATGTGTCGGATTGAGCCGACGTGAACGTCGGCGCTCCTTCCGTAAATCCCTTGGTGGGACGCCGCAACCACTTGTTCCCGCATGCTGCGCTTGGCGGGATCATGAGACAGAGAATGCAGCCACTCATGGGCCAGCAAATTGCCAAGCGGAACGGATGCATCCGCGTTGACGAAAATCAGGCTTGGGTTGTCGGGGCTGACAAACCCAGCATTTCGTCCAGAGTCAGAGTGTTCCGGAAGCCGGAAGGCTTCGACGGCGATTCCCGTAGCTTCGCTAAAGTCTCGGGTGACGGCACGAAGGGCTGGTGAATATACACTTTGCGGGGTGCCGCCGAGCTGGTCGGCGATTCCTGCGAGGGTTTCCGCGTCACGGTTGTTGAGTCGGTCGCTGTTTTCATAAGTAAACTCAGCAGGGGTGCTTTCCAGCGCCTTATTATTGAATATATCCGAAATTTTGCCAAATCTGTCCTCAGGCCGCTTTCGCTTCTTCGGCTTGGTGGGGGGCGAGGAAGGCTTCGATTTCCTGTTGGAGGTGTTCGCAGTGTTTGTTCCATTTGTCCGCGCCTCGGAGGATTTGCGAGGCTTCGCGGATGCCGGTGAAGCGGATTTCTTCGGCACCGGCGGCGCGGAGTTCGCGGAGTTCGCGGTGGAGGGCGGAAAAAAACGCGAGTTCGAAGCCGTTGCCGGCCTGCATGGCGGCGTGCACGAGGGAAACGGTGACGGGAGGGGCGAGTGGTTGGAGTTTTTCGGCGATGCGTTCGCAACCGATTTTGACCAACATCTTGCGCATGCGGTCGAACAGGTCGTTGAGATGCAGCAGCTGGAGGGGGCAGCGGGTTTCGAGGTATTCGACGATTCCGGAGCGGATGTCCGTGACGAAGGGAAAGTCTTCGAAGTCCGCGGCGGCGGCGGCGCGGCGAATGGCGTCGTCCAGCCACGCGGTATCGTAATCGATCACTTGATAGCGTCCGATTTGAAGGGCGGGGCGGTTTCCGATCAGGGAGATCACTGGGAAGGCTTCTTGGGTAATCGGGTCACGGGTGCGGGGTTGTGGTGAAACAGCGTGGGGTGAAAATGAGGGGTCAGTCCTTGAACAGGCGGCGCTGGAACGGATCGCGGGCGGCGCGTCGGGAAAGAGACTGGATTTCCGCGATGAATTCGTTGACGTCCTCGAACTGGCGATAGACGGAGACGTAACGGACGTAGGCGACGGGATCGATCTGATAGAGCTTGTCCATGACCTTCGCACCGATGATGGCCGAGGGGACTTCGCTGACGTGGTCCTTGTGGAGATCGGTGAGGATTTCCTCCACGGCGCGGTCGAGCCGGTCCATGGAGACGGGGCGTTTTTCGCAGGCCTTGATGAGGCCGCTCATGAGCTTTTCGCGGTTGAGGGATTCGCGGGCTCCATCGCGCTTGATGACGCGCAACTCGGTGCGCTCGATCTGTTCGTAGGTGGTGTAGCGATAGGTGCAGTTCAGGCATTCGCGGCGGCGGCGAATGGTGGTCCCGTCCTTCGACGATCTGGAGTCGAGGACTTTGTCTTTGAGAGAACCGCATTGGACACACCGCATGGCTTAGTGTGGCCTACTATACCTATACATGTGGTAGGTAAAAAGGAAAAAGTATGCTATATTTAGTGTGTGAGTCCTGATGATATAAGTGAGTGAAAGGAAAAATTCAAAAATAAGCCCTATAGGCCATATGAAACCTATAGGGCTTATAAAAATTTCCGAAATGGCTCTTCAGCTCTCGAAATACGTGTAGCCGGAAAGGCCCGCGCGGTAGAGATCGAGGATCTGGCGGCGTTCTTTCGGTGAGATGCGGCCGTCGACGACGGCTTTTTCGGCGAAGTTGCGGAATTTGGTGACGAGTTCCTTGGGGTCGAATTCCACGTAGCTGAGCACATCGGCGACAGTGTCTCCTTCGACTTCGTGGGTGTAGACGGGCTTGCCGTTTTCAAGGTGCACGCCGACGACGTTGGTGTCGCCGAGCAGGTTGTGGAGGTCGCCGAGGGTTTCCTGATAGGCGCCGACGAGGAAGACGGCGAGGTAGTAGGGTTCGCCGGGCTTGAAATCGTGGAGCGGGAGGATTTTGGCGACGTCTTCCTTGTCGATGAAGCGGTCGATCTTGCCGTCACAGTCGCAGGTGATGTCCGCCAGCACGGCGCGGTGGCGCGGGCGCTCGTTGAGGCGGTGGATGGGCATGACGGGGAAAACCTGATCGATGGCCCAGGAATCGGGGAGCGACTGGAAGAGGCTGAAGTTTCCGTAGTAGAAATCGACGAGGGTGGAGGAGAGTTCGCGGAGGTCTTCGGGGGTGTCGTCGTCTTCCAGCTCGGTGATGAGTTTGGAAATGCGGGTGAGGATGTGCCAGAACCAGGCTTCGGCGAGGCCGCGTTCTCGCAGGGTGGCGGAGCCGTAGAAGAACTGGGCGCGCATCTGGTCGCGATAGTACATGGCGTCGTTGAAGCACTCCTGGAGGTTCCGTTTGCTGATGACCTTGTTGACCTCGATGATGTTCATGAGGTTCTGCGGAGCGTTTTCCGGGATCGGCGGGGTGGATTCGGTGGTCTGGGCGCTGGTGACGTCGAGAACGTTGAAAACGAGCACGGAGTAGTAGGCGACGACGGCGCGGCCGGATTCCGAGATGAGGTTCGGGTGGGCGACGCCGGCCTTGTCGCAGATCTGGGAAATGACCTCGACGATGTCCGTGCAGTATTCGGCGACGGAGTAGTTGCAGGAGGAGTGGAAATTGGTGTGGGAGCCGTCGTAGTCCACGGCCATGCCACCGCCGATGTCGAGCGTGCCCATGGGGGCACCTTCCTTGACGAGATCGCAATACATGCGGACGGCTTCCGTCGCGCCTTCGCGGATGGCGGCGATGTTCGGAATCTGCGAACCCTGGTGGTAATGCAGCATTTTCAGGCAGCCGAGGTAGCCGGAGTCCTTGAGCTGATCGACCACAGAGATGACCTGCGCGGCGTTGAGGCCGAAGACGGATTTATCGCCGGCGCTTTCCTGCCAGTGGCCGGAGCCTTTGGTGGAAAGGCGGACGCGCACGCCGAGGTTCGGGAGGATGCCGATCCTGCGGGAGCGCTCGAGCACGAGGTCCAGCTCGGAGGGCATTTCCAGCACGATCATGATCTTGAGGCCCATTTTCTGGGCGTGCAGGGCGAGGTCGATGAATTCCTCGTCCTTGTAGCCGTTGCAGATCAGGTAGGCTTCCGGATCGTGCATGTGGGCGAGGGCGGCGATGAGCTCGGGCTTGGAACCCGCTTCGAGGCCGTAGTGGTATTTTTTACCGAATTCGGCGATTTCCTCGATGACCTGACGCTGTTGGTTGACCTTGATGGGGTAAACGCCGCGGTATTCGCCGCCGTATTTCAGGTCCTTGATGGCCTTGCGAAAGGATTCGTTGATCTCGGCGATGCGGGAGTGGAGCAGGTCGCGGAAGCGGAGCAGGACGGGCAGGTGGGTGCCGCGGTCGCGCAGGCCGTCGATGACGTCGTAGAGGGAAACTTCGGTTTTGGCGTCGTCATCCTCCAGCCGGACGGTGACGTGGCCTTTTTTGTTCACGCCGAAAAAGCTATGGCCCCACGTTTCCACGCCGTAGAGGTCGGAAGATTTTTCCGGGGACCAAGCGCTTTCTTTTTTCGACTTGGAAGGTTTTGCGGAAGCGTTGGCATTGGCGGATGGCGGAACCATGGAGCGCAAACTGTACCGCGGACCCGGAAGTTTCAACCGCGAAGATGGGAAGAAACGGTGACGGGAGGAGGCCGGGCCTTACTTGGGCTTCCACTCGGGAAATTCGGTCTTGAGCTGTTCCCGGTATTTTTCCGCTTCCGTAGTGTCTCCGGCTTTGACGAAGGCTTCGGCGAGCTTGTGCAGGGCGACGGGGCGCAGGTCCTTGTCGTCGTGGAAATTCACGATGTTGAGGTAGTTCGCGGCGGCCTGTTTGTAGTCTTTCTCTTCGAAAAACAGATCGCCGGAGAGGATGCGGAGCTGGGCGCTGGTGCGACCCTGCGGGTGGAGATCGGCGGCTTCGTCGGCGGCTTTGCGGGCTTCGGCGGTGCGGTTCAGCCTGAGCAGGGCGCGGCCTTGATCGACGAGGGCGTCGGCTTTCCAACTGGCGTTGTCTTCCACGGCCAGAACGTTGTTGGCGGCGGTGAGGGCGCCTTCGGCATCGCCGGATTCGAGACGGGCTTTGGCGAGGTAGCGCCAGACTTCCTTGGGCGTTTCGCGCGGTTCGTCGGGATTGGCGATCTGGCCGAGATAGCGGGAGGCGGCGGCGTAGTCGCCACTGCTGAAGTTCTGCATACCGGCCCATTGCAACGCCTGATCGGGAAGCTCGCCGCTGAAGTTGTTTTTGATCGCGTTCTCGATTTCCGCGCTGAGCTTGGCGACGTCCTGCGAGGCGAAGTAGCTGAGGGCGAGGAGCAGGCCGGCGTGTTTGCCGTAGGCTTTGGCGTCGAGCTTGCGGGAGGTTTCGAGGTAATCGATGGCGTCCTTGGCGGCGTTGGTTTTCACGAGGCCCCAGCCGATCCAGTAGTTGGCTTCGGCCCGATTGCCGGGGCTGAGGTCTTTGACTTCGCTGAGCAGGCCTTTGTAGCGGACGATCATGTCCGGGATGTTGCCGTCGGAGCGGCGCATGCGGGCGGATTCGAGCCAGGCGAAGGAGGTGAGTGTGGGATCGGCTTTCAGCGAGATGAGCTGGTCGAAATCGGCGATGGCCTTGTTGCTTTCGGAGGAATCCACGTAGCATTTCGCGCGTTTGGCGAGGGCGCTGGCGAGGCGGTCGTCTTTCGGGTATTGGGCGATGAATTCGTTCAGGGAGCGGATCGCACCGCTGAAATCCCCGGCATCGGCGAGGCACCAGCCGCGTTGATAGAGCAGGCCCGCGCGGTTGGTTTCGCTGATGAGGCTGGGATTGATCCGACTGTAGACCTTGGCGGCTTCGCTGACTTTTTTATCGGCGTACAGCGATTCGGCCTTGGCCATGAGGGCGGTGTGGATGCGCGGGTGGTCGGCGCGTTTTTTCTGGTAGATCTGAAGGAAGGCGTCGACCTGCTCGGGGACGTGGCGGCCTTCCATTTGATAGAAACAGAGCAGGCGGTAATAGGCGGCATCGAAGGCGAGGTCGTTTTCCGGTTTGACGGTTTTTTCGACCTGGCGGAAGAGGGGCAGGGCTTCGGCGGGCTGCTTGAGCAGCATGTAGGAGCGGGCGGCGAGGGTGAGCCGGATGGCGGCTTTTTCGCCTTCGGCCTTGGTGGTGTCCCGGCGGAAGGTGTCGATGACCTGGCGATATTGCTTTTTCGAGAACTGGCTGTTCATCAAAGCGGTCTGCGCGTCGCTGCGGAATTCCTCCATGCCGGGGGAGTTCATGATCTGGCGCAGGTATTTGTCGGTGAGGTCGTTCTTGCCGAGCTTGGTGGCGGCGAGCGAGGCGTTGAGGGCGGCCTCGCCGCGCACTTGCGGGGTGGCGGCGGAATTGGTGACGGCCTCGAACAGGGCGAGCGCTTCGTCGTGCTTGCCGGATTTCGCCATCAGGTGGCCCATGGCCAGCTTGGTCTGGGGGATGAAGGTGGCACCGGCGGGATCGTCGAGGACTTTCCGGAAGGCGACCATCGCTTCGCGGTCGCGACCGAGCTGGCGGTAGCTGTTCCCGGCGAAAAAGTAGCCGCGGGGCCGCTCGTCCGGTTTGGTGGCGTTCGCGGCGTAGCGTTCGAACATCGGCGCGGCGAAGGCGTAATCGCCTTTGTTGTAATAGTCCGCGGCGAGCGTGTAAGCGGCGGCGGCGGCGTATTTTCCCTGGCCGTAGCGGTTGATGAGGGTGGTGAAGCAGCGCTTGCCTTCCTCGACGGAACCGCCCTGGTAGTAGCTGTTTCCCATGTACCACCACGCGGCTTCGGTGTTCGGATGGTCCGGGAAATTGGTGATGTAGTCGGAAAAAATCTGTGCGGCGCGTTGGTAGAGATCGACGCGGGTTTCCTGCTCGCCGGAGCTTTGCGCGGCGTCGTAGAGGTTTTTCGCCCGGAGGAAAAAGTCATTGCCGGGATCGGCCTGAATGGCTTGATCCTCCACCGGTGCGGCCCGGGGGATTTGGGCGATCGCCGGGGCGGCGGCGAGAGTGAGAATGGCGAGTGCGCGTTTCAATGTGCTCAGGTGTAGAGGGGAACCGACCGGCTTGCCAAGGAATCACTCGGTGTCCGAGGTCGGGCGCTGGGTGGCGAAGGAGATGTTCCAGATGCCGGCTTTCTGGCAGGTGTCGATCACTTCGACGATCCGCTGGTAGGGCACCTTGCCGTCTCCACGGATGCGGACGGGCTGGTTTTCGTATAGTTTTGCGATGGCGGCGAGCTTGGACTGGAGTTGTTCGATGCTCACGGGATTTCCCTCGACGATGATGCCGCCGGTGGCGCCGATGTTGACGATGATTTCCCCGCGCGAGCGCTGAGGATCGGCTCCTTCCTGGGCGGTGGGGACGGAAATGTTCAGTTCGGTCTCGGCCTGGAAGAACTGCCAGGAGGTGATGAAGAAGGCGAGCAGCAGGAAAAGGATGTCGATCATCGGTGCGAGCTGCATCGGGATCGGATCCAATTTATGGCTGGTGAATTTCATGGGGCTTCGCGGGAGGCTGGCTCGGGCTTCAGATGCCGTGCAGGTCCGGGCGGTCCATGCCGAGCGGTGTCTGGCGGGGTGTCGGCAGGGGTTCGGCGTAGCCTCCGGAAACGTGGTGGGGCTGAGCCTGCGCCGGGGAGGGGGATTTGCGTTCGAGTTGGGAGCAGATCAAGCCGATGAGGTGGGCGGCGGCGGCTTCGAGTTCGGAGATGCAGCGCTGCACCCGGCCGCGGAAGTAGGCGAAGAAAACGAGGGCGAGAATGCTGATGGCGAGGCCGGACGCGGTGGTGATGAGCGCTTCGCCGACGCCTTCGGCCAGTTCCATTTGTTTGACGCCCTTGCCGCCCTGGGAGGAGATTTCGATGAACGATTTCATCATGCCGATGACGGTGCCGACGAGGCCGACCATGGGGGCGATGGAGCCGATGTCGGCGAGGTAGGTGACGCGGGTTTGCAGCAGGCCGGCCTGACGCACGCCTTCGGTCTCGGCGAGCGTGCGGACGTGATCGACGCTGGCGTTAGGCGTTCTGGCGAGGAAACCGGCGGCTTTTTCCACCACCCGCGCCATCGCCTGGTCCTGGCTGCCGCAGTAGTCGTTGAGGCCGACGTAGTCGCGTTTTTTCACCAGCACTTCGGCGGTTTCCATGAAACGTTCGCTGACGATGGCTTTCCGGCGGATGGTGACGAGGTAGAGCAGGATCAGCACGACCGTTACCATGGAGAGCAGGCCGAGCGGATACATCACGATCCCGCCCTTGGAGAGGATGTCGAGCATGCTGAGCTTCTTCGCGACCTTGTCGGTTTCCGCGGCGGAACTGGTGAGCAGGGTGAGGAAAAATCCCGAGGTGGTAAAAAGGCAGCACTTCATGAGATGTGGGCGTAGCGTATCGTGGGGTGGCTCCAAAGCAAGCGTCGGGAATGGAGAGGAAGATCAGACGGATCAGGCAGTCGGTCGGATCTTAATTTCATTTGAATTTTCCGCGCGCCGCCGTTCGATGGGGTGTCGATGTCCTCCCCCGACCTCAAAGCCAGACTCCGCGAGGTGCCGCACCAGCCGGGCGTTTACCTGATGAAGGACCGGCTGGGCTCGATCATTTACGTCGGGAAGGCGCGGGACCTGAAGCGGCGGATGTCGTCGTATTTCATGGCCTCGAAAAAAACGCGTGCGGACGTGAAAACGCGTGCGTTGATCGATTCGATCCACGATTTCGAGTTCCACACGGTGCGCAACGAGCAGGAGTCGCTGCTGCTGGAGGTGAAGCTCATCAAGGACTATCGCCCTCGCTACAATGTCTCGTTCCGCGACGACAAGCGCTTCCTGCTGGCGAAGGTGAAACTGACCGATCCGTGGCCGAGATTCCAGACGACGCGGTTAAAAAAGGACGACGGATCGCGGTATTTCGGGCCGTTTCCACATTCCGGCGCGCTCAAGCACACGCTGGAGTGGCTGAATCGCGGGCTCGGCCTGCGGGTGTGCAGGCCGCTGGTGCCGGCGGAGACGGACTACAAGCATTGCAACGCGGACATTATCCGGAATTGCTCGGCTCCCTGCGTGGGTCGCATTTCCCGCGAGGCGTATTTCGGGAAGATCGAGGAGGCGTGCCGCATTCTGGAAGGAAAGGGAAAACGCGAGCTTTTCGACAGTCTGCGACAGGAAATGGCTCAAGCGGCGGATCAACTGGATTTCGAGAAAGCCGCCAGTCTCCGCGATGTGTTGCACAATCTGGAGAAAACCCTGAGCCCGACCCGCCAGTTCAGCCGTGGCCGGGGAGTGCAATCGACGGTGAAACCCACGGAGGATCTTGCGGAACTGGGGGAGGCGCTCGGTCTCGCCGGTCCGCCCCGGGTGATGGAGTGTTTCGATATTTCCAACGTTTCCTCGAACCACATTGTCGCCTCGATGGTGCGTTTCACCGAGGGCAAGCCGGATAACCAGAACTACCGCCGCTACCGCATCCGCACGGTGAACGGGCAGGACGATTTCGCGTCGATGGCGGAGGTGATCCGCCGCCGTTATTCGCGGATTCTGATGGAAAACGCGGCGGCGAATCCCGGGGACGGGTATTCGCAGGAAGATCCGGTGGAGCACCAACGGCGGCTCGCGCGCGAAGGGCGGGCGAAAATCGTGCTGCCCGATCTGGTGATCGTGGACGGCGGCAAGGGCCAGCTCGGGATGGCGGTGAAGGAGCTGCGGGCGCTGGGGCTGCACGACCTGCCGGTGGTGGGTCTGGCGAAGCAGCACGAGGAGGTGTTCGTGCCGGGCCGGAGCGATTCGATCCGGATTCCGCACGACCGGGGGGCGTTGAAATTGCTCCAGCGGATTCGCGATGAAGCGCACCGCTTCGCGAATGGCTACAACGCGTTGCTTTATCGTCGCCGGATGAAGGAAAGCGTTCTGGACGATTGCCCGGGGATTTCGCCGAAGAAAAAGCAGCAGTTGCTGGAGCGTTTCGGCAGCGTGGCGCGGATCAGGAAAGCGTCGGTCGCGGATATCGCGGCGATGCCCGGCATTTCGGAAAAAACCGCGCTGGGGATTCTGGAGTATCTGAAGGAATAAGGAGCAGGGACACTCATGTCCCTGAATGAATTTGAGAAAACAGGGACATGAGTGTCCCTGCTCCTTATCAAACGCCTCCCAGAAACGCGACGTCGCTCCAGGATCTGGAGTTTCCGAGCCGGGCGATGAGCCGGTTTTGCGAGGGCCAGAGGTAAATGCGACGGCCGCCGGAGCCGATCAGGGCGACGAAATCTCCGGGCTGGCGGGTGGAAAGGCAGGCGCGGTGCCAGATGGAGGAGGGCAGGGGATCGTCGATGGAGAATTCGATCTCGATAGCGGCGGCGTGGGATTTCCGCGCGTTGACGTTTCGCCAAAGCCCGCCGCCGAATATCGGATTGATGGAGGACGGGCGGGTCATGGCGGCGAAGTGTTCGTGCGGGATGCCGTCCGAAGATTGACCGTTGAGCAGGGAAATCAGGGTGCGGCCGAGCCTGCCGAGCTGTTTCACGGTGAATTCCGCGCCGGTGGAAAGATAGGGCGTATCGAGCCGGTCGGATCTCCATTTCGGGCTGCTGAGGCCGATCGGGCGCAGCACGGCGCGGTGCAGGAATTTCACGGGAGTCTGACCGCGTGCGGCGAGCTTGCGCTTGAGCACTTCACCGAGCGTTTCCCAATGCGACGGGCCGTAGCGGAAGGTGGTGCCGGGCGTGTTGACCAGTCGGAGTCCGACGGCGGCGCGGCCTTTATCGGCGGGATGTTCGCGGTAAAGCTGGCGCGCCCCGCCTTCGAGGCCGGACGTTTGTTGCAGCAGCATCAGCACAGTGATACGGGATTTCAGGGGATCGGAGCGCCATTCGTGGAGCGTGTCCGCGACTTTTTCGTGGGGTGAAAGCCAGCCTTCCCCGGCGGCGCTTGCGGCGGCGAGGGCGGCTAACGCCTTGGTGATGCTGAGCGCGGGAGCACGTGCGCCGCTGTTCCATGAGGCGAATTCGCGGTGTCCGTGCCACGCGGCCCAACCGATCGCACCGTGGCGTGAGGCGCGGGTTTTCAGGAAATCGAGGGTGGCATCGGACCAGCCGCTTTCCGGAGAGGAGGTCGGGCCGCAACCGGTGCCCAGCGCGGCGGCGGTCAGGCTGAAGAGCTGGAGAAATTCACGCCGCGTGTGCATGGGGTGGTGTTTACTTGCGGATGGAGATCATCAGGTTCGCGCGCTCGGGCTTGAGTTCGTAGCCGGAGCCGAAGGTGAGCGAGGGGAGCGGTCCGGCGGCAGCGTAGGCGGCACGCAGGTCGGCCTGGGTGTGCTTGGTGAAAAGCTCGATGGGTGCCTGATAGTTTCCGAACAGGTGGATGTTCCATTTCGCGGGATCGTAGGCGCGGTAGGGGATGCCGGAGTCGTCCTGCACGGTGGCGCGGCAGTTCCCCAGCACCCAGTTGCGGACCGAGCTGAAATTTCCGTCATGCATCAGGTAGGAGGCGGCCTTGAAGTAGGCGACGGAGCCGGAGGCGTTCGAGGAGAGCCAGGATTGCAGCGAGCCGAAGCGGCCGTTCGAAATGTCTCCGGAAACGTAGGTGACGGTTTTTCGGCCGCGGTCCGGCAGGATGAAATCGATCTGAATGGAGGGATTCCCTCCGGCGGAGATGGAGCGGACATCGGTCACGGTGGCGTGCATGAGGCCGAGCGAGGTGAGCAGGATCGGCGTGACGCCTTGCAGCGGGCCGTTGTTCAGATCGTTCCTCATGTCCTTGGTGATGAAGTAGCCGTGAAGCAACTGGGTCTCGACGGACTTCGCATTGCGGGGCAGGGCGGCGGCGACCAGTCCGGCGTCGGTGTTTTCCAGATCCGGCAGTTGTCCGGCGGGTTCGAGGCCGAGCAGGATGTAGTGGGTGCTGGCGGGGAACATCGAGATGGCGTGCATGAGATCGGGACCGCCGAAGGGATAGAGCAGCGTGCGCGGGGTGCCGATGAGGGGGACGATGTGTTGGGATTGCCACGCGTCCTGGCGATCCAGCCGCCGGGCGGCGCGGTATTTCCATTTCTGGAGCATGCCGCGCGAGTAGGTTTGGTAGTTGGCGGATTGCTGGAAGTTCGAGAGCCCCGCGCCATTGCGAACCGGCCTGCCGGCGAGGAAACGCGCGGTATCGGTGGGTGTGGGTTGGCCGGAAACCCGGACGAAGGGTTCGCTGAGTTCATTGCCGGCGGCATCCCGGGGCACGGGAGGCGGGGCGGGTGAACAGGCGGCGAATAACAAGGGTGCGAGGAGCAGGAGGCGCTTCATGAGGTGGAGTGACGGGTGGGAATCCAGAGCAGTGCGCAGGCGATCGAGGTGGCGATGCCGCAAAGGGCGGGCCATGGCTCGGTCAGGAAAAGGCGCACGATAATGTAGCCGGTGAAGACGAGAAAAATCAAGGCGGGAACCCACGCGGCGGCGGGTACGGTGTGGCCGCGGCGTTTCAGGATCATCAGCCCGCCGACGCTGAGCAGGGTGCAGAGCGTGAGGCCGGTCTGGGTGTAGGTGATGAGGAACTCGAAATCGCCGACGAGCACGAGAGCACAGGCGAGCAGAGATTGCAGCGCCAGCGCGCGCAGCGGGATGCCGGAGTGGCGGGACGGGGCGAAAAAACGCATCGCCGGGACATCGCGACCCATCGCACCGAGCACGCGCGGACCGGCCCACAGCAGGGCGCTGACGGAGGCGAAGAGGCCGATGGCGAACAGCGCGGAAACCGCACGGCCCACCCCGGAGCCGAACATGGCCGCGGCGGCGGCATGGGCGATTTCCCGTTCTCCCCGCAATGCGTCCAACGGTGCGGCGTGCAGGAACGCGGCGTTCAGCCCGACGTAGAGCACGGTGACTACCAGCGTCCCGCCGATGAGCGCGCGTTTCACGGTTTTTCCCGGTTCGTTCCATTCTTCGAGGCCGTAGACGGCGGCATTCCAGCCGCTGTAGGAGTAGAAGACGTAGAAAATGGCGGTGGCGAAGGCGGGTTGCAGGATCTGGGCGAAGTCCTCGCTGGCGGAAAATTCCCAGCGGATGTCGCCATGGCCGGGGACGAAAAATCCGGCGCAGAGGAAACCGCCGATGAGCAGGAGCTTCAGCAGCGTGGAATAAAGCTGCACCCGTCCGCTCGTTTTCACGCTGAGGCCGTGGGCGAGTGTGCCGATCAGGATCACCGCCACCGCCGCGGCCCGGGCGGGGACGCCATCCCACGCTTTCGAGAGGTAGCCGCCCATCGCCAGCGCGGTGATGGCGGTGGGCACGCTGAAGCCGAAAATCGCCGAAAGCCATCCGGCCATGAAGCCGAGCGATGGATGATAGATGGCTCCGAGGAAGTGATATTCACCGCCGGAGCGCGGCAGGCATTTCGCCAGCGCGGAGTAGGAAAGCGCGCCGCAGAGGGCGATGGCTCCGCCGATGAGCCACAGCAGCAGGATGGGAGGAGCGGAGTGGAAATCGAGAAGCTGATAGCCGAGCGAAACGAAGACGCCGGTGCCGATCATATTCGCAACCACGAGCGACGTGGCGGCACCGACGCCGAGACCGGATTTTTTGCCACGTTCGGGACGCATGCCTGACAGGAAAGGCGAAGGAGGCGGCGAGTGCAAAAGATTTTCCCGTCGGGAAATCTCGTCGAATCCGTGAGGAGGTTAATTGCTTGAGCAATCAATCTCTTGCGGAGAGGGGGGAGCATCTTGTTTGATGGCGGCGTTTCTCCCAAAAATCCTCCGGATTCCCCCGATCCGGGTTTCTCCCCTAAATCCCCCATGATTCGTCCGAAATCCAATTTCATGCAGCTTCTGGCTGTAGCGGGAATGATTGCCGCTGGCTCCCAGTTACTGGACGCCGAAAAGTCCCCGAACGCACAGCCGGTCCCACCGTCCCTGCTGCCGCAAAAAACGGTGGAAAGTCACGAAGGCCAAGGCCGGACGGAAGCCGTTCTCGGTCTTTTACAGCTCGTGACCGAAGACGTCGTCTTCCTTCATTGAGAGCACGAATTGCAGCAAGAGCTGGATCGTCGCTTCGATGTCGTTCGGATCGGCGGTTTCCACCACCGAGTGCATGGAGCGCAGCGGCAGCGAAACGAGCGCGCTGGGCACGCCTTGGCGGCTGTGGAAGATCTTGTCAGTATCGGTGCCGGTGAAGCGGCTGCTGGCTTCGTGCTGGATTTGCAGGCTTTCAGCCTCGGCGATGGTCATCAGGCGCTGGACGATCCGTGGGTGGTTCGCGGTGCCGTGGGTGAGCGTCGGGCCGTGGCCGAGTTTGACTTTGCCATGCTTCGCGGCGCTGATGCCGGGGGTGTCGGTGGCGTGGGTGACGTCGAGGCAGACGCAGGCGTCCGGTTTCAGTCGATAGGTGGCCATCATCGCGCCGTGGCCGCCGATTTCCTCCTGGATGGCATTCAGGCAGACGAGGGTGAAGGCGGGTTTTTTGCCGGTGAGGGAAATGCGTTTCAACACCTGGCCGATGATGTAGCCGCCGATGCGGTTATCGAGCGCGCGGGAAACGATGCGGCCGTTGGCGAGTTCCATCGGGCCATCCTGATACACGGCGGGGTGGCCGACGCGGATGCCAAGCTCGTGGACGTCGCCGGGATTCGAGGCACCGACATCGACCCACAAATCATGCACGGCGGGGGCTTTTTCCGAGCCGACCTCATTGCGGCGGAGATGGATGGCGGTATTGCCGATGACGGCGGGGATGGGGCCTTTGTCGCCGAGGATGGTCAGTCGGCGTCCGCGTGCTGTCGCGGCATCGGAGCCGCCGACGCGATCGAGGATGATGAAGCCGTGATCGTCGATGTGTTTCACCATGTAGCCGATTTCGTCGGCGTGGGCTTCCAGCATGAGAATGCGGTCGCTGGTACCTTCGAGAGTGGCCCAGGTGTTGCCGTAGGCGTCGCAGTCCACGCGGTTGGCGAAAGGCCGGATCCACTCCGCCCACACCCGCTGGCCGGGCATCTCGAAGCCGGTCGGGCTGGGAGTTTCGAGGAGACGGTAAAGGAAATCACGGTCGGCGAGAGGCATGGGCGGAGGATGGGGTGGGTAGGGGAAAAGCACAAGATTCTCCGAGCTTGATTGATTAAGATTTCTGAAGGAATCTCGGCGCCGCATGGCGAAGCGCCTGACATCATCTTTGGGACCGAAACGCGGACAGCGGAATGCCCGCCGCACGCGACCGTCGCTGGCGGAAATGCTGAGCCGCGCGAACCGCCGCGCGCACGAACAGGCGAACCGGAAGATGGCGAGGAATCGCGGAAAATCCGTGTATGCGGCGATTGCCGAAATGGCTTCGGAAGACGATATGCCGTCGCTGGCGTGGTCCACGCGGATGTTCCGCTGGCTGATTGGGCTGGTGCTGCTGCCGCTGGCACTGGTGACGACGTGGACGTTTTTCGAGCGTTTTTCCCATGCGGCGGTGCAGGGTTTCTGGCAATCGGCGGAGTTCTGGTACTTCGCCCTCGGGATTTTATCGATGGCGGGGTGGTTTTGCTCGGGGTTGGGAAAATCGTTTTTCCTCTATCTGTATGTGCTCGGTCATGAACTGACGCACGCGATCTTCGTGCTGCTGCATCTGGGGAAAGTGACGGATTTCCACGTCAGCACGGACGGAGGCTACATTACGACGAACAAGACGAACTGGCTGATCGCTCTGTCGCCGTATTTCGTGCCGTTCTGGTCGGTGATGGCGGCGGCGGTCTATGTGCCGCTGCGGTAT
Source organism: Luteolibacter sp. (assembly GCA_047606285.1). GTDB lineage: Bacteria > Verrucomicrobiota > Verrucomicrobiia > Verrucomicrobiales > Akkermansiaceae > Luteolibacter. Next base: position 27,083 of record JASGEP010000013.1, on the reverse strand, counting down.
TTCGTCGGGTTTTCGCCGAAGTGGGATCTGCTTCTTTACGGATTGCTCGGTGCGACGTGGACGTTTCATTTCGTTTGGACGTTCTGGATGATCCTGCGGGACCAGCCGGACCTGAAGGAAAACGGGACGTTTCTCTCGCTGGTGGTGATTTACCTGGCGAACGTGCTGGTGCTGGTGGGCCTGATGTGCGTGGCGCGCCCCGGGCCTCTGGAAAATCTGGCGGCGTTCGGCATGGACTGGCTGAAGCATGCCGCGCAATTCGGCGATATCGTGTATCGCAGCGTGCTGGAACTGGCGATCCGGCTGAGATCCGAGACGGTGCTTTGAGGATTGAAATCCGGGCTCCGCGCCGGGATGGTGTGGGCGTGATCTATCTCGACGCCAACGCGACCACCCCCTTGCTGCCGGAAGTGCTGGAGGCGATGCTGCCGTGGCTGCGCGAGGGATTCGCGAATCCGTCCGGCATCTACGCCGAGGCGAAGCGGGCGCGGAAGGCGATTCAGGACGCCCGCGAGCAGGTGGCCGCATTGATCGGCGCGGAGCCGGAGGAAATCCATTTCAACAGCGGCGGCACGGAGAGCGCGAACACCGCGCTGCACACGCTGGACCGGCTCGGAGGTCCGGGCGCGGCGGTGGTTTCCGCCATCGAACACAGCGCGGTGCTGCGTTCCGTCGAGGCGCGATCCCGCGAAGTGCGAAAGGTGGCGGTGACCCGGGATGGCGTGCTGGATCTCGCGGCTTATGAAGCGGCGCTCGATGGCGCGGCCTTCGTCTCGGTGATGCTGGCGAACAACGAAACCGGAGTGATCCAGCCGGTGAAAAAAGCGGCCGAGCTGGCCCGCGCGCGCGGGCTGGCATTTCACACGGACGCCGTGCAGGCGATCGGGAAAATCCCGGTGGACGTGCGCGATCTCGGCGTGGATCTGCTGTCGCTCTCGGCGCACAAATTTCACGGGCCGAAAGGGATAGGCGCCCTGTATGTGCGGCGCGGGCTGAGGTTTTCCCCTTTGCTGCACGGCGGTGGTCAGGAAGGAGGACGCCGCAGCGGCACGGAGAACACCGTGAGCATCGTCGGCATGGGCATCGCGGCGGAAATCCTGCGGAAAAAACTCGAAGCGGGCAGCCGCTTGGCGGAATTGCGGGATGCGTTCGAAAAGCACGTCACGTCCCGACTCATCGGCGTGATCGTGAACGGCGCGGCCAGCGAGCGCTTGCCGAATACTTCTCACATGTCCTTCGAGCGTTGCGACGCGGCGGGTCTGCTGATCCTGCTGGATGAAGCGGGCATCGCCTGTTCCGCCGGCTCCGCCTGCATGACCGGTAAGCAGAAGCCATCGCATGTGCAGCTTGCGATGGGCATCCCGGAGGCGCTCGCGAAGAGCAGCCTGCGCTTCAGTTTTTCCCAACTCAGCACGCCGGAAGAAGCGATTCAGGCGGCGGAGGCAGTGGTAAAGGCGGTGGAAAAACTCCGTCGCGTGCAAGGCCCGGGAGTCGGGCCGGTGGTGGTGTATTCGCCCTAGAGACACAAGACTTGAAGACGCAAGACACAAGAGAAGACTCCTGCTGCGAATCTCTTTCTTATCTTGTGTCTTGCGTCTTCAAGTCTTGTGTCTCTTTTCCCCACTTCACCGCCAGCATGCCGTTCACCAGAAGTTGCAGCGGGTGATAGAGCATGACGGGTAACAAAATGAGCGAGAGCTCGGAGGTTTGTCCGAAGATCAGCGCGGCGAGCGGGACACCCATCGCCAACGTTTTTTTCACCGAGCAGAAATAGGCGGCGATGCTGTCCTCGCGGTCCAGTTTGAGGAGCTTGCAGCTCAGGCCGACGAGCAGGGACATGAAGGTGAAAAGGAGCACGGTGACCAGTGTGGTGATGCTGGTTTCGGCGAAGCCGTGCTTGTGCCAGATATCTTCTTTCACCGAATCGCAGAAAGCGGAATAGACGATGAAAACGATCACACCGTTGCTGATGCGGGTGAACCATTTCTTGTTCGCGTCCGCCCAGTATTTCAGGCGTGGACGCAGCAGCATGCCGATGGAGAAGGGCAGCAGCGTGAGCAGCATGATTTTCACCAGCAGCCCGCCGAACCCTTGGGATTCGACGCCGGAGCTCTGCATCAGCAGGTGGACGAGCAACGGGGTGAAAATCACGCCGAGGATGTTCGAGAGCGCCGCGTTGAAGAGCGCGCCCGCCGTGTTTCCCCGGGCCACGGCGGTCAGGACCACCGAGGTGGAAATGGTGGATGGCAGCACGCAGAGAAACAGGAATCCTTGACGGATGGCGTGCGGTTCCTGCGTCCATAACGCGGGCACGAGCCGGTCCAGCACGAGGCCGACGATTGGGAAAATGATGAAGGTGAACGACTGGATGATGACGTGCAGCCGCCAGTTTCCCGCGCCGCTGCGGATTTTTTCGGAAGCGAGCGAAAGCCCCTGAAGGAACAGAATGAGGGCGATGCCGCCATTATTGACGTAATCCGGATCGATCCAGCCGCCGCGTGCTCCGCCGTCCGGAAAGACGAAGGCCGCCGCCACGGCGAGCAAAAGAGCGATCAGGAAACCGTTTCCTCGAATCCAGGTGGCGGTGCGGCTCATGGCGGCACACCATAAAGCGCCCGTTTGAACGGACAAGCTCCACCTCACGCAAAACGCGGCGGTTTTCCGGGCGTTTTGCATGTTCCGAGGAGACTTCCGGTAAATGTGAACGTGCCGAGATCGCCGCAATCCGTGGCTTTTCGGCCTCAATCCGTCGTTGGCACGCGTTTTGCGAAATGAAATCCAGCCCATGTGGGCGGATAAACCCATGAAAACCAACGTTTCCATTCATAAGCTTCAGAAGGCCCGTCGATTCGCGGCGGGGAAAATCGGCTGGATTCTGCTCTGGCTGCTCGGCATTCCGATCCCGATTCTGCTCGTTCTTTTCCTGCTACGCGGCTGCACGTGAAAAAAGAGAATGGAAGAAATGACTTTACAACGGAGGGCGGCCGGGTAGTTTTCGCGCCCCGGTCGCTTCCGCGGCGCAATCTTCCAACCACATTCTGTCATGAAAGTCCTTTCTTCCCTCGCTTCCGCGAAACGCCGTCACGCTGATTGCCAAGTCGTGAAGCGTAAAGGAACGCTCTACGTTATCTGCAAGTCCAATCCGAAGTTCAAGGCTCGCCAAGGCGCGACCGTCGGCACCCGCCTCTCCAAGAAGGGCGTGAAGTAATCGACACTTCGGAAGTTCCGAACTTTTCGAAAAGCGGCCCGAATGGGTCGCTTTTTTCGTGATTGGAAAAGGAGCGCCGACGTTCACGTCGGCTTGCGTAGAAACGTCGGCTTGCGTAGAAAAGAGAGAAGAGCCGACGTGGACGTCAGCGCTCCATGATCCTCAGGATCGCGGCGGGGTAAAGCCGGTGCTCCACGACCTGAATGCGGGCATGGAGGGATTCAGCCGTGTCACCGTGCAGGATCGGCACGCTTTCCTGAAGAATGATCGGGCCGGTATCCATCCCTGCGTCCACGAAGTGCACGGTGCAGCCCGCTTTGGACGCGCCCGCTTCGAGCGCCTGTTTCCAGGATTCCAGTCCCGGGAAGGCCGGGAGCAGGGAAGGATGGATGTTCAGGATGCGGTCGGGAAACGCCTCGAGCAGAGGTTTTTTCACCAGCCGCAGGAACCCGGCGAGGCAGACGAGTTCCACACCCGCCGCCTTGAGTCGTGCGGCGGTTTCCGCTTGGGCTTCTTCCGGGTATTTCGTCCTGAAACCGTGGCAATCGATGATGCCGGTGGGGATGCCGCGTTTTTTCGCGCGTTCGAGAATGTAGGCATCCGGATTGTCCGAAAGAACCAGCGCGATGGAGGCATCGAGCGTGCCCGCGTCGATGGCGTCGAGAATCGCCTGCATGTTTGAGCCGGAACCGGAACCGAGAATGCCAAGTCGCATGCCGTGTTGATGGAGGTCCGTGCCACGGCTGCCAAGTGTGAATCATAGCGGAAGCCGTCTTTTCGGTTTGCCGGGCGGCATGTCCCCGGCTATCCGCTTTGCCATGCACGACGCCCGTATTGATGCTCTCGCCCGCCAACTGGTTCGTTACTCCACTTCATTGAAAAAAGGCGAAAAAGTCCTGCTGGATCTTTACGATGTGCCGGACTCCATCGGCATCGCGCTGATCCGCGAGGCACGGGCGAAGGGTGCGTTTCCCGTGGTCCGCATCCATCAGAGCCGCGTCACCCGCGAAATGATGTTCGGCGCGCAGGATGAGCAATACGCGACGATTTCCAAGCACCTGCTCGCCGAGATGAAGGACATGGACGCCTACATCGCCGTGCGCGGCGGGACGAACATCGCAGAAAATTCCGACGTGCCGCCGGATCGTATGCGGCTCGCCATGAAGCACATGCGGCCGGTGCTCGATCATCGGGTGAAAAAAACCAAGTGGTGCGTGCTGCGCTGGCCGAGTGCCTCGATGGCGCAGCAGGCGAGCATGAGCACCGAGGCGTTCGAGGACTTTTATTTCCGGGTCTGCCTGCTCGATTACAAGGCGCTCGTCCCGGCGATGAACGCGCTGAAAAAGCTGATGGACGCCACGGACCGGGTGGAGCTGAAAGGCCCGGGAACCGACCTGAAATTTTCGATTAAGGGTATCAATGCCATCGTTTGCGGTGGCAATTACAACATCCCGGACGGCGAGGTCTTCACCGCCCCGGTGAAGGATTCGGTGGAAGGCCACATCACCTACAACGCACCGACGATCTATCAGGGGATCGCCTTCGACGGCATCCGGCTGGAATTTTCCAAGGGGAAAATCGTCAAGGCCGAGGCGGGCGCGAAGACCAAGGCGTTGAACAAGATTCTCGATACCGATGAAGGCTCGCGCTACATCGGGGAATTCGCGCTCGGATTCCACCCGGAAATCCGCGAGCCGATGCGCGATATTCTCTTCGACGAAAAAATCGCAGGTTCCTTCCATTTCACACCCGGACAGGCATACGACGACGCCGACAACGGCAACCGCTCGCAGGTCCACTGGGACATGGTGAACATCCAGCGCAAGGACTACGGCGGAGGCGAGGTGTGGTTCGACGGCAAGCTGATCCGCAAGGACGGCCTGTTTCTGCCGAAGTCACTCGCGAAGCTCAACGGGTGAGGAGCAGGGACACTCCTGTCCCTGATTTTACGATATAACAGGGACAGGAGTGTCCCTGCTCCTCACCCTGCTTCGTGCAGATACGACTTCGGCCGGTAGATCCACGCGAAGGGGATGAACAGCAGCGTGGTGCCGAGGATCAGCCATGTGAAAAATCGGAAATAGGCGGCACCTTCGAGCTTTGCCAGACCACCGGTGAATTCGGTGCGGGAAAACCCGCCGACGGATGTTTTTTCGGAAATCCCGAGCGCGGCCTTGCGGCGGGCGAGCCAGGTATCGGCGGCGGAAGGGGAATCCTCGGCGGTTTTTTCGAGCAGCAGGCCGATGTCCCATTGCGTCTTGCGGGTGCGGTCCGGCCCCGCGCTGGAGATGCGGGCGTGGGAGGAATCGATGAGTTCGTAAACGAGGGGATTTCCCCAGCGGTCTTTCATCCTGGCGAGCAGGCGGTTGCCTTCGGTGTTCTTGGGGAATCCGTTGGCGGAGGCTTCTTCGATGCGTCCGGCGGCTTGGAAGAAAGTTTCCCGGTCCGGGATTTCGATGGAAAGCAGGGTGCCGTTTTTGCAGCGGGCGATCAAGTCGTCTTCCGGTGCGTCGGAATAGCCGGGGAGCATGATGGTGCGCGGGGACTCCTGCCAATCGGCGGGGAGCTTCGCGGTGGCTTCGGCGAATTGCGTGTGGGCGGGCGAGGGGATGACGATGAGCCGGTTCACCTGAGCGGTGAATTGATTGCCGCCGAAGACCGCGAGCCAGAACAGCGCCATGACCCAGGATTTCATCGCGCGCGGTGCCTGGGTGTAGGCGTATTCGAGCGCCACGATCACCACCATGACTTCCGAGGCGGTGATGAGGACGAAGGCGAGGAGCTGCCAGCCGATGGATGGCCGCTGGCCGGAATCGATCCACGATTGCACCAGGGTGACGAGCGCGAAGGAGGCGACCATCAGGCACAGGCCGATGCCGATTTTCCGCAATGGGGTGAGGGGAAAAAGCCGGTTCATCCATGGGTAGAGCACCAGTGTGAAGAGTGGGATGAAAACGAGGATCAGGATCGGGTTGAACCCCTGAATCTGGGATTCCAGCCAGGTGATGCCGAGGAATTTCAGGTTCATCTGCTCCGCCTGAAGGACCCACGACGAGCCGGTCTGGTCATACAGCGACCAGAAAACGGCGATGAAGGCGAACAGCGGGATCAGTTTGCACAGCGCCATCAGTCCCTCGCGGGAGAAGCTTTCCCGGAAAAATCCCAGCCCGCTCGGCGGGATGTGGACGAAGCGTTTCCTGCCCATCCAGAATAGCAGGGTGGCGATGGCCATCAGCACGCCCGGCACGCCGAAGGCCCAGTGCGGGCCGTAATATTCGAGCAGCCACGGGGTGAGGAAGGTGGAGAAGATCGAGCCGAAGTTGATGGAAAAATAGAACCAGTTGTAAACGCGCGGCAGCAGGTGACGGTTCGCTTTGCCGAACTGGTCGCCGACGTGGGCGGAAACGCACGGCTTGATCCCGCCGGACCCGATGCAGATCAGCGCGAGACCGAGCAGCAGCCAGTGGCCGGAGTTTCCGAAAAGCCCCATGCAGGCCAGTGCGGCGTGGCCGAGGCAGTAAACGATGGAGAGCCACAGGATGGTGCGGTATTTCCCGAGGAAAATATCGGCGAGCAGGGCACCGAAGAGCGGGGTGAAATAGACCCAACTGGTGAACTGGTGGTAGTATTCCACCGCCGTGGCACCGCTCATCGTCTGCGTGGCGCGGCTGTCCATGAACGCCAGATACTGCGTCATGAAGACGACCAGAATCGTCCGCATGCCGTAGAACGAAAACCGCTCCGCCGCTTCGTTCCCGATGATGAATGAAATGCCCGGCGGCATCTTCCCGGTCTCGAGCGGCGTGGTGCGGGGCATGCGGTGATTGTCGATTGAGGATTGTGGATTGACGATTTGGAAATTCATCCAATCGAAAATCGGCAATCTTCAATCGTAAATCCACTTACCACCTCACCGCGGCGGCGGCCCAGGTGAGGCCGGCACCGAAGACGACGAGGACGATGTGCTCGCCGCGCTTGAATTTTCCGGAGCGGTTCGCTTCGTCCAGCGCGATAGCGACGGCGGCGGCGGAGGTGTTGCCGTATTTGTCGAGGTTCACGAAGACGCGCTCGTGCGGCACGGTGAGCCGGGAGGCGATGGCGTCGATGATGCGCAGGTTCGCCTGATGCGGGATGACGCAGGCGATGTCTTCCGGCTGCAGATTCGCGCGTTCGATGACTTTTTCCGCCGCTTCCTTCATGCGGGTGACGGCGTGCTTGAAGACTTCCTTGCCGAGCATGGCGAGCGTCGCGAGGCGCTGGTCGGCGTTCTGGATGGTGATCGGGCAGGCGGAGCCACCGCCGGGGATGTTAAGGAGGTGGGTGAGATTGCCATCGGTGCCCATTTCGGTGGCGATGATCGAGCCTTCGCCCGGTTCGGCGCGGCGCAGAACGGCGGCACCGGCTCCGTCGCCGAAGAGCACGCAGGTGGTGCGGTCTTCCCAGTTCACGAAGGAGGAAAGTTTTTCCGCGCCGATGATGAGCGCGTTTTTGAAGGCTCCGTCGGAAATCATCCGCTTCGAGAGCTTCATCGCGTAGAGGAAGCCGGAGCAGGCGGCGGAAATGTCGAAAGCGACGGCTTTTTTCGCGCCGAGATTTTGCTGCACGTAGCAGGCGGTTGCGGGGGTGAGCGTGTCCGGAGTGATAGTCGCGACGATGATGAGCTCAAGGTCCTCGGCGGCGATGCCCGCCTGCTCGAGCGCACGCTGGGCGGCCTTGGTGGCCATGTGCGAGGTGAATTCTCCCTCGGCGGCGATGCGGCGTTCCTTGATCCCGGTGCGGGTCACGATCCACTCGTCACTGGTTTCGACCCGAATGGCGAGTTCTTCGTTGGTCAGGATCTTTTCAGGAACGTAGCTGCCGGTGCCTGCGATGCAGACTTCGATGGCGGGAGGCGATTCACTCATGGATGGCGAGACAGTGAAACTGACGGGCGGCGTCCTCAAGTGCGAAATTCGGGGCGGGGGCAGGCGGGCGCTATGGATTCAGTCCGATTTACCAGATGGTCTTCACCGCTCCGGAATCGGTGATCGCACGATCCCGGGTTAAAAGCGGGACGTTGTGGGCTTTCGCCGTGGCGACGATCACCCGGTCGAAGGGATCGCCATGGGGAAGTTTGAGATCGAGGGCGAGTTTGGCGATTTCCGGGCTGATCGAAACCACCCGGAAATTCTCGCTGATTTTGGACAGCAGGGCTTCGAGACCCTCGGCATCCTGAATGCGCCCTTTCGCATGGAGGTAGGATACTTCGAGCAGAACGAGATCGGAAATCACGAGGTCGGCCCGGCTGGAGGAGGCGATGATTTGGGCCGCTTTTTTCCCAAGCCGGGAATCGCCCGCGAGGCTCCAAAGCACCGCGTGGGTGTCGAGGCAGGCTTTCACAGGCTGGGATTCCACTCGTTTTCAGGGAGGGTCGGTTCGTCCAGACGATCATCGGAGAACGCGATCAAGCCTTTGCGCGAACCGAGAATCGATTTTCCGGAAACGGGTTCCGCCGTGAGCCGGAGGTTGCCCTCACGGGTGACGATGATGACTTCTTCGCCTGCCAAGGCGGCCTGACGAACTTTGGGAAACTCCCGCAACAAGGTACTGACGTTCGTTCTCATGACGGGAATTTGTCAGATATTTTGTCAAATGTCGAGGAAAGGCGAGGATTTGGAATGCGGGGAAGAAAAGCGGTATCGGTGCCACCGCAGCCCATGGTTCAAGCTGGTATCTGCGGTTCGAGGGCGGAGAGGGCCTGCTCGATGTGCGGGTTCACCTTGTTTTCCACGGTTTCGATGCCGACGCGGATCGCGTTCTGGACGGCGAGGGCGGAGGAGGAGCCGTGGGCGATGATGACCACGCCATTGACGCCGAGCAGCGGGCAGCCGCCGTAGGTTTCGTAGCTGCTTTTTTCCTTCAGCGCCTTGAAGGCACCCTGGGCGAGCAAGGCTCCGGCGACGCGCACGGGGCTGGCCTTGATTTCCGCTTTCAGCCACTTGGAAACGGCTTTGGCGGTGGCTTCCACGGTCTTGAGCACGATGTTGCCGACGAAGCCGTCGCACAGCACCACGTCGAGTTCGGTCTCGAAGAGGTCGTGGCCTTCGACGTTGCCGATGAAGTTGATGCCGGGAGTTTCCTTGAGCCGTTTGAAGGTTTCCTTGGTGAAGGTGGTGCCTTTTTCGTCTTCCTCGCCGTTCGACATCAGGCCGACTTTGGGGTTGGAAACGCCGTAGATCGCACTGGCGAATGCGGTGCCCATGATGGCGTAGGTGACGAGGTGCTCGGGCTTCGCTTCCGGGTTCGCTCCGGCGTCGAGGATGCTGCAAAGGCCGTGCTCGTTCGGCAAGGGGGTGAGGATGCCGGCTCGGTCCACGCCCTTGAGCGTGCGGAGCTTCAGCGTGGCGGCAGCCACGGCGGCACCGGTGTTCCCGGCGGAAACGAAGGCGTCCGCGCGACCGTCCTTCACCATGTCCATGGCGATGCTGATCGAGGAATTTTTCTTTTTCCGCACCGTTTTCGCGCCCGGCTCGGCCATGCCGATCACTTCGGTGGCGTGGACGATGCTGACGCGCGGGCTTTTCAGATCCAGCCCCTGCTTCGCGCACTCGGCTTCGAGAGCCGCCTGATCGCCCACGAGGTAGAGGTGTTCCAGCTTCGGATACTGGCGGAGGGCGGCGAGCGCGCCTCCGATATTGACGGCGGGGGCGTGGTCACCGCCCATGGCATCCAGTGCGACTTTCATGGTTTCGAGCTAACGAATTTTCGGGAAAACGGACAGATAACGAAAATTACCGCGCAAGGACGGGCCCGGCACGGTAATTTCGAGATATTTCAAGCGGTTGAGCTTCAGAGAGCTTCGACGTCGAGCACTTGGCGATCGCGATAGTAGCCGCAGGATGGGCATGCGATGTGCGAAGGCACGCGGCTGCCGCATTCCGGGCAGCTCTTGAAAATCGGTGCACGCCAGCGGTTCGCGCCACGGCGCATTTTTTGGCGGCTTTTGGATTGGCGGCGCTTAGGTACGGCCATGGTCTTGCTTCAGTTTACGGTTGATCCTTGAGGTCCTTGAGAGTGTCGAGAGCGGACCAGCGGTCGTCGCCCTCGGCGCGGGGCGGGGTGCTTAGCTCATCTTCCACGGGCTTGTCCACTGATAAATATCGCGGATCGATTTCACATTGCTGCGGGACGTCTCCTTCCTCGCATCTCGGATCGATCGGGAAGTTCACCAGAATCTCCTCGCGAAGGGCCTCCGTGACGTCGATTTCCACCTGTTTTTCGATCTCCAGCGAGACGGCGGCATGGTCCAGCCGGATCGTCTGGATAAAGGGATGCAGCGTCCTCACGCAGGTGAATTCGAAGGGCGCGGAGAGCGTGCCCTGAAGCAGCAGTTCGTTGCCGAAACGCTGCGCGCGGAGGTCGTATTCCAGCGGCCCGGCCGGGACGGCATCGCCATCGGGCAGGTCGAAAATTTCCTTCGGAAGTTCCCCGGAAAATTCCTTTCCCTCTTCCGGCAGGGTGGCGAGATCGATGATCAGGTGATCTTTCATGGGCGGAATGTAACGCGATCCACCGCCACGCCAAGCCGCATTCCCATCCGCCACCTGAAAAGATCCATCGGCCCGGATCGCGATTCTTTTCAAAATTCCGCCCTTCGTCGTGAAGAGCTTCGGGGGTCCGGAGACGGAAAGAGAGGAGCGGCGGATCACTTTTTTAAAAAATCCGCCATCAACCCCGAATTTGGGCCAATTCGGAAAAAAGTGATACCCCTAGATTTCCACCTGCCCCTCCCGCAAGTCCCTTGATCCGACTAGGTATCGCGGCGAATCCCGATTTCGTGAGATCGGGTGAAAATACCACATGTAGTATTGTGAATAATTTGTGAATACTAAATGAGCGAATCACCGAAGGAAATGACATTGACCGACGCCACCGAATATTGAGAGAGTCCCGAACGCTGAGCCGTTCCCGTCAGCCGTCTGAAACCACCCGATTTCCTCCATACCAGCCATGTCAGCCACCACCACGATCACGATCGGAAACCGTTCTTTTACCCTCGACCGCGCCAAGGCGGAAGAAGCCTTCGCCGCGAAAAAAGTGATCAACGGGCGTGACACCATGTTCTTCAACATCCTCCCGCTGAAATACCAGTGGGCGTATGACCTCTACAAGACGATGAAGAACAACCACTGGGAGCCCGAGGACATCCCGATGCAGAAGGACGTCGAGCAATGGCGTTCCAACGAGATTTCCGACGTCGAGCGCTGGATCATCAAAATGGGCATCGGTTATTTCTCCGCCGCCGAAGGCATCGTCGGTGACAATATCCTCCACGTCGTCCGCGAGGTCGTCACCGCCCCCGAGCTGAAGCTCGTCCTCGGCCGTCACGCCCACGAGGAAAACATCCACGCGGACAGCCTCGTTTACATGCTCTCCTCCATCGGCCTGAACCCCCACGAGTGCGAGGCGATGTTCGAAGATATCCCGACCATCAAGGAAAAGAACCACTTCGTCGTTTCTAACAGCCGCGCCCTCCGCCGCGACATCGACCTCACCGTCACCGAAAACAAGCAGGCGCTCGCCAAGAACATCTTCATGTTCGGCCAGGTCATGGAAGGCACCCAGTTCTACGGCCTCTTCGGCATGATCCTCAGCCTCTACCGCCAGAACAAATTCCCAGGCATCGGCCAGATGTTCCGCTACACCCTGCGCGACGAGTCGAACCACATCGAAGTCTTCCGCAACCTCATGATGGATCTGGTCAATGAAAACCCGGACGTCTGGACGGACGAATTCAAGGCAGACCTCCGCTCCACCATGGCCGAAGGCATTCGCCTCGAAAAACAATTCATCCGCGACTGCCTTCCCGTCGCCGGCATCGGCCTCAACGCCGCCGATTTCGAGCAATACATCGACTACATCGCCGACCGCCGCCTCACCTCCTGCGGCCTCGCCCCGCTCAGCCCCGGCACCGCCAACCCCTTCCCATGGCTCGCCGAGATGATGGACATCAAAAAGGAAACCAACTTCTTCGAAGGCCGCGTCACCGAATACCAAAAAGCCTCCGCCCTCAGCACCGTGGATGATGATGAACTGTGAGGCCGCCTGACGGCGGAGTTTGCTGGTGTTCAGTTTTCAGGAAGATAAAGAAATGGCCACGACCACATTTGAAGATCTGGAAGTTTGGAAACGCGGGTGCCAACTCGCGGTGGATGCCTGCGTCGCCACGCATGACTCCAAAAACTACGAACTGAAAAGCCAGATGCAGCGTGCCGCCATTTCGATCCCTTCCAACATCGCCGAAGGCGCGGAACGGGACAGCGAGGGGGATTTCGTCCGCTTTCTCCGCATCAGCAAAGGCTCCTGTAGAGAACTCCGGACCCAGCTCTACATTCATGAGCGTGTCCAAAAAGCTCTCGGTCAGCCGCCTTTGGACAGTTCCCGCCAAATGATCGCCGAAACGCGGACCATCTCCAAAATGCTCCAAGGTCTCATCAACTCTCTTCAGCGTCGCCTCACCAACTCTTCCACCGATCACTGATCACCGATCACCCGGCACTAAAAACTCCACCTCTCACCCTGTCCCGAAAATGTATCGCTCCCTCAACCTCAACGAAGACCTCGTTCTCAAACAAGTCGTCACCGACCGCTTTTCCCTCTCCGACCGTGGCTTTGCCTGGCGCGAAGTGCTGCCACAGGAAAAACGCCAGCAGTTCGAGGAAATCACCATCACCCGCGGAAATACGGACACCCGTTTCTCGCTTGAGGACGTCGCCGACGCCATCGGGGACTCGCTCGCGGACCTCCTCATCGCCCGCCGTGAGGACGAAAAATCCATCTTCTCCGACGTAAACCGGAAATTCGTCTCGGACGTCGCCCACTCCGTCGCGAACTCCCTCACCAAGTCGCTCGATGAAGTCGGCCGCCTCCGTCTTTCCGAGGCCGATCTCTATCTGCTCATCGAAAAAGCCCTCCTCGAAAACGAAGCCTACGACGTCGCCAAGTCCCTCGCCTTCCGCCGTTCCATGGAGAAAAACGGCGCCGTCGATATCTACGCCGTTCAGTCCTCGCTGCCCGTCCGCCTCATCCGCCGCAATGGCAACGTCGTGCCGTGGTCCGAGACCAAGATCGAGATCGCCGTTCGCAAAGCCTTCCTCACCATCAAGGAAAACCCCGAGCCCGCCGCCGATGTCGCCAAGGGCGTGACCGAGCGCGTCCGCCGTGGCGATCAATCCTTCGTCCACATCGAGGACGTGCAGGACATGGTGCAGGAAGAGCTCATGCGCCAAGGCCACTTCAAGGCCGCTGCCCACTACATCCTCTACCGCAGCGAGCGCGCCCGCGTCCGTGAGGAAGAAGGTCAGGTCTCCGAGGATCCGAATCAGGAATCCATGGTCGTCATCACCACCGAGGACGGCCAATCCTCCTTCTGGGACGGCACCGAGCTGAAAAAACGCATCGCCTTCGCCTCCATCGGCCTCGACCTCCTGCTCACCGATGCCGAAATCGAGCGCGAACTCCGCCGGTCCATCGGCTCCGAAATTTCCGCCACCGACCTCAAGAGCACCGTCATCCTCAACGCCAAGGCGCTCATCGAAAAAGACGCCGATTTCGCCAAATTCGCCGGCCGCATCCTCCTCTCCTACATCTACGAGGAAGTGCTGGACTGGAGCATCCAGCGCGACGGCATCGAAAAACTCCGCACCGCCCATCAGGCCGCCTTCAAGAGCTATCTGAAACACGGCGTCGCCATCAAGCGCCTCAACCCCGAGCTGCTCGAAGCCTACGATATCGATAAACTCTGCGCCGCGCTCGATCCCTCCGCCGACCTCGATTTCGACTACCTCGGCATTCAGACGATGTATGACCGCTACCTCATCGTCGATAAGACCGGCCAGAAACCACGCCGCCTCGAAACCCCGCAGTTCTTCTGGATGCGCGTCGCCATGGGCCTCTTCAAGCGCGAGGAAACCCAGCGCGAAGAGTGGGTCATCCGCCTCTACAACCTCTACAAAGGCCGCCGTTTCTGCTCCTCCACCCCCACGCTCTTCAACTCCGGCACCCTCCACAGCCAGCTCTCCTCCTGCTACCTCTACAAGGTGGATGATTCCATCGAATCCATCATGCAGCGCGGCATCGCCGAAAACGCCTACCTCTCCAAGTGGGCCGGCGGCCTCGGCGGCTCATGGACCGCCGTTCGCGGCACCGGCGGCTACATTCAGGGCACCAACGGCGAGTCCCAAGGCATCATTCCCTTCCTCAAGCTCCACAACGACCAGCTCGTCGCCGTCAACCAGGGCGGAAAACGTCGCGGCTCCGGCTGCGCCTACCTCGAGACCTGGCACAACGACATCGAGGACTTCCTCGAGCTCCGCAAAAACACCGGTGACGAGCGCCGCCGTTGCCATGACATGAACACCGCGAACTGGGTGCCGGACCTTTTCATGAAGCGCATGGAAAACCGCGAGCACTGGACGCTCTTCCGCTCCAATGAAGTGCCGGATCTCCACGACCTCTACGGCGCCGCCTTCGAACAACGCTACACCGAGTACGAAGCACTCGCCGCCGACGGCAAGATCTGGTCCCGCCGCATCCCCGCGCTCGAGCTTTGGAAAGGCATGCTCAAGATGCTCTTCGAGACCGGCCACCCATGGATCACCTTCAAGGACCCCTGCAACGTCCGCTCCCCGCAGGACCACTGCGGCGTCATCCACTCCTCGAACCTCTGCACCGAGATCACCCTCAACACCTCCGACGAGGAAACCGCCGTCTGCAACCTCGGCTCCGTCATCCTCGACACCCACATCACCGCCGATGGCGCGCTCGATCACGAGATGCTCAAGGAAACGATCACCGTCGCCATCCGCGCGCTCGATAACGTGATCGACATCAACTTCTATCCGACCAACGCCGCCCTCACCGCCAACAGCCGCCACCGCCCCATCGGCATGGGCGTCATGGGTCTTCAAAACGCCCTCTACAAGCGCGGCCTCGCCTTCGCCTCCGAAGCCGCCGTCGAGTTCAATGACGAGTTCATGGAAGCCATCGCCTACTACGCCTATAGTGCTTCCTCCGACCTCGCCGGCGAGCGCGGCACCTACTCCACCTACAAAGGCTCCAAGTGGGATCGCGGCCTGCTCCCGCAGGACACCCTCGACCTCCTCGAACACGAACGCGGCAAGAAAATCGACATCCCGCGCGGCGGCAAGATGGACTGGTCCGTCGTCCGCGAGAAAATCGCCAAAAACGGCATGCGGAACTCCAACGTCCTTGCCATCGCCCCCACCGCCACGATTTCCAACATCACCGGCACCACCCCCTGCATCGAGCCGAACTACAAGAACCTCTACGTGAAGAGCAACCTTTCCGGTGACTTCATCGTCCTCAATGCCGAGCTCGTCAGCGACCTGAAAAAAGCCAACCTCTGGAATCAGGAAATGCTCGACCAGCTCAAGTACTTCGACGGCGAACTCGACGCCATCAGCGACATCCCGGACGCTCTCAAGCACAAGCACAAGACCGTCTTCGGCATCGACTACGAATACATCATCGACGCCGCCGCCCGCCGCCAGAAGTGGATCGACCAGAGTCAATCCGTCAACCTCTTCCTCGCCACCCCGGACCTCAAGACCCTCAGCCACATGTACCGCCGTGCATGGGACAAGGGCCTGAAAACCACCTACTACCTCCGCACCCTCCAAGCCTCCAACATCGAAAAAGCCACCGTGGACGTGAAAAAAGAAGTCCGCGGCCTCGCCGCCGGTCCCAAGCAATACACCGAAGCGGAGAAGAATGCCTGCTCACTCGACGCCATGCTGAATGGCGGGACTTGCGAGGCTTGCCAGTGAAACTCTTAAAATATCCTAGTGAGTAAGAGAGACGACCATATCGAGTATCTTGAGGATGAGCGAAAGAAGCTCTGGCAGGAATTTCGTGCCCTAGAGTCGAAATTCCAATCGGTGGTCGAGACGATGCAAGTTCTCGGAACTCATGTTTCACTTCTTGATAATGCAGTTGAAAAAAAGACCTCAGATTATGAGTTAGAGGCCAAGAACGCATCGGCTTCAGCTACTCGATATAAAAATAGAGCGCTGAAATCGTCGGAAGATGCACGACATGCCTCTGGAGTTCTACTTGATCTAGTGAATCGTTCTAACGAATTCTCTGAACGTTTCGAATCCTATGATAGTAGATTTAATGAATCAGAAAGTCATTACATTGAGTTCGAGAAAACACTGGATCAACTAAATAACAGGGTTGCTGAACTAACTGCCAAAGAAGCAACAGTTGAACAGAGTTTGGTACAAGCTTCACAAGCATTGGTGAAAGCTGAAGAAATGGTGGAAAATATTAGGATGGTTGAAGCAAATGTTGTTTCTGTTCAGACAAAAATTACTTCAGTTCATTCTAATGTAATTAAGCGAGGGAACGAAATTACTACGCTCTATGATGAGGTGTTTGGATACACGACGGAAGATTCTGATACAAATGAACAGATCAAAGTTAGTGGTCTTAAGGATGAGTTGCAGGATGCTTATTCTTCATTGAAGAAAGAATTGTTGGATTCTAGATCTAATATCCAAAAGTTCCACGAAGATGTCCATGTAAAATTTGATTCTTTCATTGAGCGAAAGGATGAACAATTTGATTCTATCAAAAATAAGATTCAGAGTCTTCTTCCTGATGCGATGACTGCTGGGCTTAGTCATGCATATGAAAAAAAGAGAATTAGCGAGGAAGGAGAGAGAGATAAATCTGAAAAAACTTTCACTAGGTGTATTTGGATATTGACTCTTATTTCTGTAATTCCTGTGATGGTTTCTGTATATTTACTTTTCCAGAATCGTCCGCTAGATGATGTAATTCAGAAAATACCAAGATTGATTCTTGGTATACTTCCACTTTATGCTCCTGCATTTTGGTTTGCTATCGTTTCTAGTAAAAGAATCAAACTGTCCAAGCGATTGATAGAGGAATATACTCACAAGGAATCGTTGAGTAAAACTTTTGAAGGATTGTCTACGCAAGTAGCTTCTCTTGAAGATGGTGAAGTATCAAGAGATCTTCGGCTTAGATTGCTTTATAATATGGTTACTGTAAGCTCTGATAATCCAGGGAGACTTATATCGGATTATAATTCATCTGATAATCCAATTCTCGATGTTCTTGATAAAAGTACATCTTTGACAAAATCATTAGAGAAGATTACAGCAATTCCTGGAATTGAGAGACTTCTTCAAGTAATCGAAAAACGTAGGAAAGTCCGCCTTGCAAAAATCGGAGAGTCACTCGAAGAAAATGTAGATCGAAGAAGAGTTGGTTCTGATACTCCGGAGTAAGCGAATGTTGACGGTCTTTCCTCGGGTTTTTATTATGATGATCAAATTACTTGAATTTTGCTTGTAAAAATATATTGGTTTCATTGTGATTTTCATGGCTCGTATTTCTGAGAAGAATGTAAGGTGTCGAACAAAGAAAATAATTTTTGATGATATTTCATATGTTTTAAAATGTAATTGTCTTCATATGGGCGCAAAGCTAGCAGTCATTGATCAAGCGTTTTGGGTATGGTCAGAGTATGATGGTAAATATGTTGGGTGTCGTAATTGGTCTAAGAAGGCAAGAATTTTAACAAAACGGACAGCCAGTCTAAAAAATCTCGTGCATGAGCATATAGTTCCTCGAAAGTTGGTAAGAGAAAAGATTTTCGCTCTTAAAAATCCCACTCCGAAAGCGATAAAAAATTTTGGATGCTTGGTGTATAGGAGTTGTTGTTACTCGAGAGGAAGATCAGAAACTTAACTCTCTCGGCCTCGATTCGCGTATGCCGGAGCATTGGGATGGAAAGGATCCTTGGGCTCGTTATAAAGCAGCTAGAATCAAGCTCGCAGAAAAGTTTGATCGTGAGAGGAACTGAAATCGTGAATCGACAGTTCGTTATAGGCGTAGATGCACATTTCCCCCATTTACCCAGACTGAAACACGGGTAGATTGCCATTGATGAACTGGCAGACGATTCTTTACGACCTTCGGCTGGAGATCCTTGTGCGGCTTGGGTTGGCGTTGGTGGCGGGTTTTTTTATCGGGAGGGAACGGGAATCGCGTGGCCGGGCGGCGGGGCTGCGGACGACGTTGCTGGTGTGTCTTTCCTCGGCGGTGGCGATGATCGTGTCGGACGCGTTTTATCTCGAAAGCTTTGAGAAACAGGGGCCAGCGAGTTGGCATCCGGATCCGGCACGGCTGGCGGCGGGGATTCTTGCCGGGATGGGATTTCTGGGTGCGGGCGTGATTGTCCATGAACGCACCAATGTGGTGCACGGGGTGACCACCGCCGCGACGTTGTGGTTCGCCGCCATTATCGGGCTCGCGCTTGGCACCGGAGCGCTCGCGCTGGGCGTGGCTTCCACGGTTCTCGCGCTCGTGATCCTCGGCTTGATCCCGCGCTTCGAGAACCGGATGGACAATGACTGGTATTCCGATCTCAGTATCCGCTTCGGCCCGGAAGCGGTGTCGGTCGAAGAAGTGACCGGTATTCTCAAAAAGCTCGGGATGCACGTCACGGGCATCGATTGGAAAGAAGACATCGGTGCCTGCGAGCGTCGGTTGCTATTTCATGTGAAATACAAAAAAGGCGAACGCCTGACGTTGCCTGCTCGTGCGGTGGCGGCGCTTCGAGACCTTGCCGATGTGAAGGAGGTCCATTGGCGGGGGTGAGGGGAGCACACGCGCCCTCGCGTGTTCAGGAGCGCGCCCCCGCGCTCCGTTTGTCCTGAAGGCAAAGCGGACACCTTCCCGTAAACAAATTTCCCCATCCTTCGCTGCTGGGTTTTCGACGGGGCGCCGAAAACAACACGCGAGGGCGCGTGTACTCCCCATTGAACTACCCCGCGAGTTCTTCTTCGATGAATTCCGCAACGAGGTCCGACAGTTCGCTGAGCGCTTCCTGGAGATCTTCTTCGATGCTGGCGAGGTAGTCGGCTTCGGTTTCGGTGTATTGGTCGAGGTCTTCGTTGCGGGTCTGGCACCATTGGCTGGCGTTGAGCACATCGACCATCGCGCTCGATCCGATCATGTCGAAGGAGGTGATGATGCGTTTGTGGTTGAGCGCGCTTTGCCAGAATTCATGCAGGCCATCGCCTTCGGGATCGAGCAGTTGGACGGTTTCGACCACATCCATCAGTGCCCGTTCGGGACGCGTCAATCCGCCATCGGCGGACTTTTCTTCAAGCCGGTCGATCAACAGGGTAATCTCGTCGTCCCATTCGATGGGTTCGTGGTCAAAAGTCATTTCGCGGGAGAACTGGAGTGGGCGGATCGCTTGGTCAAGTCGGTTCGGAGTGGGTGGCCTGCCATTTCCGGGGAAATTTTCCTCCTTGCGGGAAATGGGAGGCACGGTTAGCTGTTTTATGTCCGCTCCGAGCGGATGGGGGCTTAGAAACCTTCACAACAAGCGGTTGGCATCGACCGCAACGATGCTGCCAAACCGACCCAAAGGCCGGGGAGGCGGCGGCGTATGTCCAGGCCGCTCCTTCGGGATCCGGCTAAAGGCCGTTGCGGTCGACTTGTTGCGACTTTCTAACTCCCCGTCCACCTGGAGGGACGTTTCCTTCCCCTAAAATCTCTTTTTTACCATGAGAATCCGGACGTGTTTGAGTTGTTTGATGATGTTGCTGACTTTGTGCGTGTGTCCGGTGGCGTTCGGGACGGAGGTTCCGCCACAGGACGCGGTGCCTTTGATGACTGAAAATTCCTCTGCAGTGCCGAAACCTTGGGCGATCGGAGGATTTTTTCTGAGCTGCGCCATCTGCACCGTGGCGGTGTGGTATGTGGTGAAGGATTCCCACAAACGGTGAGACATGCGGCGCGGGTTGGAAGCTCCGGCAACGGCCTGGGGCAAGATGCCTCGGCTGCTTTTTTGCATGATCGGGAGGGAATCCTGCAACGTGGTGCAGGCACTCAGTGGCGGAAAACCCCGGAAAAACCCCGAAAAGCGGTTGGGAACGTGAATTGCTCGGTGGGTGGGGAACAACCCGATACGAATCATGACAGCATCTGATGAAAGCCTGACCCCGGAAGAACGTGAAACGGTGAAAAAGCTCAAGGCAGCTCACATCGAGGACGACGGCCTGCCGGAAGATCTGGCGGAAGCCCGGGCACTCGCGGAGGTGAACCGTCTGGCCGGGCGGATGGATCATTCCTTCGACGCGCATCCCGAGACGGAGGAGAAGAATGGTTACGGGTCATGAGCCATGAGGCAGGGGTTCCCAGCCGGTGATATGTTGAAGAGCTGTTTCCACGCCTCTCTTTTATCTGTGTTTGTTTGCGTTCATCTGTGGTTTGAAAATAACAGCATTTTGCTTTTTTCTGTAGCCGCGATGGAAATCAAAACGCCGGAACAAAGAGGGGGTTTTGCGAAGGGAGGAATAAAACCACGGATTTCACGGATTTTCTCAGGAAAAATCGCCAATCTAAGTTTTTGAAAATCCGTGTAATCCGTGAAATCCGTAGTCAAAAATTCTTTGGAATCCAACTCCCTCGCGGCTACAGAAAAAAGCAAAATGCTGTAATCCAACAAAATATAGCAGGGGGATTGTGGTGAGCTTGTTGCGGCGGGACGCCGCAACCACTATCAGGCTTGCGGCGTTTGTCGGTTTTCCTTAAAGGCTGGGGTTCAATTTCCCCTCTTGCCATGAACCGCATTATCATCAGCTATAAACTCAAGCCGGGTGTTTCCCGGGAGGATTTCGAAGCATGGATCCGCACCACGGATTATCCGGGAATGCGCGGGCTCAAGCGGGTGCAATCGTTCGTGACGAACCGGGTGGTGAAAAACCTGCTGACGGGCGGGCCGGGATCGGTGGATTACGTGGAGGTTTTCGAAATTCCGGATATCGAGGGATTTGTCGGCGAAGACCTGCCGGGAGGTGTGGTGCAGGCGATCATGGGGGAATTCATGAACCTGGTGGAAAACCCGGAGTTCCTGGTGGTGGAAGAGGTGAGCTGAGAGGGGCGGCGCTCCGGCTCCGAATCAGCCGGGTGGCCACTCGAGTTGACGTCCGCCGAGGAGGTGGACGTGGAGATGGGGGACGGTTTCGCCTCCGTGCGGACCGTTGTTGATGGTGATGCGGAAGCCGCTTTCGGCGATGCCTTCGGCACGGGCGATGTTCCCGGCGGTGAGCAGCAGGTGACCGATGAGCGCGGCGTCTTCCGAAGTGGCTGCGGCAATGCGCGGGATCGGCTTGCGCGGGACGATGAGAATATGCGTCGGCGCTTGCGGGGAAATATCGCGGAAGGCCACGCAGAGATCGTCTTCATGGACGATGGTGGCGGGGATTTCCTTGTCCGCGATTTTCTGAAAGAGGGTCTTGTCAGCCATGCGACCGGAATGTGTCACGACGGGAAATCCGTGGCAAGCTTCCGGCCATGGAGCCGAGGGAGTGATGGAGTAGGGGGAGTGATGGGGCAGGAGCCGGTGGGAACACCGGCGCTCCTTTTCAATCCCTCCGCGTGAGTTCGACGAACACGTCTTCCAGCGTGGGAATGTGGCGGAAGAGGGAGCGCACGGGCCAGTCGTTTTTGGTGCAGATCTGGTGGATTTTTTCCCGGGAGTCGGTGCCGGATTCCGCCCAGACGGTGAGTTTTTGCCAACCTTCTTCCATGGGCTCGTGAGCGACTTTTTTCACGGCGGGCAGGTTGGAGAAGGCTTCGGCGGCGGTTTCGGGGTCGGCGAGGATTTCCACCTGCACGCGGCCTGCGGCCCGCATCTGGCGGACGAGGTTTTCGGGGGTGTCGGAGGCTTTGATTTTCCCGCCGTCGATGATGATGACGCGGTTGCAGATCATTTCCACTTCCGAGAGGATGTGGGTGGAAATGAGTACGGTGTGGGTCTCGGCCAGGCGGCGGATGAGCTCGCGGATCTGGCGGATCTGGTTGGGGTCGAGGCCGTTGGTGGGTTCGTCGAGAATGAGCAGCTCGGGATCGTGCACGAGGGCATCGGCGAGGCCGACGCGCTGGCGGTATCCCTTGGAGAGGGTTTTAATCATTTTCCGCCGGACGTGGGAGAGGCCGCAGGTTTCGATGACGTCGCCAACGCGGGTGCGGACGTCGCTGCCCTTGAGACCCTTGAGCTGGGCGCGGAATTTGAGATATTCCCGGACGCGCATGTCTTCGTAGAGCGGGACGTTTTCGGGCATGTAGCCGATTTTCCGCCGCGCTTCGATCGATTGGGTGAAAATGTCGTAACCTGCGATGGTCGCGGTGCCGGATGTGGGGGGCAGGTAGCCGGTGAGCATCCGCAGGGTGCTGGTTTTACCCGCGCCGTTCGGCCCGAGGAATCCGACGATTTCGCCACGCTGGACGTGGAAGCTGATACCGCGGACCGCTTCGTGACGGTTGTATTTTTTGGTAAGTTGATGAACTTCGATCATGTGTCGCATGCATGGCTCGAAAGCCTGTTGAAAATCCGTCTTGTTCGATTGACGCGAGGGAATACGCCCCTTAACTAAGCGCTGCGCGTGCCGGGCCAAGCGGGAAATTCGCAAGCCCGGCACGAAATTTACTCCAATCCCTCATGAACTCATCCGTTTCCGCGCGGCTTAACGCTGACTTGTTGGAAGAAAAATACGCCCAGTGGTGCGACAACGCACAGTCGGTGGAACCGTCCTGGGCCGCCTTTTTCGAAGGTTTCGAACTCGGCGTGACCCAAGCCAAACGCAAGGAGGAAGCGTGCTCGGCGTCGGCTCCGGCCGGTTCTTCCGGTACGGTGACGGACGAGGACCTCGCGTTTTACGGAAAAGTCGTCGGTCTGGTTTATAATTACCGGACGCTCGGCCACACCCAGGCGGCGATCAATCCGCTGGAGCCGGAACCGGAGCATAACCCGCGCCTGAAGCCGGAGTCCTATGGCTTCAAGGAGCAGGATCTGGAGCGCGAGGTGTCGATTCCCTTTTTCCGCAACGGCGCGAAAATGAAGCTGCGCGACATGATCGCGTCCCTCGAAGCCACCTATTCCGGCAAGATCGGTTTCGAGTTCATGCACATTCACAACACGACGGTGCGTCATTGGGTGCGTGAGCAGATCGAGGCGCACACGCTTCGCCCGGAGGCTGCCGACGACAAGAAAATCGACGCGCTGCGCTGGGTGCTCGAGGCGGAAATTTTCGAGAAATTCCTCGGCAAGAAATTCATCGGCGAGAAGCGCTTCTCGCTGGAAGGCGGCGAGGGAGCGATGGTCGCCCTGAACGCGATCCTGGAAAACTGTCCGTCCCACGGGGTGCTGGAGATCGAGATGGGCATGTCCCACCGCGGCCGCCTCAACGTGCTGGCGAACTTCGTCCGCAAATCGCTCACCACCATTCTTTACGAATTCACGCCGAACTACGAACCGGACCTCGTGGCGGGCGATGGCGACGTGAAATACCACCTCGGTTACGAAAGCATCCGCGAAGTGGCGGATGGAAAAGTCCGCGTCAGCCTCGCGGCGAACCCGAGCCACCTGGAAGCGGTCAACTCCATCGTTGAAGGCAAGGCCCGCGCACGCCAGCGCACCATCGGCGATGACGGCGTTTCGACCGATCGCAAGCGCGTGTTGCCGATCCTGCTTCACGGTGATGCCGCGTTCGCGGGGCAGGGTTCCGTGGCCGAAGTGCTCAACCTTTCCCAGCTTCCCGGCTACCGCACCGGCGGCACGATCCACCTCATCATCAACAACCAGATCGGTTTCACCACCGTGCCGGCGGACGCCCGTTCCTCGGCCTACGCGACCGACGTGGCGAAGATGATCGAAGCGCCGATCCTCCACGTGAACGGCGAGGAACCTCTGGAAGTCTACTGGGCCGGCAAGTTCGCCCTGGAATTCCGCCAGAAATTCGGTCGCGACATCGTGATCGACATGTATTGCTACCGCCGCCAGGGCCACAACGAAGCCGATCAGGCGGCCTTTACCCAGCCGACGGTGGCCAAGAAAATCGCCGCCCGCAAGACCTTCGGCCAGCTCTATCGCGACAGCCTCATCCGCGAGGGCGTGCTTTCCCAAGGCGACTCCGACGCTCTGGAACAATCGATCTGGGACAAGCTCGAAGAAGGCCACCTGCGCATGCTCAAGCTCAGCGAATCGGGCGATCGCTCGGTTTTCAGCGGTTCCACCGCGATCATTCAGCCGCCTTATTCCCACGCGCCGGTCCCGACCGGGATCGATCGTGAAAAGCTCCAGCACATCGGCAAGGTGCTCACCACCGTGCCGGAAGGTTTCAACCTGAACCCGACGCTGGAAAAACGCTTCATTCCGCGCCGTCAGGAAGCGCTCCAGAACGGCGGCCCCTACGACTGGGCGTTCGCCGAGGCGCTCGCCTTCGGCTCGTTGCTCATGGAAGGCACCCCGGTGCGCCTTTCCGGACAGGACTGTCGCCGCGGCACCTTCTCGCATCGCCACGCGGTGTTCTACGATTACGAAACCCGCGAGCGCTACATCCCGCTCTATCACCTCAGTGACAACCAGTCGAAGTTCTGCGTTTACAACTCGCTGCTCTCCGAGTTCGCGGTGCTTGGTTTCGACTACGGCTACTCGCTCTCCTATCCGTCCATGCTGATCCTGTGGGAAGCGCAGTTCGGCGATTTCTCGAACGGCGCGCAGGTCATCATCGACCAGTTCATTTCCTCCGCAGAATCCAAGTGGCAGACGCCGAGCGACCTCGTGATGCTCCTGCCGCACGGCTACGAAGGCATGGGCCCGGAGCACTCCAGCGCCCGCCTCGAGCGTTTCCTCCAGCTTTGCGCGGAGAAAAACCTGATCGTCGGGAACTTCACCACCCCGGCCCAGTATTTCCACGCCCTGCGCCGCCAGAAGCGCCGCGATTTCCGCAAGCCGCTCGTGCTCATGACGCCGAAGAGCCTGCTCAGCCGCGCCGAGGCGGTTTCCCAGGAAGACGATTTCCTCGAAGGCACCTGCTTCCAGGAAGTGCTTCCGGACACCAAGCAGTTCGCCAATCCGGCCGACGTTGCCTCCGTCATCTTTTGCTCCGGCAAGGTGTTCTATGACCTCGCCGCCCATCGTCAGGAAAACGGTATCGAAAACGTGGCTATCATCCGCATCGAGCAGCTCTATCCCTTCCACAAGGAAATGGTGCAGGCCATCGCCAGCCAGTATGCCAACGCGTCCAGCTTCGTCTGGTGTCAGGAAGAGCCCCGCAACATGGGAGCTTGGACCTACATCGCGCCACGCCTCGAAGCGGCTCTTGGCCAAAAAGTCCGATTCGCTGGCCGGGGAGCTGCTTCCAGCCCCGCCGAGGGCTCGAAGGCCATGCATTACCGCGAGCAAAAAGGACTGCTGGCACAAGCCTTCGAACTCTGATTTTCTTCCTCCACGTCACACCTTCCCAATCCTTCTTCATCCATGTCTCTCGACGTCAAAGTCCCAGCCGCAGGCGAATCCATCACCTCAGCCAACGTCGCCCGTTGGCACAAGAAGAGCGGCGATTCCGTGAAAAAAGGCGAAATCCTCGTCACGCTGGAAACCGATAAGGTTTCCAATGAACTCGAAGCCGCCGCCGATGGCGTGTTGAAAATCCTCGTTGGAGAAGGCGAAGAAGTCGCGATCGGTACCGTCATCGCCCAACTCGAAGGCAGCGAGGCCTCCGCCGTCGCTTCCCAGCCCGCGCCTGCCGCTCCCGAGCCTGCCCCGGTGCGGGAAGGTGCCGTCGTGGAAATCAAGGTGCCCGCCGCCGGCGAATCCATCACTTCCGCGAACGTCGCCGCATGGCGCAAGCGTCAGGGCGATCTCGTCACCAAGGGCGAAGTGCTCGTGACGCTGGAGACGGACAAGGTTTCCAACGAACTCGAAGCGCCCGCTTCCGGCAAACTCCGGATTCTGGTGACGGAGGGCAACGAAGTCGGCATCGGCACCGTGATCGCCACCGTCGATACCGGTGCGACCGCGGACAGCACTCCGGCACCGGCGGAAAAACCGGCACCCTCGGCGCCAGCTCCGGCAGCCGAAGCCGCTCCCGCGTCCACTCCTTCCGCCGCTCCGGCACCTGCAGCCGCCGAAACGCCGAAAATCAAACCGGATTTCAGCCTCGCTCCGTCCACTTCCGAGCGTCCGACCGCTCCGGCCTCCAGCGCCGATGGCCGCACCACCCGCAAGAAGATGACCATGCTGCGCCGCAAGATCGCGACGCATCTCGTCAACGCCCAACACACCGCCGCGATCCTCACCACCTTCAACGAAGTGGACATGACCGCCGTCATGGATCTCCGCAAGGCGGTGCAGGACGATTTCATGAAAAAGCACGGAGTGAAGCTCGGCTTCATGTCCTTTTTCGTGAAAGCCGTCACCCAGGCGCTCAAGGACGTGCCGCAACTCAACGCCCAGATCGATGGCACCGACATCGTGGAAAATCACTTCTACGACATCGGCGTCGCCATCGGCACCGAAAAGGGTCTGGTGGTGCCCGTGCTGCGGGATGTGGATAAGAAATCCTTCGCCGAGATCGAAAAGGACATTCTGGACTACGCGAAGAAAGCCAAGGACGGCAAGATCACCATCGAAGACCTCACCGGTGGCGTGTTCACCATTTCTAACGGCGGCACCTACGGCTCGCTACTCAGCACGCCGATCCTCAATCCTCCGCAGAGCGGCATCCTCGGCATGCACACCATCCAGCAGCGCCCGGTTGCTCTCAATGGTCAGGTCGTCATCCGCCCGATGATGTATCTCGCGATGAGCTACGATCACCGCCTGGTGGACGGCAAGGAAGCCGTGACCTTCCTCATCCGCATCAAGGAGTGTCTGGAAAATCCGACGCGCCTCCTGCTGGAGATGTGATTTTCATGGAGCGCCGGTGTCCTCACCGGCTCTTCTTTTTCAATCAAAGCCGGTGAGGACACCGGCGCTCCTTTT
>JASGEP010000012.1:0-18252 GCA_047606285.1 Luteolibacter sp. | reverse complement strand
CCGACGTTCACGTCGGCTTGGCTTCGAGAGAAAGAAAAGAGCCGACGTGAACGTCGGCGCTCCATCGGATTCTCTTGTCCGGGAGGAAAGGCGTGGCAAGCTCCCGGGATGGAATTGGCGGAAGTTACATGCCCCACGTGTTTCGAAGTTTTTGAGGTCGCCGTGCCGCACCCGGATGAAATGCCGACGGAGGTGGATTACGATTGTGAAGTCTGTTGCCGTCCGATGGTGATCGTTTTCACGGAAGACGAGGTGTATGCCAAGGGGCTGG
This sequence comes from Luteolibacter sp., assembly GCA_047606285.1. Classification (GTDB taxonomy): domain Bacteria; phylum Verrucomicrobiota; class Verrucomicrobiia; order Verrucomicrobiales; family Akkermansiaceae; genus Luteolibacter. The sequence goes on along the minus strand of JASGEP010000012.1, from coordinate 17,981 downwards.
GCGATTAGGATGATCTTGTCCACGCAGGTCGGGGCGGAGGTTTCTTGATTTGGGCTTTCTCAAGTCCGGGGGATGGCCATGCTGGACGCGATATGACTCGAGAGTTGCTGTTGGTCCTGGGGTTGCTCGCGGCGGCGATCGCGATGTTCGTGATGAACCGGCCGCGCATGGATGTAGTGGCGTTGTTGATGATCCTGCTGCTGCCGTGCACGGGGGTGATCCGCCTGAATGAAGCGCTGGCGGGGTTTTCGGATCCGAACGTGATTCTGATCGCGGTGTTGTTCGTGGTGGGGGAGGCGCTGGTGAGAACCGGCGTGGCGTTCCAGATGGGGGAGTTTTTGATGAAACGGGCGGGTTCGAGCGAATTCCGGCTGATGGCGTTGCTGATGGCGTCGGTGATCGTGCTGGGATCGGTGATGAGTTCCACGGGTGTGGTGGCGATTTTCATCCCGGTGGTGCTGACGATCGTGCAGCAACGGGGGATTTCTCCGCGCAAGCTGATGATGCCGTTGAGTTTCGCGGGGCTAATCAGCGGGATGCAGACGCTGGTGGCGACGGCGCCGAACCTGGTCGTCGATGGCGCGTTGCGCGATCATGGGCATGCGGGCTTCGGTTTTTTCAGCTTCACGCCGATCGGTCTGGTGGTCGCTGTGTTAGGGGTCGGCTACATGGCGTTCGCCCGGCGCTGGCTGGAGGAAAAGAAAAAGGATGACGAGGTGGTGCGTGAGCGGAGGAAACTGCGGGATTATGTGAGCGATTACGCGCTGGGAAGTCGGGGTTTCCGGATGAGGATTCTGCCACACTCGGGATTGGTGGGGAAAACACTGGCCGAGCTGACGCCGCGCAGCATGCTGGGTGCGAACGTGATCGCCATCGAGCGCATCCGCCGACTGGTTCGTGAAATGGTGCATCCGCAGGCGAAAACGGTGCTGCGGGCGGGGGATGTGTTGTTCGTGGATATGACGGCGGCTCCGGATGAGGAAAAGCGCGGTTGGCTGGCGAAGCAGGGCGTGGAGGTGATGCCGGTTTCCGACAATTATTTTCACGACGAAACACGCGAGCTGGGCATGGCGGAGGTGCTGGTGCCTCCGACCTCGCGTCTGATTCACGAATCGATCGTCAGTTCGAGATTCCGCAGTCGGCATGGATTGCACGTGGTGGGATTGAAAAGAGGGGTGGAGCCTCTGGCCTCGGATCCGCTTCACGAAAAGCTCAAGGCGGGCGACACCCTGCTGGTGGCCGGGCCGTGGCGGGCGATCCGCCGTCTCCAGACGAACGCGCACGATTTCGTGGTGTTGAGTTTGCCAGCGGAAATTGAACAGGTCGCTCCGGCGGCGTCGAAAGCGCCGTTCGCGATTTTTTCGCTGTTAGTCATGGTGGTGCTGATGATGACCGGTGCGGTGCCGAATGTGGCGGCAGGATTGATCGCTTGCCTGTTGTTCGGGGCGTTCCGCTGTGTGACGATGGACGCGGCTTATCGCTCGATCCATTGGCAGAGCCTGATCCTGATTATCGGCATGATGCCGTTTTCTCTGGCGCTGGAGCGGACGGGCGGGATCTCCCTCGCCGCCGACGCGCTGGCGCAGTGGCTCGGAAATGCCAGCCCGCACCTGACGCTGGCGGCGTTGTTCGTGGTGACATCGATCCTGAGCATGTTCGTTTCCAACACGGCGACGGCGGTGCTGATGGCGCCGTTCGCGCTGAAGCTGGCGGAGGTTTTTCAGGCGAATCCCCAGTCTTTCGTCATGATCGTGGCCATTTCGGCCTCGGCTTCCTTCCTCACGCCGGTGTCGTCGCCGGTGAACATGCTGGTGATGGGACCGGGGCGGTACAAGTTTTTCGATTTCGTGAAAATCGGGCTGCCGTTCACGTTGCTGGTGATGGTGGTTTGCGTGGCGATGGTACCGTTGCTGTTCCCGTGGTGAGGAATCATCGGAGATCGCTCGGGATTTTCCGTTGATTCTCGCGTTCATCGGAACTTAGCTCCGGCATGAGTAAAATTCATATCGGCATCGTGGGTTACGGCAATCTGGGACGTGGCGCGGAATCCGCCATTTCCGCGAATCCGGACATGGAATTGAAGGCCGTTTTCAGCCGTCGGAAACTGGATCACCCGCTGTATGCTGCGATGGATGAAATCCTCGCCTGGAAGGATCGGCTGGATGTGCTGATCCTGTGCGGTGGCTCGGCGACCGATTTGCCGGAGCAGGGACCGGCGCTGGCGGAGCATTTCCATTTGGTCGACAGCTTCGACACGCACGCCCGCATCCCGGAATACTACGAAGCGGTGAACGCGGCGGCGGAAAAAGGCGGGAAACTCGCGGTGATTTCCACCGGTTGGGACCCAGGTTTGTTTTCGATCATGCGCGTATTGTTCGAGGCGGTGCTGCCGCAGGGCCGGGATTACACGTTCTGGGGCAAGGGCGTCAGCCAAGGGCATTCCGATGCGATCCGCCGGGTGTCGGGGGTGCGCGATGGCCGACAGTATACGATTCCTTCCGACGAGGCGCTGGAGAAAGTGCGCGGCGGCTCGAACCCGGAACTGACTACCCGGGAAAAGCACACCCGCGTTTGCTACGTAGTGCTGGAAGACGGTGCCGACGCGGCGAAGGTGGAGAGCGAGATCGTCAACATGCCGAACTATTTCGCCGACTACGATACGACCGTCCATTTCATCGGGCAGGAGGAACTGGAGAGCGACCACGCCGGATTGCCGCACGGTGGTTTCGTGCTGCGTTCCGGAGAAACGGCGGGCGGGAATCGCCACCTGGCGGAATTTTCCATCAAACTCGACAGCAACCCGGAATTCACCTCCAGCGTGCTCGTCGCCTATGCGCGCGCGGCGTTCCGTCTCGCGGGGCGGGGTGAAAAGGGAGCGCGTACGGTTTTCGATATTCCCGTCGGCTTGCTTTCCCCGCACCCGCCTGAGGGGTTGAGGAAAGACGCGCTGTAGGAAATGTATTTTTTGATCTAACCACAAAAAGCACAAAGATCACAGAGGTTCGGAGGAATGGTTCTTCCGTTTCAGTTATATGAAATTTTTGTATTCTCTGTGATCTTTGTGGTGGCTCATAGGGAAGAGCCGGTGGGGACACCGGCGCTCCTTTTACAGCTTGCCGGTCTTCTTTTTCAGGGAGGTGAAGACCTCTTTGATCCACGGAGTGTTACCGTGTTTCAGCAGGAGCTCATCCGCCTTTTTCTGGATTTTATCGGAGGTGTGGTTCATGCACTCCGGGCTGTATTGAGGACCCTCGGCCAGCACATCGAGTGAGAATTTTTCGATGTCAGCGAGTCCCGCGCTGTAGGTGGCGGATTCCGGTGTGGCGCTACATTCCTTGCCGATGGCTTCGATCCGGGCGCGGGCGTCGGAGGACTGGAGGCCGAGTTTGGTGAAATGATCCACCCACCACGCGGCGCGGTAAGGTTCCTTCGCTTTCATGGTCTCGAGCCATGGCACGATGGCGGTTTCAAAGTCGGCGCGTTCCGGGGCGTTCTTGTTTTTTTGCAGGCTTTGGGATTCGAGCCAGACCATGCCTTCGCTGGTCAGCCAGCCGGGGCCGGGGCTGTGTCCGCCGGGATGGAGCCGGAAGGCGGAAGAGGCTTTTACGCGCTGGAAGGATTTCGCCATTTCGTAGCGGTTGAAATCGGTGGCACCGGTGATGAAGAAGTAGTGCCTGCCACGGATGCACTCGTTTTCCTGCGCACCGGCGATGACGGCTAACACTCCGGCTCCGTCGAAGTCTTTCGCATTCGTAAATGCCTCGCGGCTTCCACCGGAGCGGCCGGTGAAATAGACGCGCTTCGGGTCGATGGGTAGGGTGGAGAGCAGGTGCTGATGGCAGTTTTTGATATGCGGATAGGTTTGGGCGCGGTCCATCCCGTTTTTGGATTCGACGGACATGGCCGTGATCCAGCCGCAGATCTCGGCTCCTTCCCGATACACGCCGAGCCGGTCGCCTTTTCCCCCGCCGCCGGAGTGAGTGAAAAAGATCAGCGGAACCTTTCTGCCGGGTTTCAGGGATTTGGGGAGGTAAACATAGTAGTGGGATCCTTTGGCATCGATGGGACCGGAGATTTCACCGGTCGGATAGGGAAAGGCACCGGGTTCGCTGGCGGCGCTGTCCGCCTGTCCCGCGAAGTGGCTTTTCAGGAGGGCCTGATCTTCCGGGGAAAGCTGGGAAAGCGCTACCTGAAGGCTGCGGCCGGAAGGGGTCTCGAGAGTCACGGTTTCATTCTTGAGACCGGTGGCCTTGGCTTCGATGGAAGTGCCGGCGGTGGATGTCCAGGAGCGGGATTCGGTCGGTTCCGCGCGGCAGATTCCGAGTGAAAGGAGCAGGCAGACGAGGGCGAGGAAATTTTTTCCGGGAAAGGGGTGCATGGGAATCGGGTTTTTGGTCCCAAACACACTGATAGTTTTCCGGGCGGAATCAATCCGGAAAATATCGAGGTGATCCGGTGGTCGGGAAATGCAGGAGGATTGGTCTAACCACAAAAAACACAAAGATCACAGAGGTTTGGAGGAATGGTTTTTTCGTTTCCGTTGTAGGGAAAATTTGTGTTTTTTGTGATCTTTGTGGTTGTCCATTGGGAAGAGCCGGTGGGGACACCGGCGCTCCATGGTGTTATTCTTTTCCGCGTTTCTTTTCTTTGCGGAGAGGGCGTTTCGCTTCCATTTCGCGGGTGCGTTTGCGCCAGTCGCGTTTCGGCGGTTTCGCGCCCGGTGCCGGGGCAGGTGTTTTCGCGTGGTAGTCGAAGCCCTTGAGTTTTTTGCGCGGCAGGCGGTGCTCGATGGCGAATTCGACGATGCCGAGCAGGTTGAGATCGCCCCTCGGGACGAGGCTGATGGCTTCGCCCTCGGACCCGGCGCGACCGGTGCGGCCGATGCGGTGGATGTAGTCCTCGGGATTGACGGGGAAATCGTAGTTGATGACCTGCGTGACGTTCTCGATGTCGATGCCGCGCGCGACGATATCGGTGGCGACGAGCACCTGCACATTGCCGTCCTTGAAATCCTGAAGCGCCTTGAGCCGCTGTTCCTGCGTGCGGCCGGAGTGCAGTCTGGCGACCTTGACGCGGGCGAGCTTCAGCGCCTCGGTGAGGACGTTCACGCCGTCCTTCATGCGGACGAAGACGAGCACGCGCCGGAACTCCGGCTTGCGCAGTAGTTCGATGAGGAGCGCGGTTTTGAGATGTTGCGGCACTTCGTAAACGCTCTGACTGACGGTGGCCGCAGGATCGGAGCGGTGACCGATCTCGATGGTCTTCGGTTGATGCTGGAAGCGATGGGCGAGGGATTCCACTTCCTTGGGAAACGTTGCGGAAAACATCAGCGTCTGGCGGTGCTTCGGCAGGTGGCCGACGATGGTTTCGATGGCCGGGAGGAAGCCCATGTGCAGCATGCGGTCCGCTTCATCGAGGACGAGCACTTCGAGCGGATCGAAGTTCAGCCGCTGGCGGTCCAGCAGGTCGATCAGGCGGCCGGGGGTGGCGACGATGACGTGCACGCCTTTGTGGACTTTTTTCATCTGCGCTTCTTCATCCACGCCGCCGAAGATCGCCGCCACGCGGATGGGGAGGAACTGGCCATAGACGCGGATGTTTTCCATGATCTGCACGGCCAGTTCGCGAGTCGGCGCGAGGATCAGCGCGCGGGTGCCGCGTGTCTGATGTTCGGGCTGGGAGCGGGAAAGACGGTGCAGCAGGGGAAGGACGAAGGCGGCGGTCTTACCGGTGCCGGTCTGGGCGATGGCGATGAGGTCGTGCCCGCGCATCACCTTCGGGATGGTGGCGGATTGCACGGGAGTGGGCCGGAGATAGCCGGTTTTTTGAATGGCGCGGAGCAGCTCCGGTGCGAGACCCAGTGGTTGAAACGGCATGGAGAAAGGTTAAAGCGGATGGAGGGGAAATGGCACGGTTTTTCCGGCGGAGCCGTGATGTTGCCGTGGGAAAATCTTCTTCTTCGGAGGGGGAATTCTGCTAAGCGGAGGGATGAAGTTTTTCCGCTCCGGGATCGGTCTGGCGACTCTGCTTTGCGTATTGGCGGTGGGGGGAATCGGTGGCTGGCTTTTTTACAAGGTGCGTTCGCTGCCGGTGACGCTGCGCTCGGAAATGTCATGGGAGGATGCGCTGCGTTATCAGAATGTTTTGGGGCTGGAAATGTCTTCAGCGGAGAAGCGGGCAAGGGTTCATCGGGCGGTTTCCCGGATGACGGATGATGTGGAACGGGAGTTTCCTTTGCTGAAAATCGAGTTTCGTTCGATTCCCGAGGATCGGAACGGTTTCCTGCAGTTGTATCGGTTTGCGAAAAAATATGATACGAGCGATCCTGTCTTTGCCGGGCTGAAGGAATTCACCGGGCAGAATGGTTCATCATGGGACGCGGAAAAGGCGAAGCGATGGCTTGAAGAGAATGCGACTCTGGTCGAGGAAATCGAACGGATCGCGGTAATGAAGGATCGTTCATTGAGCGGGATGCCGGACGATTACGCGGGTTTCCTCGGTGGCGGAGTGGTATATGCGGCGAATGCAATGATCGTAAAGGCGCGTCTTGCCGCCGATGCGAAAGACGAGGAGCGTTCTCTCCATTGGATCGGTGCGGCGCAAAACATCGCCTCGCATCTGCGGGAAACCGAAGCGCCGACACTTTTGGCCGAAACGATGAATGTTTTGATCGATCAAAACATTCATCGGGTGGTTTTCGAAGACTTGCTTCCCGCTTTTGGCCGCGATGCGGATCTGACTAAATGGAGGTCTGTCCTCGCGGTTCGGAACTACAACCCCGAAGAGCTCTCGAAGGTGATACGAGGTGAATGGTATACGATGTCACGGGTATTTTTCCCTCTGCTTTTAGCGCAGGGCTCGGATGAACTTCCCGATCCTGAGAATTTTTTGAAATGCTACGCCTCGCTCGTTCATGATCGTATGTCGTGGTTGGAGGGGGCTTCGTTAGTTCAACTCCGGGATCTGGAAATGTTGGATGAGGGGAAGATAAAGGGAGTTTCCAAGAAAGGGCGGGAGCTGATGACGATTGCCGCAACGGGTGCCAAGCCATGGATGAATGGCTATTGCACTGTCGCGCCTGGGATCGCCAGCTATCGGGCCGCGATGGATTTGTTGATTCTGGAAAAGCAGGAGGGGGCATTGTCTAAGGAAAGCCCCAAGGCGGTGACTCTGGAGCCTCTTTCCGGAGTGCCTTTCGTTTTGGATGTGGATAAAAGACAGCTTTTGCCGCCAGCTACGGGGGAAGAGTATCCTGAAGCACTTCAGTTGCCGTGGTGAGGGTTTTTGGGAAGAGCCGGTGGGGATACCGGCGCTCCAGCCGGGCGAAGGATTTGGTTGTCATCCAGGGTGGTTCGGTATCGGATGAGCCACCATGTCCGATCTCACTCAGGAATCCTCCGCCGTTGCCGCCGCCGTCGAATCCCTGCGCCAGGCCATTCTGGCTTCGGATCGAGAGACGCTTTCGCGCATCGCCACCGAGGGCCTGACCTATGGCCATTCCAATGGCCGCATCGACGACAAGGCGACCTTCGTCAGCAAGCTTTCGGGAGAAACCCCGGCATTCACCACCATCGACATCACGGATCAGAGCGTCGTGGTGGAAGGCGGCACAGCCATTGTGCGTCATACATTCACGGCGGTGACCGGGAGCGGTTCCGACGTGAAACTTCACAACGTCCTCGTCTGGACTCTGCTCGATGGAGAATGGAAACTCGCCGCGCGTCAGGCGGTGAAGATCTGATAGTTTTCGGGGTAATGAGGTGGTTGGGGAACTTTCCGTCTCCTTTGCTCTCATAGGCTGTCTGAAAATTGGCAGGGACGGCTGTCCCAGTCGTCCGGTGGATGGCGGTTCACCTTGTCGTTGTGGGGGATTTCCTTGCTTCGAGACCGGTCACCACCGGACGTTTCGGAGAAACGTCCCTGCCATTCCGCTACGCCATTGACGATCCACGAAGCCGGGCGAAACTGGGGCATGAGCGAAGTCACCGAAAATCCCGGACTCCACCGGTATGAACTGGAAGAGGAAGGAAAACTGGCCTTCGCGGACTACCGGGTGGAAAACGGCACGCTGGTGATCCCGCACGTGGAGGCGGACCCCGCCTTGCGCGGAAAAGGCACCGCCGGGCGCCTCATGGAAGGTGTCTTGCGGGCCGCGCGGGATCGGGGGCTGAAGGTGAGGCCGGTGTGCGGTTATGCGGCGGCGTATATTCAGCGCCATCCCGAGCACTATGATCTGCGCGCCGAGGAAGCGTGAAGCGGGAGGATGGCTTTATTTCCGCCATTTGGCGGAGAGAATGCGTATGATTTAGCAACGGGTGCTTATCGGATTTTGAAAGGATAAGCTACGGTGAGAGTGATGAAAATCCCTCACTTCAAAACTCTCGATGCCAATGAAGCCGTGGCACACATCGCTTATCTGCTGAGCGAGGTCATCGCGATTTACCCGATCACTCCTTCCTCGCCGATGGGGGAATGGGCGGATCAATGGGCGGCGGGAGGGATGAAAAACCTGTGGGACACGGTTCCGTCCGTGGTGGAAATGCAGAGTGAGGGCGGCGCGGTCGGGGCGATCCACGGTGCGTTGCAGACCGGTTCGCTCGCCACCACCTTCACCGCGTCACAGGGGTTGTTGCTGATGATCCCGAACATGTATAAAATCGCGGGTGAACTCACCCCGACGGTTTTCCACATTGCTGCCCGTTCGCTGGCGGCGCAGGGGCTTTCGATTTTCGGCGACCATTCCGACGTGATGGCCGCGCGGCAAACCGGCTGGGCGATGCTGTGCTCGAATTCCGTGCAGGAAGCCTACGACATGGCGCTCATCGCGCACGCCGCCACGCTGGAGACACGCCTTCCCTTCGTGCATTTCTTCGACGGTTTCCGGACTTCGCACGAGGTTGGGAAAATCGACATGATCGACCGCGAAGTGGTGCGTGCCATGATCGATGACGACCTGGTGCTCGAGCACCGCCTGCGCGGCCTCACGCCGGATCGCCCGGTGCTGCGCGGTACCGCCCAGAATCCGGACGTGTATTTCCAGGCCCGCGAAACCGTCAATCCGTTCTACGACCGCTGTCCGGAGATCGTGGAAAAGACGATGGAGAAATTCGCCGCCCTCACCGGCAGGCGCTATCACCTTTACGAATATTACGGTGCGGAGGACGCGGAGCGGGTGATCGTGATGATGGGTTCCGGTTGCGAAGCCGCCCATGAAGCGGTGGACGCGCTCAATGCCGGTGGAGAAAAAACCGGTCTGCTCAAGGTGAGGCTTTATCGCCCGCTGGACGTGAAGCGCCTCGTGGCCGCGCTGCCCGCTACGGTGAACGCCGTAGCCGTGCTGGACCGCACCAAGGAACCCGGAGCGGGAGGCGAGCCGCTTTATCTGGATGTGCTCAATGCCTTCGCCGAGATGATCCACACGGGAGAGGATGCTCGGTTCATCCGTGCGCCGCGCGTGGTGGCGGGTCGTTACGGCCTGTCGTCGAAGGAATTCACCCCGGCGATGGTCAAGGCGGTGTTCGATAATCTCTCGGCCGAGCGTCCGAAAAACCATTTCACGGTGGGTATTCTCGACGATGTGAGCCACACCAGTCTCGACGTGGACGAGTCGTTTTCCGTCGAGCCGGACGAGGTGGTCCGAGCACTGTTCTACGGCCTCGGGTCCGACGGAACGGTGGGGGCTAACAAAGAATCGATCAAGATCATCGGCGAGAACACGGACAACTATGCGCAAGGGTATTTCGTTTATGACTCGAAGAAATCCGGTGCAATCACCATTTCCCACCTTCGTTTCGGGCCGAACTACATCCGCTCCACCTATCTGATTACGCGGGCGAATTTCGTGGCCTGCCATCAGCCGATTTTCCTGGAACGGATGAACGTGGCGGAATGCCTCGTGCCCGGCGGCACCCTGCTGCTGAACTCCCCTTACAAGCCGGAGGATGTCTGGGAACGCCTGCCCGAGGAAACGCAGCGCGACCTCATCGAAAAGAAAGCGAAGGTTTACACCATCAACGCGCTGGCCGTGGCCAGAGCCGCAGGGATGGGACCGCGTATCAACACGGTGATGCAGGCATGCTTTTTCTCCATCTCCGGCGTGTTGCCGAAGGACGAGGCCATCGAGGCGATCAAGAAATCGATCCGCAAGACCTATGGCCGGAAGGGCGAGGAAGTGGTCGCGAAAAACATCGCCGCCGTGGATCGTTCGCTGGATAACCTGTTCGAGGTTCCCGTGCCCGCGGAGGTTGGTGGCATTGTTAGGATTCGGCCCGCGATTCCAGCGGCGGCTCCCGCCTTCGTGCACAACGTGCTGGGTGCCATCGCGGGTGGATGCGGCGACCGCCTGCCGGTGAGCGCGATGCCTTGCGACGGTACGTTTCCCACCGCCACCGCGCGTTGGGAAAAGCGGAATCTCGCCACGGAAGTTCCCGTCTGGGATCCGGACGTCTGCATCCAGTGCGGCAAGTGCGTGCTCGTCTGTCCGCACGCTTCCATCCGAAGCAAGGTCTACGATGCCGAGCTGAACCACTCGCCGGAGACTTTCAAATCCGCCGACGCCCGTTTGCCGGAGTGGAGGGGCCGCAAGTACACCCTTCAGGTCGCCGTGGAAGACTGCACCGGCTGCGGCATCTGTGTGGATGTCTGCCCGGCCCGTAACAAGTCGGAAGCCAAGCTCAAGGCGATCAACATGGCTCCCCAGCCGCCACTGCGCGATGCCGAGGTGGAAAACTGGGATTACTTCACGAAGATCCCCGATCTGGATCGCCGCACCGTGCCCACCTCGAACGTGCGTGGCATGCAGACGCTCCGTCCGTTGTTCGAGTTTTCCGGAGCTTGCGCGGGCTGCGGTGAAACGCCGTATCTCAAGCTCCTCTCGCAGTTGTTCGGTGACCGGATGATCGTCGCCAATGCCACCGGTTGCTCTTCCATCTACGGCGGCAACCTGCCGACCACGCCGTGGGCGAAGGACAAAGATGGTCGCGGCCCGGCGTGGTGCAACTCACTCTTCGAGGACAACGCGGAGTTCGGCCTCGGTTTCCGCGTCAGCGTGGACAAGCAGCGCGATTTCGCCGCCGAGATGCTGCTGAAACTCGCACCGCAGGTGGGTGACGAACTCGCTGCCGCCATCCTCGCCGCGGACCAGAAGGACGAAGCGGGCATCCACGATCAGCGCGAGCGCGTCGCCGAGCTGAAAAAACGCCTCGAACCCCTCGCCGATCCGGAGGCCAAACGTTTGCTCGCACTCGCGGACATGCTCGTGCGCAAGAGCGTCTGGATCGTCGGCGGTGACGGCTGGGGCTACGACATCGGCTACGGCGGTCTCGACCACGTGCTTTCCACCGGTCGCAACGTGAAAGTCCTGTTGCTGGATACCGAGGTGTATTCCAACACCGGTGGCCAGGCTTCGAAGTCCACGCCGCGCGGTGCGGTCGCCAAGTTCGCCGCCAGCGGCAAACCGGCTGCGAAAAAAGACCTCGGCCTCATCGCCATGACCTACGGCAACATCTACGTCGGCTGCGTCGCCATGGGAGCGAAGGACGAGCACACGCTCAAGACCTTCCTCGAAGCGGAGGCCTACGACGGCCCGGCGCTCATCATCGCCTATTCGCACTGCATCGCGCACGGCATCAACATGAGCACCGGTCTCCAGAACCAGAAGGCGGCGGTGAATTCCGGCCACTGGGTGCTCTATCGCTACAATCCGGACCGGGCCGATCGCGGTGAAAATCCGCTTCAGATCGATTCCCCGACGCCGCGCATGAAGCTGGCCGAATACCGGGCGATGGAAAACCGCTTCAAGATGCTAGAAAAGAGCCATCCCGAGCAGGCCCGAAATTCGCTCGCCAAGGCGCAGGAGGAAATCTCGCTGAGATGGAAACTCTATCAACATCTCGCGTCCCGCGAAATGGAACCCAGCGAAGAAGAAACCGCCAATGCCTGAGATGTTTTCCGGAAAATCCACAGCCATCGAAAATCCATGAACCTCTCCACCACCTATCTGGGGCTTTCACTCCGCACGCCACTCGTTCCTTCCGCCGCGCAGCCTCTCACCGAGGATGTGGCCAATATCAAGCGGCTGGAAGACGCGGGCGCGTCCGCCGTGGTCATGCACTCGCTGTTCGAGGAACAACTCGCGGCGGAGCGGGACTCGCTGTTCGACAGCTTCGAAACCACCTCGGACTCCTTCGCCGAGGCCCTGACGTTTTTCCCCGAACCCGACGATTTCCAGGTAGGGCCGGAAAGCTACCTGAAGCACATCGCGAAAGCGAAACAGAGTGTCGGAATCCCCGTTATCGCCAGCCTCAATGGCGCTTCGCCCGGCGGCTGGGTCCGCTACGCCAGGGAAATCGAACGCGCCGGAGCGGACGCGCTGGAGCTGAACATCTACTGGATTCCCACCGATCCGAACCTGTCGTCGCTGGAAATCGAAGATACCTACATCCAGATCCTGCGCTCGGTGAAGGAGCAGGTCAGCATCCCGGTCGGGGTGAAACTCAGCCCGTTTTTCACCAACTTCTCTTCCATGGCGAAACGGCTGGAAGATGCGGGAGCCGATGGACTGACCTTGTTTAATCGGTTCTATCAGCCGGATATCAATCTGGAGGAGCTGGAAGTGGAACCGAATCTTCTGCTCAGCACGCCGATGGCGATGCGGCTGCCCTTGCGCTGGATCGCCATCCTGCGCGGGGAGTTGAAACTCAGCCTCGCCGCGACCAGTGGCATTCATCGCGCGTCGGACGCCCTCAAGTGCCTGATGGCCGGAGCGGACGTGACCATGATGTGCTCCGCGATTCTCCGCAAGGGGCCGAAGCACATCGCCTCCGTGGAGCAGGACATCCGCGAGTGGCTGGAAAAGCACGAATACGAATCCATCGAGCAACTCAAAGGCAGCATGAGCCAGCGGAACTGCCCGGACCCGGGAGCCTTCGAGCGCGCCCAGTACATGCGCGCCGTGTCGTTCTATCAGATTTGATTCCGCGAAACCGGAGCGATCAGGTTTCGTCCCGGAGCTGATGTCGGCGTGCCTGGAGGATGTCCCTTCGGCTGATCAGGCCGATGAACCGGGGCGGGCTGGAGCGATCCAGCACGGGCAATCGGCCGACGCCGTGCAGGACCATCAGGTCGGCGGCCGAGGCCAGGGGTTGATCGTGATGGACGTAAAACGGATGTCGGGTCGCGACGTTTTCCACATGGGTATCGACCGATGTCTGGAGCGCCGCGAGCAGATCCGCGCGGCTAAGGATGCCCAGCAGTTCGCGGTTTTCCGAAACGATGGGAAACAGCCGGGCGAGCTGCCATGCGGACGGTCCTTGCGTGACCCGGTCGGCCAGATCGCGGATCGACATGTCCGGTGGAATCGTCAGCGGTTCCGGGTTCATGGACGCGGCGACGGTGAGGCCGTCCAGCGGGTCCGGCTGATAGTCGTTCGGCACGACGACGCCTTTGCGGGCGAGTTTTTCCGTCATGATGGATTCCTTCATCAGCCATTTTGAAACGAGCACGGCGAAGGCGCAGCCGATCAGCAGGGGGCCGAAGGCCGAGCTGGAATGCGTCGCCTCGAAGGAAAACGCCACCGAGGTGAGAAACGCCCGGGAGGCACCCGCGAAGATGGCGGCCATCCCGATCAGGGCGGCGATACCGATGGGGAATTCGTGGAAAAACGAAACCTGACGCAGCCCCATGGCGAGCAGCACGCCGAGCGCTCCTCCGAGCGTCATGACCGGTGCCAGCGTGCCGCCCGCCGTCCCGCTGCCGAGACAGATGGTCCACGAGAGAAATTTGTAAACCAGCAGGGTGACTACCGCGGCCAGCGCGAGATCTCCGTGCAGGAGTGCGCGCAGGTTTTCGTAACCGGGGCCGAGCGTGCGGGGATCGAGCCAGCCGATGAGGCCCACGGCGAGCCCGCCGAGTGCCGGTTTCCACATCCAGTGGATCGGGATTTTTTCGAAAAGGTGTTCGAGCCCGTGCAGTGAGTGTGTCATGAGCACCGAGGCGATCCCGCAGCAGCCGCCGATGCAGATCGCGCCCAGCGTCATCGCCAGTCCGGGTGCCTGGGGCGAGGGCAGCGGCAGCATGGGAAACGGTTCTCCGATCAGGCCGCGAACGGCCATGGCGGTGCCCGCCGCCATCGCGACGGGCAGCAGGCTGCGGCTGCGGAATTCGAAAAGCAGCAGCTCGACGGCTAACAGAACTCCGGCGAGCGGCGTGCCGAAGACCGCGGTGACGCCTGCGGCGGCTCCGGCGGAAAGGAGGACCTTCCGCTCGGCCGCGGTGGTGGGAAGCCATTGCCCGAGCAGCGAACCGATCGATCCGCCGGTGGCGATGACCGGTCCTTCCGCTCCGAAAGGGCCGCCGGTGCCGATGCAGATCGCGGTGGAAAGCGGCTTGAGTAGCGCCACTTTGAGCGGAATCCGGCTCTGGTTCATCACCACTCCCTGCATCGCTTCCGGAATGCCGTGGCCACGGATTTCCGGACTGCCGTAGCGGGCGATCAGGCCGATGACCAGGCCTCCGATCACCGGCACCGCGATGGCGAAGGCCCCGAAGGTGTCGAAACCGGGATGCGCTTCTGCGAAGGAAAATTTTCCGTGAAACGAGAGATTCGTGATGAGGGCGATCAGCCGCAGGAGACCGATCCCCGCGACCGCGGCGAAAGCGCCTAACACAATGGCCAGCAGAGGCAAACGCAGGCGTGAACTCATTCCCCGGTGGTATGCAGATTTTCGAAAAGCCGGAGCATTTCCGGGCTGAGCTGGGTGAGTTCGTGCCGGTGTGCCAGCGAGAGTCTTTCGAGTTTCCCGTCACCTTCGTCGGTCAGTTTCAGCAGGATCGCACGCCGGTCCGCCGGATCCGTTTCGCGCGAAATCAGGCCGGAGCCTTCCAGTCTCTGGGCGAGTTCCACCGCCGTGTTGTGGCGAACGCGCAGGCGCTCGGCGAGCCGGGCGATATTGGCGATGCCGTGAGGGCTTGCACGAATGACGAGCAGTGCCTGATGCTGTTGCGGCGTGAGTCTTTCTCCGGCGGCGGCCCGCTCGCTGAATTCAAGGAAACAACGCAGGGCGTAACGGAAATTGGCGAGACGGAGGAAATCCTCGTCCGTCAGTCTTTTCGGTCGGCTGGACATTGGAGCTTGAAATGTATCGTGATGCGATATAAGTCAAGCGTTGCCCGTTTTCAGGATGGGATTAAATTGAAAATCCGATGAAGCTGGAAATTTACCGTTTGGCGCACAGCCCTTTTTGCATCGCGATCGAGCGGACTTTGGAGGCGCTGGATGTGCCGTTCGTAAGGAAGGAACAGAATTCGGCGGATCGCGGCGAGCTTTTGCGACTGACGCATGGCGCGTATTACGAGGTGCCGGTGCTGGTGGATGACGGACAGGTGATTTACGAAACCGCGGGGGACAGCCAGGACATCGCGGAGCACATCGATGTCCGCTATGCCGAAGGCCGCCTTTTTCCACAGGCTAGCCGTGGGTTGCAGGCGATTCTGCTGCACTATCTGGAAAACGAGGTGGAGGGTGTGACGTTTCGTTTGTTCGATCCGTTTTACGTGGATTCCATTTCCGATGTGGCCGAGCGCGGTATGATCGTGCGGCACAAGGAGCGGAAATTCGGCAAGGGTTGTGTGCAGGAATGGCGGGAACGGCACGATGAACTGGTGGCCTCGGCGGTGAAGTTGCTGAAGCCTTTCGACCAAGCGCTGGAGTCCTCGCCGTTTCTGCTCGGCGAGGCTCCGGTGTATGCGGATTTCCTGTTGTTCGGGATTTTGGGGAACCTGACCTTCGGGGGGTTCCATGAGGTTCCGGAGGAGCTGCCGAGATTGAGGGAATTTCAGCAGCGGATAGCGGGTTTCCGGTATCCGTGAGACGGAGCGCCGACGTTCACGTCGGCTTGCGTAGATGGGGCCGACGTAAACGTCGGCGTTCCAAGAATCGCACCTTGGTCGGCGCTGGAAACCATCGCGGCGTAGCGGGCGAGGTAGCCGGTGCGGATTTTCGGCGCGGGAGGGCTCCAGCGCGCTCGGCGCTCCGCGAGGATTTCTTCGGAAACGAGCAAATGGATGCGTCTCGCCGGGATGTCGATTTCGATGTGGTCTCCTGGTTCCACCAGTGCGATGGTCCCACCGGCGGCGGCTTCCGGGGAAACGTGGCCGATGGCTCCGCCACGGGTGGCACCCGAGAAACGACCGTCGGTGACGAGCGCCACGCTGTCGCCGAGTCCCCGACCGGCGATGGCGGCGGTGGGTGCTAACATTTCCTGCATGCCGGGACCGCCGCGCGGTCCTTCGTAGCGGATGATCACCACGTCCCCGGCCTTCACCTTGCCGAGCAGAATTCCTTGGTTCGCTTCTTCCTGGGACTCGAAAATCACGGCGGTGCCGGTGAATTTCATCATCGCTGGGCTGACACCGGCGGCTTTCACCACGCAGCCGTCCGGCGCGAGATTTCCGAACAGAATGGCGAGTCCGCCTTTTTCCGAGTAGGGATTTTCCAGCGGATGGATGACGTCCGCGTCCTTCACTTCCGCCGCGCCGGCGATTTCCCCGAGCGTGAGTCCGCTGACGGTGAGGCAATCCGGATGCAGCAGGCCGGGGCGGCGCAGGAGTTCTTTCAAAATCGCGGCGATGCCGCCGGCGCGGTCGATGTCTTCCATGTAGTGGATGCCGGAGGGGGCGACCTTGCAGAGATGCGGTACGCGCGCGGAGATTTCGTTGAAATCCGCCATGGTGAGGGAAACTCCCGCCTCGTTCGCGACGGCGATGGTGTGGAGGATGGTGTTGGATGAGCCGCCCATGGCCATGTCGAGCGCGAGAGCGTTCTCGAAGGCTTCGCGGGTGAGAATGTCGGATGGTCTAACATTGTCCCGGACGAGGCGGATGATGGTGCGTCCGGCGCGGTCGAAGAGCGCGTCGCGAGCGGGATCGGTGGCGAGGATGGAACCGTTGCCGGGAAGGGCGAGGCCGAGCGCTTCGCAGAGGCAGTTCATGGAATTCGCGGTGAACATGCCGGAGCAGGAGCCGCAGGTGGGGCAGGCGTTTTTTTCGATCTCGTCGAGTTCCTCTTCGCTGATGGTGTCCGCGGAATATTGGCCGACGGCTTCGAAGACGGAGGCAAGGTCGAGCGCCTTGCCGGTGCTCGGGTTTCTGCCGGAGCGCATCGGTCCGCCGGAAACGAACACGGCGGGGATGTTCACGCGGGCGGCTCCCATCATCATGCCGGGCACGATTTTATCGCAGTTCGGAATGCACACCACGCCGTCGAAGCAATGCGCGCGCAGCATGGTCTCGATGGAATCCGCGATGATTTCGCGGGAGGCGAGCGAGTATTTCATGCCGCCGTGGCCCATGGCGATGCCGTCGTCCACGCCGATGCAGTTGAACTCGAACGGCACGCCACCGGCGGCGCGCACGGCTTCGCGCACCTTGCGGCCGACGACATCGAGATGGGCGTGGCCGGGGATGATTTGAACGAAGGAGTTCGCGATGGCGATGAAGGGTTTGTTGAAATCGTCCTCGGAGCGGATCGCTCCGGTGGCCCGCAGGAGCGAGCGGTGCGGGGCGCGGATGGAACCTTTCTTGATGGTGTCGCTGAGTGCCATGGACTGCATTCTGGAAAATTCCCGCGATAATAAAATGACCTGATTTGTCGATTTGTGATACTGAATCGGTATGGATTACTCGATTCGCGAACTGGAGTGTTTTCTGGCGGTGGCGGAGGAGCTTTCGTTCACGCGGGCGGCGAAGCGGCTGAATCTGGCGCAGCCGCCGCTCTCGCGACATATCAGAACGCTGGAGGAAAAAATCGGCGCGACGTTGTTTTTACGGGAGCCGCGAAGGGTTTCGCTGACGGCGGCGGGGAGTTTGTTTTACGAGGAAACTCGGAACATTCCGAGGAGGTTGGTGAGAGCGGGAGAGGCGGCGCGACGGTGCGGATCGGGGGAAACGGCGCGGCTGCGGCTGGGTTTCGTGAGCGCGGTGAT